>JAYRDH010000073.1:0-1535 GCA_041909515.1 Novosphingobium sp. | reverse complement strand
CGACGGCTGGGCCACCGTGCAGGGCCTGTGCGAAATGGATTCGTCCGAAGGCTGCTCGCATGTCTGGAACGGGCGCGAAGCAGTCGCTAAGGGCTGACCCGAAAGGAATTCGTCTTGGCGAACGTGGTCGTGATCGGCGCCCAATGGGGTGACGAGGGGAAAGGCAAGATCGTCGACTGGCTGTCGGCGCGGGCCGATGTGGTGGTGCGCTTTCAGGGCGGCCACAATGCCGGGCACACGCTGGTCGTCGGCGAGCAGGTGTACAAGCTCTCGCTCCTGCCGTCCGGAATCGTGCGCGGCACGCTTTCCCTTATCGGCAACGGCGTCGTGCTGGATCCGTGGGCGCTGAAGGATGAAATGGCGCGCCTGCGTGGTCAGGGCGTTGATATCACGCCCGAAAAGCTGATGGTGGCAGATAATTGCCCGCTGATCCTGCCGTTCCACCGCGATCTCGACGCCCTGCGCGAGGACGCCAGCGGTGCAGGCAAGATCGGCACCACCCGGCGCGGGATCGGCCCCGCATACGAGGACAAGGTGGGTCGCCGGGCGCTTCGCGTGTGCGACCTTGCCGATCTGGACAACGCCGCGCCGCAGATCGACCGGCTGCTGGCGCACCACAATGCGCTGCGCGCCGGCTTTGGCGTGGAGCCGATCAACCGCGAGGCGCTGCTGGCCGAGCTGCGCGCCATCGCGCCCGACATCCTGCCCTTCGCCGCCCCGGTGTGGCTGACGCTGGCGGCCAAGCGGCGGCAGCGCGCGCGCATCCTGTTCGAAGGGGCGCAGGGCGTGCTGCTGGATGTCGATCATGGCACCTACCCCTTCGTCACCTCTTCCAACGTGGTGGCGGGCCAGGCGGCGGCCGGGTCCGGCATGGGACCGGGCGCGATCAACTATGTGCTGGGCATCGTGAAGGCCTATACCACCCGCGTGGGTTCGGGCCCCTTCCCCAGTGAACTGACCGACGCGACCGGCGAGCGGCTGGGCGAGCGGGGCCGGGAGTTCGGCACCGTCACCGGCCGCAAGCGCCGCTGCGGCTGGTTCGATGCGGCGCTGGTGAAGCAATCCATCGCCCTGTCCGGCGTGGACGGCATTGCGCTGACGAAGCTGGACGTGCTGGACGGGTTCGAGGAACTGCTGGTCTGCACCGGCTATGAGGTGAACGGCCGCACGCTGGACTATCTGCCCTCCAGCGCCGCCGAACAGGCCGCTGCGAAGCCGGTTTATGAACGCTTCGAGGGCTGGCAGGAAAGCACGCAGGGTGCCCGCAGCTGGGCCGATCTGCCGGCCGCGGCGATCAAATATATCCGCCGCATCGAGGAACTGATCGACTGCCCCGTCGCCCTCGTCAGCACCAGCCCCGAGCGGGACGACACCATCCTCGTCAGGGATCCGTTCCGGGACTGACGGGCGGCTTCGCCGCCTTCAGCGCATCCAGGATCGCCTGAACGACCGCCTGCGGCTGGTCGATCATGATCATGTGGCCGCTGCCGGGCACATGCCGCGCCTCGCCCCTCGTGGACAGACTGGCGAGCGGA
>JAYRDH010000072.1:0-1945 GCA_041909515.1 Novosphingobium sp. | reverse complement strand
CGGCCGCGGCTTGGATCTCGTGCTGATCGAGGTCATGCCCATGGGCGAGATCGGCAGCGAGGCCCGGCTCGACCAGTACCTGCCGCTGTCTCTTGCCCGCGCTGACATCGCCAAGCGCTTTACGCTCACCGAGAGCGACTACCGCACCGGCGGTCCGGCGCGCTATTTCACCGTCGCCGAGACCGGCGGCCGCCTGGGCTTCATCACCCCGCTCACCCACAATTTCTGCGAAAGCTGCAATCGCGTCCGACTGACCTGCACCGGCACGCTCTACATGTGCCTGGGCCAGGAGGATGCCGCCGACCTGCGCGGTCCGCTGCGCGCCTCCGAAAGCGATGAAGTCCTCGACCGTGCGATCACCGCGGCGATTGCCCGCAAGCCCAAGGGCCACGACTTCGTCATCGACCGTCGCCACAGCGGTCCGGCCGTTCCCCGCCACATGAGCGTGACCGGCGGCTGATCTCCCCTGCCCGTCAGGGCGCGGGCTGCGTCGAGGCGCTCTTGACCTTGGCCCGCCGCACAGCTTCCCGGTGCGAGATGTAGAGGGCGCTCGAGAAGATCACCGCCGCGCCGACGAAGGTCCAGACATCGGGCTGCTGGAAGAACAGGAAGTAGCCCAGCAGGGTGTTCCAGATCAGCGACAGAAAGCCGATCGGCTGCAGCAGCGTGATGTCGGCCAGTTGGTAGCCGCGCTGCTGGCAGAGATGGCCGAGCGTGCCGGCGAGCCCAGCCGCCACGAACCACAGCAGATCGACCCAGCCGGGCGTCTGCCAGAACCAGATGGCGACCGGCGCCGCGCAGACCACGATCACGAGGTTCTGCCAGATCACGATGGTGTTGGCCGAATCGGTGCTGGCCAGCGCCTTCGACATCAGGTTCGAGGCCGAGAAGATCGGTGTCGAGATCAGAATGCAGATCACGCCCAGATGGATGGCGCCGAAGCCCGGCCGGATGATGATCATGGCCCCGGCAAATCCCACCAGGACGGCGATCCAGCGCCTGAGACGCACGTCCTCGCCCAGGAACAGGGCGGCGCCGATGGTGACGAAGATGGGGCCGGTGAAGCCCAGCGCCGTGATCTCGGCCAGCGTCGTGAGCGGCAGGGCGACGAACCACAGCATCATGCCGGCGGTGTGGATGGCGCCGCGCGAGATGTGCAGCCCGGCCCGGTTGGTATGGAACGACCGGTAGAGGCCCAGCCGGAACACCAGCGGCAGCAGGATCAGCGCCCCGAACAGATAGCGCAGGAACGCCATCACGTAGGAATTGAGATGCTGCGCCGGGATCAACGTGAAGACGTTCAGCAGGGCAAACAGCAGCCCTGAAAGAGCAACCCAGAGGATGCCGCGCAGATTGGGCGGCAGGGCGAGCCAGCGGGCGACGAGAACGGTCACGCCCCGACTATGTCACACGATATGCAGTTGGGCACCCTGCCGCTCGCGCGCGGTCCGGCCTGCGATGCTAGGCCTCGCCCACCGCCTCGGCATCGGACGGCACCCCGTGCGGCACGGACTCGCCGCGCAGCCGCGCGACGCGGTGAACCAGTTCCTCGATGTAGGGGTCGTGGATGCCGAGCGAACGGGCATGCTCGGCGGTATTGGTGAGGTAGTCGCGGCACGCCCCGCGGCGGCCCTCGGCAAAGGCGATATGGTGCGCGGCGCGCTCGATCGGCAGGTCGCCGCAGTACTGGCAGTGGCCGGTATCGACCACGAAGGTGACCGCCGTCACCGTGCGCCCGTCGCGCAGCCGGGTCGGCACCCAGCGCGCCTGGTAGACGCCCGACAGCATCTCGCGATTCCACAGGATCGCCAGCTCGGAGCGGACCTGGTGCGGCGCCAGGCGATAGGCGATGCCCTCGCACGACCCGCCGCCTTCCAGCGCCAGCATGAGGCCGGGCAGTTCGGGCGTGCCGCGCCCGAGCGGGGTCCAGAAGCAGAAGGACCGG
>JAYRDH010000071.1:0-2286 GCA_041909515.1 Novosphingobium sp. | reverse complement strand
CAGCGCGATCCGCTCTTCGCGGTCCAGCTCACCTTCAAATTCAGCGACGCGCGACAGGCCGAACCCGGTCAGACACTTCCAGCGGGGATGCTTGGCCAGGCACAGCACGCGCTCACCCTGGCCGGAATCGCGGACGGCCTTGCGGAAGTCTGGCGGCAGCACAAAGCGGCCCTTTTCGCCCAACAGCGAAAAGCCCTGACCACTGTAGCTGACCGGCCTTGCCGCCTCCACTTTGCCCCGCCTCTATCCGGGAAAGCCCGGACCCCACAAAAAGACTTCCCCGCCCGCCCGCGCGCCCTCGCGGCCAGATCACCCTGCACCGGGTGCGGCGGTGAACATCCATATCGATGAAACGCATCATTACCGCTGCACAGGCGGGGATGGAAGGGATTTTTGCGGGAAATCACGGGATAAGATGGTAAACCATTGATTTATATATTAATGATTCACGGAATTTGGCCGTACGAGCAGCCTCGGCCGGATGAAAGGGCCACGTAAAATCAATGCTTTAAGGGTAATCCCCTATGGGGAAACAGGCGTTTCCCGCAATTTCCCGATTTTGCCCGGATCAGCGTTCCCGCTGGACCTCGTCCAGCAACCAGTCCAGCGCCTTGCGCCGCACCCCGGCGGGGTCAGCCGGCTCCAGCACCGCAGCATCGGCCAGCGCCACGACGCGCCCCTTGCCCGGCGCGCACACCGCGACCAGCCCATCCACCAGCGCCCGGCATGGCACGTCACCGCTGGTCGCGGGTGCGATCCGCCAGCGGCCGGCCAGATTGACGGGCAGCGGCACCACCGGCCCGGCCTGCAAATGCTCGCCGAAGGACTGGCTTTCGTCAAAGGTCAGCTCCAGCCCCCACCGCGCCAGAATCGGCGAGAGCAGCGCCACGGCCTGAGGGCGGCGGGGATCGGTGATGGCAAAGTCGGAATGCTGCGTCAGTGCGGGATCGGCCAGCACCAGCAGCCTGCCTCCGCCCCGCACCCAGGCATCAAGGGCCACATTTTCCGCCGGACTGAGCGGGCGCGGCTGGGCGATCATCAGCTGCCGCAATCCGTCGAGCGGGGCAGCCCCCCCGGACCCGGCCAGCGTGTCGAGCGGCATGATCGCGCCGCGCGCCGCCAGCTCCGCCCGCGCCCAATGGGACGGCGCGGCATCGTTCAGTTGCGCCGCAATGTCGGGCGCCTCGTTCCACAGGATCGGCAGAGTGGTGAACAGCCCGATCGGCTGACCCGGCGGTGCCCCGCGCGGCTGCATCGCCCACAGCACCGCCCCCGCGACAAGCGCGGCCGCAACCAGCCAGACCCGGTGCGAACGGCTAATTGGCCGGACCACCCGGAGCGGCAGCGGGGGTTTCCTCCGCCTTGGTGGCGGGCACCACCCCGGCATCAGCGAGCGGATCGGCCTTTGCTTCCTGCCCCCCCTTTGCCACCACTTCGGACGGCGGCACGGGATTGGCGGCTTCGCTCAGCTGGGCGCGATCGTTGATGATGTTGGCCAGCCCCACGATCAGGACGATCGCCGCCAGCCCGAACAGCCCGGTCTGGAGCCGCTGCACCGCCTGCGCGCGCAATTCCCGCGCACTCGGCGGGACAAAGTGCTGCGGGCCGGAAAGCGGTTCCAGCACGCGGCCATTGCCGTTGAAGGGCGGCTGAGTTGCCATGACCTGCCAACCTTACCCGATCAGGCCAGCCAGGGGAATACCGGCAGGCCCTTCGCGCGCAGCCAGTCGGCGTTGTAGAGGCTGGAGAGATAGCGGAAACCCGTGTCGCACAGGATTGTCGCCACCCGCGCATCCTCGCGCCCTTCGGCGACCAGCTGGCGGCCCAGCGCGACTGCACCCGCCACGTTGATGCCCGACGACAGCCCCAGGCACAGCCCTTCCTCGCGCAGCAACCGCGCGACCCAGTCCAGTCCTTCCTCGTCCGAAATGCGGAACTGCGTATCGATCGGCGCGCCGTCGAGGTTGGCAGTGATCCGGCCCTGTCCGATCCCTTCGGCCACGGATGACCCTTCGGCCTTCAACTCGCCATGCGCGTAATAGTTGTACAGCGCCGCGCCGTGCGGATCGGTCAGCGCGATGCGGATATTTTCGTCAAACGCCTTCAGCCCCATGCCGACCCCGGCGATGGTCCCGCCCGTACCCGCCGCGCAGGTGAAGCCGTCCACCCGGCCCTCCAGCTGCGCCCAGATTTCGGGCGCGGTGGATTCGATATGGGCCTTGCGGTTGGCGATGTTGTCGAACTGGTTGGCCCAGATCGCCCCTTCCGTCTCCTCAGCCAAACGGC
>JAYRDH010000070.1:0-3931 GCA_041909515.1 Novosphingobium sp. | reverse complement strand
GCGCATCCGCTATCTGGGGGTGATGCTCTATGATGCCGACCGGATCGAGGAAGCGGCCAGCGCCGAGCATGTCGAGGACCTCTATCAGGCCCAGCTCGATATTTTTCTGGACCCCAACGATCCGGCCGTGATCGAACAGGCGCGCAAGGACGGCGTCCCCGAAGCCTGGCTGGAAGCCGCGCGCCATTCGCCGGTGTGGAAGATGGCGATGGAATGGAAAGTCGCCTTCCCGCTCCACCCCGAATACCGCACCTTGCCGATGGTCTGGTACGTGCCGCCGCTCTCGCCGATCAACGCGGCGGCCAGCGCGGGCAAGATTTCCGCACGCAACGGGATGCCCGATGTCCGGTCCCTGCGCATTCCGGTCAAGTACCTCGCCAACCTGCTGACTGCGGGCAAGGAAGCCCCGGTGGTCGATGCGCTGGAACGGATGCTGGCGATGCGCGGCTATATGCGCGCCAAGACCGTGGGCGGCGTGGTCGATGAAGGCATCGCCCGCGAAGTTGGCCTGACGCCCGCCCAGATCGAGGAAATGTACCACGTGATGGCCATCGCCAATTACGAGGACCGCTTCGTCATCCCGACCGGCCATCGCGAGGACGTGGAAGACATGTACGCCGAAAAGAGCGGCTGCGGCTTTTCCTTCGGCAATGGCTGTTCGGGCGGAACCAGCGAGCCGAACCTGTTCGGCGCGCCCGCGCGCAAGAAGCTCCAGACTCCAACGGAGGTGTTCTGATGCGCCTGACCCTTCGCATCCTGTCCGCGCTGCTGCGCTATCCCGATGAGGCGGTGCAGCAGGCCGTGCCGGAACTGGCCGGTGCGCTGGCGGATGATGGACTGCTGTCGTCCGACCAGCGCGCCTCATTGCAACCGCTGCTGGACGCTCTCGCCAGCGCTGACTTGCTCGACGCCCAGGAACGCTATGTCGGCCTGTTCGACCGGGGCCGGGCGGTATCGCTCCACCTGTTCGAGCACGTTCACGGTGAAAGCCGTGACCGGGGGCAGGCCATGGTCGATCTGCGTGACCGCTATGAAGCGCAGGGGCTGGAAATCACGGCCAAGGAACTGCCCGATTACCTGCCGCTGTTTCTCGAATACCTCTCGGTCCTGCCCTCTGCCCAGGCGGCGGAGGAACTGGCCCAGCCGGGGGTGATCCTTTCCGCGCTGGCCGCCCGGCTGGAAGAAAAAGGCACACCCTATGCCGCGCCGATGCGGATTCTGGCCGATCTGGCCGGAGCTGGCGGTGAGGCGTTCGAGATCGCCCCGGCGGATGATCCCGATGACCTCGCCGCGCTCGACGCCGCGTGGGAGGAGGAGCAGATCCGCTTCGATGCGCCTACCGCACCCGGCAGCGCCGACTGCCCGCAAGTCGCGGGAATGGTTGACCGCATGCTTGCCCAGGAACCTGTGAGGAGCCACGCTCATGGCTGAATTCATCCACCACCTGCTGTTCGGGATCTATCCCTACATCGCACTCGCCGTCCTCGCGGTGGGGTCGGTGATCCGCTATGATCGCGAGCCCTATTCGTGGCGCGCCGGATCGAGCCAGCTCTTGCGCCGCAAGCAGTTGATCGTCGGGTCGGTCTTGTTCCACCTTGGCGTGCTGATGATCTTTGCTGGTCACGTGGTGGGCCTGTTGACCCCGATCGCCGTGTTCGACGCGCTGGGGATCAGTCACGGGGCCAAGCAACTGCTGGCGATTGTCGCGGGCGGTTTTGCCGGGGTGCTGGGGATCGTCGGGGCCACCCTGCTGATCCACCGCCGCTTCTTCGACCCGCGCATCCGCGCCGCGTCCAGCTTTGCCGACAACATGATCATCCTGCTGCTGTGGGCGCAGCTGGCCCTTGGCCTCGCCACGATCCCGCTGTCGATGCAGCACCTCGACGGACATGAAATGGTCAAGTTCATGAACTGGGCGCAGGGCATCTTTACCTTCCGCGCTGGCGCGGCGGATCAGATCGCCGATGTGGCGCTGGTGTTCAAGTTGCACCTGTTCATGGGCCTCACGATCCTGTTCCTGTTCCCCTTCACCCGCCTGGTACACATGCTGAGCGCCCCGGTGCGCTATGTCTGGCGGCCCGGCTATCAGGTGGTTCGTTCAAGGAAGCTGGCCCGATGAACGCTGAACCTGTGATCGTCGGCGGGCGGGAAATCCCTGCCGAGGCCATTGCCGCCGAAGCCCAGCATCACCCCGCCCCCGATGCCGCAGCGGCCTGGAACGCGGCGGCGGAAGCCCTCGCCGTTCGCCAGTTGCTGCTCGACGAAGCGGACCGCCTGGGCGTCCCGGTTGAGGACCGCTGCGATGCGGAGGGCCGTCCGCTGACCGAGGAGGATGGCCGGATCGACGCCCTGCTGGAGCAGGAAGTGCGCGTCCCTCAGGCCGACGAGGCCGCATGCCGCCGCTACTATGACACGCACCGGACCCGCTTCGCCTCGCCCGTGCTGGTCGAGGCGGCGCATATCCTGATCGAGGCTGATCCGGCGGATGACTTTGCCATGGGCCTGGCCACCGGCGATGCCCGCACCCTGATCCGGCAGTTGCAGGCCGATCCGGATCGCTTTGCCGAACTGGCGCGTACCCGGTCCGCCTGCCCCTCACGCGAACAAGGCGGCAACCTGGGGCAGGTCGGGCCGGGGCAGATGGTCAAGCCGTTCGAAGAGGCGCTGTTCGCGTTGGCGGAGAACACCCTCTGCACCCAGCCGGTCAAGACCCGCTTCGGCGTCCACGTGATCCGTTCCGGCCGCCGGGCCGAAGGGCGGCAGTTGCCGTTCGAGGCCGTGCAGGAGGCTATCGCGGGCTATCTTGAGGAAGCCAGTTACCGCCGCGCCGTGGCCCAGTACATCGCGATCCTGGCCGGGCAGGCCGGGGTCAGCGGCGTGGCGATTGCCGGGGCTGAAGGGGCGATGGTGCAATAGGATGATCCAGCCGCTCACCGATGGCCACGGCCGCAGTTTTGAATATCTACGCCTGTCGCTGACGGATGTGTGCAACTTTCGCTGTTCCTACTGCCTGCCCGATGGCTATCGCAAGCAGGCGGGTCTGCCCGCCAACCTGACGGTCCGGGAAACCGGGCGGCTGATCGCGGCCTTTGCGCAGCTGGGCCTGTGGAAAGTCCGCCTGACCGGGGGTGAGCCAAGCCTGCGCGCCGAACTGCTGGACCTGGCCGCCACGGTGGCCGCCACGCCGGGGATCCGCAAGCTGGCGATGACCACCAACGGCTATCGTCTGGCTGAACGTGCGGCCGATTATGCCGCAGCGGGAATCTCGGCGCTCAACATCAGCGTCGATTCGCTCGATCCGGCGCGGTTCGCCGCGATCACCGGACATGACCGGCTGGGCGAGGTGCTGGCCGGAATCGCCGCCGCGCGGCAGGCCGGAATCGCCTCGATCAAGCTGAACAGCGTGCTGATGCGCGGGGTCAACGATGATGAGCTGGACGCCTTCATCGCCTTCGTCCAGCAACACGATCTGGCGCTGCGCTTCATCGAAGTCATGCGCACCAACGACAACCCGGCCTTCTTTGAACGCCACCATCTGGCCGGGGCAGAGATCGCCGCGAAGCTGGCGGCACTCGGCTGGCAGCGCCTCCCGCGCGAAGCAGGGGCCGGACCGGCGGTCGCCTATGCCCAGCCGGGCCGTCCCGGCCAGATCGGGATCATCGCGCCATATGCAAAGGATTTCTGCGCCACCTGCAATCGCCTCAGAGTTTCCGCGCGGGGCAAGTTGCACCTCTGTCTGTTCGGCGATCACGGGATCGATCTGAGGCCGCTGTTGCAGGATGACAGCCAGCACGATGCGCTGGTCGCCCGGATTGCCGCCTTGACCGCCACCAAGGCTCCGGCCCACCGCTTGCATGAAGGCAACAGCGGTGGCACGCCGCATCTGGCGTCAATCGGAGGATAGCATGCCCACTACCACATTGCGGATCGA
>JAYRDH010000069.1:0-4990 GCA_041909515.1 Novosphingobium sp. | reverse complement strand
GCCGCTCCAGCGCCTTGCCGCGCACGTTGACCACCAGCACATCGGCATCGGCCAGCAGGCCGCGCATCACCGCGTTATCGCCCGCGTCCTTCAGGTTGAGCGCGATCGAGCGCTTGCCCCGGTTGAGCGCCATGAACTGCGGCCCCATACCGGGGGTCGCGGCGGGAATCCCGGCCCAGCGGAACGCATCGCCGATGCCGGGGCTTTCTACCTTGATCACGTCCGCGCCCAGATCGGCCAGCACTTGCGTGCAATAGGGGCCGAACACCACTGTCGTCAGGTCGATGACCTTGATTCCGTTCAGCATCGTCTCTCCGTTGGGTTGGTCCTGCCGGTTTGCCCGGTCAGGATGCTATCCGGTCAGGATTTCGCCGCAATCTGCGCGGCGATGGCCAGTACTTGCCGGGCCTGTTCCAGGTGAAGCAGCTCCACCATCTTGCCGTCCACCTTGATCGCGCCCTTGCCGGCGTTGTCCGGCAACTCGAATGCGGAAACCACGGTCTGCGCCCATGCCACTTCCGCCGCGCTGGGGGTAAACACCGCGTTGCACGGTTCGATCTGGTCCGGGTGGATCAGGGTCTTGCCGTCAAAGCCCCAGTCCAGCCCCTGCTCGGCCTCGGCCCGGAACAGGTCCAGATCGCGGAATTCGTTGCACACCCCGTCCAGCACCGCCACGCCATGCGCGCGGGCGGCGGCGACGGTCAACGTCAGGATCGGCAGGAACGGCGCGCGGCCCGGCGTCAGGCGGGCGCGCATTTCCTTGGCGAGGTCGTTCGTGCCCATCACGAACAGCGCCAGCCGGGTGTCGGCGGCGCAAGCGGCGATGGCGTCCAGCTGGGCGACGCTGGCGCAGGTTTCGATCATCACCCACAGCTGGGTGTGCGGCGGAGCATCGGCCAGCGCGGCGTGGCAGGCGCGGATGTCGGCGGGGCTGCTGACTTTGGGCACCAGCACCGCATCCGGCCCGGCGGCGGCAATCGCGGCCAGATCCGCCGCGCCCCATTCGGTATCCAGCGCATTGGCGCGGATCACCAGTTCGCGGTCCCCGAATCCGCCTTCGAACACGGCGGCGATGGCCGCTTCGCGCGCGACGTCCTTCAACTCTGGCGCGACCGCGTCCTCCAGGTCCAGGATCACCACGTCGCAGGGCAGGGTGCGGGCCTTGGCGAGTGCCTTGGGATTGGAGGCGGGCAGGTACAGCGCGCTGCGGCGCGGGCGGCTGGCAAGGGTCATCATGGCTCCGGCGTTGGTGGCTAACGATGACCCTAATCGCTCCCCGCCGGGGTGGGCAAGGACGCAGATGATGCGTCCTGTTTGTATGTTCGCCAAACTATTCTTGTGGCTTTGCGATGACAGGTTGACCCATGATTGTAAGTTGTTGTCCGGATTCAGTTGGTTGGGGGTTTTATTTACATCGTGACTGGTGCATCAGACGCTACGCCATTTTTTTGGGGGTTTCCATGCAAGAATTGAAAGTGAACCGTTCGCTTCGCCGCGCAGGCTGGCTTGCGTCGACCGCGCTGCTGTTTGCGGGGGCGCAGGTTGCCCATGCCCAGGGCAGCATCGGCAAGATCGAATCGACCGAACCGGAAGCGCAGAGCAGTGCCGCCAAGGTTGAAGCCACCGCCCCCGAAGCGCAGGCCGGGCCGAAAGTGGTCACGGTCAACCCCGAACCGGAAATCCTGATCGCCAATCCTGGCACGCAGATCACCGCGCGTGACACCACCAACATCACCGGTGTCGGCCAGATGGTGATCAACAACGGGGATGGCACGGTCGGCCTGTGCACCGGTACGCTGATCAACCCGCGCACCGTCATCTTCGCGGCACACTGCGTCAATTCGCGCGCTGCAACCGCTTATGGCGGCAGCACCGGCGGCACCCCGATCGCATTCGGGTTCGAAGCCAACCTGCGCGCCGAAGCGCCGGGTGCGCCGGATGAACTGGTGCAGTGGCTGTTCGGCTCGCTGGCCGGCAAGACCAACATCGCCTCGTCGCTCTATAACGTGAACCAGGTGGTCTATAACAACTTCTCGCTGGAACCGGACGCGCGCAGCTTCCTGTACGGTGACGTCGCCCTGGCGACGCTGGATACCCCGGCTGCGGACATCCCGACCTGGGCGCTGCTGTTCTCGCCGCTGCCCGATCCGGGCACGATCGGCGCGGCGGGTACCGGCTATAACGTTGCCATCACCGGCTATGGCCGCAATGGGACGGGTGCCACTGGCTCCAGCACTTCGATCGATTTCCGGCGTCGTTCGGCTGAAAACATGATCGGCGCGCTGACCGATCTCGACACGTTCGAACAGTTCCTGTTCGGTGAGCCGCCGACGGGCCTGACGCAGAACCTCTATTTCATGGACTTCGACGATCCGCTTCGCGGCACGCCGGGTGCCAGCCCGTTCGATTTCAACGCATTCCGCGACAACGCCCGGTTCAAGGACGGCGTGCCCAGCGAAGGGATCACGTCCAGCGGCGATTCCGGCGGTCCGCTGATCCTGCAGAACTTTGCCAAGCAGGTCGTGATCGGCGTGCTGTCGGGTGGCTACACCCGCTTCTTCGGTGGCCAGCCCGCCAACGGTTACGGCACGGTCAGCTTCTATCAGCCGCTCTACCTCTATTGGGACTGGATCGCGGCCAACAACCCCTATCACTATGTCTCGGCCAAGGCGGGCGATGGTCAGTGGACCGATGCCAACCACTGGCTGACCACGCTCGATCCGGCCTACATGATCCTGTCGGGCGGTTCGCTGGTCAACGGCGTGCCCACCACGCCGGGCGAACAGAAGAACGGCACCAGCGGCGATTTCGGTCAGGCCTGCTTCGAATCCGCACTCTTCGACTCTTATGAGTGCCTCGATACGGCCACTGGCACCCTCGTCGATACCCGGCCGACTGCCGTCACGGCCGGCAACAATGCCGATACCGTGGCCGTCGTTGCCGACAATGCGGACACCCAGGCGATCGCAACCCGCGTGTTCAGCGAAGTCACGCTGGAATCGCAGGAATCGGCCACCCCGGTCCTGCCCGCGCCGACCCTGGCCAACGGCCTGCCCGGTGCCACCGGGTTCGTGCCCAACAATGTCGACCCGGATCGCGCGGCCGGCACGCTGGCGCAGTACTATGACGTGACGCTGACCGCCAACGGCACGACCACGCTGTCGGGCGCGGACGTCACGATCGACCGGCTGACCATCGGCACGGCTGGTGCGAACCTGGTCGTGGCGGGTGGCGCGTCGTTGACCACGCTGATGGGCACCACCCAGTTCGCGGGCACCAACACCGTCAACGGCACGTTCAACTCGGTCGGCGACTACAGCCTGCTGGGCGGGGCACTGTTCGGTTCGGGCCGGATCAACGCACCGTTCATCACCAGCGTCCTGGGCCAGATCGCGCCGGGCACCACCACCAGCGTCGGCACGCTGACCTTTGGCGGCAACCTGATCATGTCGTCGGGCACCGGCTACCTGGTCAACCTGGGGCCGAACGGCACGTCCGACCGGATCAGCGTTGTTGCCAACGGCACCAGCGCGGGCGCGGCCAATATCGGCGGCGCGCTGGGGATTACCCCGGTTGCCGGAACCACGGTGCGCTATGGCGATCGCTACACGATCCTGTCTGCCGAAGGCGGTGTGACCGGCACGTTCAGCACCCCGGCCGCGCTCAGCGCGATCCTGCGTCCGACCACGCTGTACAGCACCAATTCGGTGGATCTGCGGATCGACGCCGCCAGCTACAGCAGCGTCGTGTCGACCAGCTCGCCCGTGCAGGTGGCCTATGCCCAGCTGCTCGACGGGAACCGTGCGATCGGCGCCATGCCGGGCCTGTACGACGTGCTTGACCTGCAGTCGGCCAGCACGATCCGCGCCACGCTCGACGCGCTGGCACCGCGGACCGAAACGCTGCGTTCGGCCATGGGTACGGTCGCGCTGGACAACAATTCGCGCCTGATCCGTCAGCGCCTCGGCACGCTGGAACCCGGCAGCCTGGGCGGCACGGTCGCCTATATCGGCCGTCCGGTGCAGACCCTGGCCTATGCGAGTAACCTCAACCGCGGCGTCCAGCACTTCCAGGGTCCGGATGGCGGCATGGCCGAAACCCGCACTGCCGAAGGCCGCCTGCCCGAAACGATGAGCGCGTTCCTGGCCGGTGGTTACCTTGACGGTGAAAGCCGTCCGATGGCCACCGCGCTGCCGCTGGGCGGCAACGACCAGTTCGACGGCTGGTATCTGGCCGGCGGGATCGAGGCGGAACTGGGCAGCACGGGCCTGATCGGCTTCGCGATGTCCTATACCGACATTGACGGCAAGACCGGCGTTGCCGGTGGCGGGGTTCAGGGACGCCTGATCCAGGGTACGCTCTACGCCAAGCAGTCGCTTGGGGTGTTCTATGGTGAAACCCAGCTGTCTGCCGGTCAGTTCCGGAGCAACACCACCCGCGACGGCAGCCTGCCGGGCAACACTTATACCCTGCGCTCGCAGGATGACGTGCTGGCCCTGGCCGGGGAACTGAACATCGGTGCGGAGTTCGGCGAATCGATCAAGGTCGGTCCGCGCGTCGGGCTGCGGGCCGGCTGGATGGACTTTGGCCGTTCGGTTGAAACCGGCGGTCCGACCGCGATGGTCTTTGACCGCTTCCAGGCGAAGAGCGTGCAGGGCCGCGCCGGGTTCGTGCTGAACGGCGTCGGGCGGATCCGTCCCAGCGCATCGGTCAGCTATGTCCACGAATTCAAGGAACAGCCGACCACGCTGGCCGCGCGGTTCGTGGGCGGTCTGCCGGGCATCAACCCCGGCTTTGCCCTGACCGGGTATGACAAGGACTGGTTCGAAGCCAGCGCCGGTCTGACCCTGGCGACCGGCAAGGTCGACTTCTCGGTCAGCGCGGATACCACGATCGACCGTGAAGACGTGAAGAACCAGGCCTATCGCGCTTCGGTGACGGTCCACTTCTGATCGCGCCAGCGACCTGAAAACCGGGGCGGGCCTTCCTC
>JAYRDH010000068.1:0-5472 GCA_041909515.1 Novosphingobium sp. | reverse complement strand
CCGCTGGAGGATCTGGCCCTGCTGCAATACACCGGCGGCACCACCGGCACGCCCAAGGGCGCGATGCTGACCCACCAGAACATCTCCGCCAACACCCGCCAGGTAGAGGCGATCGATCCCCGTGCGGGCGAACGCGACGTGATCATGGGCGTGCTGCCGCTGTTCCACGTCTTCGCCAATATCTGCGTGCTCAACCGCACGGTGGTGAACGGCGGGTGCATTGCCATGCTGCCGCGCTTTGATGCGGGGCAGGCGCTCAAGACGCTGCAACGGGTGCGCGCCACCGCGATGCCCGGCGTGCCGACGATGTATCAGGCGCTGCTCGATCATCCCGCGCTGGCCCGGACCGATTTCTCCTCGCTGCGGGTCTGCATTTCCGGCGGCGCGCCGCTGGCCGGGCCGCTGAAGGAAAAGTTCGAGGCCGCCACCGATGCGCGGCTAGTGGAAGGGTACGGCCTCACCGAAACCGCCGGCGTTGCCTCCACCAATCCCTATGAGGGTGAAGACCGCGTGGGCACCATCGGCCAGCCGATCCCCGCCACCCGCATTCGCCTGCTCGACAAGGAAGACCCCACCCGCGATGCCCCCGCCGGGCAGCCGGGTGAACTCGCCATCCAGGGCCCGCAAGTCATGCGCGGCTACTGGCGCCGCCCCGAAGCCGCTGCCGCCGCCTTTGCGGAGCGCGCCGATGGCCAGTGGCTGCGCACCGGTGACGTCGCGGTGCTGGACGATCAGGGCTATGTCCGCATCGTCGACCGCATCAAGGACATGATCGCGGTGGGCGGGTTCAAGGTGTTCCCCAGCCAGGTCGAAGCCGTGGTGCTGGAACACCCGGCGGTCAAGGAAGTGCTGGTCATCGGCGTCCCCGAACCCCGTCTTGGCGAAGTCCCCCGCGCCTACGTCACCCTGAACGACGGCGCGGCCGAAACCGGCGAAGCCCTGCGCGACTGGATCAACGCCCGCATCGGCAAGCACGAGCGCGTCGACGCCGTGGTGGTGCGGGAAACCATGCCCAAGACGATGATCGGCAAGCTGGACCGCAAGGCGTTAAGAGCCGAGGTGGCGGCGGAAGGATAGGCCCGCCGTCCTGATCGGACGTCACCCCTGGCCTAACCCGGGGGCCAGCGACCTTCTGGATTGCTATGGTTTGCGCGACCGCCGGACAAGCCAAGCGGGATTCCGGATCAAGTCCGGGATGACGAAGGCGGAGTTGCCCTAGACCGCCGCTGCCAGCAGCGCCTCGACCCCAGCCGCCACGCTCGGTTCGTTCGCGCCGCGCGGGGCGAAGCGGCCCTCGACCTGGGCGCCTTGTTCGATGGTCAGCGAATCGTAGTGGACGTCGCCGTGGATGCGGGCGGATTTGAGGACCACCAGGTCGCGCACGCTGATCGTGCCGCGGATCACGCCGGACAGGCGGGCGGTTTCAGCCTTGACCGCGCCCACGATTTCGCTGGCTTCGCCCTGCACCAGCGCGGTGCAGGTCACGTCACCTTCGATCCGGCCATCGACGTGGAGGTCGGCCGAGGCGGTGACGTCGCCCTTGATGCGGGTGTCGGCGCCGAAGACGGAGAAGGTCGATCCTGCCACGGTGTTACTTCCCGTTGGTTGCGCGGCTGCGCGGTTCTTGGAAAACATGGGTAGCAGCCTCTAGAAACGGACGCGGGTTGAGCGGACGGTCGTGCATCCGCACTTCGAAATGGAGGTGCGGCCCGGTGGACCGCCCGGTGTTGCCGATGGCGCCGATTACGGCCCCGGCGGCAACCGGCTGGCCAACGCGGGTGGCAAAACGCGACATGTGCGCATAGCGGGTCAACAGCCCGTTGCCGTGGTCGATCTCTACGCAGTTGCCGTATCCGGCCTTTACCCCGACGAAGCTGACGGTGCCTTGCGCGGCGGCATAGATCGGCGCGCCGATGGGGCCTTTGAAATCCAGCCCGGCATGGAACGCCGCGCCGCCGTTGAACGGGTCGGCGCGGTAGCCGAAGCCCGACGAGACGAATTCAAGGCTGGCGGGCAGGACCTGGGGAATCCCGGCAAGGCCGCGTTCCAGCGCGTCCATCCGCGCGAGGCTGACGCCGAGGCGTTCAAAGCGCGGATCAAGCCCACCTTTGCGCGCGGTGGCGAGGGCAATGAACGGGCCGCCCATGGCGCTGCGATCATCGACCGAGGCCAGCAGGGTGCCGGGGTTGAGGCCGAGGCGCTTGATCTTGGCTTCGGCGTCGGCAGCACGGCGGTCAGCCGCGCGGGTCAGCTGCTCGACGAAGGCCAGCTGGCGCGCTTCGATCCGGGCGAGCGCGGCGGCTTCGGGGATCAGCGCGCTGACCTTGTTCACGGTCTTGGCCGCTTCGCCGGAGGAATCGGACACGGTTTCGCCCGCCTTGCGCTCTTCCGGCAGGTCGCCCAGGTGCGCTTCGGCCATCTTTTCCAGGAATTCCTGGCGCTTTTCGAGGTCGGTGGCGACGCCCTTGATGTCGTCGCGGTATTCGGACACGCGGCTTTCGGCGGTGGCGACTTGCGCTTCGCGGTTGAGCAGCGAGAGCCGGTCACGCGCGGCGAGATATTGCGATACCGCCATCCCGGCCATGCTGAGCACCCACACCAGCAGCAGCGCAGCCGTAACGCCCGCGCCGATCATCTGGATCCGCGATGAAACCTTGATAAAGCGAACCTGCCCCTGCGACCGCATGAAAAATTCGCGATCGGGAAACCATGTCCGCAGGCGATCACCGAAACCGCCGACGCTCAATTTTTGCAAGACGACCCCGGAAACCTGTTTTCAGTCGCGCGGCGGCTAGCAGGTGCATGGCGGGCTGGCGAATCCGAATGCTGGTGGAGTCGCCGAGTCGAAGGACTCGCGCGGTGAATCGTTTGAAGTGCATACGAAATGCTCCGTAATCCCCTTGCAATGGATTGCAGCGAATCGGCGCAAGCGGTGACAGCGCGGGGCGGAAGTGCTAGGCGCGCGGGCCTGATGACCACGGATCTTGCCCCTGTCGCCGAAGCGCCCGAAGCGCTCGTTGCCCGTCTTGCCGGGGTCGGCCGCGCTGCCCAGCGCGTGCTGGCGCGCATGGATGCCCCGGCCAAGGCCGCCGCGCTCCACGCCGCCGCCGCTGCTTTGCGCGCGGCAGAAGGCGCGATCCTCGCCGCCAATGCGGAAGACATGGCCGCTGGCGAGGCGCGCGGTCTGACCAGCGCGTTGCTTGACCGGCTGCGGTTGGATGCCGCGCGGCTGGCGGGGATTGCCGATGCGGTCGATGCGGTGGCGGACTTGCCCGATCCGGTCGGGCAGGTGATCGACCGCTCGGTGCGGCCCAACGGGTTGGAGCTTAGCCGGGTGCGGGTGCCGGTCGGGCTGATCGGGATCATCTATGAAAGCCGCCCCAACGTCACCGCCGATGCCGCCGCACTCTGCGTCCGCTCCGGCAACGCGGTGCTGCTGCGCGGGGGGAGCGAGGCGGTCCATTCCAACCGCGCGATCCACGCCGCACTGGTGCAGGGCCTTGCCAGCGCCGGGGTGCCTGAAGCCGCCGTGCAGCTGATCCCCACGCAGGACCGCGCCGCCGTGGGCGCGATGCTGACCGCCGCCGGCCTGATCGACATGATCATCCCGCGCGGGGGGAAAAGCCTGGTCGCCCGCGTTCAGGCCGACGCCCGCGTCCCCGTGCTCGCGCATCTGGATGGCATCTGCCACACCTTCATCCACGCCGCCGCCGACCCGGCCAAGGCGCGCGCCATTGCCCGCAATGCCAAGCTGCGCCGCACCGGCATCTGCGGGGCGATGGAGACGCTGCTGATTGATTCGACCTTCCCCGATGCGCAGGGCGTGGTGGCCGATCTGCTGGACGGCGGGTGCGAATTGCGCGGCGATGCGCGGGCGATGGCGCTCGACCCCCGGATCAGTGCCGCCTCGGCCGAGGATTGGGACACCGAATACCTCGATGCGATCCTGTCGGTTGCCGTTGTGGACGGCCTTGGTGCCGCGCTGGCGCACATCGAGGCGCACTCCTCGCACCACACCGATGCCATCGTGACCGAGGACGAATCGGTCGCCGAACAGTTCCTGGCCGAAGTCGATTCCGCCATCGTCATGGTCAACGCCTCGACCCAGTTTGCCGATGGCGGAGAGTTCGGTCTGGGCGCGGAAATCGGCATAGCCACCGGGCGTTTGCACGCGCGCGGGCCGGTCGCGCTGGAAGGGCTGACGACCTATAAATGGCAGGTGCGCGGCACTGGCCAGGTCCGGCCCTGAGAGGCGCGCCCTGAAGCGGATCGGCCTCCTCGGTGGCAGCTTCAACCCCGCGCATGGCGGGCATCGCCGGATCACGCTGTTCGCCCGTGAAGCGCTGGGACTGGACGAGGTGTGGTGGCTGGTTTCGCCCGGTAACCCCTTGAAACCAAAGGCGGGAATGGCGCCACTGCCGGCGCGACTCGCCGCTGCCCGCAGCCAATCGCGCCGCGCCCCGATTCGCCCCACCACGATCGAGCGTGAACTAGGCACCCGCTATACCATCGACACCCTGCGCGCGCTGACCCGGCGCTACCCCAAATGCCGGTTCATCTGGCTGATGGGGGCGGATAATCTGGCCCAGTTCAGCCAGTGGCGCGACTGGCGCGGGATCGCCCGCACCATGCCGATTGCGGTTATTGCCCGGCCGGGCTATGATGGTGCTGCTATCGCGAGCCCCGCGATGGCCTGGCTAGGCCGATTCCGGCGGACCGCCGCCAGTCTGAAAACCCGGAGAGGATGGAGCGCCCCTGCGCTGATACCTTTGCGTTTTGATCCCGATCCGCGCTCGGCCACGGCCATTCGCCGCGCCGATCCTGACTGGGCCAGCCGCCACACCGGCCGCCCACAGCGTGATCCCCTGACGCACCATCCCGTTCATCCAGACAGCACCACGAAGGCCGGGCAATGATGTCCGCCCCCTTTCGCACCGCCCGTTTACAGGAGCCGTTCCGGTTTACATGACGCCTGCCCAACCTTCTCCGGCCACCGCCGGTGCCCCCGCCCCGCTCCCCCCGTCGGAGCCGGGTTCGCTTCACGAACTCGTCCTGAAATCGCTTGACGACGATCAGGCGCAAGAGCTGGTTTCCATCCCGCTCGCCGGCAAAAGCTCGATCGCCGATCACATGGTGATCGCATCCGGCCGCTCGACCCGTCAGGTTGCATCCATGGCGCAGAAGCTGGCCGAACGGATCAAGCAGGGCGGCTTTGGCCATGTCCGGATCGAAGGCCTTCCGGCTGCCGACTGGGTGCTGGTCGATGCGGGCGACGTCGTCGTCCACCTGTTCCGCCCGGAAGTGCGCACGTTCTATAACCTGGAACGGATGTGGGCCTTCGGCGACAGCGGGAACGCGTGATTTCAGCTGCGTGGTCCGGTCATGCCAATGGCATGACCTCGCGCGGCACCGGCCCGCTCCCCCGCCCGGCCACCCATTCCGGATATACTTCCGTGGGTGGCCGGGCGGGGG
>JAYRDH010000067.1:0-6047 GCA_041909515.1 Novosphingobium sp. | reverse complement strand
CTGAAGTAGGAGTTCGGCTCGCTGTCAAAGTCAGACGCGTGGACCAGCACGAAGCGCAGCGCCTTTTTGCCCGCCAGCTGGCGCGCCTGCAGATTGACGCGGTAGCCCAGTTGTTCGACCGCGCCGAGCACCTTTTCCCGCACTTCGGCGCGGACATTGGGCTGGTTGTTGAGCACGCGCGACACGGTGGTCCGGGCCACTCCGGCCAGGGCTGCGACATCGTCGATGGTCGATTTGCTCACTGCCCGGAAAGTCTCTGTCCAATGCCCTTGGCATGCAATGTCGCAATCAATCGCCGCCTTGGCAAGCCGCGCGCGCGGAATTGGAAGCGTTTCCGCGCTGCATCAGGGCGAGGTCCGCGATCACCGGAAAATGATCCGACGCGACCCGCCCGTCAAAGTGCTCCGCCAGCGCGTGCCAGCGCCGCACGACCACGCCGGGGCCGACCAGCACGTGATCGATCAACCCGCCCTTCGCGGGTGCCGCCTGAAACGCGTTGAATGTGATCGTCGTCCCTTGCGCATTCCGCCCCGCCGCCGCGCGGGCATCGGTCAGCTGGCCCTCGGACAGCAGCGCTTGCAGCGACGGTTCGGCCAGCGCCGCGTTGAAATCGCCAAGCACCACCAGCGCCTCGCCGCGCTGGCGATTGGCGGCGATCCAGCGGACGATCTGGCGCGCGCTTTCCAGCCGCGCCTGCTTGCCGACGTGGTCCCAGTGGGTGTTCAGCGCCAGCACCCGCGCGCCATCGCCGCGCCGCCGCAGATGCGCGAACGTGACGATCCGGGGGAACGCCGCATCCCACCCGCGCGAGGTCTTGTCCGGCGTGGGCGAGAGCCAGAACTGGCCGCGCGCGCGCACTGCAAACGCCGCGCGCGATACGAACAGCGGCGAGGCTTCCCCCGCCGCGCCATCGCCGTCGCGCCCACCGCCGATCCGGATATGGCCGGGCAGGGCCGCTGCCAGGTCGGCCAGCTGCCCCGGCACGACTTCCTGAAAGCCGGCGATCTCCGGCTTCAGCAGGTGGACTTGGGCCACCAGCAGATCGCGCCGCAGTTCCCAGCGATTGGGACCATCGGCGGGCGTATCGAGCCGGATGTTGTACGTCATCACCCGCGTTTCGGCCTCGCAACGCGGCGCGGCGCAGGCCGGAGCGGCAAACAGGGCCAGCGCGGCCAGCAGGGCCAGCCGGATCATACTTTGCCTTCTTCCCGCGCGCGGCGGCCGTAGACGGCCTCAAACAGGGGAGAGGCCATCAGCGTGGTGACGATCGCCATCACCACCAGAATCGCGAACAGCCCCGGTTCGATGATCCCGCGTTGCAACCCGATGTTGATGATGATCAGTTCCATCAGCCCCCGCGCGTTCATCAGCGCGCCGATCCCCATCGCGGTGGCATGGTCATGCCCGGTCATCCGCGCGGCGAGATAGCACGCGCCGCCCTTGGCCAGCACCGACGCGGCCAGAATCGCCAGCGCCGCGCCCGCCAGCACCAGATTGTCAACCACCTGCAACTGCGTGTTGAGGCCCGAAAAGGTGAAGAACATCGGCAGCAGGAACACCGTGGTGAACGGCTCCAGCTTGGCGCGCAGTTCCTCGGCAAAGCGCCCGCGCGGCATGGCCGTGCCCAGCAGGAACCCGCCAAACACCGCGTGAATGCCGACCGCGTCCATCGCAAAGGCGGACAGCAGGAACAGCACCAGCACCGTGCCAAGCAAGCCGCCGCTCACTTCGCCGTGGCGCGCATGAACCGCGCCCAGCCGCCGCAGGAACCGGGGCGCGATCCAGATCATCACCGCCGCAAAGGCCAGCCCGCCGCCCACCGCTTTCCACGCCAGCGCCGCGCCTTCGCCCAGGCTGGCCAACACCAGCGCGACCACGATCCACGCCCCCGCATCGCCAATCGCACCGGACGACAGCGACAGCGTGCCCAGCTTGGTATGCGCGATCCCGCGTTCATGGATGATCCGCGCCAGCATCGGAAACGCGGTAATCGCAATTGCCGCGCCCAGGAACAGCGCCGCCTGCGCCTCACCCACGCGCGGGGTGAACAGCCCGTCGATCCCCATCAGCCACGGCACCATCAGCGCCGCCACTGCAAACGGCGCGGCCATGCTGCCGAACGCGACCGCCGCCGCCGATTTCGCGCTGGAACGGAACTCATCCTTGTCGAACGTCAGCCCGACGATGAACATGTACAGCCCGACGCCCAGCTGCGCGCCGACGTAGAGGATCTTCTTCGATTCTTCCGGAAACAGCGCCGCTTCGATCTGCGGGGCGAGCAGCCCCAGCACCGACGGCCCCAGCAGGACCCCGGCGATCATTTCGCCCACCACTTGCGGCTGGCCCAGCCAGCGCTGTGCCGCCAGCCCGACCAGCCGGCACGCGGCAATGATCGCGGCGAGTTGCAGGAAGAACATGATGCTGAGCTGGGCGGCGGTCATGGGCGGGGTGTCTATGCCCGGTCGGGCGGCTTGGAAAGGCGACACTTGGTGCAGACGTATTCAGCCCGTCCTGCGGCCATGCATAAGAATGCAGCGATCTGGCCACGCCCCCACCCCGCTGCTACCCCACGGGGCATGATGAAACCCTTCCCGAAGGCGCCGCGATGAGCTTTACCGCAGACCGCCTGCTGCTGTTCGGCGCGACCGGCGATCTGGCGCAGCGGATGCTGCTGCCCTCGCTCTGCGCCCTGCACGCCGACCGGCTGGTCGCCGACGACCTCCAGATCATCGGCACGGCCCGGCAGGACTTCGACGACGCAGGCTTTCGCAACTTCGCCCGCGCCGCGCTGGAAAAGTTCCTGCCCGCCGACCGGCGCGGCAGCATGGCAACGTTCCTGAACCGGCTGCGCTACCAGCCGCTGGACGCCACCAACAGCGCCGGATACGAGGCGCTGGCAGGCAAGGTCGGCCCGATCCAGCGCGGCCTGGCGATCTTCCTGTCGACCGCGCCCAGCCTGTTCGAGCCGACCATTGCCGGGCTGACCGCCAGCGGGCTGACCGGCGACAAAGTGCGGATCGGGCTGGAAAAGCCGCTGGGCACCTGCCTGGCATCCAGCCGCGAGATCAACGACGCGGTCGCCCGCGCCTTTCCGGAAGAACGCACGTTCCGGATCGACCACTACCTGGGCAAGGAAACCGTCCAGAACCTGCTGGCGCTGCGCTTTGCCAATATCCTGTTCGAACCGCTGTGGAACGGGACCCACATCGACCACGTCCAGATCACGGTCGCGGAAACCGTCGGGCTGGAAGGGCGCGTCGGCTTTTACGACGGGGCCGGAGCGCTGCGCGACATGGTGCAGAACCACATGCTGCAACTGCTGGCGCTGGTGGCGATGGAGCCGCCCGCCAATTACAACGCCACCGCAATCCGCGACGAAAAGGTCAAGGTGCTGCGCGCGCTGCGGCTGATCGACCCGTCCGAAACGGTCACCGGCCAGTACCGCGCCGGGGCGATCGGCGGCCAGGGCGTGCCCGGCTATGATGAGGAACTGGGCAAGCCGTCGGGCACCGAAACCTTCGTGGCGATCAAGGCACATCTGGACAACTGGCGGTGGAAGGGCGTGCCGTTCTACTTGCGCACCGGCAAGCGGCTGCCCGAACGCAAGACCGAGATCGTCGTGCAGTTCCGCCATGTTCCGCATTCAATCTTCGCCGGGCGCGGCGCACGCTCGGTGCCGAACCGACTGGTGATCGGCATCCAGCCGGAAGAAAACATCACCCTGTCGCTGATGGCCAAAGTGCCGGGGCTGGACCGGGACGGGTTCCGCCTGCGCGAAGTGCCGCTGGACATTGCGATGGCCGATGCCTTTGCCGGGCCGACCAAGCGGATCGCCTATGAACGCCTGCTGCTGGACCTGATCGAGGGCGACCAGACGCTGTTCGTGCGCCGCGACGAAGTGGAAGCGCAGTGGGACTGGATCGACGGCATCCGCGCCAGCTGGACCGCGCACGACCTGCAACCCAAACCCTATGCCGCCGGGACCTGGGGCCCCAGCGCGGCGATTGCGCTGACCGAGCGCGATGGAGTTCACTGGCATGAGTAAGCTGCACCCCGTGGTCGAGCGCGTCACCGCGCGGATCATCGACCGCTCGAAGGACCGCCGCCAGCGCTATCTGGACCTGATGGACCGCGAGGCGGAGCGCTTTCCCAACCGCAATGCGCTGTCATGCTCGAACCTCGCCCACGGCTTTGCCGCCGCGCTGGAGGACAAGGGCGCGATCAAGAGCGGGCGGGGCGCGAACCTCGCCATCGTCACCGCCTATAACGACATGCTTTCGGCGCATCAGCCCTATGGCCGCTATCCCGAAGCGATGAAGCTCTATGCCCGCGAAGTGGGCGCGACCGCGCAAGTCGCGGGCGGTGTTCCGGCGATGTGCGACGGGGTGACGCAAGGGCAAGACGGGATGGAGCTGAGCCTGTTCAGCCGCGACACCATCGCGCTGTCGGCCGCCGTCGCGATGAGCCACGCGATGTTCGATGGCATGGCGCTGCTGGGGATCTGCGACAAGATCGTCCCCGGCCTGGTCATCGGCGCGTTGCGGTTCGGGCACCTGCCCGCAATCTTCGTGCCGAGCGGCCCGATGCCGTCCGGCCTCGCCAACAAGGACAAGCAGAAGGTCCGCCAGCTCTACGCAGAGGGCAAGGCCACCCGCGCCGACCTGCTGGAAAGCGAAAGCGCCAGCTATCACAGCCCCGGCACCTGCACGTTCTATGGCACCGCCAATTCCAACCAGATGATGATGGAACTGATGGGCCTGCACGTACCGGGCGCCTCGTTCGTGCCGCCCAACACCCCGCTGCGCTCTGCGCTGACCCGCAAGGCCGTGCACCGGCTGGCCGAGATCGGCCGTGAGGGCGGCGATTACCGCCCGATGGGCCGCGTCGTCGATGAACGCGCGATCGTCAACGCCTGCGTCGGCCTGCTGGCCACCGGCGGATCGACCAACCACGCGATCCACCTGCCCGCCATGGCCCGCGCCGCCGGGATCAGGCTGGACTGGCAGGATATGGATGAACTGTCATCGGTCGTGCCGCTGATTGCGCGGGTCTATCCCAATGGCGGCGCGGATGTGAACCACTTCCACGCGGCGGGCGGCATGGGCTATGTCATCCGCCAGCTGCTCGATGCTGGCCTCGCCCACGGCGATATCCTGACCGTGGCCGAAGGCGGCATGGCCGCTTATGCGGACGAACCGTTCCTGGATGGCGATGCGCTGGCGTTCCGCCCCGCTCCCGCGGTCAGCGGCGATCCCTCCGTCATTGCCCCCGTGTCCGCGCCGTTCCACCCCGATGGCGGGATGCGGCTGGTGCAGGGCAATCTGGGGCGCGGCACGTTCAAGACCAGCGCGGTCGAGGCGGACCGCTATACCATCGAAGCCCCCGCGCGCGTGTTCGACAGCCAGGACGGCGTGCAGGCCGCGTTCAAGGCGGGTGAACTGGACCGCGACGTCGTGGTGGTGGTCCGCTTTCAGGGGCCGCGCGCCAACGGGATGCCCGAACTCCACAAGCTGACCCCGCCGCTGGGAGTGTTGCAGGACAAGGGCTTCAAGGTCGCGCTGGTGACCGACGGGCGCATGTCCGGCGCATCGGGCAAGATTCCCGCCGCGATCCACGTGACGCCCGAAGCGCTGGGCGGCGGCCCGCTGAGCAAGGTGCAGGACGGCGATGTGATCCGCCTGTGCGCGCATGACGGCAAGCTGGAAATTCTCGCCGACCTGACCGGCCGGATGCCTGCGCCGGCCCCGGCCGAGCAGATGGGCATGGGCCGCGAACTCTTCGCCATGCTGCGCCGCCATGCCGATGGCGCCGAACAGGGCGGATCGGCGATGCTGGCGGAGGCCGGACTGTGATGCGGATGATCCCTTCCCCCCCTCCTCTTCAGAGGAGGGGCAGCGAGACTTGGGGCGGCATCGCCGCGCCTAGTCGCAGCGGGGTGGTGCTGCGCACCGCCGCCATGAACGCGCTGGGCGGGGGGGGGGGCCCCCCCCCCCCCCCCCCCCCCCGGGGGGGGGGGGGGGGGGCCCCCCCCGCCCCGCGCGGGGCGC
>JAYRDH010000066.1:0-6330 GCA_041909515.1 Novosphingobium sp. | reverse complement strand
TCACCTGGTATCGCCGCGACGCGAACGGGATGGTGGTGGAACAGCTGCGCAGCCCGCGCGCGACCTTTGCCAACCCCGGCTGGACGCTGGAAAACCCGGTGCGCTTCGATGTCGCCTCCACCGTGCGGACCGAGTTGCCGACGCGCGTGGTCGCCCAGGATGTCACGCCCGCGCAAGTCGCGATCACCAAGGTCGATGCCGACGCCCAGGATGCGATCACGCTCTATCGCTCGATCCAGGCGTTGAAGGCCGCCGGGCGCCGTACCAGCGAACTGGAAGGCAAGTGGTGGCACAAGTTTTCCGGACCGCTGTCCGCCCTGCTGATGCCGCTGCTGGGGGCGATTGCGGCGTTCGGCCTGGCCCGCTCCGGCCAGTTGCTGATCCGTGCGGTGCTGGGGATGGCGCTGGGCTTTGCCTATTTCGTGGTCGACAACGCCGCGCTGGCAATGGGCAACTTTGGCGCCTACCCGCCGCTAATCGCGGCCTGGGCGCCGTTCGTGCTGTTCGCCCTGATTGGCGAGACAGTGCTGGTCCGGACCGAGGAGTAGGCGCCCAAGGGCAAGACTTAACGCGGCAGCATGGTGCTGCGCGCGATCTTTGCCACCAGCGGCAACAGGCCCGGATAGCTGGCCCGCGCATAAGTCGATCCTGCCCCCAGTTGCGCGCTCAGCCGCCGGTGCGCCTCGCCCAGCGCGTGATAGGGCATCGACGGCAGCAAGTGGTGCAGCGCGTGATAACGCAGGCCCACCGGCGCCCACAGCCCGGCCCAGAGGCCCGGCGGCGGCACGTTGACCGAATCGAGGTACTGCGCGGTGACGGTCATCGCCTCGCCGTCGTTCTCCCACAGGTGCGCCACCAGCGTGCGGATCTGGTTGAGCACCGCGGTGGCCGACACCACCGCCAGCCCGATCGCCAGCGGCCGCCAGTCAAACGCCCAGGCGCTCCACACCAGGAACAGCGCCCAGACCGATGCGCCCAGTTCCTGCCAGAACACCATCCGCGCAAACGCGCCTTCGGGCGGGCGGCGGCGGAATTCGGGGTTGATCGACAGCGACGAGGCCCGTTCCCACACCAGCTTGCGCAGCGGCGGGATCACTGCGCCCAGCGGCACCAGCACGGCGCTGCGGATCAGCAACCCAATGGGCAGCAACACCGCGATGACGATGAACAGCGGTAGCGACCACGGCTTCATCAGCGCCAGCGGCAGGTATTCCGGGTCCTCCACCGTGCCATAGCGGGTGCGGGCGTGGTGCAACGTGTGGACGCCTTCATACATCAGCGACGGGGTCAGCATCGGAATGCCGACCAGCACGTTCCATGCAAACCGGAACCCCGGCAGGGCATCGCGGTGGATGTGGGTCAATTCGTGAATGAACAGCAGCGCGCGGTACAGCGCCAGCGCGGCAACCGCGCCGCAGCCCAGCGCCAGCCAGCCATTGTCCAGCAGGATCGCCCCGGCCAGCGCGGCATAGCCCAGCGCGGCAGAGGCCAGCATATCCGGCCAGTAGATTTCGGGACGGGCGGCGGCAATGTCGCGCGTCAGTTCGACCGCCGCGCGCAGCATGTCCTTGTCATCCGGAATGTCGGCGGATTTCACTTTCGCCGCAATCGAGGCAGAGAAATCGGCAGTATCGTGCGCAATCATGCAATCGTTCCAACGTGACCCGGCCGGCTGGTTCACCGGCGACTGTGCATTGCCGCGTTCCCTGCCGCGCCCCGGCTTGACAAGATGCCGGGTCCGCCCGCAGGTCGCAGGGTTCATCCTACCTATTCGCAAACAAAGGCAAGATCGTGGCTCAGCACCTAATGATCGCTCCGGTATCCAGCAAGGCCGACTTTGGTGCCTTTATCGATCTCAGTTATCGGCTGAATGCCAACGATCCCAACTGGGTGCCGCAGCTGCGGGCCGAGGAAGTTGCCAAGTTTTCCGCCGCCGGGAACCCCTATTTCGATCACGCGCGGGTGCAACTGCTGCTCGCCCGCCAGGATGGCCGGGTGGTCGGACGCATCGCCGCGCATATCGACGAACTGGCGCTCGCCCAGCCCGCTGAACAAGGGATGGGTCCCGGCACGGGCTTCTGGGGCGCGCTGGAGGCCGAGGACGCCGAAATCGCCGCCGCGCTGATCGCCGCCGCCGAACAGTGGCTGAAAGATCAGGGCATGACCCGCGTGCTCGCGCCGATGAACCTGTCGGTCTGGGAAGAACCCGGCCTGCTGGTCAAAGGCCACGATCACCCGCCAATGGTGATGATGGGCCACCACCAGCCGCACGTGCAGGGCTGGATCGAGGGGCAGGGTTATGTCAGCGCCAAGACGCTCTACACTTATGACCTCGACATCACGAAAGAGTTCCCGCCGCTGATCCAGAAGATCGTTGCCATGGGCGAAAAGAACAGCCGGATCACCGTGCGCGGCGTGGACAAGAGCAAGTTCGATCAGGAAGCCGCGACGATCCTCGACATCCTGAACGATGCCTGGTCCGACAACTGGGGCTTCGTGCCAATCACCGACAAGGAAATCGCCCACACCGGCAAGAAGCTGAAGCCGCTGGTGCGCGAAGACCTGATCATGATCGCCGAACTGGATGGGGAACCGGTGGCCTTCATGATGACCCTGCCCGATCTCAACGGCATCCAGCAGCGAACCGTAGGCAAGCACGGCAAGCCGTCACTGCTGGGCTGGATCAAGCTGGGCCTGTGGATCCTGAAGCCGAAGAACGCCGATATGCGCGTGCCGCTGATGGGTGTGCGCAAATCGCTGCAGGCCAGCCGCATGGCCAGCCAGCTGGCCTTCATGATGATCGAATACATCCGCCGCGCCGCCATCGCCAATTACAACGGCAAGCGCGGGGAAATCGGCTGGGTGTTGGACGACAACCAGGGCATGAACGCCATCGCCGATGCGATCAACAGCAAGGTCAACAAGGAATACCGGATCTACGAAAAGGGGCTGTGAGTTAGCCCCCCAACCTTCGTCATTGCGAACGGCGCGCGACCTTCCTCAATCCCGCGCCGCGCGGCGATCGACCGTGGCCGCCGCCGCGACGTCCATCGTCACGTTGCCGACCGTGCGCATGATGTCCGGCAGCACTTCCACCGCCACCAGCAGCGCCAGCGGCCCGACCGGCACACCCATCGCAATCGCAATCGGGCCAATCGCAGTCACGAAGCTGATTGCACCGGGCAGCGAGACGGAGCCGATGGTCGTCGCCAGCGCCACGACCACACCGGTCGCCAGCATCAGCGGGGTCAGTTCCATCCCCGCCAGCTTGGCGACATAGATCGCCACCGCCAGGTTCATCGCCGGCCCGGTCGCGCGGAACAGCGCAACGGCCAGCGGCAAGACGAACTCCCCCGTCGTATCGCGCAGCCCCAAGGTGCGGCACGCGGCCAGCATGGCGGGCAGGCTGGCGAGCGAGGACTGGGTGGAAATCGCCATCGCCTGCACCGGCAGCACCGCGCGGGCGAACTTGCCCAGCGATTGCCGCGCCAGCACGACCGCGACCGCATAAGCCAGCAGCAGCACGACCCCGCCCATCGACGCGACCGACAGGATGTAATGCACCAGCGCGCCCAGCGCCGCCGCGCCGCTTTGCCCCGCAACCAGCAGCGACAGCGCGAACACGCCGACCGGCGCGATCCACAACACCCAGCCGATGATCGTCAGCATCGCGCCGGTAACCGCTTCAAAAAACGTCACCATCAGCGCGCGGTGCGCTTCGGGCAGGCGGACGATGGCCAGTGCCAGCAGGCTGAAAAACACGATGATCGCGATCATCGCGGTTTCGGCGGCCGCGGCGAAGATGTTGGCGGGGACCAGTGATTTCAGGAAATCGAGGATCGTCGGCACTTCCGCCGGGGCTGCACTGGCCAGACCGGAGCGCAGCGCCGCCGCCGCGCTTTCCGGGATCGGCACGGCTTCCAGCAGCGCCGGCATCGCGAAGGCGGTGAACACCGTCCCGGTCGTCAGCACGGCGGCAAACATGCCGAGCGAGAACAGGGCCACCCGGCCCGCGCGGGCGGCCAGCACGGTTTGCACGATCCCGATCACCAGCAGCGCGGCGACCAGCGGGACGATCGTCATCTGCAAAGCCCGCAGCCACAACGTGCCGACCAGATCGGCCAGCGGCAGCACCCAGCCTGCCGCCGCGCGGCCTTCCAGCACGATGCCCAGCGCCAGCCCGGCGCCCAGTCCGCCCAATGTCCAGGCCACCGGCACCCGTACGTCGGGTATGAAGCTGCTGGTCCCGGTCGATTGCGGGCTGGCGGTGGTCATGCAGGAAGGTCCCCGGTTGGTTATTGTTGGCGTGACATTAACCGTGCGGCGCGACATAGCAATTTGGAAGCAAATTCATGCTACAGGGCGCTGATGGGACGGCAATTTTTCGGCACGGACGGGATCCGGGGCAAGACCAACGCAGGCGTGATGACCGCCGCAATCGCGATGAAAGTGGGCCAGGCGGCTGGCACGCACTTCATGCGCGGCAGTCACCAGCACCGCGTGGTGATCGGCAAGGACACGCGCCTGTCCGGCTATATGCTGGAAAACGCGCTCGTGGCGGGCTTCACCAGCGTCGGGATGGACGTGATCCTGCTCGGCCCGCTGCCCACCCCGGCGGTCGCGCTGCTGACGCGGGAACTGCGCGCCGATGTCGGCGTGATGATCTCTGCCAGCCACAACCCCTATGAGGACAACGGCATCAAGCTGTTTGGCCCGGACGGCTTCAAGCTGTCGGACGAGGACGAACTGGCGATCGAGGCGATGCTGGCGCAGGATCTGCCGCTGGCCGCATCGCCCGAAATCGGCCGCGCCCGCCGGATCGAGGATGCGCGCGGGCGTTATATCCACGCGGTCAAAAGCGCGCTGCCGCATGACGTACGCTTTGACGGGCTGAAAATCGTGGTCGATTGCGCCAATGGCGCGGCCTATCAGGTGGCCCCGTCCGCCGTGTGGGAACTCGGCGCGGAAGTGATCGCCATCGGCGTGTCCCCCAACGGCAAGAACATCAACGACCGCTGCGGCTCGACCCACCTCGATCTCCTCAAGGAAACCGTGGTCGCCAGCGGCGCGGACATCGGCATCGCGCTGGACGGCGATGCCGACCGGCTGATCGTGGTCGACGAACAGGGCGAAACCGTGGACGGCGACCAGCTGATGGCACTGATCGGCACCCAGATGGCGGCACGGGGCGAGCTGCGCGGCGGCGGCATTGTCGCCACGGTCATGTCCAACCTGGGGCTGGAACGGTTCCTGGCCGCACAGGGCCTGAACCTGATCCGCGCCAAAGTGGGCGACCGCTATGTGCTGGAAGCGATGAAAGCGGGCGGTTTCAACGTCGGCGGCGAACAGTCCGGCCACATGATCATGCTCGATCACGGCACCACCGGCGACGGCACCGTTGCCGCGCTGCAAGTGCTGGCCGCGCTGGTCCAGTCGGGCAAGAAGGCCAGCGAGCTACTGCACTTGTTCGATCCGGTCCCGCAACTGCTGAAGAACGTGCGCTTTGCAGGCGGTAAGCCGCTGGACGATCCGCGTGTGCAGGCCGTTATCGCTGACGCCGAAGCGCAGCTGGCGGGCCGGGGCCGACTGGTGATCCGCCCGTCCGGGACCGAACCGGTGATCCGCGTCATGGCCGAAGGCGATGATGCGGCAGAGGTCGAACAGGTCGTCGATGCGATCTGCGCCGCCGTAAAGGATGCCGCCCATGCTTGAGATGCGCCCCGATTGCGAAAAGTGCGGCTGCGACCTGCCGGCCGAGGCGCCCGGCGCGTTCATCTGTTCGTTCGAATGCACGTTCTGCACGACTTGCGCCGATGCGCTGGACGAACGCTGCCCCAATTGCGGCGGTGAACTGCTCGACCGGCCAACGCGGGCGAAATCGCTCCACGCCAAGCACCCGCCCAGCGCCGTGCGCAAGTTCAAGGGTTGATGTCCCCGCCCCGCATCCTGTCCATCGCCGGTTCCGACAGTTCCGGCGGCGCGGGCATTCAGGCCGATATCAAGACGATCACCATGCTGGGCGGCTATGCGATGACCGCGGTCACCGCGATCACGGCGCAGAACTCGCTGGGCGTGACGGCGGTTCAGGCGCTGTCGGCAGAGATGGTCGCCGCGCAGATCGATGCCTGCATCAGCGACATCGGCATCGATGCGGTGAAGATCGGGATGCTCGGCTCCCCCGCCATCGCCGCCGTGGTGGCAGACCGGCTGGAGGCGCTGGGCGTTCCAGTGGTGTTCGATCCGGTGATGATCGCCACCAGCGGCGCGGCGCTGGCCGATGATGCGACGATTGCCGGGTTCGAACGGCTGATGCGCCTTGCGGTGCTGACC
>JAYRDH010000065.1:0-7830 GCA_041909515.1 Novosphingobium sp. | reverse complement strand
CATTCAGGGTACACTTGTGGGTGGCCGGGCGGGGGAGTGGGCCGGTGCCGCAAGCCAATCGCGAATTCGATTGGCGCACCTGACAAAAAAGGGGCCGGAGCATGAAGCTCCGGCCCGTTCAGTTTACGTTCGCAGGAGGAACGTCGGGAGGCGGGACCGAGGGAGGAGGAGAGGAGGAGACCCCGATCCCGCCAAGCTGAAAACTTACCTGGTCGCATCGCGGAAGGTGGAAATCCGGTTCCCAGCCTTCCGCGACACGTTCTTAATAGTTGTAAGCGCGTTCGCCGTGCTCACCGAGGTCGAGGCCTTCGCGTTCAACTTCTTCGGAAACCCGCAGACCAGTCAGGGCCTTGGCGACATACATGGCGATCACGGTGCCGATGGTTGCCCACACGATGGTGGCGCCAACCGCCGCGGCCTGGGTGACCAGCTGCGCGCCGATCCCGGTCGAACCGTCACCAGGGCCGCCGAACGCGGGGGCATAGACCACCGCCGTGCCGAGCGCCCCGACGATGCCGCCCACGCCGTGGATACCGAAGGCGTCGAGCGAGTCGTCATAGCCGAGCTTGGGCTTGAGGATCGTGACGGCAGCGAAGCAGACCAGCGCCGAAACCGCACCCAGCAGGATCGCACCCAGCGGGCCGGAGTTGCCCGCAGCCGGGGTTACCGCAACCAGGCCGGCGATGATGCCAGAGCAGAAGCCCAGGGCCGAAGCCTTGTGACCGGCCAGCTTTTCCGCAACCATCCAGACCAGACCAGCAGCGGCCGTGGCGACGAAAGTGTTGATCATGGCGAGTGCGGCCGAACCGTTGGCTTCCAGCGCCGAACCGGCGTTGAACCCGAACCAGCCCACCCACAGCATGCCGGTGCCGATCATCGTCATCGTCAGCGAGTGCGGTGCCATGACGTCCTTGCCATAGCCGATGCGCTTGCCCAGGATCACCGCCGCGACCAGCGCCGAGACACCAGCGTTGATGTGCACCACGGTGCCACCGGCAAAGTCCAGCGCGCCCATTTCGAAGAACAGGCCGCCAACCGCCCACACCATGTGCGCAATCGGGAAGTAGACAATCGTCAGCCAGACCGCCGCGAACACCATCACGGCTGCGAACTTCATCCGTTCAACCACCGACCCCAGCACCAGCGCGACAGTGATTGCCGCAAAGGTCATCTGGAACGAGATGAACACGTATTCGGGCAGCTTGAAACCATCGCTGAAAGTGTCAGCCAGGCTGTCGGGCGTGACGCCCGCCAGGAACCACTTGCCCCAGGCAATATAGGCGTTGCCTTCCGGGCCGAAGGCCAGGCCATAGCCATAGGCCACCCAGATCACCATCGCGAGGCACGCGGCCGCGCCGATCTGGGTCATCGTCGCCAGCATGTTCTTGGTCCGGGTCAGGCCGCCATAGAACAGCGCCAGGCCCGGCAGGATCATCAGCAGGACCAGCACGGTGGACGTCATCATCCACGCGGTGTCGCCCTTGTCGACCACAGGCGCGGCGACTTCTGCCGCCTCCTGCGCAAATGCGGCAGTCGAAGTCATCAGCGCCGTGCCGATTGCCCCCGCGCCGGTAAGAAGCTTGCGAATCATGGTGTCTTGCCTCCTGTCGCCCATTTCGGAACGTGACGCGCTCACAGCGCGTTATCCCCGGTTTCGCCGGTGCGGATGCGCGTGGCGGAAACGAGATCGAGCACGAAGATCTTGCCATCGCCAATGGCGTCGGTGCTGGCGGCTTGCTGGATCGTCTCAACCACCTGCGGTGCCAGATCATCCGAAGTGGCAACTTCGACCTTCACCTTGGGCAACATGTTCGTGGAGTACTCCGCCCCACGGTAAATCTCGGTCTGACCCTTTTGCCGCCCGAAGCCCTTCACTTCGGTCACGGTCATCCCCGCGACGCCCAGTGCGCCGAGGGCTTCACGCACCTCGTCAAGCTTGAACGGCTTGATGATCGCGATGATGAATTTCATGCCGATCCCCTGTTCACAAACCGGCACAGCGCCGGCAGGGAATGCGTCGCAATGACCGTGCCAAACTGGGTTTATGCTTGTTTTTCAGCAACCGTGAACGGCGCACCGCGCTTTCGGGCAGGGCTACTCGCTCGAATCCTGCGCAGCTGCCTATTTTTTAGGCAACCCGAGGCGGGCAAACACGGGCAGGTGATCCGATCCCACAGCTGCCAGGGCGCTGTGATGGACAGCTGCGGCTTCCACGTCCCAGTCCGGCGAAATGACGATCCGGTCTAGCGGCGCCACCGGGCGGCGCGAGGGGAAGCTGCGTCCCGGATTGAGCACGCGCCAGGGCGCGTGGAATTCGGCCAGCGCGCCGCCCCGGCGGGTTAGGCCCCATTCGTTGCAATCGCCCATCAGCACCGTCGGGCAATGCCCGTCGCAGCGTTCGACATGGGCCAGGATCGCGCGCAGCTGATGACGGCGGCGCAGGCCCGACAGGTCCAAGTGCATGCCCACCACGCGGATGCGCTGCCCCTCTGCCAGCAGGTCTGCCCGGATCGCCCCGCGCGGCTCCAGCACCGGCAGCGGGACCACTGCCGCTTCGGCCACCGTGATATGCCGTTTGACCAGCAGCGCGTTGCCATGCCAGCCGATGCTGTCAGGGCGCAAGTTGAGCGGAACCGCGCGGTAATCGCCCAGATCGTCGAGCAGATCGCGCGGCAACACGCTCTCGCGCCGGCCAAACCGGCGGTCGGCCTCCTGCAGGGCGACAACATCCGCGTCGACCTCATTCAGGATCGACAGGATGCGGTGCGGATCGCGCTTGCGATCCAGCCCCACGGCCTTGTGAATGTTATAGCTGGCGAAGGTCAGGCGCACGGATGGGTCAGTCAGGCACCACGTCGCCCGCGATGTAGCGGTCCGTCGCGCGGGTCGGCAGTCCGTCGATGCTGCGGGTCCGGCCCGCAACTTTGGCTTCCCACTTCGCCGGATCGGCCTGCGCGTGATATTTCACCAGCGTCGCCCGTTCGTGGTCCAGCGTCATCACCGGCACGCCCCAGCCGCAACTGGTCTGGACGCTCTCCACCGCGATGTCGAAAATCTGCCGCGTACCGGGCAGCAGGGTAAAGTGCGCGGCGAGGTCTGCCCAGTCCGGATCCTGCGGCAGCACCGCCCGTCCCCGGCCATAGATCCGCAGGATCAGCGCGGGCTGCTCGAAGTTGCACATCATCACCGTGATGCGCCCATCCGCCGCCAGGTGCGCGTGGGTTTCATTGCCCGAACCGCCGAGGTCCAGATAGGCGACCCGCGTGGGGCTAAGCACCCGAAACGTATCCGCCAGCCCCTTGGGGCTAAGGTTGATCCGCCCTTCCGCTGCCGCCGTGGCGGTGAAGAAGATCGGCTGCTTCGCGATCATCGCGATGTCGGCGTCGGTCAGGGCATCGGTGAAATCGGACATTGCCCCAGCCTAGCGCCTTGTCGACCCGCGCGGTAGCCTCAACGCTCCTTGGTCGCGCTGAAGGTCAGGTCGGGGTTGCGTTCCTGCTGATAGCTGACATCCCAGGCCGAGCGCGCCATGAACACCATGTCGCCGTCGCGGTCCTTGGCGAGGTTGGACTTGTTGAAGTCCGCGAACTGGCTGAGCGCGGCGTCGCTGCCCTTGACCCAGCGCGCGGTGTCGAACGGCGATGCTTCCAGCACGGCCTCAACCTTGTATTCCGCTTCCAGCCGGGAAATCAGCACTTCCAGCTGCAACTGGCCGACCACCCCGACAATCCACTGCCCGCCAATTTCGGGATAGAACACCTGGATCACGCCTTCTTCGGACAGATCGTCCAGTGCCTTGCGCAGCTGCTTGGTCTTGGTCGGGTCCTTCAGCGCGACGCGGCGCAGGATTTCCGGGGCGAAGTTGGGCAGTCCGGTGAAACGGACCTTGTTGTTTTCCGACAAGGTATCGCCCACCCGCAACGTGCCGTGGTTGGGAATGCCGATGATGTCGCCCGGTTCGGCCGTATCCGCCAGCTCGCGGTCCTGCGCGAAGAACAGGATCGGCGAGTGGATCGCCACCGGTTTCCCCAGCGCGGACGGGATCAGCTTCATCCCCCGTTTGAACGTACCGGAAACCAGCCGCATGAACGCGATCCGGTCGCGGTGCTGCGGGTCCATGTTGGCCTGGACCTTGAAGATGAAGCCGGTGACTTCCTTGTCGGTCGGCTGGATCGTGCCGCTCTCGCTCGGCTGCGGACGCGGCGGCGGGGCATAGCGGGCAATCGCGTCGATCAGTTCGGCCACGCCAAAGTTCTTGAGCGCTGACCCGAAGTACACCGGCGTCATATCGCCGTGGCGATAAGCTTCGACGTCGAAATCGCCGTAACCGCCCTTGGCCAGCTCGATTTCCTCGGCAATGTCGGCGGGGATGTTGTCGGCAGTGGCCAGTTCGCGCTTGCCCAGAAATTCGCGGCTGTCGCCTTCGGGGCGGGCGATCATGTTGTCGGCAAAGTTCAGCACGCCCTGGAACACGCCGCCCATGCCCACTGGCCATGACATCGGCACGACGTCCAGCGCCAGCGCATCGGCCACTTCGTCCAGCGTTTCAAACACGCTGCGGCCTTCGCGGTCTACCTTGTTGACGAAAGTGATGATCGGAACCGAACGCAGGCGACAGACCTCGAACAGCTTGCGGGTCTGCGGCTCGATGCCCTTGGCGGCGTCGATCACCATAATCGCGGAGTCCACCGCCGTCAGCGTGCGATAGGTGTCTTCGGAGAAGTCCTCGTGGCCCGGCGTATCGAGCAGGTTAAAGGTAATGACACTACCATCGGGATTGGCCCGCTCGAACGTCATCACGCTGGAGGTGACGGAAATCCCGCGCTGCTGCTCGATCTTCATCCAGTCCGAGCGCGCGCGCCGCGCAGCCCCACGCGCCTTGACCTCACCCGCCAGATGGATCGCGCCGCCTTGCAGCAGCAGCTTTTCGGTCAGCGTGGTCTTACCCGCGTCAGGGTGCGAGATGATGGCAAAGGTGCGGCGATTGGATGCAGGCAAGGACATGGCGGCCGCGCATAGCGGAGGTTGCCTGCGGAGTCATGAGGGATTGCGTTCTACCCCAACCCATCCTTCAGCAAGGCGTTCGCCTTCGCCGCCACCTCGGCCAGATCGGCGTCGCCGTCCATCACGCCGTAGCGCAGGCCCAGGAACACGTTCATGCCCATGATCGCCCACGCGTGGACTTCATCCGGCTGGACCGCCAGTTCCCCCCGCCCATAAGCGGCGGTCAGGCGTTCCGCGATGCGGCGGGCGGTATTAAGGTAATGCGCGCGCCAGTCTTCCGGGGCGACGAATTCGGCTTCGTCGATGATCCGGTAGATTTCCTTGTGCTCACGCGCGAATACCAGAAAAGCCTCAAGCGCGGCACCTTCGGCTTCGACGCCGGGGCGCGGGCGTTCTGCCAGCACCGGGGCGACATGGTCGCGCACACGGGCCGACATGTCCTGCACCAGCGCCTTGAACAGCGCCTCCTTGCTTTCGAAATAGGTATAGAAGCTGCCCAGCGCCACGCCCGCGCGGATGGTGATCGAGACGATCGAGCTTTCGTGAAAGCCCTTTTCCCCGAACTCGGCCGCCGCGGCATCCAGGATGGCGCGCTGGGTTCGGCGCCCTCGTTCGGTGCGCGGCACGCGCTGGCTGCGCACCGTGCGTACCCCCTCTCGCTGCGCAGCGCTCATTGATCCATCCCCCGGTTAGCGCGGCAGGTGTTGCCGACTTGCCACGTTGGCGCAACGTTTCACTGAACGCTGCCCGGATGAAGCATAACAAAGTTGAAAGTTGGTTCAACTTTTATATAAGCGGTCCAGACCACTGCCTGAATCGCCCCAGACGGGCCTGATGGCGGTGTCCTGTCCAAGGGAGAGAGAATTTCTATGCGTACCGCAGCCCTGCTTGCCCGCACGTCGCTTGTCGCCAGTGCCATGTTTAGCCTGTCCGCCGTCCCCGCCTTCGCGCAGGATGAAGCCGCCACTGCCAGCGAAGACGACGGCGCGATCATCGTCACTGCCCGCCGCCGCGAAGAAGCGCTGATCGACGTTCCCGTCGCGATTACCGCGCTGTCGGGCGCCGAACTGGAACGCACCGGCGCGATGGACATTACCGCGCTCGCCGAGACGGTTCCCAACGTGACGCTGGAAGCCAGCCGCGCCACCAACTCCACCCTCACCGCGTTCATCCGCGGCGTTGGCCAGCAGGACCCGGTTTCGGGCTTTGAACAGGGCGTCGGTATCTACCTCGACGACGTGTACCTGAACCGTCCGCAGGCCGCCGTGCTCGATATCTATGACGTCCAGCGCATCGAAGTGCTGCGCGGCCCGCAGGGCACGCTCTATGGCCGCAACACGGTTGGCGGCGCGGTGAAGTACGTCACCAAGAAGATCGACGACGTCGCCCGCCTCAACGCCCGCGCCACGTATGGCAGCTATGACCAGGCCGATGGCGTGATCAGCGCCAGCACCCCGGTTGGCGATGGCACGCTGCGCTTTGGCGGCTCGCTGGCCCGCCTGTCGCGCGGCGGGTTCGGCAAGAACCTGACCACCGGCCAGGAAAACTACAACAAGGACATCTGGGCCGGTCGCGGCACGATGGAAGTCCACACCGACGGGTTCTTCGCCCGCCTGTCCGGCGACTACACCCATGATGCGTCCAGCGCGCGCGGTGGCCACCGCCTGATCGCCGGTCAGCTGTCTGGCGCGCCGGTGCTGGCCAACGTGTTCGACACGCGCGGCGGCCTGAACGACCCGAAGCAGGACGTGAAGGCCTGGGGCGCATCGCTGTTCATGGAAGGTCAGCTGAACGACGTGCTGACGGTCCGCTCGATCTCGGCCTATCGCAAGGATGACTCGCTCAGCCCGATCGACTTCGACGCCCTGCCCGCGACCGACGTCGACGTACCGGGGATCTATCGCAACTCGCAGACCAGCCAGGAATTCCAGCTGCTGATCAATGCGGGCCGGTTCAACGGCCTGATCGGCGCCTATTACCTGAATGCCAAGGCGCTGACCCAGTTCGACGTGCGCCTTTACACCACACTGGCCGGCCTGACCGCCTATACCGACGCCGATATCGGGACCGATACGCTGGCCGGATTTGCGGACTTCACGTATGACCTGACCGACCAGCTGAGCGTGTCGGTGGGTGGCCGCTATACCTGGGACCAGCGCACCGCGACGATCCTGCGCCAGAACTATCTGGGTGGTGGCTCGCCGGTGTTCGGCGGCGCGGGCGTGGCCTTTGGCGCGCCGGGCACCAACTTCAAGGGCAAGAGCACGTTCAAGAAGTTCACCCCGAAAGCCTCGCTCAGCTTCAAGCCGAACGATGACCACACCCTCTACGCCAGCTTCTCGCAGGGCTTCAAGGGCGGTGGCTTCGACCCGCGCGGTGCGGGCGTGAACGCACCGGACCTGAACAATGACGGCGTGCGCTCCGACGCGGAAGTGACGGCGTTCCTGTCGTTCAAGCCGGAAAAGGTGAACAGCTATGAAGTGGGCTACAAGGCTCAACTGTTCGACCGTGCGCTGACCCTGGCCGTCGCGGGCTTCCGCATGGACTACACCGACGTGCAGATCCCCGGTTCGGTTGCCTGCACCGTCAGCGGACTGCCCAGCTTCTGCGGCGTCGTGTCCAATGCCGGCAAGGCGCGGATGCAGGGCTTCGAACTGGAAAGCCGTCTGCGCCTGGGTGGGCTGACGCTGGCTGGCTCGCTGGGCTACATTGACGCCAAGTACCTGACGTACATCACCAACATCGCCAACACGCCAACCGACGTGGCCAAGTTCCGCAAGGTGCAGAACACGCCCGCGTGGACCGGCAACGTCAATGCGCGCTATG
>JAYRDH010000064.1:0-9951 GCA_041909515.1 Novosphingobium sp. | reverse complement strand
GCCGCCGGGCAATATCGGTCCACATGTGTCGTTCCGTCGTTGTCTCGCAAACGCGGCTGAATCACATGTCGCTGATATTGCCCACCTTCTTTTTCGGTCAGCCTCTTAGCGACAGCATCCGCGAAATTACGGGCTGCCGGGCTACTCACTTCGTTGGTAAATAGTGTTACTCTAATCTTGACGAACCGATCGGCCGCACCTGTCAAATAGAGAAACGTACGCCGCGCATCCAATCTTTTGGACAAAACAAATTCAGCGCATAGAAATTCCCTGCCCCGCTCTGGAGAACCTGTGCCATATCGTTCAACAAGGTCGATTACCTCCCCAGTCATTCGATCAAGAGAGTGGATTTCCCCGATCGCTCGATCGAACTCTTCAATAATTACTTTTGATGCTGGGCCGTCTGGAATCTCGCGCAGACCTTTGGAGTACACATAAATCGTAGCGTTACCTTGGTCACTGCCATACGCGACAGTATATCCATATCCAGGATTATCGCTTTCATTATCGATGATTTCCCCGCGAATGAATCCTGCGTAAATAGGCTCCAAAAGGATGCCGCCTACGGAAATGCTATTGGCGCTCTTAGTATCCGTCATAATTGCGGAGTTACGATGTTTGATGGGGACACGCAATGGCATACCCCTGCCATCCTTACCGCGCGTCAGACCAGTCACATTGCCGCGCGGGGACACAAAGCTGTACCCCCTCCGCCAATCAAACCCGCATCGGCATCAGCACGTAGAGCGCGGGGCTCTTGTCGTCCTGCCGGATCAGGGTCGGCGCGCCAGCGTCGGCGAGGTGGAGTTCCACCGTATCGCCCTCGATCTGGCCAAGGATGTCCTTGAGGTAGTTGGCGTTGAAGCCAATCTCGAACCCGGTCGAGCGATAATCCGCCGGCAGTTCTTCCGCCGCCGTGCCGTTGTCCGGCGAAGTGACCGACAGCGTCACGCGGTCCGTTTCGAGGGCCATCTTCACCGCGCGGGTCTTTTCCGTGGCAATGGTCGCGACGCGATCCACGCCCTGATAGAAGCTCTTGGGATCGAGCCGCAGCAGCTTGTCGTTCCCGGTCGGGATCACGCGGGTGTAATCGGGGAACGTGCCGTCGATCAGCTTGCTGGTCAGCACCACGCCGTTTTCACCGCCCAGGGTAAAGCGGATCTTGCTGGCCGACAGGTCGATCAGGACATTGGTGTCCAGCGCCTCTTCCAGCAGCTTGCGCAGTTCGGCGACGCATTTGCGCGGCACGATCACGTCCGGCATGCCTTCGGCGCCGTCCGGACGGGCGATGGTGTAGCGCGCCAGGCGGTGACCGTCAGTGGCCGCAGCCTTCAGTTCCTCGTCCGAGACGTGGATGAAGATGCCGTTGAGGTAATAGCGCGTTTCCTCGGTGCTGATGGCAAACCGGGTGCGGTCGATCAGCTGGGCCAGCGTTGCGGCGGGCAGTTCAAAGCTGGTCGGCAGATCGCCTTCGACGATCATCGGGAAGTCATCGCGCGGCAGCGTCGGCAGCGAGAAGCGGCTGCGCCCGGCCTTCACCGTCATGCGGTTGTCGGCGGTTTCCAGGCTGACCTGGCTGCCATCGGGCAGCTTGCGGGCGATGTCGAACAGCAGGTGCGCCGACACGGTGATCGCCCCCGGTGCCTCAACCGAAACCGCGCCCATCGTTTCAACCACTTGCAGGTCAAGGTCGGTCGCCATCACCCGCACGGTGCCACTGGCCGCCGCTTCGATCAGCACGTTGGACAGGATCGGGATGGTATTGCGGCGCTCAACCACGGACTGCACGTGCGACAGGCACTTGAGCAGCGTTGCGCGTTCGATGGTGGCCTTCATGGTCTGCTCGTGTCCCCCTGGGGCGGGAACGGCGGATTCGCTGGCGGAATCGCCGCTCACGCGGACAAAAATCGGACTGTCTTCCTTACCGCAAGCCGTCCGGGCGGCAAGGCTGGAGCGCGTCCAACCCTGCGAATCTGGGGATAAATGCGGGGGTTACTTTCGCTTGGCCAGCGGCAGCGCAGCGCCCAGCTCCTTTTCCAACTGGTACACGCGCGAAGTCAGCGGCAGATAGCCCCCCACCACCGGCCAGATTCCCTCGTCCATTTTCAGGATGTCAACGCCGCTGTCGGTAATCGCCTGGATCAGCTTTTCCACCTGTTCGTCCTTCAGATCGGTAATGACCGGATTGGACCGCCCCGGCCCGACGTCCATCGTCGCATCGATCAAGCCGGGCTTCAGCCCCGCTGCCGTGATCCGTTGCAGAAACCCGGTGCGCGTGGCCGAAAGCTTGGCATATTCGTAATAAGCGACCTTCTGGGCGGCGGGCACCTTGGTCTGCTTCATGCAGGCGGCCGCCACGCTGTCCAGATTGTCCCACTGCTGATCCAATTCGGGATCGTTTTCCTTGTCCGCCAGCACCAGTTCGGAAATCCGGCTGGCAACCTCTGGCTTCACGGCCCTGGCCGGGCAATCGAGCTGCTTGCGGGTCAGCGCCTGGGCGGGCGTGGTCAGGCCCAGCGCAAGAGCGACGAAGGCGGCGGTGGAAATCAGACGCATGAAGGGCAATCTCCTAAAAGGTTGCCCCGTCCTATCACCGCTGCCGCGCCCCGCGTTGCACATTTACGACAGCCCGCTTTTCGTCAGAGCATCGCCATCCCGCCGTTCACGTGCAGGGTCTGCCCGGTCATGTACCCGGCCTCCTTCGAGGCGAGATAGGCGACCGCCGCGCCGATATCCTCGCCCTCGCCCATCCGGCCCATCGGGATGCGGGCGTTGAGCGCGTCCTTCTGGGCATCGGGCAGCACCTCGGTCATCGCGGTGCGGATGAAACCGGGGGCAACACAATTGACCGTGATGTTGCGGCTGGCCAGTTCCTGTCCCAGCGACTTCGACATGCCCACCAGACCCGCCTTGGCCGCAGCATAGTTGACCTGCCCCGGATTGCCGGTCGTTCCCACAACGCTGGTGATGGTGATGATGCGGCCGAAGCGGGCCTTCATCATCGGCTTGGTCGCGGCGCGCATCAGACGGAAGGCAGCCTCAAGATTGATCTTGATGACCTGCTCCCACTCCTCGTCCTTCATCCGCATCGCCAGGTTATCGCGCGTGATCCCGGCGTTGTTGACCAGGATGTCGATCTTGCCGAGCGTGTCCAAGGTAGCGGGAACAAGGTGCTCGACCTGTTCGGTGTTCGACAGATCGCACGTGATTTCGACATGGTCGTGGCCGTAGGTGTCGTTCAGCTCCTCGCGAAACGCGCGCAGCTTGCCAGGATTGGTCCCCGACAACGCCAGCCGCGCCCCCTGCTTCGCCAGCGCATGGCTGATCGCCGAACCAATCCCGCCAGCAGCGCCCGTCACAAGGGCGGTCATTCCGGTAAGGTCGAACATACGGTTTTCCATGACTCAGAGTTCCTTGATGAGCGCTTCGATGTCGGCCATGCCGATCACGCTGGTTACCGACACATCGCTGACGCAGCGTCCGATCATCGGGCCGAGCACTTTGCCACCCAGTTCGACGAACTGGTCCACGCCCGCCGCCTGCATCGCGATCACGCTTTCGCGCCAACGGACGCGGCCGCAGACTTGTTCGACCAGCAGGCGCTGGACTGCGGCAGGATCGCTGACGACGGCGGCGGTGACGTTGGCGAACAGGGGCACGCGCAGCGCGGCCGGGGGCGTCTTGGCGAGCGCTTCGGCCATGGCATCGGCAGCGGGCTGCATCAGCGGGCAATGGAACGGAGCGGAGACCGGCAGCGCCACGCCGCGCTTGATCCCGTGGTCCTTGACCAGCGCGATCGCGCGGTCGATCGCGCCCTTGTGGCCAGAGAGCACGACCTGCGTCGGATCGTTGTCGTTGGCCACAGTGCAGACTTCACCCTCTGCCGCCGCATCGGCCAGCGCCTGCGCCTTGTCGATATCCGCGCCCAGCAGCGCGCACATCGCGCCCACGCCCACCGGGACGGCGGCCTGCATCGCCTGCCCGCGCAGCTTCAGCAGGCGGGCGGTATCGGCCAGCGAGAACGCGCCCGCCGCACACAGCGCGGTATATTCGCCCAGGCTGTGGCCGGCCACGAAATCGCCCTTGTCGGCCAGCGCAATGCCGCCTTCCTGTTCCAGCACGCGCAGCACGGCGATGGCATTGGCCATGATCGCAGGCTGGGCGTTTTCGGTGAGGGTCAGCGCATCATCCGGCCCGTCACGCATGATCGCGGAGAGGTTCTGCCCCAGCGCGTCGTCCACTTCCTCAAACACTGCGCGGGCGGCGGCGCTGGCGGCGGCCAGTTCCACGCCCATGCCAACCTTCTGGCTGCCCTGCCCCGGAAAAACGAATGCGCGCATCTGCTTCACTCCAAAACCCAAGATTGGCCGCGCGGTTATTGCCCCGCGCCGCGCCCCGCAAGCCCGAACGGCACGATCCTGTTGGCAACATCATGCCCGATGTCCGCCGCGCCCAGCAACGGAATGGCATGGCGCGCGCACCAGTGGCGGGCGATTTCCTCTGCCGTGGCGCCAAATGGACGGTCGTTTTCCGGCACGTCGCTGACCCGCCCCAGCCGCAATCCGGCAATCCCGCCCAGATGCGCGGTAAGGTGAAAGAACAGGCGGTCGACCGCGTAAAGATACTCGCTGACTTCCTCGACCATCACCACATGCCCTGCCAGCCCCGGCATCAGCGGCGTGCCGCACAGCATCGCCAGGGTCATCAGGTTGAAGGCCACGGCGGGGTGTTCATCCAGCGAAGGCTCAAGCCCTCCGCGCTCCCCCGCCAGATACCCAAGGGTGCGACGCACCGCGTCCTCACCACCGGGGCGGCGAATGTCGCCGGGCATAGGTGCGTGGACCGGCTGGCCGATCCGGGCGCGATACAGCCCGCCCAGCAGCGCGCCGGCATCGGAATAGCCCAGGAACAGCTTGTCCTGCGCCGCGTGGTCAAACCGCGCGAGCGCCTCTTCCGCCACCCGCACCGCGCCATAGCCGCCGCGCGCGAACCACACCGCATCGAAGGCAGGGTCGTTGGCGCATTCCACCAGCGCTTCGATCCGCGCCGCGTCCGGTCCGGCAAAGTGGCCGTGGGCGGCAAAGCATTGCGGGTGGAAATGCAGTTCCAGCCCCGGAAACTCGGCCGCCAGCGCCAGCACGCGGGCGGCATCTTCCTCGGCAAAGGGCGTGGACGGGGCGCAGATGGCAACGCGGGTCATGGGCTGTAGCCTACCCCGCACGCCGCCGCCGCGAAAGCGCAGAACCCGCTTTTCCACCGCACAAAGGCGGCAGGCGGCGGTGAACATGGTTGAGTTGTCGGGATTTGGTGCCTAGCGACAAGCGGCATGACTGACCTCACCTCTCACCCCTGGTTCTTCTGCGGCATCGGCGGATCGGGCATGTTGCCGCTGGCGCTGATCCTGAATGGTCAGGGCGCGACTATCGCGGGGTCGGACCGCAGCCGCGATCAGGGCCGCACGCCGGAAAAATTCACCTGGCTGGAAAGCCTTGGCTTCACGCTGTTCCCGCAGGACGGCAGCGGGATCACATCAGCCGATCAGGTGCTGGTCGCCTCCGCTGCGGTCGAAGACACCGTCCCCGAAATGGTCCGCGCCCGCGACCTCGGCTGCGCGCGGATGAGCCGGGCGGAACTGCTCTCGCGCTTGTTTAACGCAGCACCCGTGCGGATCGCGATTGGCGGCACCAGCGGCAAAAGCACGGTGACCGGCATGGCGGGCTGGATCATGGTGCAGGCCGGGCGCGACCCCACGATCATGAACGGCGCGGTGATGAAGAACTTTGTCGCCGATGATGCCCCCTTTGCCTCCGCGCGGGTCGGAGGAGGTGGCGTGTTCGTGTCCGAAGTCGATGAAAGCGACGGGTCGATCGCGCTTTACAATCCCACCGTCGCGGTGCTGGGCAATGTCAGCCTGGACCACAAGAGCCTGGAGGAACTGCGCGAGTTGTTCGGCGATTTCCTCTCGCGCGCGGACGTCGCGGCGATCAATCTGGACGATGCGGAAACCGCCGCGCTGGCAGCGCGCGCCAAGGCACTCGTCACATTCGCGATCGCCAGTCCCGATGCGATGATTGGCGTCGCGCCGGGATCGGTGGTCGAAGGGCCAACCAGCCTGACCGCCACCGTGCTGGACCGCCGCGACGGCACCGCGCACGATCTGGCGCTCAAGGTTCCGGGGCGGCACAACCTGTTCAACGCGCTGGCCGCAATTGCCGCGTGCAATGCCGCCGGGGTGCCGGTCGGCACTGCCATCGCCGCGCTCGCCTCGTTCAGTGGGCTGGCCCGCCGGTTCGACATTGTCGGCACCAGCGCGCAGGGCGTCACCGTGATCGACGATTTCGGCCACAACCCGGACAAGGTCGCCGCCACGCTTGCGACGCTGAAGGCCCATCCGGGCCGCGTCATCGCGTTCTTTCAGCCGCACGGTTACGGCCCACTGCGGCAGATGGGGCATGAACTCGCCCAAACCTTCGCGCGGCTGCTGGGACCGGATGATGTCACGATCCTGTGCGATCCGGTCTATTTCGGCGGCACGGTCGATCGCAGCGAAGGCAGCGAGCGGATCGTCCGCCTGATCCGCGACGCAGGCGGACAGGCCGAATACGTGCCTGCACGAGATGATTGCGCCACGCGGATCGCGGAACTGGTCCAGCCCGGCGACCGAATCGTAGTGATGGGCGCGCGGGACGATACTTTGACGGTGTTTGCGAAGGAATTGCTGGCCCGCCTGAACTGAAGCGGTCCCGGCAGGCTCAGTGCGCCTTGCCCAGCAGCTTCTGCCCGGAATGCAGCCCCAGCGCGACGACCGCGCCCAGCACCAGCCCGACCACGGCCGATGCCACGGCATACGTCAGCCAGCCCAGCACGGCCCCGGCCCCGCCACTCGCGTGCTCGACCGCATGCTGGATCGCGTGGGCCACGTCGGACGGACCATGCACGCCCATTTCATGCAGGCCGTGCAGGATGATCCCGCCCCCGACCCACAGCATCGCGCCGGTCCCGACCACGGACAGGAAGGTCAGCACCTTGGGCATGGCCAGCAACAACCCGCGCCCGATCTTCTGCGCCGCTGCGCCCGGCTTTTCAGCCAGATGCAGCCCGATGTCGTCCATCTTCACGATCAGCGCCACCGCGCCATAGACCACCGCCGTAATCACCACGCCCACCAGCGCCAGGACAAGGCCCCGCTCCACCACCGGCGTATCCGCAATTTCGGCCAGCGCAATCGCCATGATTTCCGCCGACAGGATCAGGTCAGTCCGCACCGCGCCCGACACGCGCTCTTCCTCGAACGTCGCGGGATCGCTGATCGGGTCTTCCAGCGTGGCGCCGTGCTTGTCGCCGCCCAGCTTTTCCATGATCTTTTCCGCGCCTTCATAGCACAGGAACAACCCGCCCAGCATCAGCAGCGGGGTGATGACAAAGGGCAGGAATTCGCTGAGCAGCAGCGCACCCGGCAGCAGGAACAGCAGCTTGTTCTTCAGGCTGCCCTTGGCGATCTTCCAGATGATCGGCAATTCGCGGTCGGGCGTGAATTCGGTGACGTAAGTCGGCGTCACCGCCGCGTCATCGATCACCACGCCCGCCGCCTTGGACCCGGCCTTGGCCGCTGCCACGCCGACATCGTCGATGGACGCGGCTGCGGCCTTGGCAATCAGCGAAATATCATCAAGCAGCGCGATCAGGCCGGTGGACATGCGACAAGACTTTCCCTTGAAACCAGCGGCCTGCTTATCGGAGCAGGGGCACCGGGTTCAAGGGGTAGCTGCCGCCTGTCCCCGCCTGTGGTTCAGCGCAGCACTTTCTCCAGCATAACCAGGTGCGGATCGCCCTCCACCCCGTGCGGGACAAAGCCCTTCTCGCGCTCCAGTTCGATCGCGGCGTGGTTTTCGCGGTCCTCGATCGAGATCACGCGGCGCAGCCCGCGTTCGCGCGCAGCATCGGCCAGCACGTCGAGCAAGGCCCAGCCCACGCCCTTGCCGCGCCAGTTGCCGCAGACCGAAATTGCGATTTCGCCGGTGTCGAGCGGGTTGTCGCAGGCCAGCATCGCGTGGCCCACCACCACGCCGGTCGCTTCGTCGAACGCGATGAAGCTCTCGGTGCGGAAATGGTCGACTTCCACCATCGGCGCCAGAATCTTGTGATCCAGGTGCTTGTGCGCCGACAGGAACCGGAACCGGCGATCCTCATCGCTGACACGGTCAAAGAATTCCTCCAGCAAGGGTTCGTCCTGCGGCGTCACCGGGCGAACCGCCAGCGTGGCGCCCGAACGGGTCTTGAGTTCCTTGATCTGCGGGACAGAAGCGTCTTGATCGGCCGACATGGCGTATCTCCTTGGTTACGGAGCGCCTGTTAGCAGGTGCAGCATGGCCGTCCTTGACCTTGCGCAAAATGCAACTGAAAGGCGAAAATCCCGATGCACCGGGCGTTCCTGCTTGCAATCGCGCGCAAACTGGCTAAGGGCCGCTGCTTCCCGGAGCTGTCCGGGGAGAAGAAGAAAGCCGGAGGGGCCCCGCAATGGTGCGGATCAGCCAGCGATCGGTTAGATAGATAAAGGATGCTGCCGTGCCGCTTTATGAGCACGTGTTCCTGGCCCGCCAGGATCTCAGCCAGGCGCAAGTCGATGCCCTGGCCGCCGCCGCGACGGAAATTGTTGAGAGCAACGCCGGTAAGGTCACCAAGACCGAAACCTGGGGCCTCAAGAACCTCGCCTACAAGATTCAGCGCAACCGCAAGGCGCACTTCGTGCTGCTGAACATCGAAGCGCCCGCCGGCGTCGTTGCCGAACTGGAACGCCAGACCGCGATCAACGAAGACGTGATCCGTTACATGACCGTCCGCGTTGACGAACATGAAGCCGGCCCGTCGGTGCAGATGCGCAAGAACGATCGTGAGCGCACCCGTCGTCGTGAACGCGAGGAGTTTTAATCATGGCCCGCGCATTTTTCCGCCGCCGCAAGAGCTGCCCGTTTTCGGGCAAGAACGCTCCGAAGATCGATTACAAGGACACGCGCCTGCTTCAGAACTACATGTCTGAACGTGGCAAGATTGTGCCCTCGCGCATCACCGCCGTCTCGGCGAAGAAGCAGCGCGAACTGGGCCAGGCGATCAAGCGTGCCCGTCACCTGGGCCTGCTGCCCTACCTCGTTAAGTAAGGAGGGACTGTCCCATGCAAATCATCCTCCTCGAACGCGTCGAAAAGCTCGGCACGATTGGCGATGTCGTCACCGTGAAGGACGGCTATGCCCGTAACTTCCTGCTGCCGAACAAGAAGGCGCTGCGCGCCAACGAAGCCAACCGCAAGGTGTTCGAAGCCAACCGCGCCAAGATCGAAGCCGACAACGCTTCGCGCCGTGCGGATGCCGAAGTCCACTCGAAGGACGTCGAAGGCCGTTCGGTCGTGCTGATCCGCGCTTCGTCGAACTCCGGCCAGCTCTATGGTTCGGTTTCGGTGCGTGACATCGTCGATGCACTGAACGCCGATGGCGCGAACCTGTCGAAGTCCATGATCGTGCTGGAACGCCCGATCAAGACCATCGGCGTGTTTGACGTGCGCGTCCAGCTGCACCCGGAAGTCGCCGTCTCGGTCAAGGTCAACGTCGCCCGCTCGCCGGACGAAGCTGAACAGCAGGCCCAGGGCGTCGACGTGATCGCCGCGATGTTTGAAGAAGACGTCGCTGCGGCCGCCGACATCGATTTCGAAGCTGGCAACGGCGAAGACATCGAAGCCGAAGCACCGGCTGCGGACAGCGACGAAGCTTAAGCTTCGCTGTCAGCCAGACACACGGAAAGGGGCGCTTCGGCGCCCCTTTCTTCGTTTGGGGTCGGTCAAAACCTCGCCCCATACCAACCCGTCACCCCGGACTTGATCCGGGGTCCAGCTTCGAAGGAAGCGCGGCGTTGCGGATCAAGCTGGACCCCGGATCAAGTCCGGGGTGACGGGCGTTCAGG
>JAYRDH010000063.1:0-11157 GCA_041909515.1 Novosphingobium sp. | reverse complement strand
GCGTGAGTTTCGGATCAGCTTCTAGATCGGTTTGGCCGGGGTGGTGCTGTGCTGCGCCGCTTCCGGTGCGGGCGTGTCGACACCCGGCTGCTCGACCGGCTTGCCGCTGGCGGTTTTCAGCCGTTGCGTATCCATCAGCGCGGTCGTTTCGATCAGGTCCAGCGCGCGCTGGCCAGCGGCATAGCGGCGGGCGGCACTGGTCCAGTCGGCCGCCGCCGCAGCGCCCGGCAGGCGCGCGACATCGGCCAGCGCGGCGTCGATCTGTCCGGTGCGCAACAGTACGCGGATGCGGTCCAGCCGCTGTTCGGGCCGCGCGGTCGGGCCATCGCCGTGGCGGATCACGAACAGGCCGGACAGCTCCCGCGTGAACTGGTCCCAGCCGGATTCGCCGCGCGGGGCGTTGATCAGCGTCGGGGCGAGGGCATCGAACTGCCCAGCCAGCCGGTCCAGCGTGACGGGGTTCTGCGCGGTGTCGATCACGGTGGCGACGGCGCCGGGCTGCGCCTCGCCAAAGCGGAGTTTCAGCTGGTCGGCCAGATAGCCCAGCGGCGCGCCGCGTTCCAGCGCGCGGCGGGCGGCGAAGGCAACCAGCAGCGCTTCGGCGCGGGCGGTGTTGCCCTCGCTGGCGGCGGCTTGCAGGTCGATCCGGGTCAGGCGCTGCTCCAGCGCGGCGATCCGCTGATCCATTCCGCCCAGCGCGGCATCCTGCGCCGCAGCCGACGATGCGGCGGCGGATGGGCTGGCGGCGGGCTTGGGCAGATTGGCAAAGCTGGTGCTGGCCGCCTTGGGCGCGGCGGTATCGCCCTGGGTCAGCGTGACGCGGCCATCCCACACCAGCCAGCCGACCAGCGCGGCCCCGCCGATGAACGCCAGCAGCGCAGTGCCCAGCACGGCCCGAAGCGAAGGCCCGCTGCGCCGCGTCGCGGCGGCTGCCTGAGTACGCGTAAAGTAATCATCTGGCATCTTTAGGTGCCGTCCCGTTCCTGCCTATCGACCCTTAGGACCGGGGTCTTGGCACATCTGGCGGGCCAATGCCAGCAGCGCGGTATCGTGCGGCAAGGCGGCCACGGCGACCTCGCCCCAGCCATCGCCCGCCGCCTGCGCGATGCGCTGGCCCAGCGCCGCGATCCGCAGCGGCGCGCGGCGAATGCCGTGGGACACGCATTGCGCGGTGAGGTGGCGCATCGCCTCGGCGGAGTGGACCGCGATGATGGCGGGGGCGCGCAGCCGGTCGATCAGTTCGGGCGGCATTGTCTGGGCCTCGCTGGCATAGACCACGCGCTCCTCCATCCGCAGCCCCGGCGGCAGGTGCAGCGGCACGCGTTCATCCCCTGCAAGGCGCAGCAGCCGCGCAGGCGAAGGAACCACGCTGTCCAGCACGCCCTGCAGGCCGCCGCTGCCCACCGCCGCGACGGCAAAGCCGGCCGCACGCGCTGCTGCGGCGGTCGTTTCACCCACGGCGTAAACCGGCAAGCGCTTCAGCGCGCCAAGGCCGGGGCCGCCATGGCGGAACACGTTGGCGCTGCCCGCCAGCAGCGCGTCGAATTGCGCCGGGTCGGGCGTCTGCCAGCTGCGCGGGCGAATGGCGAACAGCGGATGGCCATGGACGTCCAGCCCCGCCGCTCGCCCCGCCGCGACCGTGGCGCTGCAGCCGGGTTCGGGGCGGATGACGATCAGCGGGACCACGGCGCTAACCCTGCTCCGGTCCGGAAAAGTGGACCCGCACCGATTCCGGCGCGCGGTTCAGCAATTCCGCCGCCAGTCGCGCTGGCCCCGCCGGATCGCCTGCGGGAAAGCGCTGCGTCGCCTCAACCTTTTCCGCGCCGTCGGGGCTGTAGATCGCCGCGCGCAGGATCAGGTCGGCCCCGTCCGCTGTGGTCAGCACCGCAATCGGGCTGTGGCAATTGCCGCCAAGGCCCGCCAGCAGCGCGCGCTCGGCGAACACCGCGTCGCGGCTGGGCTGGTCGTCAATGGCAGACAGCACCGCGCGGGTCGCGGCGTCATCGGCGCGGCATTCGATGGCGATGGCGCCTTGCCCCGGTGCGGGCAGCCATTCATCAGCCGCCAGCGGGTGGCCAGTGCCGCTTTCGTCCAGCCGGTTCAGCCCCGCGCGGGCCAGCAGCGTCGCATCGGCATCGCCCGCCGCCAGCTTGGCCAGCCGCGTGGCGACATTGCCCCGGAACATCACCACCGTGCAGTCCGGGCGGGCGTGGAGCAATTGCGCGGCGCGGCGCGGGGCGCTGGTGCCGACGCGCGCGCCCTGCGGCAGGGCGCGGATGCTTTCCGCGCCGATCAGCACATCGCGCACGTCCTCACGCGGCAGGATCGCGGCGATGGCGATGGCGGCGGGGCGGATCGTTTCGACGTCTTTCAGCGAATGGACCGCAAAGTCGATCTCGCCGCTCATCAGCCAGTGGTCCAGTTCCTTGGTCCACAGCGCCTTGCCACCGATTTCAGCCAGGGGGCGATCCTGGATCTTGTCGCCGCTGGCGGTGACGGGGACGATTTCCACCGCCAGCCCCGGATGCGCGGCGATCAGGCGGTCGCGCGCTTCTTCGGCCTGGGCCATGGCCAGCGGGGAATTGCGCGTCCCAAGGCGCAGCGCGGATACGGACGGTTGTGGACTCACAGGCATGGCCGCTTGTCCTATTGCGCAATCTCTCTAAGGGAAAGGCGCGATGGGGATTGTCCTCGGAATTGAATCGTCCTGTGACGAAACCGCAGCCGCGCTGGTTGACAGCGAGCGGCGCATTCTTGCGCAACGTATCGCCTCGCAGGATGAGGCGCACCGGCCCTATGGCGGGGTCGTTCCCGAAATCGCCGCGCGCGCCCATGCGGAGCGGATTGCCCCGCTGGTGGAGGCCACGCTGGCCGATGCCGGGATGACGCTGGACGATGTCGATGCGATTGCCGCTACGGCGGGGCCGGGGCTGATCGGCGGGGTCATGGTCGGCCTCGTCACGGCCAAGGCGCTGGCGATGGCGGCGGGCAAGCCGCTGATCGCGGTCAACCATCTGGAAGGCCACGCGCTCTCCCCCCGGCTGGCGGACGCCTCGCTGGCCTATCCCTATCTGCTGCTGCTGGTGTCGGGCGGGCATTGCCAGCTGTTGCTGGTCGAAGGGCTGGGCCGTTACCGGCGGCTGGCGACAACGATCGACGACGCGCTGGGCGAAGCGTTTGACAAGACCGCGAAAATCCTCGGCCTCGGCTATCCCGGCGGTCCGGCGGTGGAGCGGCTGGCGCGTGAGGGCAACCCCCGCGCCGTCCCCCTGCCGCGCCCGCTGGTCGGCAGCGGCGAGCCGCACTTTTCCTTTGCCGGGCTGAAAAGCGCGGTGCTGCGCGCGCATCAGGCGGGCGGGCACAGCGCCGCCGATCTGGCCGCCTCGTTCCAGCAAGCCGCGCTTGATTGCGTGGTGGACCGCACCCGGATTGCCCTGTCGGCGGGCAGCAGTGCCACCGCGCTGGTCGTCGCGGGCGGGGTGGCCGCCAATCAGGCGATGCGCAGCGCGTTGGAAGCGCTGGCGGCTGAGTTCGGCCTGCCCTTCGTCGCGCCGCCTCTGGCGCTGTGTACGGACAATGCGGCAATGATCGCCTGGGCCGGGGTGGAGCGGCTGGGGCAGTCCGATCCGCTGGACTTTGCCCCGCGGCCCCGCTGGCCGCTGGACCCCGATGCGCAGCCGGTGCGCGGAGCAGGAGTGAAAGCATGACGGCGCAAGTGGGCGTGATCGGCGCGGGCGCATGGGGCACGGCGCTGGCGCAAAGCCTGGCGGCGGACGGCACCGAAGTGCTGCTGTGGGCGCGTGAGCCGGAACTGGTGGCCGAAGTGAACGCGCACCACACCAACAGCCTGTTCCTGCCCAGCGCGCGGCTCTCGCCCAGCGTGACCGCGACCAACGCGCTAGCGGACATGGCCGCGCTGCCGGTGCTGCTGGTGGTCGTGCCCGCGCAGCATCTGGCCCGCGTGCTGGCCGACCTTCCCGATGCAGAACGCGATCTGGTGCTCTGCGCCAAGGGGATCGAGGCGGGCACCGGGCGTTTGATGGGCGATGTCGCCGCCGCTGCTGCGCCCTCCGCGCGCCTTGCCGTGCTGTCCGGCCCGACCTTTGCGCACGAAGTGGCCGCTGGCCTGCCGACCGCCGTGACGCTGGCCTGTTCGGGCGGGCAGGCGCAGTGGGACCGGCTGGCCCCGGTGCTGTCGCGGCCCGCGCTGCGGCCCTATTATTCGGATGACGTGATCGGCGCGGAAATCGGCGGATCGGTGAAGAACGTGCTGGCGATTGCCTGCGGCGTGGTTGACGGGCTGGGGCTGGGCCAGAACGCCCGCGCCGCGCTGATCGCGCGCGGCTTTGCCGAAATGCTGCGGTTTGGGCTGGCGCGCGGGGGACGGGCGGAAACGCTGACGGGCCTGTGCGGCATGGGCGATCTGGTGCTGACCTGCTCGTCCACCTCCAGCCGCAACTTCTCGCTCGGCAAGGCGCTTGGCGAGGGGCTGAGCGCGGCCGAAGCACTGGCCGGCAAGAACAGCGTGGCCGAAGGCGCGCATACCGCCCCGGTGCTGGCCGACCTTGCCCGCCGCGATGGCATCGCGATGCCGATCGTCGATGCGGTGTGCAAGCTGCTGGCGGGTGAGGCGCCGGCCCGCGCGGTGGTGGCCGAATTGCTCGCCCGCCCGCTGAAGCCCGAACAGGAATACCAGTCCGAACGGGAACAGGGCGGGTGAGCGACGCCGGGCAACAGGATATTCAGGCGCTCGCCAAGGGCGGGCGGACCAATTTCCTGGGCTTCGTGCTGCGCCTGGGCGGCACGGCGCCGTTCCTGTTCATCGCCGGGCGGTTCTATGGCGTGGAAGCGCTGGGGCGCTATGCCTCGGCGCTGGTGATTGTCGAACTGGTGGCGCAGCTCTGCGCGCTGGGGCAGCGCCGGGGGCTGGCCCAGCGCCTGTCGGACGATGACCGCGATGCATCCCACGTCGTCGCCGATGGCCTGACGATGACCCTGCTGCTGTCGCTGCTGGCGGGGACTGTGCTCTATCTCTTCCCCGCGCCGATGTTCCCCAGCGGACAATACAACCAATGGGACCGGCTGTTGCCCCTGGCGATCATGGCCGGGGCGCTGACCGATGTGGCGCTGGCGGGGCTGGCCTATCGGTACAACGTGGCGGCCACGGTGCGGGCGCGCTCCATTGTTGAGCCGTGGACGCAGACGCTGGCGGCGGTCGCCTTCCTGTTCATCCTGCCGGAAGCCGGTCTGGCGCTGTCATTCATTCTGGCGAAGCTGGCCGCGTTGGCGGTGTCGCTGTGGCCCTTGCTGCGGATGTATGGCCTGCCGCGCGGCTGGCGCCCGCATCCGCGGCGGATCGGGCGGCTGATGGTGGTGTCGATGCCGCTGGCCGGGGCCGATCTGGTGGAATGGGGCACGCGCAAGCTGGACATTGCGCTGCTGGGCATCTTCACGTCGCCCGCCGCCGTCGGCGTCTATTACGCGGCGCAGCAGGTCGCCTCGCTGCCGCAAAAGCTGAAAACCAGTTTCGAACCGATCCTGGGGCCGGTCATCACCCGCAACTTGCGCGAAGGCAACCTGTCCGCGATTGCCCGGCAGGTCTGCCAAGTGGGCTTCTGGATCATTGCCGCGCAGGCGGGCATCGCGCTGGCGCTGGGCATTCCGGGCGAGGGCGTGATGGGCCTGATCGGGCCGGAATTCGTTGGCGGCACGGGCGCGCTGGCGTTCCTGCTGGCCGCCGAAGTGGCGGCCGCGACCGCCGTGGTGAGCGAGGCGGCGCTGGTCTATGTCGCGCGGCTGCGCAACTTGTGGGTTTCGCTGGCGACCATCGCGGTGCAGGCCGGGCTGACGGTGGGCGGGATCATGCTGACGACCCGGCTGGGCCTGAACGACAACTACCGCGCCGCTGCCGCTGCCGCCGCACTGTTGCTGGCGCTGGGGCTGGCATCGGTGGTGAAGGCGTGGATCCTTTCCCGCATCCTGCGCGAACCGGTTAATTCGTGGCGCTGGCCGCTGGTCTGGGCCGCCGCCCCGGCCACGCTGGTCGGCTGGGCGGCGACGCAGTTCCTGCCCGAATGGGCCGAGCTGGCGTTCGGCATCCCGGCGATCCTGTTCGTCTATGGCTATGTCATCTGGCACAAGGGGTTCGGCCCGGAAGACCGGGTGCTGTTCCGCCGCAGCGTCGGGCCAAAACAAGCGGATGAGGCGCAGCCATGATGCGGCTACGCGTGCCCGCGCTGGTGATTGCCGGTGCCGTGGCCAGCGGGGTGCTGGCCTTTGCCAGCCAGATCGCCCACGGCCCCGCGCTGATCGCCGGGATCGAGGGCCGCGCCGCGCGGGCCATCGCGGCGCAAGGCGGGGGCGATGTGACCGCCCGGTTCCGCACCGCGAACGGGTGGCTGACGCGCCACCCGGTGCTGGACGGGGGGCGCACGCTGGACCCGGCGGTCCGCGCGCGGGTCGCCGCGGCGGTGGCGGCGCAGCCGGGCGTGGGCGGGGTGCAATGGTCATTCGACCCGGCGCGTCGCCCGGTTGATCCGGCGCTGCGGCAGGGGGGATTGCGCTGTCAGGGCGATGTCGACGCGATCCTGAAAACCCGCACGATCCGCTTTGCCGAAGGGCGCGCCACGCTCGATCCGGCCAGCGTGACCCTGCTCGATGAAGTCGCCGCCGCGCTGCGCCCGTGCCGGGGCAGCATCATCGCGGTCACCGGTCACACCGACGCGCAGGGGGCAGAGGAAGCCAACATCGCGCTCAGCCTGGAACGCGCCCGCACCGTGCGCGAGGCGCTGGTCCGGCGCGGGATCGACCGCGCGGACTTGCGCGCGCGCGGGCTGGGGTCCGCGCAGCCGGTTGCCGGGCTGGAACCGGACGATCCGGCCAACCGCCGCATAGAATTTTCCGTCGTCTCGCCGGTGTCGCTGAAGCCGACGCTGATCGACACGCCGGGCGCGGGCTGAGAGGGGGCAGGCATGCCATTGTGGATCGAACTGCTGCTGCTTATCCTGCTCACGTATTTGTTGGGCCTGGCGCTTGGCTGGGCCATCTGGGGACGTTCGGAATGATGACTGTGATCGAAGCCAACTGGGTGGTGTTCGCGCTGGCGCTGCTGATCGGGCTGGCGGTGGCGTGGTGGCTGTTCGGGCGGGCTTCCACCGCTCCCCGGCGCGATCGCCGCCCCGACGTGCTGGACGAAGGCGCCGCGCCCGCCCAGCGCAACCAGGCCCTGATCGACGCCGTCCCCGCCGCCCAGATTGTTCCCCCGCCGCTGGGCGCAGGGATGGCCGGACTGGCCGAAGCCGTGGCCATCGGCGCGCAGGACGTGGTCGAGGAAGCTGCCGCCGCCGCCGCCGCCGCGCAGGAACCGGCAGCCGGCGATGACCTGTCGAAGATCAAGGGCCTCGGTCCCAAGCTGCAAGCGCTCCTCCCCACGCTGGGGATCAGCACTTACGCCCAGATCGCCGCGCTGACCGAAGCGGATCTCGCCGCCCTCGACCCCAAACTCGGCGCCTTCGCGGGCCGCCCCAAGCGCGACAACTGGGTGGAACAAGCCAAACACCTCGCCACCGGGGATGTTGCCGGGTTCGAGGCGCAGTTCGGGAAGCTGTAAGCGCGGGGGGCTACCGCCCCCACTTCTGCTGCTTCTTCCCGAACCGCGTCTTGCGCGTGCCGGGTTTGCCTTCGTTGCTGCGGCCCACGATCGGTGCCTTGCGTTCGTGCTCCGGCAGGCCGAGTTCGGTTGCTTCCAGCCGCCGGATTTCGTCGCGCAGGCGCCCGGCCTCCTCGAATTCCAGATCGGCGGCGGCTGCGCGCATGCGGCCTTCCAGTTCCTCGATATAGGCGCGCAGGTTGTGGCCGACGAGGTTGTTTGCGCCAGTAAGACTACCGACTCCGTCCTCGATCTCCACCAGCACGCCGTCGCGCGCCGCGGTATCGGCGACGATGTCGTGAATGTTGCGCTTGATCGACGCGGGGGTGATGCCGTGTTCTTCGTTATAGGCCTGCTGCTTGGCGCGGCGGCGGTCGGTTTCGGCGATGGCGCGTTCCATGCTGCCGGTCATCCGGTCGGCATAGAGGATCACCCGCCCGTCCACGTTGCGCGCGGCGCGGCCAATGGTCTGGATCAGCGACGTTTCGCTGCGCAGGAACCCTTCCTTGTCGGCGTCCAGAATGCACACCAGCCCGCATTCGGGGATGTCCAGCCCCTCGCGCAGCAGGTTGATCCCCACCAGCACGTCATAGACCCCCAGCCGCAGGTCGCGGATCAGCTCGATGCGTTCCAGCGTTTCCACGTCGGAATGCATGTAGCGCACCCGCAGGCCCGCCTCGTGCATGAACTCGGTCAGGTCCTCGGCCATCCGCTTGGTCAGTGTGGTGACGAGCGTGCGATAGCCCACCGCCGCCGTTTCGCGGCATTCGTGGATGCAGTCCTGCACCTGATCCTCGACCGGGCGGATGAACACCGGCGGGTCGATCAGGCCGGTCGGGCGGATCACCTGTTCGGCAAAGACGCCGCCTGATTGCTCCATCTCCCACCCGCCGGGGGTGGCCGAAACCGCCACCGTCTGGGGCCGCATCGCATCCCATTCGTTGAACCGCAGCGGGCGGTTGTCGATGCAGCTGGGCAGGCGAAAGCCGTATTCGGCCAGCGTGATCTTGCGGCGATGGTCGCCTTTGCTCATCGCGCCAATCTGCGGCACGGTCTGGTGGCTTTCATCGACGAACAGCAGCGCGTTGTCGGGCAGGTATTCGAACAGCGTCGGCGGCGGCTCGCCCGGCAGGCGCCCCGTCAGGAACCGGCTGTAGTTCTCGATCCCCGCGCAGCTGCCGGTCGCCGCGATCATTTCCAGGTCGAAATTGGTCCGCTGCTCCAGCCGCTGCGCTTCCAGCAGCTTGCCCTCGGCCACCAGTTCCTTCAGCCGCTCGGTCAGCTCAAACCGGATCGCGTCGGCGGCCTGCTTCATTGTCGGGCCGGGCGTGACATAGTGCGAATTGGCATAGACCCGCACAGAGTTCAGCTTGTTCCCCGCCTTGCCGGTCAGCGGATCGAATTCGACAATCGCCTCGATCTCGTCCCCGAACATGCTGATCCGCCAGGCCATGTCTTCATAGTGGCTGGGGTACAGTTCCAGGTTGTCGCCGCGCACGCGGAACGTGCCGCGCGTAAAGGCGGCGTCGTTGCGCTTGTATTGCAGCGCCACCAGCTTGCGGATCAGTTCGCGCTGGTCCACCGTTTCGCCCGACTTGATGTCAAAGATCATCGCCGAATAGGTTTCGACCGAGCCGATGCCATAAAGGCACGACACCGACGCGACGATGATCACGTCATCGCGTTCCAGCAGCGCGCGGGTGGCCGAATGGCGCATCCGGTCGATCGCCTCGTTCACCGAGCTTTCCTTCTCGATGTAGGTATCCGACCGGGCGACATAGGCCTCCGGCTGGTAGTAGTCGTAATACGAGACGAAATATTCCACCGCGTTGTCGGGGAAAAAGCTCTTCATCTCGCCATACAGCTGCGCGGCGAGGATCTTGTTCGGCGCCAGAATCAGCGCGGGCCGCTGCGTCGCCTCGATCACCTGCGCCATGGTGAAGGTCTTGCCAGAGCCGGTTACCCCCAGCAGCACCTGCGTCACCTCACCCGCGTTCACCCCCTCGACCAGATCGGCAATCGCGGTCGGCTGGTCCCCGGCGGGCTGGTAATCCGATACGATGCGGAACGCCCGCCCCGCCTCGGATTTTTCCGGGCGCGCGGGCTTGTGCGGCACGAAGTTGCCGGAGGTATCGGGTTCTTCAAGGCCCCGGCGGATGATGAGTTCGGCCATGGGGCGGATATGGGGGTTTGGGGGCGGGAGGGGAAGGGGTTAGAAGTGTAACTTGCCAAGCCCTAGTTCGTTGATGATTTGGCTGTGCATGTTCTTGCCAGCCCGATGATCGCTCGATGTTAAGGGTACAGTAATAGGCCCCAATCCGCTCATTCCTGAACGAGGGATCATCTTTCCATGCTTATTAGTTGTTGTTTCGTCGAAGCCGTGATTGGATAGAAGAGATGAAACGCGATCATACAGATTTTTGACATCGGTCGTTGATCGCTTCAGATTTTCTAAAAAAATTGAAAGCCCTTTTGAAGGTTCTAAATATTGTATAGCCGCAGATAGTGTTGCGATGGTTCGGCTATCCAAACCCTCACTGTCGCTGTATTGAATGGAGACTTTTGCAGCCAGGCGGAGTCTGTCAAAAATTTCTCCTGAGTATATTTCCCCTCCGATGGAGTATTTAATTTTTTCGATGTGCGATTCAGCCACATCTTCGCTACGCCGATTTTCAGAAATGCTAGAGTTTAAAATTTCGATATTATTTCGATAGTCTTGAATTTGCTCCTTCAGTACGGAAATTTCTTCCAGATAGATCTTTTCAAGTTCGTTGAAATCCGACCCTTCATTTTTTGAAATTCGACGTTGCCGAAGTGCGAATTCTTGCAGCTCTGACCAATCCCAGCCTGCTGCGGGCATGCTGCTGCGGAGGGATATCACGAAATCTCGGATTCTCTCGAAAAGGTCTTGTTCCGTTGGGCTTTGCCAGTTGCGATATAGCTTGCCGGACAGGCCGTTGATGGGGGCGTATATGCCTACGCTTCCGCCATAAGCATTTCTTCCTCCAGCCATTTCTCGAAGCCGGAAGGAAAATTCTCGTGTGGGTTCTACCACTATATGAGCAATGCCGCCCAGACTGTAAGCTAGTCTTTCAATGCTTGATTCGCTTAATTGATGTAAATTGTCAGAAATAGATGAAATATAAACAACAGGAAGTTGGCTTGTTGCCAATCCACTTATTATGTTTGCAGCTAATTCAACATCATCAAAAATTTCGGTCAGAAAATATGGAGTGTCTTTAACAGAAAGAAGGCCATCTGTTCCGCCCCATCCGTCCATCAGTAGCGATTTGATGAGGTAAGGCTTCTTGGGGATTTCTAGTATAGCTTGCGGGCTATTTGCCAGACAAGCGGTCCTCATTCTCAATATGCTTTGTTGAGAATCTGGTGGTGAGAGGCTGACTCATAAAGAAGCGGCCTGATTACCGGCATTTGCGATGCGGCGGGTGATCTGGTTGACAGAGGCGATGAAGAGCCACGTGGTGGCGCTTTCCACGGTTCTCTCGAAG
>JAYRDH010000062.1:0-11666 GCA_041909515.1 Novosphingobium sp. | reverse complement strand
ACCAGCCCGCTCCCGCGCCCGGCCACCCACAGGGTACCTTCACTGGGGGGGCGGGCGGCGGAGCGGGCTGGTGCCGCTCGCGCCGTGAGGCGGAAAATGGGCATCACCGGGCCGCGTCCATCAGTTCGCGCATCTTCACCACGGCGTTCTCCAGCCCGACAAACACTGCTTCGCCAATCAGATAGTGGCCAATGTTCAGTTCCGCCAGCTGCGGGATCGCGGCAATCGGCTGGACGTTGTCATACGTCAGGCCGTGCCCGGCGTGTGGCTCGATCCCGTTGCGCGCGGCCAGCGCCGCCATGTCGGCGATGCGCTTCAGCTCGACCGCGCGGTCCTCGCCGCTGGCATGGGCGTACTCGCCCGTGTGGAATTCCACGACATGCGCGCCCAGCCGGATCGCGGCGTCCAGCTGGCGCACCTCCGGCGCGATGAACAGGCTCACGCGGATGCCCGCGTCCGCCAGCTTCTGGATGATCGGATAAAGCCGGTTGTGCTGCCCCGCGGCATCCAGCCCGCCTTCGGTCGTGCGCTCCTCGCGCCGTTCGGGGACGATGCAGGCCGCGTGCGGCATGTGGCGCAGGGCGATTGCCAGCATTTCGTCGGTTGCGGCCATTTCCAGATTGAGCGGCAGGTTGGTCGCCGCCTGAATCCGGGCAAGATCCTCGTCGCGGATGTGGCGGCGGTCCTCGCGCAGGTGCGCCGTGATGCCATCTCCGCCACAGGCCGCCACGATTTCCGCCGCGCGGACCGGATCGGGATGATCCCCGCCGCGCGCGTTGCGGATCGTCGCGACGTGGTCAATGTTGACGCCCAGGCGGAGGCGGGAAGGGATCATGGCAATATCCTGCGGTCAGGGATTGGCGCGGCTGCCCGGCTTGACCGCAGGAGTCGCGGCCAGTTCGGGCGGCAGTTCGTCCTCGGCATAAGTGGGGAAGTTGATCGCGATAAGCGGGTAGAAAGGTACCCCCAGATCGACCGATCCGCCCGACCGGTCGACCAGCGCGGCTTCGGCGATCACGTCGCCGCCGGCTTCCTGCACGGCCAGAATCGCCTCACGGCTGGACAGGCCGGTGGTGACGACGTCCTCTACCATCAGCACCTTTTCACCCGGTTCGATGGTAAAGCCGCGGCGCAATTCGAACGTGCCGGTGGGGCGCTCCACGAATACGGCCTCTAGACCTAGTGCGCGGCCCATCTCGTGGCCGATGATGACCCCGCCCATGGCCGGCGCAACCACCTTGGTCAGTTCCTTGCGCAGCTCACGCGGGAGCTTGGCGGCGAGGGCGGCGGCAAGGCGCGAGGCGCGCATCGGATCCATCAGGACTCGCGCGCATTGCAGGTAATGTGCGCTGTGGCGGCCCGACGAGAGCAGGAAATGGCCTTCCAGCAAGGCCTTGCTGGCGCGGAACTCGGCCAGAACGTCTTCGTCCTGCATATTGGTTACGGTCCTTTTCCGATATTGCATCGCCCGGTGGGACGGCGTCGTTGCGATCTGTCAAAAATATCCCCTAGAGGCGCTTGAGTGCCCTCGCAAGCGCGCGTATAGGCCCTCCCAAATTGTGACTCCCATGGGGCAGGAGGGGGCATGCTGTTCTCTTGCCGACAAAGGAAAGCGAAAGCACAAGAACGATGAAATTCGGCCAATCTGCCCGTTCAGCGGGTCGCACGATCAAGGCGATCGGACTTTCCCTGGCGCTGCTCGCCGCGCCGCAGGTGGCGAATGCCCAGGCGGCTGCCGCCGAAGCGACCGCGACCGACGCGGCTGCGGTTGCGACCGATGCTGCCGCCGCGGTGGCTGCTCCGGCCGTCGCCGCTCCGGCCCCCGCGCCGGCGGCTCCGGCCGTTGATCCCAACGATCCGCGCTTCAAGGTTGCGCCCGGCGGTTACACGCCGATGCAGCCGACTGCCGGCAAGGGGATGCCGGTTGACGGCGGCCTCGGCACGCAGAGCCAGTTCTCGGACGTGGGTGACCAGGCCAACGCGCTGCATGACGCGCTGCTGTACATCATTGTCGGCATCACGATCTTCGTGTTCCTGCTGCTGGCGATCGTGGTGCTGCGCTTCAACAAGCGCGCGAACCCGGTGCCGTCCAAGACCAGCCACAACACGGTGCTGGAAGTGGTGTGGACCGGCGTTCCGATCCTGATCCTGCTGGGGATCGCGGTCCCGTCGATCTCGCTGATTGCCAAGCAGTTCGAACCGGCTCCGGCCAAGGCGCTGACGATCAAGGCCACGGGCAACCAGTGGTTCTGGACTTACACCTATCCCGACAACGGCGGCTTCGAAGTCATTTCGAACATGCTGCCGGATGAAGAAGCGACCAAGCGCGGCGAACCGCTCAAGCTGGGCGTCGACTATCGCATGGTCGTGCCGGTGGGTGAACCGATCCGTCTGCAGGTGACCGCCGCCGACGTGATCCACTCGTTCGCGATCCCGTCGCTGTGGTACAAGATCGACGGGGTTCCGGGGCGGATCAACGAAAAGACGCTGACCATCCGCGAGCCGGGCGTGTATTACGGCCAGTGCTCGGAACTGTGCGGCGTTCGCCACGGCTACATGCCGATCGCGATCGAGGCGCTGCCGCGTGACAAGTTCAATGCCTGGGTGCTGACGCAGTCGGGCGGCAAGATCGACGGGCTGCCCGAAGCGCCCGCCGCTGCTGAAGCCGCTCCCGCTGCTGCCGCGCCCGCTGCCGAAGCCGCTCCGGCTCCTGCCGCCTGAACCCGATTAGACAAGGACAAGGTTTAGCCATGGCTACTACCGCAGACCATTTCCAGGCGCACGATGACGGGGCGCATGCACACGACGATCATGATCACCTGCCGGGCTTCTTCGCCCGCTGGTTCATGTCGACCAACCACAAGGACATCGGCACGCTGTACCTGATCTTCGCGATCATCGCGGGGATCATCGGCGGCGCCTTCTCCGGCATGATGCGCTTCGAGCTGGCCGAGCCGGGCATCCAGTATCTCGACATGTTCGCCAAGTGGTTCGGCAATCCGGACCCCAGCTTTGACCAGCAGCTCCACCTGTGGAACGTGCTGATCACCGCGCACGGTCTGATCATGGTGTTCTTCCTGGTCATGCCGGCGATCATCGGCGGCTTCGGCAACTGGTTCATTCCGATCATGATCGGCGCGCCGGACATGGCGTTCCCGCGCATGAACAACATCTCGTTCTGGCTGACCGTGGCGGGCTTCATCTCGCTGCTCTGCTCGGCGTTCGTGCCGGGTGGCGTGGCCAACGGCGCCGGCGTGGGCTGGACCGCCTATGCGCCGCTGTCGACCTATGGCTCGACCGGTCCGGCAATGGACTTCGCGATCTTCTCGCTGCACCTCGCCGGTGCCGCGTCGATCATGGGCGCGATCAACTTCATCACCACCATCTTCAACATGCGCGCACCGGGCATGACCCTGCACAAGATGCCGCTGTTCGTGTGGTCGGTGCTGGTTACCGCGTTCCTGCTGCTGCTGGCCCTGCCGGTGCTGGCCGCCGCGATCACCATGCTGATCACCGACCGCAACTTCGGCACCACCTTCTTCGACCCGTCGGGCGGTGGCGATCCGGTCCTGTACCAGCACCTGTTCTGGTTCTTCGGCCACCCCGAAGTGTACATCATGATCCTGCCCGCCTTCGGCATCATAAGCCAGATCGTCTCGACTTTCTCGAAGAAGCCGGTGTTCGGCTACCTCGGCATGGCCTATGCGATGGTTGCCATCGGCGTGGTCGGGTTCGTCGTGTGGGCGCACCACATGTACACCTCCGGCCTGTCGGTGAACACCAAGATGTACTTCACCGCCGCGACGATGGTGATCGCCGTGCCGACCGGCGTGAAGATCTTCTCGTGGATCGCGACGATGTGGGGCGGCAGCCTTGAATTCAAGTCGCCGATGGTCTGGGCGCTGGGCTTCATCTTCCTGTTCACCGTGGGTGGCGTGACCGGCGTGGTCCTGGCCAACGGCGGCGTGGACGATGTGCTGCATGACACCTACTACGTGGTGGCGCACTTCCACTACGTGCTGTCGCTGGGCGCGGTGACGGGCCTGTTCGCGGGCTTCTATTACTGGTTCCCGAAGATGAGCGGACGGATGCACTCCGAATTCCTGTCGCACCTGCACTTCTGGGTGTTCTTCGTCGGCGTGAACCTGATCTTCTTCCCGCAACACTTCCTGGGTCTGCAGGGGATGCCGCGCCGCTATCCGGACTACACCCCGGCTTATGAATACTGGAACAGCATCTCGACGCTGGGCTACAAGATCATGGCCGCAAGCCTCGTGATCTGGTTCATCAACATCATCTATGCCTTTACCGCCGGCAAGAAGGCTTCGGCCAACTACTGGGGCGAAGGCGCGACGACGCTGGAATGGACCCTGTCGAGCCCGCCGCCGTTCCACCAGTTCGAAACCTTGCCCGTCATCGACGACAAAGGTCACCACTGAGAACGGCCTGACGGCAAGACTGCCTGATTGCTGACAAGAACGCGCCCCGGCCCAACCGCCGGGGCGTTTTCGTTGGTGCGGCCGATTTATCGCGGCCCTCCCGAATTCGTGCGCCAACCTGTGCAAGGGCTTGTTAATCGGCCGATTAACGTGCCACTCTGCGCGATGAGCAACGGGTTCCGCGCAGTTCCGCTTCCCCACGCAGGGGAGGAGCGGAGCGTGTCGGGCAACTGGGAGAAAACGATGCCCGAATTCCGCCAGATCGATTGCGGCGAAGTCACCTTGCGTTGCGTCATCGAGGGGCCGGCCGTCGGCACGGCACCGCTGGCGATCATGGTGCACGGCTTTCCGGAAAGCTGGTATTCCTGGCGGCACCAACTGGCGCCGGTGGCCGAAGCCGGGTTTACCGCCTGCGCCATCGATGTGCGCGGCTATGGCGGGTCGGACAAGCCCCACGCGGTGGAGGCCTATGCGATGGAGCGCCTGGTCGGCGATCTGGTTGGCTTGCGCGACGCCCTGGTGCCGGGGCAGCAGGTCGTGCTGATCGGGCATGACTGGGGCGCGCCGATCGTGTGGAATTCAACGCTGGCCCGCCCCGACGTGTTTCGGGCCGTGGCGGCACTGTCGGTCCCCTTTGCGGGCGTGCCGGACCGCCCCTTTACCGAAGTGTTTCGAGAACACTTCACCAGCAAGGGCCGGTTCTTTTACCAGGAGTTCTTTCAGGAACCCGGAGTGGCCGAGGCCGAAGCGGAGGCCGATCCGCGCGCGTTCCTGCGCAAGATGCTCTATTCGATTTCCGGCGATGCACCACTGGGCAACCATTGGGACAAACCGCTGGGGGCAACCTTCCTCGAAGGGTTACCCGATGTCGCCGATCCGAACGGGTTGCCGGGCTGGCTGTCGGATGCCGACTTGACCTTCTATGCGCGTGAAATGGCCGCGTCGGGCTTTCGCGGGCCGCTCAACCGCTATCGCAACCATGAGGCCGACTATGCCTGGGCGCAGCAGTTCCGGGGGCGGCGAATCGAATGTCCGGCGCTGTTCATCGGCGGCACGCGCGATCCGGCGACCTCGCTGTTCGGAGCGGTGGCCGACCCGGTGGAGATGATGCGCCCGGCCGTACCGAACGTGGAGGGCCACGTTCTGGAGGGCTGCGGCCACTGGACCCAGCAGGAGCGCCCTGCGGAGGTCAACGCGTTGCTCGTCGATTGGCTCGAAAGACTGTAGCGATCGGCCTTCCCACCACGCCCGCACCGGACTATAGCCCCCTCGATCATGTCCGCTAACGCCGCCCTTGCCGTTCACCCGCTGCCCGCTGACTGGCGCGATTTCTTTGCGCTGACCAAGCCGCGCGTGATGACGCTGGTGATTTTCACCGGGCTGTGCGGCCTGCTGGCCGCGCCGGGACCGGTCAATCCGTTGATCGGGTTCACCGCGATCCTGTGCATTGCCATCGGGGCGGGCGGTTCGGCCGCGCTCAATCAGTGGTGGGAAGCCGACCTTGACGCGCTGATGAAGCGCACGGCGGACCGGCCGCTGCCATCGGGCCGGATGCAGCGTCATTCCGCGCTCAGCTTCGGCCTGGTTCTGGCGCTGGCTTCCGTCTTCGTGATGGCCGTGGCGGTCAGCTGGCTGGCGGCGGCGATCCTGGCGATTTCGATCGTCTATTATTCGGTCGTCTACACGATCTGGCTCAAGCCGCGCACGCCGCAGAACATCGTGATCGGGGGCGGGGCCGGGGCCTTTCCGCCGATGATCGGCTGGATTGCTGCGACGGGCGAGATCACGCTCATGCCGATCCTGCTGTTCGCGATCATCTTTTTCTGGACCCCGCCGCATTTCTGGGCGCTCGCCCTGTTCGTCGAGACGGACTATGCCAAGGCGGGGATCCCGATGATGCCGGTCGTGGCCGGGCATCACTCCACGCGCCGCCAGATTCTGGTCTATGCGGTGCTGCTCTTGCCGCTCAGCCTGGCGCCGTTCTGGTTTGCCGGGGCCGGGGCGGTCTATGGCGCTTCGGCGCTGCTGCTGTCGGCGGTGTTCCTGCTGCTCAGCCTTCGTGTCGCGGTGTTCCGGGGGGACGCGACGGACATGGACATGCGTCCTGAAAAGCGCCTGTTCGCCTTCTCGGTCATCTACCTGTTCGCGCTGTTCGGCGCGCTGGTGGCAGACCGCTGGATCATGGGATAAGTCAATGACCCTACCGGAAAACAACGATGCCGAACGCCGCCGCATCCAGAAAGGGCGCAACATTGCGCTGGGCCTGGTGCTGCTCGGCTTTGTGGTGCTGTTCTATTTCCTCACCTTTGTGAAGATGGCTCCGCAAGGCAATGCTGGCTGACGCGCTCCCCAGCAACCGCAACGCCCGCACCGGCCTGATTGCGCTGGGCGGGGCCTTGGCCATGCTGGGACTGGGGTTCGCCTCGGTCCCGCTCTACCGGATCTTCTGCCAGGTGACCGGCTTCGGCGGGACGACGATGAAAGTCAGCGAGGCGCAGGCGGCGAGCGTGAAAGTGGCGGAAGGCCACATTTCCGTGCGGTTTGACGCCAATGTCGACCGGGGCATGCCGTGGAAGTTCGCGCCGCAGCAAGTCACGCAGGACATGCGGATCGGCACACGCAAGATGGCGTTCTACAAGGCGGAAAACCTGTCGGACAAGCCGGTTACCGGCGTCGCCAGCTTCAACGTCGAGCCGGAATATGTCGGCAAGTACTTCAACAAGATCCAGTGCTTCTGCTTTGAGCGGCAGACATTGCAACCCGGCCAGTCGATCGACATGCCGGTGATCTATTACATCGACCCCAAGATCCTCGACGATCCGGAAGCAAAGAACGTCGAGCAGATCACGCTGAGTTACACTTTCCACGTTGCTGCGGAATAGCCGCGCAAAGGCACTGGACCGGGTGAAGTCAGCACGATAAGGGCGTCTGGAATTTTGGCCCGCGCGGTTGCCGCGGGCAGAGGGATAAACGGGGACCAAACCATCATGGCCGGAACCAAGAATCACGATTTTCATATCCTGCCGCCCGATCTGGTGCCGCTGATGACCACCATCGGCGCGTTCACCTTCACGACCGGCATGGTGCTGAACATGCACGACATGGCCGGCGGCAAGATCGTGCCGTGGCTGGGCATTGCGCTGCTGATCGCTTCGGCCTGGCAGTGGTTCGCCAAGATCATCCAGGAAGCCCACGCGGGCGATCACACCCCGGTGGTGCAGCTGCACCAGCGCTATGGCATGATCCTGTTCATCGCTTCGGAAGTGATGTTCTTTGTTGGCTGGTTCTGGGCGTTCTTCGATTTCGCGCTGTTCCCGTCGGAAGTGGCCGAAGTGGTGGGGGGGCAATTCCCGCCGGTGGCCATCGAAGAAGTGATGAACGCATTCGATCTGCCGCTGCTGAACACGCTGATCCTGCTGTGCTCTGGCACCACGGTGACCTGGGCGCACCACTCGCTGATCCACGGTGACCGCGATGGCCTGAAGAAGGGCCTGTGGGCCACTGTCGGGCTGGGCCTGCTGTTCACCTCGATCCAGGCGTACGAATACGCGGCCGCCCCGTTCGGCTTTGGCGGCAACACCTATAGCTCGGCGTTCTACATGGCGACGGGTTTCCACGGGTTCCACGTCATCATCGGCACCATCATGCTGATCGTCTGCCTGAAGCGAGCCTACAACGGCGACTTCACCCCCAAGCAGCACTTCGGCTTTGAAGCCGCTGCCTGGTACTGGCACTTCGTCGACGTCGTGTGGCTGTTCCTGTTCGTCGCAGTCTATGTCTGGGGCGGCTGGGGCTATCCCACCCACTGATGCCTGACGGCAGCAACCAAGCATCCGAAGGGCAGCCGGGACTCGTTCCGGCTGCCCTTTTCGGTCTGTGTCCGCAATGCGGCGCGCGCACCCTGTTTGCCGGGCTGGCGCGGTTTGCGCCGCGCTGCCGGGTGTGCCGCCTCGACTATGGCCAGTTCAACGTGGGCGACGGGCCTGCGGCGTTCCTGACCCTGGTGATCGGCACTGTCGCGCTGCTGCTGGCGCTGTGGGTGGAGTTCAGCTGGCATCCGCCATTCTGGGTTCACGGTCTGTTGTGGGTCCCGTTTGTGGCCGGGACCACGCTGTGGGGCCTGCGCGTGGCCAAGGCCGCGCTGCTAGTCACCGAATTCAGGCGGGATGCCGGTGAAGGGCGATTGAAGGATCAATGAGGCGTATTCCGGTTCTTGCGACGGTGCTGGTCTTGGGGGCAATTGGCGTGATGATCGCGTTGGGCGTGTGGCAACTAGGCCGTGCGCAGCAAAAGGAAGCGCTGCTGGCGAGGTACGCGGCGGTCGGGGCCAATACGGCGGAAGTGCCGTTCCCGACGTCGGCCCAGGCGGCAGAACCGCTGCTGTTCCGCCGCAGCCGGATCGATTGCCGCCCGACTGGCCCGGACGCGCCGGTCGCCGGCCACAATGCCAAGGGTACCACCGGCTGGGCGCATGCGTTCATCTGCCCGCTGCCGGGTGGCAGCACGGCCGAAGTGCTGATTGGCTGGTCGAAGGACTTGCAACCGCGCGTGTGGACCGGCGGCGTGGTGACCGGCACGGTCACGCTGGGGGCGGGGGAAACGGTTCGCCTGATCGCCGATCCGCCGCTGGCCGGACTGGACGCCAATGCCCGGCCCGATCCCGCGACGATCCCCAACAACCACTTGTCCTATGCGATCCAGTGGTTCCTGTTCGCGCTGACCGCGCTGGTGATCTATGGCATCGCGCTGCGCAAGCGGATGCAGTCCTGAATACCTAGGGTTTCAATTCGCGCGGAGTCCGGCTAACGCCCGGCGCGCGATGGAATATATCTCAACCCGTGGAAGCGCCCCGGCGCTCGACTTCGAAGGCGCAACGCTCGCCGGTCTGGCCAGCGATGGTGGCCTCTATGTGCCGCGCGAATGGCCGCGCTTCTCGAAAGAGGAGATCGCCGGGTTTGCCGGTCTGTCCTATGCCGAGCTGGCGCAGCGGGTCATGCTGCCGTTCGTGGGTGACAGCCTGACGCCGGAGCGGTTGCTGGAACTGACCCGCCAAGCCTATGGCCGCTTCGCGCACAAGGCGGTGACCCCGCTGAAGCAGCTGGACGAGCAGCAGTGGCTGCTGGAACTGTTCCACGGCCCGACGCTGGCGTTCAAGGACGTTGCACTGCAATTGCTGGGCCTGTTGTTCGAGGAATTCCTGGGCCGGGGCGGTGATCCGCTGACCATCGTCGGGGCAACGTCGGGCGATACCGGTTCCGCCGCGATCGATGCGGTGGCGGGCCGCTCGCGCGTCGACATCTTCATGCTCCACCCCAAGGGGCGCGTGTCGGACGTCCAGCGCCGCCAGATGACCACGGTGCTGGCCCCCAACGTCCACAACATCGCCATCGAAGGCACGTTCGACGATGCGCAGGCGATGGTGAAGCGGATGTTCAACGACACCGCGATGACCAGCCGGTTCAGCATCGGCGCGGTCAATTCGATCAACTGGGCGCGGTTGATGGCGCAAGTCGTCTATTACTTTGCCGCGGCGCTGCAACTGGGCGCGCCGCACCGCGAAGTGGCCTTTGCGGTGCCGACCGGCAATTTCGGCGATGTGTTTGCGGGTTATGTCGCGGCGCAGATGGGCCTGCCGGTGGCGAAGCTGATCGTCGCGACCAACGTCAACGACATCCTCCACCGTGCGCTGACCACGGGCGACTATTCCGCCGGAACGGTTACGCCCACGGCGGCGCCGTCGATGGACATCCAGGTTTCGTCCAACTTCGAGCGCCTGCTGTTCGACCTGGGCGGGCGCGATGGCGCGGCGCTGAATGCGCAGATGGCCGGGTTCGAATCGACCAAGGCGATGCAGCTGACCAATGCCCAGCGCGAAGGCGCCGCCAAACTGTTCAGCAGCGCCCGCGCCGATGCCAGCGACATGTCGAACGCGATTCGCTGGGCCTGGGAAGAATGCGGTGAGCTGCTCGATCCGCACACCGCCATCGGCCTCCACGCGGCGCGGAACGCGGGCCTGCCGGCCGATGTGCCGGTGGTGACGCTGGCGACGGCCCACCCGGCGAAGTTCCGCGACGCCGTGGAACGCGCAACCGGCCAGCGTCCGACCTTGCCCGCACGGATTGGCGACCTGTTTGAGCGCGAGGAACGCCTGATCGAGCTGCCCGGTGACTATGACTCGATTGCCGCCCATGTCGCGGCCCATGCAGTAGCGCGGGGATAATGGCCGATCTCGATCCGCAGGCCCGCTTGCTCTGCGGCGAAGGCTGGGCCGATTATGGCCTGATCGACAGCGGCGACGGGCGCAAGCTGGAGCGGTATGGCCCGCACCGCTTCATCCGCCCCGATGCGCAGGCGCTGTGGGCGCCCCGGCTGGAGCGGTGGAAGAGCGACGGCGAATTCGTGCCCGGATCGGACGAGGACGGCGGCGGGCGCTGGCAGTTCGCCAACCCGGTGCCGCGTGATGGCTGGTCGCTCAGCTGGCCGAACGGCTACGAGCAGGTTACCTTCAACGCCCAGTGCACCCCGTTCCGCCATCTGGGGTTCTTCCCCGATATGGCCCCGGTGTGGGACTGGATGGGCGAGCAACTGGGCGGGCAGCGCGATGCGGCGACGCTCAATCTGTTCGGCTATACCGGCGTCGGCTCGCTCGCGCTGTCGAAGTACGGCCCGGTGACGCACGTCGATGCCAGCAAAAAGTCGGTCACGCAGGCCCGCGCCAACGCGGCGCTATCGGGGCTGGAGCAGCGCCCGATTCGCTGGATCGTTGATGACGCGGCCAAGTTCACCGCGCGCGAAGTGCGGCGGGGCAAGCGCTATGACGGGATCATCCTTGACCCGCCCAAGTTCGGGCGTGGGCCGGAAGGCGAAGTCTGGCGGCTGGAAGATCACTTGCCGGGGCTGGTGCATGATTGCGCCAAGCTGCTGGACGCGGACAGCAAGTTCCTGTTCCTGACGGTTTACGCGGTGCGGATGTCGTCGCTGGCGATTGGCGGATTGCTGGCGGAAGCCTGCGCGGACCTGCCGGGTGTGGTGGAGCACGGCGAACTGGTGGTGCGGGAAGAGGACGAGGGCGACCTTGGGCCGGGCCGGATGCTGCCCACCGCAATTTTCGCGCGCTGGCGGAATGCCTAGATGACCAGTCCGTTTCTAGGAAACGGATGCGGTACCGGCCCGCCCCCCCGCCCGGCCACCCATCCAGGATATACTTCCGGGGGTGGCCGGGCGGGG
>JAYRDH010000061.1:0-12239 GCA_041909515.1 Novosphingobium sp. | reverse complement strand
GACAAATTCAGCCGGACAACCATCGAACCCCCGCTTCTTACTTCGGGAGGACCGTTGTCCGTCTATGTTGGCGACCAGTCCGAAACCCCGTTGAAGCGGCGTTCCCGTCCGGTGAACGGGCCTCTAAAAGCACCCAGCGATTCGGTCAACAGGGTTTTTGCAATTTTGTTTCAATTGTTGGAAATTCGCCGCGTTTGCTGGATTCTGGCCGGGCACCCCGCCGCGGCCCGTGTCGCGCGCCCGCGTAGAGCCTTGATTAAGACCCGCGCGCTATGACGCGCCTATGCACCAGGTCGCACTCCATACTGATTCTTCACCGCTTCCGCGCATCGCAGTGATCGTGCCTGCCTATGGCGTGGCGCATTTGCTGGGCGAGGCGCTGGATTCGCTGCTGGCGCAGCAGTGCCCGGACTGGGAATGCGTGGTGATCGATGACGGTGCGCCCGATGACGTCGCAGGCGCCGTTGCCCCCTATCTGGCCGATTCGCGCATCCGGTTCCTCGCCACGCCGAATCAGGGCGTGTCGGGTGCGCGCAACACCGCGATTGCCGCAACGCGCGCGCCGCTGATCGCCTTGCTGGATGGCGATGACCGGTTCCGCCCGGACTATCTGGGCACCATGGCCGACCTGCTCGAAGGTGATCCCGACGTCCGGCTGGCCACCTGCAACGCGCTGATCTTTGGCGCGGTGGCCAAAGAGCGACTGGCGTTTGAGGCCAAGCAGGGCACGGGCGATGGGCTGCGCGGATCGCTGGCTGATGTGCTGGACCGCAGCTTCGGCGTCTATATCGGCACCACGTTTCGCCGCGCCGACTTCGACGCTGTCGGCGGGTTCGACACGACCATGGCGCAGGCTGAGGATTTCGATTTGTGGGTCCGGCTGATGGAACTGGGCGGCCACGCCCGCTACGTCGACCGGGTCATGGGGGAATACCGGGTGCGGCCCAATTCCGCCTCGGCCCATGCCGGACGGATGCTGCTGGGCAATATCAAGGTCTATGAAAAGGCCCGCGCCGCCCTGCCCGCCGATGCGCCAGAACAGCCGCTGCTGGACCAGCTGATTCGCGACAGCCAGGAGGCGCTGGATTTCGAGCACGCCATCGACCGGGTGATGGACGGCGATACCGCGCGCGGACTGACGGAACTGCGCCGGGTGAAATCGCGGGTGAGCGGCCCGGTCTGGGCGGTTTCGTTCCTGTTATGGCGCGTGCTGCCGGGGCTGGCCCGGCCCATGCTGGCCTGGCGGCGCAAGGCGCACAGCCGGGGCAACCAGTCTGGCGGCGTGCTGGGTTCCATTCTGCCGGAAGGCATCGCGCTGTGACCACGGCTGCAGAAGCCGCGCCACCGCGATCCTTGCGCGATCAGGTGCGCAGCGCGGTGATCTGGCGGTCGGGCACGCAAATTTTCAGCCAGCTGGTGGCGTGGGCTTCCACGTTTCTGGTGATTCGCATCCTCTCGCCAGAGGATTACGGGCTGTTCGCGATGACATCGGTGGTGCTGGTCCTGCTGGGACTGGTCAATGGCTATGGCTTCGCCAATGCCGTGATCGCCGACCGCGATGGCGGCGGCGGGCAATTGCGCCAGCTGTTCGGCCTGCTGATCGTGATCAACGTCGCCCTCGCTGCCGTGCAGTTCTTAGCCGCACCCTTCGTGGCCGACTATTACGGCCAGCCGCGCGTGACCGATCTGCTGCGGGTGCAGGCGCTGATCTATCTGACCAACCCGTTCCTCGCGCTGGGCTATACCGTGCTGTCGCGGCAGATGGATTTCCGGCGGCAGGCACAGGTCAACATGGCCTCTGCCTTCATAAGCGCGATCGCCGCGCTGGCCGGGGCATTGGGCGGGCTGGGGGTGTGGACGCTGATCGTCGCGCCGCTGGCCGGGTTTGTCAGCCGCGCGGCTGGCATGCTGATCGCGGCGCGGACCTTCATCTGGCCCAGCTTTGACTTTCGCGGGAGCAAGGCGCTGGCCAGTTACGGCGGCGTCGCCATGATCGGCCAGCTGTTCTGGTTCATCCAGACGCAGGCCGACATTGTGATCGCAGGCCGCGCATTGCCTGCGCACGAGCTGGGGCTGTACACCACCAGCCTGTTCCTGGCGCAGCTGTTCGTGAACAAGGTGGTCCCGCCGCTCAACGAAGTGGCGTTTTCCGCTTATGCCAAAGTGCAGGACGATCCGGCGGCGGTGTCCGAAGGGTTCCTGAAATCGGTCCGCGTGATCATGCTGCTGGCCGTGCCGTTCTGTCTGGGACTGGCCAGCGTGGCCGAGCCAGCGCTGCACGTGATGCTGGGCGAAAAGTGGCTGGCGGCCGCGCCCATCGTCGAAGTGCTCGCGCTGGCCATGCCGTTCATGACGCTGCACGTGCTGTTCGCCCCGGCAACCAGTGCGGTCGGGCGGCCCGGCATCGCCACCCGCAGCGCGATCCTTGGCGCGGCGATCATGCCGCTGGCGTTCTGGCTGGGGGTCAGCGCGGATGGCGGACGCGGGATCGCGTGGGGCTGGCTGCTGGGCTATCCGCTGCTGACATTCATTTCCGCGCTGTGGGCGCTGCCGGTGATCGGCGTGCGGATGGCACAGCTGGGCCGCGCGGTGCTGCCGCCGGTTCTGGCCGGGGCGGCGATGGCGCTGGTGGTGCTGGTGCTGGACCGGATGGCGGCGGGCCTGCCGCCCCTGCCCAGGCTCGCTCTGTTGATCGCGGCAGGCGGCTCGGCTTATGGCCTGTGGCTGCTCGCCTTCGCGCGGGACCGGCTGTTGGAACTGCGGATGCTGGCGAAGCGCGGTTAGCGCTCCAGCGCAGCGATCACCGCCCGTGCGGCAGCGGCATAAGCCCCGCCATGATAGCGGAACGTGCCGACGAAGTGGGCAAAGCCGGTGCCAGCCGCAATCGGCTCGTTCCAGTAATTCATGTAGCGATCATAAGGCAGCAGCAGTGCTTCGGGATCGTTGGCGATGACGAAGTTCGACGTCACCTGCTCACTGCCCCATTCCTCCCACCGCTGGCGGCCGATCAGGCGCTCGGCTTCGGCGGAAAACGCTTCAGCCAGCGCGCGGCCCGACAGGGCGGGCGCGAACCCGGCAAAGCCGGAGCAGCCGCGCGCATAGCGCAAGTCCGGATGGCCGGGAATCGCCATGGCTTCCATCGCTTGCTCAATCGCGGATTGCACATGGACCCGGCCCGGCCCCGCCGTGGCACGGGCGCGCGCGGAGACTTCATCCAGCGGCAAGATTTCCGCATCGGTGCCGCCGCGCAGGGTAAAGCTGCGCGCCGCCGCGATGGCCTCGGCGATTTCGGGGACCGGTCCCAGCGTGACAGTGTCGGAATCGAGCTGGATCACATAAGCATCCCGACGCAAGTCCAGGATCGTCAGCAACCGCTCCCACGTGCCGCCGCGCGGACAGGGACCGGTTTCGACCGAGGCAATCGGGATAATGCGCGGATGGTCGAGGTGCCAGGTCAGCACCGCCTTGTCGGCGGGGGTCAGCGTGCCATCGTCAAGGATCACCACCCGCCCGCGCCGCAGTTGCGCATGCAGCGATTTGACCGCGACCAGATAAGGCAGCAGCACTTTGGTCCCGATCATCGAGAACAGGATCACGCCGTCATCCGCCGCCTGCATCGGCGGCGTGTGCAGGATGCCCCGCGCCGCCCGCAGGAACCGCCCTTCGCGCAGCTTGCGCATTACCTTGTTACGCACCGTCAGCATGGTCCCGGCATAACAGCGCCGCGTTAAGCAATGACGAATGCCGACGGGCCGCCCCGGTCTTTCGACCAGTGGCATGGCGCGCACCGGCAAACAGGCGTATCGATCACGGCGGAGAGAGATAATCGCCATGCCGATGCACCCTGCCCTGTTGCCGCTGCTGCCCTTTGCCGCCGCCGTCCCGACCATCCTGCATCAGGAAGGCCTGCCGCAAAGCTCCGCCGTCGAAGTCGTCGCCGCCAAGGCTGACCGGCATGACCGGCTGACCGTGCCGGTGCGGATCGGCACACATGGGCCGTTCGATTTCCTGATCGATACCGGATCGCAAAATACCGTGCTGTCGAGCGCGCTGGCATCAAAGCTGGCGCTGGTGCCAACCGCCCGTGCGCGGCTGGTCAGTGTGGCAGGTACCGAAATGGTCGACACGGTGGAGATCGACCAGATCGATCTGGGGCGACGGTCCTACTACGGCCTGCTCGCCCCGATCCTGCAAAGCGAGCACATCGGCGCGGACGGCATTCTGGGCATCGACAGCCTGCAGGATCAACGCGTGCTGATGGATTTCAAGCAGAACCTGCTGGCGATTGACGACGCCAAGGCGCTGGGCGGCAACCGGGGCTATGAAATCATCGTCACCGCGCGCCGCCGGTCCGGCCAGCTGGTCATGGCCGATGCCAAGATCGACGGAATCGCCACCGACGTGGTGATCGATACCGGCGCGCAGAATTCCATCGGCAACATGGCGCTGCAACGCGCGCTGACCCGGCGCGGCAGCCACGGCAGCGTGGTCCTGAACAGCGTCACCGGACAGGCGATCACCGCGCAGATCGGGTTCGGGCGGATGCTGACGATCCAGGAAATGAACCTCAACAACGTGTGGATCGCCTTTGCCGATGCCCCCGCGTTCGAGGCGCTGGGCTTGAACCGCAAGCCCGCGTTGCTGCTGGGGATGCAGGACTTGCGCAGCTTTGACCGGGTGGCAATCGACTTTTCGACCCGCCGCATCCTGTTCGATCTGCCCCGCGACGCGTTTTAGGGCGCGCGAGGCGTTTTAGGCCGCAGCACTTCCCTTTCCGCTGGTTCCCCCTAAATGGGGGCCATGCCGCCAGAACGCCCATCCGATCCCGCCGCCCGCCACGATGGCTGGGGCACGCTGCGGCGGTTCTTCCCCTATCTGTGGCCCGCGAACAATCCGGGGCTGCGCTGGCGGATCGTCATTTCGACGCTGCTGATCCTCGCCTCGATGGGCGTGACCATGGCGCTGCCCTACTTCCTGAAATGGGCCATCGACGCGATGTCGGTGACCGGCCCGGCGGCGTTCCAGGTCGCGCTGGCGTTCGTGCTGGCATACGGCGCGGGCCGGTTCGGCGCGGTGATGTTCGACAACTTGCGCAACATCGTCTTCGAACGCGTCGGGCAGGACGCCACCCGCCAGCTGGCCGAGGACGTATTCGCCCGCCTGCACCGTCTGTCCCTGCGCTTCCACCTCGCCCGCCGCACCGGCGAAGTCACCAAGGTGATCGAACGCGGAACCAAGAGCATCGACGTGATGCTCTATTTCATGCTGTTCAACCTGTTCCCCACGGTGTTGCAACTGCTGATCGTCGCGGCGATTTTCTATGCAAACTTCGGCTGGGGGCTGGTCGCAGCGACCGCACTGGCCGTGGTGGCTTATATCTGGGTCACCCGCGCGATCACCGAATGGCGCACCGCCCTGCGCGAGGCGATGAACAAGCTGGACGGGCAAGCCCTGTCGCGCGCGGTCGATTCGCTGCTGAACTATGAAACCGTGAAATACTTCGCCGCCGAAGCGCGCGAGGAAGCCCGCTATGCTCAGGCCACCCGCGCCTTTGCCGAAGCGGCGGTGAAAAGCGAAAACTCGCTGGGGCTGCTCAACATCGCGCAGGCGGTGGTGGTGAATCTGCTGATGGCGGGCGCGATGGCCTACACCGTCTGGGGCTGGTCGCGCGGGGAATATTCGGTCGGCCAGCTGGTGTTCGTCCAGACCTATCTGATGCAGCTGTTCCGCCCGCTCGACATGCTGGGCATGGTCTATCGCACCATCCGCCAGGGGCTGACCGACATGGCTGAAATGTTCGCGCTGATGGACAGCCCGGTCGAAGTGCAGGACGCCCCCGGCGCGCCCGCGCTGATCGTGCGCCGCCCGACGCTGGCGTTCGACAACGTGGTGTTCGGCTATGACCGCGACCGCACTATCCTGAAAGGGCTGTCGTTCGAGGTTCCGCCCGGATCGCAAGTCGCCATCGTCGGCCCCTCCGGCGCGGGCAAAAGCACGATCGCGCGGCTGGTGTTCCGATTCTATGACCCGTGGTCGGGCCGGATCCTGATCGACGGACAGGACATCCGCGAAGTCACCCAGACCTCGCTGCGCGCCGCCATCGGGATCGTCCCGCAGGACAGCGTGCTGTTCAACGACACCATCGGCTATAACATCGCCTATGGCCGCGACGGCGCTGGTCAGGCCGAAGTTGAACAGGCCGCCCGCGACGCCGCGCTGATGGGGCTGATCGAACGGCTACCGCAGGGCTTTGCCACCGAAGTCGGCGAACGCGGGCTGAAACTTTCGGGCGGGGAAAAGCAGCGCGTGGCGATTGCCCGCACGCTGGTGAAGAACCCGCCGATCCTGTTGCTGGATGAAGCGACCAGCGCGCTCGACACCCGGACCGAGCAGGAAATCCTTGCCACGCTGCACCGGGTCAGCTCCGGCCGCACCTCGCTGTCGATCGCGCACCGGCTCTCGACGATTGCCGATGCCGACGCGATTTTCGTGCTGAACGAGGGCACACTGGCCGAAAGCGGCACGCACACCGAGTTGCTGCGCCGCGACGGCCTCTACGCCGAAATGTGGGCACGGCAGGCGACCGAGATCGACGACTCCGCCGAGGCGGCGGAATAACCGCGCTTGCGGATCGCGCTCATCTACAACCCCGGCATGGCGCCGCGCCGGCTGGCCCGCATCGCGGCGCTGGCGGGCGTGCTGGAGGGACGCGGGCACACCGTATCGCACCATGACAGCCTGACATTTGATGCCTCGCGTGATTGCCCGGCTGCGGATTTGTTATGCATCGCGGGCGGTGACGGCTCTGCCCGGCTGGTGATCGGCAACCAGACCGATCCCGCCGCGTTGCCGCCGGTGGCGATCTATCCGGTCGGCACGATCAACTTGCTGGCGCGCGAACTGGGCTACCCCGCCGATCCGGTGCAATTCGCGCTGCGGATCGAGGCGGGTCAGCCCCTGCTGCACTCCCCGCTGGTCCGCCTCAACGGTGCGCCGGTGCTGGCCTGCGCCTCGGTCGGGATCGATGCCCATACCGTTGCGGGCGTGTCGGAAGCGCTGAAAGCCCGCGTCGGGCGGCTAGCCTATGGCGCGGCGCTGATCAGCCTGCTGTGGCGCTGGCCGCGCATGCCCTTGCGGATCGTGGCCGATGGACAGGCCTTCACCGCCGAAGCGGCGTTCGTGCTGCGCGGGCGGTTCTATGCCGGACCGTGGACGCTGGACCCCGCAGCGCACCTCGCCCACCCGCGCCTGCGCCTGCTGGCCCTGCCCCGCTGCCGCCGCCGCGACCTGATTGCGCTGGGCCTTTACGCGGTAACGGGATCACGCCGCGCGCATCCTTCATGGCGGGTGGTGGAATGCGATGCGCTGGAAATCACCAGCGCTGGGCCGGTGCCGGTTCAGGCGGACGGCGATTCGGCAGGACATTTGCCTGCCAACGTGACGCTGAGCGGCGGCGGCGTGCGCTACGCCTAGCCCTTCACCACGTCCGCTTCATGCCAGACCACGGCCTGCGCGGCCTTCATGCAGCTGTTTTCAGTATCCCACGCCAGCGTCGGTGACCCATAGAGCCGCCAGCCCTGCTCCAGCGCTTCGGACACCCGCTCGCAAAAGGCGCGGTCGTCCTTTCCGGTGAGCAGGCGATAGATCGGGCGGTCTTCGGGGGTATGATACATGGAGGCGAAGCTAGCTCGAAAAAGTGAGCGTAGCTAGACGCCAAGCCACTCCAGTGGGTGCGGCAAATGCCCGGCCGCGTAGTCGACTTGGAGCACGCGCCGTCGGCCTGGGTGTTTGCTTCGCTCCGAGGCATGGAGAATTGCTGTGTGGTAGACCCAGATGTCGCCTGCTTCGGCAAGGCAGGCGATGACAGGTGATGCAGCAGCCACTTCGCTGCACCGTTCAGCGGCGACGAGCCCCAACCGGTGTGATCCGGGTGCGACCAGCAAGGGAGCGTTGTCACGCGGCACTGGATCCAAATGGATGCGAATTGTCCGCAGTCCGGCGATCACGGCGAAGGGCGGCTGAACGTGTAAGATGCCTTGCTTTACCGTCCAAGGGCCAAAGCCGGAAAGCTCAACCCGTTCCCTCACGGCGATGGTTCGATCCTGATGCCAGCCCAGCGCCCAGTTGTTGGTTTCATTCTTATCGAAATAGACGGCCCGGACGGGATGCATAGCCTTGCCTGCCACGACAGCCACCAGTTCGCCAATCTCGCTGGATGGACCTAGCAAGGCGCGGATTGCGCCATCGCCGGCGATTCGCGTTCCTGATTGTCCATCGGGCCAAGCTGCCAAGGCGGCGCCAAGCGCATCCAACACTGGAATAGCCGCTCCCGGCAGGTGCAACGCTCCTACTTCGTCGAATCGTTCCAAGTCTTGGCAGTCCATCGGGCCTAGAGAATATACTTCGACAGGTCGGTATCCTGCGCCAGTCCTTCCAGCCGCGCGCGGACATAGGCCGCGTCGACCAGCACGGTTTCGCCGGTGCGGTCCTCGGCCTCGAAGCTCAGCTCCTCCAGCAGCTTTTCCATCACCGTCTGGAGCCGCCGCGCGCCGATGTTCTCGACCGCTTCGTTCACCTGACAGGCGATTCTGGCCACTTCGCGCACCGCATCGGGGGTAAAGTCCAGCGTGACCTGCTCGGTCGCCAGCAGCGCGCGGTATTGTTCAACCAGGTTGGCGCGGGTTTCGCCCAGGATGCGGACGAAGTCTTCCTCGTTCAGCGCCTGCAATTCGACCCGGATCGGCAAACGCCCCTGCAATTCGGGCAGCATATCGCTGGGCTTGGCCACGTGGAACGCGCCGCTGGCGATGAACAGGACGTGGTCGGTCTTCATCGGGCCGTGCTTGGTGGATACGGTGGTACCCTCGATCAGGGGCAGCAGATCGCGCTGCACGCCTTCGCGGCTGACCGATCCGCCGCGCACATCGCTGACCGCGATCTTGTCGATTTCATCGATGAACACGATGCCGTTGGTTTCGGCATTGGCCAGCGCGACGCGGGCAACGTCGTCCTGGTCCATCCGCTTTTCGGCTTCTTCCTCGACCAGCTTGTCCCACGCATCGGGCACTTTCAGCTTGCGCCGCTTCAGGTTCTGGCGGCCCAGCGCCTTGCCCATCATGTCGGACAAGTTGATCATGCCGACGCCGCCACCCATGCCGGGAATGTCGAACGGCATCGAGGGGGTATCCTCTACCTCGATCTCCACCTCGACCTCGTTCATGGCGTTTTCGACCAGCCGCTGGCGAAAGCTTTCGCGCGTTGCCTCGCTGGCGTTTTCACCCACCAGCGCTTTCAGCAGCCGGTCCATCGCCGCCTTGCTCGCCGCATCGCGCACCGCCTCGCGGCGGCGTTCCTTTTCCAGCCGGATTGCTTCCTCGACCAGATCGCGGGCAATCTGTTCCACATCGCGGCCGACATAGCCAACCTCGGTGAACTTCGTCGCCTCAACCTTCACGAAGGGTGCGTCGGCCAGCCTGGCCAGACGGCGGCTGATCTCGGTCTTGCCGCAGCCCGTCGGCCCGATCATCAGGATATTCTTGGGCGTGACTTCATCGCGCAGTTCCGCGCCGAGTCTTTGCCTTCTCCAACGATTTCGCAGCGCCACGGCCACGGCGCGCTTGGCGTCCTGCTGGCCGACGATGTGTTCATCGAGCGCACGGACGATGGCTTTGGGAGTCAGGGTATCGGTCATGGTGGTCAGATTTCTTCCACAGTCACGCGGTCATTGGTGAAGACGCAGACTTCCGCCGCCACGGCCATCGCGCGGCGGGCGATCTTTTCCGGATCGGTTTCGTAATCGACCAGCGCCCGCGCGGCGGCGAGCGCGTAATTGCCGCCAGAGCCGATGGCCGTGATCCCGCCTTCGGGTTCCAGCACGTCGCCATTGCCGGTCAGCACCAGCATGACCTCGGCATCGGCGACGATCATCAGCGCTTCCAGATTGCGCAAGTATTTGTCGGTCCGCCAGTCCTTGGCGAGTTCCACCGCCGCGCGCATCAGCTGGCCGCGGTGCTGTTCCAGCTTGCGTTCCAGCCGCTCAAACAGGGTAAAGGCATCGGCGGTGGCCCCAGCGAACCCGGCAATCACCTTGCCATCACCGATCCGCCGCACTTTGCGGGCGTTGGGCTTCATCACGGTGTTGCCCATGGAAACCTGGCCGTCGCCCGCAATCACGGTGCGCCCGCCCAGCTTTACGCCGATGATGGTAGTGCCGTGCCACTGGATCAGGCCGTGGCTGGAATGTTGATCAGTCATAGGCCGGATATATGGTGCCTGAACCAATATTCCAGACGTGACCGGCCAGTTGTTTGTTTGGTGCGGACTGGCCATCCGGTCAGTCCTTTGCTGTGCCGTCCCGCTCCCACGTCGAAGGACACGAAAATGTCCGGGGGACATTTTCGCTGAGGCGCCCGACCACCCCAACCGGGTATGTTCATGGGTGGTCGGGCGGGGGAGCGGGACGGCACAGCAAGCTATTCGCGGATGCGAATAGCGCACTCAGCAAAAATCAGCTTCCGTTCGGGCCGCCCCCACCGCCGCCGGGACCGCCAGCGCCGGTGCCGACCGTGCCGATATTCCCGAACAGATCCTGCAGGAACGTGCGTTCGCGGCCCAGCGTCGGCGTCTTGTCGCCATCGGGGTCCAGCTGGACGACCTTTTCCATGCCGGTCCGGTCAATCGCCAGAACATTGCCCTTCTCGTCAAAGCGGATGCGCAGCAGCATCTGGTCGTTGATCCGGGCACTGCGGAACGCGGCCTGCTTGGTGTTCTGCGAAACGTAGTACCAGTCCTGCCGGCCAAACTGGCTGATGAACGTCGGACGCCCCAGCGTGCGTTCGACCGAAGCCTGATTGTCGATCCCCGGCTGAACCGAATCGAGCAGTGCCTGATCCACCAGATAGCCGCGATGATCGCGCAGCGCCGTGCAGCCGCCCAAGGCCGCAACCAGAAGCACCGCCATCGTCGTGCCGCGAACCAAACCTTGCATATTCATCATGCTCCAGTACGCGCAGCAGGCATTGCCCGCCCCGCGCCGTATCCTATATCGGCGTTGAGCCTTAAGCCGCCACGCCGCCCGTGGCAATGGCGCTTGGCCTGCCCGGCTTTAATCGCCGCTGAATGGAAGGAATGATCGCAATGGGCCTGTTTGCCCGCTTGTTCGGCCCCAAGGAAGACGAACACGCCGAAGTTCGCACCCTGTGGCACGCCGTTGTCGCCCACGCACGCGATCCGCGCTGGTATGCGCAGCTGGGCGTGGCAGACAGCCTGCCGGGCCGGTTCGATGCGATCACCATCGTGCTGGGGCTGGTCCTGCTGCGGATGGAGCAGGAGGAAGAGCTGCGCAAACGCACCGCCCGCCTGACCGAGCTGTTCGTGACTGACATGGACGGCCAGCTGCGCGAAAGCGGCGTCGGCGACGTGGTGATGGGCAAGCGCATGGGCAAACTGATGAGCGTGGTCGGCGGGCGGCTCTCTGCCTGGCGCGACGGGCTGGCAGCCAGCGATCCGGCTATGCTGGCGGACGCGGTTGATCGCAACGTCACCCTGATCGAAGGCACCGAGGCAAACGCAGTGGCCGATGAAATGCGCCGCTTTGCCACCGCACTGGCCACTGTGCCCGCCGCGCAGCTGCTGGCCGGGGAGTTGCCGGCATGAGCGAGTTTTCCCGCGTCTATGACACCCGCGTCCTGCCGGGCGCAGCCGTTACGCTCGATGCCACAGCGGAGGAATGCGCCGCGCTGGCCAAGCGGTTTGCGCTGGTCGCGGTGAACAGCCTGCACGCCGACGTGACGCTGATCGGAGAGGGCGGAAAAGTAACCGTCACCGGGCGGCTGACCGGTGACATTGTCCAGACTTGCGCAATTTCCGGCGACGATTTGCCCGTGCGGATCGATGAGCCGGTGGCGCTGCGGTTTGTCCCGGCTGCAGCCACCCACCGCCCGGACGAGGAAGTGGAACTGGACGCCAGCGCGCTGGACGAGATCGAGTACGAGGGCACCCAGTTCGATCTGGGTGAGGAACTGGCGCAAACGCTGGCCGTGGCGATCGACCCGTTTCTGGCCGGACCGAACGCCGAAGAAGCGCGGCGCAAGGCCGGTTTGCTGAACGAAACCGCCAGCGGACCGTTTGCGGCGCTGGCAGGGTTGAAAGCCAAGCTGGATTAGGCCTGCCCTACAACAACAAACCCCGCTCGTGCTGAGCTTGTCGAAGCACTGCAATTGTTCTTCTTTGCCGCGGGA
>JAYRDH010000060.1:0-13090 GCA_041909515.1 Novosphingobium sp. | reverse complement strand
ATGGACGTCAGCCGCCTGGCCGCGATGGGCTGGAAGGCCCGGATCGGACTGGAGCAGGGGGTGCGCGAAACCTATCAATGGTTCCTGGCCAACCATGCGGACCTGCGCGAAGCCTGATCCGGTGTGGAGGAGATAGGGACTGGATTCACCGATCCGGCGGCTCTATGTGATTGATTGAAGGGGATTTGCCCCGTCAAGAGGTCGTCCCGTTGCCAGTCAGGAACTTACACCGCATGCGCCGCATGCTGGCCATGCTTGGCCTGCCACTGCTGCTGTCGACAGCGCTGGGCGGGTGCGCCTCGTTCGGCGCGTCCGGGCCGTCGGGCAAGGCCGTGCGCGGCGCGGCGGCGATGGATGCGCGCATCAAGGTCGTCGAACTGACCGAACCGGTCGCGCGGCGCGTCATGGCCGGGCAACAGCGCGCCTCGCTGGCAGAGGCGCTGGGCGATGCCCCGCTGCGCGGCACGCTGGTCGGACCGGGCGACATTCTGGACATCGCGATCTGGGAAGCCCCGCCTGCCGCGCTGTTCGGCACCAGCGCGATGGACAACCGCCTGTCGGCAACGCTGCCCGCCGTAGCCAGATCCGCCGACATTCCCCAGCAGATGGTCGATGGCGATGGCCGGATCACCGTGCCGTTTGCCGGGTCGGTCAACGTGCTGGGCCGCACCCCGCGCGAGATCGCGCGCGAGATCGCGGCGCGGCTGGCGGGCAAAGCCAATGATCCGCAAGTGATTGTCCGCATTGCCGAAAACCAGGCCGCGCAAGTGACCGTGGTCGGCGATGTGGTGAACAGCCGCCATGTCGCGCTGACCACCAAGGGCGAACGGCTGCTTGATGCGCTGGCCAGCGCGGGCGGGGTGCGCCAGCCGGTCGACAAGATGACCATCCAGATCACGCGCGGCGGCAAAGTGGCGACCCAGCCGCTCAGCACGGTGATTCGCGATCCGGCCCAGAACATCCGCCTGGGGGCCAACGATGTCGTGACCGCGTTGTACCAGCCCTACAGCTTTCAGGCATTGGGTGCGTTCGGCACCAATGCCGAAGTCAATTTCGAGGCGACCGGCCTGACTCTGGCCCAGGCACTGGGGCGGATCGGCGGGCTGCAGGACAACCGCGCCGACATCAAGGGCGTCTTCATCTTCCGCCTTGAAGATCCGGCACTGCTCGACCCAGCGGTTGCGGCCACCGCGCAGGCCGCGCCGGATGGCAAGGTTCCGGTGATCTATCGGGTCGACATGGGCAATCCCGCCACGTTTTTCATGGCCCAGGGCTTCCCCATCCAGCACCGCGACGTGCTGTACGTTTCCAACGCACCACTGGTCGACATCCAGAAGTTCGTGAACGTCGTATCCTCCATGGCGTTCTCGGTCGTCAGCGTGGGGAACGCCGTGAATTGAACCAGATCGAATTGGTTCATTCTGGATTTATCTCTTATTTTTAAAGCGGTTGGCAGCAGCTACCGAACTGTCTGCCGCAAATGCGCCAGATTGCACAGGGCCACCGCTCCACAAGCAGCTGGCCGGGTGTTAGGCCGCTCTGCCTGTTGAGAGACAGTTGAAAGGGTCGCACCTTGGATCAGATCACCTCTTTTGCCGGACTGGATCCGGCACAAATACTCGAACGTGGCCGTCAGGTCGTCCGGATCGAGGCTGACGCGCTGGGCCTGCTGGACGCGGCGCTGGACGACACCTTCGTGCAGGCCTGCCAGATCATCAACGGGGCCAGCCGCCAGCTGGTCATTACCGGCATGGGCAAGTCAGGGCACATCGGACGCAAGGTTGCGGCCACGTTTGCCGCTACCGGCACCCCGGCGATTTTCATCCATCCGGGCGAGGCCGCGCACGGCGATCTGGGAATGCTGGCGCAGGGCGACGTGCTGCTGGTGCTGTCCAATTCCGGCAATACCAGCGAATTGCGCGCGATCCTGAACTATGCCCGCAAGGGCGGGATCCCGATCATCGGCATGGCATCGCGGCGCAGTTCGCTGGTGGGCGATCTGGCCGACGTTACCCTGCTGCTGCCCAAAGTGCGCGAAGCCTGTGCGGTGAACGTCGCGCCGACCACCTCCACCACCCTGCAACTGGCATTGGGCGACGCGCTGGCAATGGCGGTCATGGACATGCGCGGCGTGTCGAAAAACTGGCTGCGCGCGGTTCACCCGGCCGGTTCGATCGGTCTGGCGCTGGCTCCGGTCGCGGACATCATGCACGGGGCGGAACGCCTGCCCCTGGTCCGCGACAAGGCCCGCATGCCGGAAGTGATTTCGGTGATGACCCAGGGCTGCTTTGGCCTGGCAGGCGTGGTGGACGCTGCCGGCGCTCTGGTTGGGGTCATCACCGATGGCGATCTGCGCCGCCGCTTCAGCATGCTGGGCAGCGCCTGCGCGGATGAGGTGATGACGCCCGCGCCCAAGGTTCTTCCTGCTGAAATGCCGGCGGGTGAGGCGCTGATGATCCTCAACGACCACCAGATCACCGCCGCCTTCGTGGTTGAGGACGCCGCCGTTCCCACGCCCCTCCCCCTCGGCATCATCCATATCCACGACCTGCTGCGCGTCGGCCTGAACTGACCGTCCCGACCATGCCTGCCGATTTTGCGATCCTGATCCCGGCGCGCTTTGCGTCTGCCCGCTATCCCGGCAAACCGCTGGCCCGCTTGCGCGGAGCGGATGGCAACGCGCGCACCCTGATCCGGCGCAGCTGGGATGCCGCGCAGGCGATTGCCGGGCCGGAACGGGTGTGGGTGGCAACCGATGACACCCGCATTGCCGATGCCGTCCGCGCCTTTGGCGGGCAGGTGGTGATGACCCCCGCGTCATGCCGCAACGGCACCGAACGCTGCGCCGCCGCGCTGGAAATCCTGGGCAATGTCGCCCCCATCATCGTCAACCTGCAAGGCGATGCCCCGCTTACCCCCGGCTTTGTCGTGGCCGATCTGGTGGCGGCGCTGGCCGCTGCGCCGGACATGGCGATGACCACTCCAGCGGTGCGCTGCTCCGCCTCGCTCTATCGCCATCTGCTGACTGACCAGGCGGCGGGGCGGGTTGGCGGCACCACTGTCGTTTTCGGCCGCGATGCGCGGGCGCACTACTTCTCGAAGCGGGTGATCCCGCACCTGCCCGAAACCCGCGCCGACGCTCACCGGCACGTTCACCTGCACCTTGGCGTCTACGCCTATCGCCCGCCCGCGCTGGCTGCCTATGTCGCCGCGCCGCCCGCGCTGCTGGAGGAACTGGAAGGGCTGGAACAGCTCCGTTTTCTCGACATGGGCCAGCCGATCCGGGTGGTCCCGTTCGATCCGCTGCCGTGGGACTGCATCGAGCTCAACAATCCCGAAGACGTCCCGGCGATCGAGGCCGTCCTGCGCCAGCGGGGTCTGGCCTGATGACGGCGCAAACACCGATCCGGCTTGCCACCGGCGTCACCTTCGCCAACGATCTGCCGTTCGTACTGGTGGGCGGGATGAACGTGATCGAGGATCGCGGCATGTTGCTGGACGTGGCGGCCCACTTCGTCGACGTCACCACGCGCCTTGGCATCCCGTTCGTGTTCAAGGCCAGTTTCGACAAGGCCAACCGGTCCTCGATCCATTCGTTCCGCGGGCCGGGGCTGGATGAAGGGCTGGCGCTGCTGGCCGAAGTGAAGGCTCGCCACGACGTCGCGATCATCACCGACGTCCACGAACCGCATCAGGCCGCGCCTGCCGCCGCCGTGGCCGACATCATCCAGCTGCCCGCATTCCTGGCGCGCCAGACCGATCTGGTTACCGCGATCGCGGCAACCGGGGCGGTGATCAACGTCAAGAAGCCGCAGTTCCTGGCCCCGCAGGAAATGCGCCACATCATCGCCAAATGCGCCGAGGCCGGGAACAAGCGCGTGCTGCTGTGTGAGCGCGGGTCCAGCTTCGGCTACAACAACCTGGTGGTCGACATGCTGGGGATTGACCTGATGAAGCCGCTGGCCCCGGTTATTTTCGATGTCACCCACGCGCTGCAGCGCCCCGGTGGCCGGACCGACAGTGCCGACGGGCGCGGACCGCAAGCCGCCGCGCTGGCCCGCGCCGGAATCGCGGTGGGGATCGCCGGGCTGTTTGTGGAAGCACACCCCGATCCCGCACAGGCGCGCTGCGATGGCCCCTGCGCCTTGCCGTTGGACCAGCTGGAACCGTTCCTGCGCCAACTCTGCGCCATCGACGCAGTGGTAAAGGGCCGTTCGCACCGGTGAGCGCATGGCCGCCATTCCTGCGCGTGCCGCCCTTTCCGGGACGGCGCGTCAATGCCCTGGCCCACCCCGGCACCAGCTGGGTCGATCCGGCGGCGCTGGCCGCCGCGCTGGCCACAGCGCGCGTCGGCGGCACATTCTGGGGATCGCGGCCCGCACTGCCGCTGGACGGCGCGATCGTGCTGGCACCAGACACGGCCCTGCAACGGGCAGAGATGCGAACGACGCTTGGCAATCGCCCTGCCGTCACCCTGCCAGCCGGGTGCGATCCGTGGTGGATCGCGGCCCAGGGGCACGAAGTGTGGGCCGGGGCTGACCAGGAACTGGCACTGGTCGCCGCCTTGTCCGGAACGCCGCTGCGCCTGTTCGGCACCGGCCGGTTTGCCGGATGCGACCGGGATACCGCCGCCGTCGCCGCACGCAGCGTGGGCGCGTGGACTTATCGCGATCCGTTCAATGACACGGAGTGGAGCGGGCATGACGCCATCGCGCTGCTGGCTGAATGGCGCCGCCTGATTGACGCAAACCGCGCAATTGCGGCCGTATTCGGCATCGCCCGGTGGAAGCGCGAGACGCTCGATCCGCTGCTGTGGGATGGTTCCGGCCCCGTCCGCCATGCCAGCCGGGTGGCGCGCGGGCTTGGTCCGGATGACCGGGTCATCGCCTGGAAAACCCGCACCGCGCCGTCGTTGCTGGCCGATCTGGCAGCGCGCGGCGTGGCGACGGGAGAAGTGGAGGATGGCATGATCCGCTCCACCGGCCTGGGCGCCAACTGCGTGCCGCCACTGTCGGCCATTGTCGATTTTTCAGGCGTCTATTTCGATCCCACCGGACCCAGCGATCTGGAAACGCTGCTGGAAACCGCTGAAATCGGTCCGGATCTGTGCGCCCGCGCGGCGGCTCTGCGGGGGGAACTGGTGCGCGGGGCGATCAGCAAATACGGCCAGGGCGGCGGCGCCATCCCCCGCACCGGCAATCTACGCCGCCGGGTGCTGGTGACCGGCCAGGTGGAAGACGATCGCTCGATCCGGACCGGCGGGGGCGGGATGACCAACCTGGCTCTGCTCGCCCGCGCGCGCGAACTGGAACCCGATGCGTGGATCGTGTTCAAGCCGCACCCCGACGTCATGGCCGGACACCGCAAGGGCCATGTCCCGCTGGATGAAGCGCTGCGCCATGCGGACGAGGTCCTGCCGGATGCGCCGATCATTCCGCTGATCGATTCGGTTGACGCGCTCCACGTCATCACCTCGCTCACCGGGTTCGAGGCGCTGCTGCGCGGCAAGCCGGTCACGACACACGGGGTGCCGTTCTATGCCGGGTGGGGCCTGACCCGCGATCTGGCCGCGATCCCGCCGCGCCGCACCCGCCGCCGCACGCTGGACGAACTGGTCGCGGCCACGCTGCTGCGCTATCCGCGCTATCTGGACCCTGTCACCCGCCTGCCCTGTCCGGCGGAAGTGGTGGTAGGGCGCATGGCCGAAGGGCAGGCGCGGATCACCTCGCCGCTGGTCACGCTGCGCCAATGGCAGGGCCGCGCCCGCATGGCCCTGCGCCGTCTGGGTGGAGCATCGTGATGACCGACGGCGGCTGGCAGCGCCAGTTCCTATTCCTGCAAGGCCCGCCGGGACCGTTCTTTCGCCAGTTGGCCGATGCCCTGCACGCGCGCGGGGCGGGGACCCACCGAATCAACCTGTCAGGCGGGGACCGGTACGACTGGCCTGATGGCGCGACCGATTATCGCGGCACCCTGTCGGCCTGGCCGCTCTATTTCGATCAGTTCGTGCGCGCCCGGCGGATCACCGATGTGGTGCTGTTCGGCGATTGCCGCCCCATGCACCAGGCCGCGCTGCGCATGGCGCAATTGCGCGGCCTGCACATCCACGTGTTCGAGGAAGGCTATATCCGGCCGGACTGGATGACGCTGGAACGCGACGGCGTGAACGGCCATTCGCCGCTGGAACGCGATCCCGACGTCATTCTTGCGGCCGCACGGTGGTTGCCGCCCATCCCCCGGCTTCCGGCCATTACCGCCGATTTCAGGCGCCGCGCGCGCGACAGTTACTGGCACTATCACCATGTCGTCACGGGGCGGCTGCGCTTTCCATTCTATCGCAGCCATCGCCAGGGTTCGATCGTGCTGGACGGGATCGGCTGGGTCCTGAAATTCATGCGCGCGCGCCGCCGCGCCAGCCAGGCGCAGGAAACGCTGGCGGCTATCGCGGGCCGACCGTTCTTCCTGTTCCCGCTACAACTGACCGGTGATTACCAGATCCGCGCGCATTCGCCGTTCGGATCGATGCTGGTCGCGGCGGAGTACGTGCTGGAAAGTTTCGCGCATTTCGCCCCCGCCGATGCGGTGCTGCTGGTCAAGGAGCACCCGCTGGACAGCGGTTACCGTAACTGGCGCCGGACGGTGGACAAAGCTGCGGAGCGGCTGGGTGTCAAAGGCCGGGTTTACCACATCGACGGCGGCGACTTGCAGCAACTGGCCGAAAGCGCGGTGGGCATGGTCTGTGTCAACAGCACCTCTGGCACACTCGCGCTGGAGGCGGGACTGCCGGTGGTGGTGCTGGGGGATGCCGTGTACGACGTGCGCGGAATTACGCACCAGAGCGGTCTGGACCGGTTCTGGACCGCACCGGAAGCGCCCGACCGGACACTCTATGACGCCTTCAAGCGGATGCTGCACACCCGCTGCCTGGTGCGGGGCGGGCTGGCCAGCAAATCCGCGCTCGACATTCTGGTGCACGGCAGTGTCGAGCGCCTGCTGGCCGAAGTCGGCCCCGACCCCTGGACCGCCCGCAATGCTGTCGCGGCGGCAAAGGGCGAACCGCTGGCACAGTTGGAGCCCTGACCGGCATGGCGGACCGCCCCCTGCTGCTGGACGTCAGCCGACTGGTCTGGCGCGTCTGGTCAGGCCGTCTGCCGACCGGCATCGACCGGGTCTGCCTGGCCTATCTCGACCGGTTCGCGGGTCGCGCGCTGGCGATGGTGCAGCGCCGGGAACACCGCATGGTCTTGCCAGCCGACCTCAGCGATGCCTTGTTCGCGCTGCTGCGGCAGGGCGGGCGCGGCTTTCGCCCGCGGGTCGCCGCGCTGCTGGGGCAAGCGATGCTGCGCCGGGAACGCCCTGCCGTGGCGGGCAAACTGTATCTCAATATCGGGCACACCGGTTTGGACGCACCGGGCTTGCCCGGCTGGCTGGCAGCGGCGGGGCTGCGCCCCGTGTTCCTGATCCACGACCTGATCCCGATCACGCATCCGGAGTTCTGCCGCCAGGGTGAGGACGCGCGCCACCAGGCCCGGATGCGTCACGCCCTGGCCAGCGCCCACGGCCTGATCGCCAATTCCCGCGCCACGCTGGACGCGCTGACGGCCTTTGCCGCCAGCAACGGACTGTCCACGCCGGACAGCGTGGTCGCCTGGCTGGGCGCGGACGAACAGGTGGCCCCGGCGCCGCTGCCAGCGGCCACCCGGCCATGCTTCGTCACCATCGGCACGATCGAGGCGCGCAAGAACCACTTGCTGCTGCTGCATATCTGGGAACGGCTGGCCGCCCGGATGGGCGCGACCACGCCGGAACTGATCCTGGTTGGCCAGCGCGGGTGGGAAGCGGATGACGTCTTCGCCCTGCTGGACCGGTCACCCCGCCTGAAAGGGCATGTGCGCGAACTGGGCCGGTGTGACGATGCAACGATGCTGGCCACGATCGACCGCGCCCGCGCGGTGCTGCTGCCCAGCTTCATCGAGGGCTTTGGCATTCCGCTGGTCGAGGCGCTGCAGCGCGGCACTCCGGTAATCGCCAGCGACCTGCCCGTGTTCCACGAAATCGCGGGGGAAATTCCGCTCTATCTTGACCCGCTGGATGGCCAGCGCTGGGAAGCGGCGATCTGCGATTTCATGGCCGACAGCACCGAACGCCGTCGCCAGCTGGCCGCGATTGCGCAGTTCCGCCCGCACAGCTGGGACGATCATTTCAACCGGGTCGAGGCGTGGCTGTCCGAGCTGTGATTCGGAATCAATTTTCCGGCGGGACATCCGCGCCGGATTCGGCCGCTTCCTGCGCCTTGCGCCGCTTGAGCACTTCCTCTTCCAGCACTTCGACGCGGGACTGGGTTTCCGCCGCGTCCTTGTCGATGGTCGACAGGCGCTTTTCGCGCTCGGCGGCGATCAGCTCGCTGAAGCGCACTTCCGGGGCGGTCTTCTTTTCGGCATAGGCGGCGTCGATCAGCTTGCCCGAACAACCGGTCCAGCCCCCCGCGCCAACCGGCGAGCAGCTCATCGTGCCGCTACGGCCAACCGTTTCATAGGCCAGCACTTTCTGGGTCCAGGCCTCATTCGACGGGGCAGCCGATTCGCGCAGAATTTCGGGAATGCGGAACCGCTCCGCCTCTTCCTTGCGGGCGCAGACGGTGATCGTGTCGTCAGGCGAAGTCGGGCAGGGATCGTCACCATAGACGATCAGCTGGTTAACCTTCGGCTCCGGCGCGCCCTGAGCAGCAGCGGGAACCGCGAAGGACAAGCTGGAAGCCAGCGCGGCGGTCGCAACGATCATCGTACGCATCGGAAATACTCCTGAAAATCCCGGCATCCTTGGCGCCATTTGCGCTGAATGTCACCTGAAGCGGCCTTGCGCCTTGCGAAACGTCAAATCCGTGATCGTCAAATCCGTTCAGCCAGCTTGATCGCCACCCGGCACCCCAGACGGATCACCCCCGACAACAGCGGATAGGCCACCGCCTGTTCCGCCCCATGCGCCAAAGCGGTTTCGCGGTGGTCGCGCTCATCGGCGCGGAACTGTTCGATCATGCCCGCCAGCTCCGGATCGGATGTACCCAGTTCCTCCAGCTGTTCGGTATAATGCCGGTCGATTTCCTCCTCCACCGCGGCGGTGCAGGCCATGGCGGCCTTCGGTCCGATCAGCGCCGTCGCCGCGCCCAGCGCGAACCCGGCGACATGCCAGAACGGCTGAAGCACGGTCGGGCGCACCCCGCGCGCGGCCAGCAGCGCATCGAACTTGGCACGGTGCTCCGCCTCTTGCGCGGCCATGTGGACGATTTCACCCGACAGCGGGCTGCGATCGCCCATCACGGCCAGTTGCCCGGCATAGATCCGGGTCGCGCCGTATTCTCCGGCCTGATCGACCCGCAGCATCCGGGCGGATTGGGATGGCGTCATGCTGGTTCTCCCGAACGGCGCAGCAGCGCGAAAATTGCCAGCGCGGCGGCAGTGGAAACAAGGAAGTTATAACCTGCCAGGCTGATCCCGAACAGCGACCATGGCGCAACGTCGCAGCGCACGATCGGGGCATTCATGATCGCGTCGAGCGCATTGCCGCCACTGGCGGCCGGATTGGTGCTGCACGCGGTCAGCCCTTCCCACCAGCCATATTCAACCCCGGCGTGGAACGCGCCAATCAGCCCGCTGGACAGCAGCGCCAACGCGGCCAAAACCACAAGCGCCCGCGCGGGCCGGACAAACGCCAGCGCGGCCAGCGCCAGCGCCCCGAAATGCGGATACCGTTGCCACCAGCACATTTCGCACGGATAGAGCCCAAAGCCGTACTGGCTGATATAAGCCCCGCCCAGCAGGAACGCGGGCGTGGCCAGGGCCAGCAGGCGGGCGCGGGTTTCGGCGCCAGAGTCGGCAGCGGCCACCGTCACTTGCCCTTCACTGCCAGCGCGGGCGTACCGCTGGTGCGGCGCAGGGTTTCCAGCGCGTAATGCAGCTGGAAGTCGGTGATGCCCTTGGCCTTCAGCTCCTCCGCGGTCAGCTTGAAGCGCGGATCGTCCTGCTTGTCGGCCTCCAGCTGCTTGTCGTCGATGCCCACTTCGTTGACGAGGTGGCGGCGCAGATCGCTCTCGCGCAGCACCATCTGCGAACGGCGGCGCGCATCGGGATCGGACAGCTGCGGCACGCGAATGTCCGGCTCGATCCCGCCTTCCTGCACAGAGCGGCCCGACGGCGTGTAATAGCGCGCCGTGGTCAGCTTGACCGCCTGGGTGCGCTGGTTGTTAAGGTAGAACACCGATTGCACGCTGCCCTTGCCGAACGACCGTTCGCCCATCACCAGGCCGCGCCGGTGATCCTGTAGCGCCCCCGCAACGATTTCGGAGGCCGAAGCGGAACCTTCGTCGATCAGCACGACAATCGGCAGCCCGCGCGCCGAATCGCCTTTGAACGTGGCAGCGACAGCTGGCGGCAGGTCGGGATAGTTATCCATGTCGTCGGCGCGGAAATACATGTCCTCGCCCTTGTTGCGCCCGCGCTGCGAAACGATGTCGCCAGTGGACAGGAACAAGTCCGACAGCGCGACAGCCTCTTCCAGCGAGCCGCCGGGGTTGGACCGCAGGTCCAGCACCAGCCCGTTCAGCTTGCCGCCGCTTTGCTTGCGCATGTCCGCAATCCCGGTGCGGACGTAATTGCCGACATCGCGCGAGAATTCGTTGATGCTGATGACCCCGATGGTGCCTTCCAGCTTCCAGGTAACCGGCTCCAGCAGGATTTCCTTGCGCGTCACGGTCACGTCGAACGGCTCGTCCCGTCCGGGGCGGAACACCGTCAGGCGGACTTGTGTACCCGCTTCGCCGCGCATCTGGGCCACGGCGTCGTCCAGCGGCACGCCATAGATCAGCTTGCCATCAAGGTGCGTGATGTAATCGCCCGGCTTGACCCCGGCTTCAGCTGCCGGGCTGCCCCGCAGCGGCGCGACGACCTTGACCGTTTCCTGTTCCTGCACGACGCTGAGGCCCAGCCCGGCATACTTGCCATCGATCAGCGTGTTGACCCGCTGCACCGAGCTGCCATCGAGATAGCCGGAATGCGGATCGAGCGCGGCCAGCATGCCGTCGAGCGCGCCGTCGATCAGCTTCGCGTCGTCGACCTGCTCCACATACTGCGCCTTGACCAGCTGATAGACGGTGAACAGTCGCCCGAACTGCGGCGCGGACCGGCCGTCCACCGCGGCCAGACCCGCAGTGGTCGCGGGCAGCAGGGCCACGGCGCTTACCAGCAGGGCCGCGCGGGTCAGGGATGCAAGTTTCATTGGCCAGAATTGCCTTTCACACGAATTGCGCGCGAATCTATCGCGCCTGCCACGTTAACGCCAGATGGCCCGAAGCCCGGATCAGCTCCCGCCTCGCACGAAATCGAGCGGATTGACTGTTTCGCCCTGTCGACGCAGCTCCAGCGTCAGCACCGGACGGGCAGGTCCGGCAACGCCAAGCGGCGAACCGCTGACCAGTTGCCGCCCGACCGTGGTATCCAGCGCGGCAAGCCCGGTAACCAGCGAAGTCCAGCCGCCCGGATGCTCGATGATCACGATATTGCCATAGCCCTGAAACGGCCCGGCAAAAGCCACGCGGCCCGCCGCCGGCGTCACGACCTGCGCACCGCCGCGCGGCGCGATCGAGATCCCGCGCGACCGTGGTTGGCCGGGCCGGCTTTCACCGAACCCCGCAATCAGCCGTCCCGCCACCGGCAGGATATAACCGGGCGGCGGCGCAACCTGCGGTTCAGCGGGCGATGCGGCATCGCTGCGTACTTGCGCCGATTGCGGCTGCAACGGCCGCAGCACCGGCCCCGGCAAGGCAGCCAGTTCACTACGCAACGCCCCGGCCTTGTCCAGTTCACGCGCCAGCACAGACAAGTCGCGCGCCTGTTCGGCCAGCGCCAGCGCGCGTTCCGCCTCGCGATCGGCACTGCTGCTGGCCTGGCGCGAGGCAAGCCGCTGTTGCGATTCCAGCGCGGCGAGCGCCTGGCGGCGCTGGGCCAGTTCGCCCTGCCCGGCCTGCAAGGCGGCAGTGGCTGCCTGGGCCTGGCGCTGCAAGGTGCGGCCCCGCTCGATCTCGGCGCGCAGGCTGGCCGTCCGGCGCTCCACTTCGGGCAACATCGTTTCCAGCACGGCGCGCAAATACACCGCCTCGCGCAGCGAACCGGGGCGCAGCAGCGAAAAGGCGGCCGGACGGCGCGACAGGCGCTGGAGTGCGGCGGTCAGTTGCACCACCGGGCGCTGCCGCTCCGCCAGCCGGGCGCGCAATTGCCCGCGCTGGCGGTCGATCAGGCGGATGCGCGCTTCATTCTCGGCAATTTTCGCTTCGGATTGCTGGATGCGCGCGGCAACGGCGGCCGCTTCCTGCGCGGTCTTGTCAGCAGCGGCGACGGCGCTGGCGGCGTTCGCTTCCAGCGCTTCGGCGCGGCGGCGGGCCTGTTCGCCCTGGGCCTGCGCCTCGGCCAGCAACTTGCGCGAATCCTCGGCCGTCTCGACCGGCACCTGCACTTGCGCCGTGGCCGCGCCGACCAGCAGGACAGCAGCCAGCGGCAACAGACGGAAGGAACGCAGCGCGATCATGACGGCGCGCTTATCCCGAACGGTGATAGGGATGGCCAGCCAAAATGCTGGTTGCGCGCCACAATTGTTCCGCCAGCATCGCGCGGGCCAGCATGTGCGGCCAGGTCATCGCGCCAAATGCGATCAACAGGTCCGCCTTGGCGCGCCCGGCCTCGCCATGACCGTCCGCCGCCCCGATCAGGAACCGCGTTTCGCGCACACCTTCGTCGCGCCACTTGCCGAGCAAGGCGGCAAATTCCTCTGACGAAAGCTGCTTGCCGCGCTCATCCAGCAGGACATCGCGCGCGGGGGTGAGCGGTGCGGGGATCGTGCCGCCCACATCGGGCAACTCGGTCAGCTTGAACGGCCAGGCGATCCGCTTGGCATAGCGATCGACCAACTCCGCCTCAGGCGAACGCCCGATCTTGCCGCGCGCAATGATGTGCAGGCGCATTTTATTCGCCGTGGTCGCCACAAGCTGCGCTTGTGGCTGGCGCGGCACCGGCCCGCTCCCCCGCCCGGCCACCCACGGAAG
>JAYRDH010000059.1:7149-13283 GCA_041909515.1 Novosphingobium sp. | reverse complement strand
TTGTCCTTCCAGACGAGCGGGGCGTGGGTGTGGACTTTCTGCCCTTCGCTGTCGTCCGCGACCGTCACCGGCATGTCCTCGACCGTGAATTCATAGATCGCTTCCATACCCAGATCCTCGAACCCGACGACCTTGGCCTGCTTGATCGCGCGCGCCACCAGATAGGCCGCGCCGCCGACCGCCATCAGGTAGGCCGACTTGTGCTGGGCGATCGACGTGGTCGCCGCCGGGCCGCGTTCCGCCTTGCCGACGCAGGCCAGCAGACCCTGATCCAGCATCATGTCCATGAACTTGTCCATGCGGGTCGCGGTGGTCGGGCCAGCCGGGCCGACGACTTCGTCGCGCACCGGATCGACCGGGCCGACGTAATAGATCACGCGGCCCTTGAACTCGACCGGCAGGTCCTCACCCTTGGCCAGCATGTCCTGGATGCGCTTGTGCGCGGCATCACGCCCGGTCAGCATCCGCCCGTTGAGCAGCAGGCGGTCGCCCTGCTTCCAGCTCTGCACTTCCTCGGCGGTCAGGGTATCGAGGTTCACCTTCTTCGCGGCCTTGTCCGGCGTCCAGTGGACTTCGGGCCATTCGTCCAGCTTGGGCGTTTCCAGGAACGTCGGGCCAGACCCGTCCAGCGTGAAGTGCGCGTGGCGGGTGGCGGCGCAGTTGGGGATCATCGCCACCGGCTTGCCCGCGGCGTGGCACGGCCAGTCGGCAATCTTGACGTCGAGGATGGTCGAAAGGCCGCCCAGCCCCTGCGCGCCGATGCCCAGCGCGTTGACCTTGTCAAAGATCTCGATCCGCAGCGCCTCGACATCGTTTTGCGGCCCGCGCTCCTTCAGCTGGGCCATGTCGATGGGTTCCATCAGCGCCTTCTTGGCCAGCAGCACGCAATGTTCCGCCGTGCCGCCAATGCCGATGCCCAGCATCCCCGGCGGGCACCAGCCCGCGCCCATCTGCGGCAGCATTTCCAGCACCCAGTCGACGATGTTGTCGCTGGGGTTCATCATCTTGAACTTCGACTTGTTCTCGCTCCCGCCGCCCTTGGCCGCGACATCGACCGAGACTTTGCTGCCCGCGACCATCGTCACGTTGAGCACGCAAGGGGTGTTGTCGCGCGTGTTGCGGCGGGTGAAGGCGGGATCGGCGAGAACCGAGGCGCGTAGCTTGTTTTCAGGGTTGAGATAGGCGCGGCGCACCCCTTCATCGACCACGTCCTGCAACGACCGGTCCGATTCCAGGCGGCAGTTCTGACCCCATTCGATGAACACGTTGACGATGCCGGTGTCCTGGCACAGCGGGCGGTGCCCTTCGGCGCACATCCGGCTGTTGGTCAGGATCTGGGCAATGGCATCCTTCGCCGCCGGGCCTTGCTCCGCCTTGTAGGCTTCGCCCAGCGCGCGGATGTAGTCCATCGGGTGGTAATAGCTGATGTATTGCAGCGCATCGGCCACGCTTTCGATCAGGTCTTCCTCACGGATCGTCACCATCCCGGACATTTCGCGCTCCTTCGCCAAGCCATGATTTGCCGTCCCCATAAGCCCGCACAGGCAAGGCGTCAAAGTGCTACGCGCAAGGGCCGTCAAAGCGCTTGGCGCAGGAAGTCGCTTCGCCTAGAAGGCACGGGATTGCGTCGCTGTGTTACGTGTGCAATACAGCGTCCACGAGGGATCCGAAGATGACGCTTACCGCAGACCGTCCGATTGCCACCGATTTCGCCGCCGCGCGCCGCGCGATGGTTGACAGCCAGCTGCGCGTCAGCGGCGTGAACGAGGAATGGGTGCTGGCCGCGATGGGCACCACCCCGCGCGAAGATTTCGTGCCGGAAGCCGCGCGCGGCCATGCCTATATCGACCGGGCGATTCCGCTGGGCGATGGCCATGCCCTGCCCGCGCCGCTGGTGCAGGGCCGGATTCTGGCCGAAGCCGCGCCGACCGCGCAGGATGACGTGCTGGTTGTCAGCTGCGGCAGCGATTATCTGGCCGAGCTGGTGCGTCCGCTGGCTGGATCGGTTACCGTGGTGTCGGCTGCCGATGCCGCCGCGGGCAATGTTCACAGCGCCTATACGCTGCTGCTGGTCGATGGCGCGGTGGAACAGTTGCCCCCCGCGCTGACCGACAGCCTGGTTGACGCTGGTCGAGTGGTGACGGGGTTGGTCGAACGTGGGGTGACCCGCCTGGCCGCCGGTCGCAAGCTTGCGGGAACTGTGGCGCTGCTGCCCCTGGCCGAGATCGGGATTCCCGTCCTCGCCGAATTTGCCGCGCCGAAACGCTGGAGCTTCTGAATATGCCATCACGGAGGGGGCGCGTTGCCGCACTGCTGGCGGGTTTTGCGGTAATCAGCACGCCCGCGCTGGCTGACGATCTGCGCGAAGCCCTGGTGCTGGCGTACAACACCAACCCGTCGCTGCAAGCCGCCCGCGCCCAACAGCGCGCGGTGGATGAAACCGTGCCGATCGCGAAATCGGCGGCCCTGCCCTCGCTCAGCGGCGCGGCCAGCTATACCGAGCTGGTCAAGCAGAGCACGCCGACGGTCGCCTCGCCCGAACGCGTCTTCGGGGCATCCGCTTCGTTCGGCTTGCCGCTCTACGCGGGCGGCGGGATCAAGAATTCGATCCGGGCCGCCAAGACCCGCGTCGAAGCCGGACAGGCTGACCTGCGCGGGGCCGAAACCGGCGTGTTCAGCGCGGTCGTGGCATCCTACATGGACGTCATTCTGGCCGAAGCCGTGGTCAAGCTGAACCGCAGCAACGTGGGCGTGCTCGAAGTCAACCTGCAAGCCACGCAGGACCGGTTCGAAATCGGCGACCTGACCCGCACCGATGTCGCCCAGTCGCAGGCCCGCCTTTCGCTGGCCAAGGGCCAGACCCGCAACGCCGAGGCGAACCTGATCGCCGCGCGGGAACGCTATATCCAGGTCGTGGGCAAGGCCCCGGTGGATCTGCAGGCCCCACCCGCCCTGCCCGGCCTGCCCGGCAGCGTGGACGAAGCCGTGACCATCGCGCTGGATAGCAACCCGGACCTGATCGCCGCGCGCCAGCGCAGCAAGGCCGCCGGGTTTGACAGCGATGCCGCGGGCGCTGGCCGCCTGCCGCGCATCAGCGTGTTCACGGGTGCCGACTATACCGATTACCTCGGCACCAATGGCGGGCCGGCCTCGGCCGTGACGCGGCAGGGCTTCACATCTGCCACGGCGGGTGTGCGCGCCACGATTCCGCTGTTCCAGGGCGGCCTTCCCGCCGCGCAAAAGCGCCAGGCACAGGCCCGCGAAGGCGCGACGCTGGAACAGGAAATCGCGATCGAGCGCGAAGTGATCGCCTCGGTCCGCGCGGCCTATGCCAGCTGGAGCGCATCGAGCGAGATCATCGCATCGACGCAGAGCGCGGTCGACGCCGCCGCACTCAGCCTGGAAGGCGTGCGGGCGGAAAACACCGTCGGGAACCGTACGATTCTGGAAATCCTAAACGCCGAGCAGGAATTGCTCAGCGCGCAGGTCCAACTCGCCACAGCCAAGCGCAATGCCTATGTCGCTGGGTTCAACCTGCTGGCCGCGATGGGCAAGGCTGAAGCGCGCGACCTGGGGTTGGATGGCGGGACGCTCTATGATCCCGACGTCAATTACGACCGCGTGCGGGGCCAGTTCTGGGACTGGGCGACCGATCCCGATCCCAGGGCGCTTGGCACCCGCACCGTTGACACCAGGCCGCAGGACGGTTCAGTAACCGACCAGTGATTCCGTCCCGGTGTGGGACATGTCCGGATCATCGGGGCCGGATCATCGGGGGTTAAGTTCAGATGCGCCAGGTGGGTGAACCGTCGGTTGAAGAGATTCTCGCGTCGATCAAGAACGTGATCGCACGCGATAATCGCGACGATGCGGCGCAGGAAAGGCGGGAACGCAGCGAACGCGGCCTCGCCAAGGCCGCGCAACGGCCCGGCAACGACGCCGATGAAGTGCTGGAGCTGGACGCCGCCGCCGTGATCGCCGACGATTCGGCCGATGCAGCGGACCAATCCCCGCTGCTGAGCGCCAGCGTCGCCAGCTCGATGCGCGAATCGCTGGCCGCGCTGGCCATGCTGGCCGAACCTGGCGTGCCGCCGCAGATCGTGCGCAGCGGCGAAACCTCGCTGGAAGCGCTGACTCGCGAGTTGCTCCGCCCGGCGCTGGCAGAATGGCTGGACAAGAACCTGCCGCCGCTGGTGGAACGGATGGTCGCCGCCGAAATCGCCCGGATTGTCGGGAAACGGGCCTAACCCCTTTTCCCGCCCGCCCCATCCCGCTAACCCGGCAGGATGAAGCACATCACGACTGCGCTGGGCGCGCTGGCCATCGCCCTCATCCCTCACGCCGCCCTGGCCGAAGCCCGGCCAATGACGGCGCAGGACCTTGTCACTTTGAAACGCGTCGGCGCACCGGCCGTGGCGCCGGACGGGCAGACGGTGGTCTTCCAGCAGACCGAAACCGATCCGGTCACGTACAAGCGCACCCCCGGCCTGTGGCGCGTTGCGGCCAAGGGCGGCGTGGCCCAGCGCATCGCCGATTTGCCCGATGCGGGCGAAAGCGGCCCCGCATTCAGCCCGGATGGGAAGCGGCTCTATTTCATTTCCGGCCAATCGGGCCGCGACCAGTTGTGGTTCCTGGACCTGACCGATCCCGCCGCCGCACCGGTTCAGGCGAGCGATTTCAAGGCCGATGTCGCCGGATTCCTGCTTTCCCCCAACGGCCAGCGCGTGCTGGTCTGGGGCGATGTTGCGCGCGATTGCCCGACACTGGGCTGCGATTCCGATGGCGATACCAGCCAGCCCGGCCCAGGCACGGGCAAGCTCTATCGCGACGGCTCCGGCTTTGTCCGGCACTGGGACAGCTGGGAAACCACCGGCAACTACAGCCGCGCTTTCGCGCTGGCACTGGGCGCGGACGGCAAGGTCACGGGTGCGGCGGCTGCACTGGATGGCCCACCCGGAACGCTGACCGGGGACACCCCGTCCAAGCCGTCAGGCGGAGCGGAGGAACTGACCTGGCAGGCCGATTCCAAGGGCGTGTTCTTCGCCGCGCGGCAGGCCGACCGGCATGAGCCGACTTCGACCAACCTCGACATCTGGCATTCGCCGATGGATGGCACTGCCCCGCACAACCTGACGGCAGGCAACAAGGCGACCGACACGCTGCCCGCCGCCTCGCCCGATGGCCAATGGCTGGCCTGGGCGGCGATGGAGCGGCCAAGCTATGAGGCCGACCGGCTGGTGGTGCAGCTGCTCAACCTGAAAACCGGGCAAAAGCGCGCGCTGACGGCGGGCTGGGACCGTTCGGTCAGCTCGCTGGCTTGGACGCCCGATTCGAAAGCCCTGATCGCCACCGCGCAGGATGTGCTGGATACCCCGGCCTTCCGCATCGACGTCGCCAGCGGCAAGGTCGAGCGGCTGAAACTGGCGCCCAAGGGGCTGACCGAGGCCAACATCGCCAATGTCGTGCCGCTGAAGGATGGCCGCATCGTCTTCACCCGCGATGCCATCGCCGGTCCAGCGGACGTCTTCATCGCGGCCAAAGGCAAGCCCGGCATGGCGCTCAGCCAGGCCAATGCCGCCACGCTCGCCGCGCTAACGCCGGTCAGCAGCACCCGCTACAGCTTTGCCGGGGCGCAAGGCGCGACTGTCTGGGGCCAGATCCACAAGCCCGCGAACGCAACCGGCAAGTTGCCGGTGCTGCTGTTCGTCCACGGCGGGCCGCAGGGCAGCTATAACGATTCGTGGTCATCGCGCTGGAACCCGGCGCTGTTCGCGGCACAGGGTTACGCGGTCGTCTCGGTCGATTTCCACGGCTCCACCGGTTACGGCCAGGCCTTTACCGACGCGATCAACCGCGACTGGGGCGGCAAGCCGCTGGAAGACCTGAAAAAGGGCCTCGACGCCGCACTGGCCCAGGATGCCGCGCTGGACGGTACGCGGACTTGCGCGCTGGGCGCGTCCTATGGCGGCTACATGATGAACTGGATCCAGAGCGAGTGGGCGAACCGCTTCCAGTGTCTGGTCAACCACAACGGCGTGTTCGACAATCGCGGCATGGCCTATTCCACCGAGGAACTGTGGTTCACCGAGTGGGAACATGGCGGCAAACCCTACCACGAGGCGCCAGAAGAATAC
>JAYRDH010000059.1:0-7139 GCA_041909515.1 Novosphingobium sp. | reverse complement strand
CGTCGCCCAGTGGCAGACACCGATGCTGGTCGTGCTGGGCGAAAAGGACTTCCGCATCCCCTACAGCCAGGGACTGGGCGCCTTTACCGCCTTGCAGCGCAAGGGCGTTCCGGCCGAACTGCTGGTCTTCCCGGATGAAAACCACTGGGTGCTGAAGCCGAAAAACTCGCTGCAATGGCACCAGACGGTGTTCAGCTGGCTGGAACGCTGGCTGAAGGCGGGGAAGTAAGCCGATGCCTCGCCCTGATCCCGCGCTGCTGAACCCCGCGCGCTATCCGTTCCGGCTGGAAACGACCACGCGCTTTGCCGATGTCGATCCCAACCAGCACCTCAACAACGTCGCGCTGGCGGCGATGATGGAAGATGGCCGGGTGCGGTTCAACTTTGCGATCGGCTTTCGCGAGGCGATTGCCCCGCGCCGGGCGATGGTGGCCAGCATGGGGATCGAATACCTGGCGCAAGGGTATTTCCCCGATCCGGTCGAAGTGCGCTGCGCCATCGAAGGGGTGGGGCGGACCAGCTTTACCATCATCCAGCTGATGTCGCAGGGCGGGCGCCATGTCGCCTTTGCCCGGTCGATCATCGTCTGCACCGATGGCGATGCCCCCTCACCCATTCCGGACGATTTCCGCGCCCGCCTGCTCAGCGACTGGAGCCTGACAGCATGACCGTCGATCCCGCCGAACTGGCCCGCGCCCGCGCCGCGCTGAAAACGTGCGGCGGGGACGGCATCCGTCGCCATATCTTCCTCTGCGCCGAACCGCAGAAAGGCGAATGCTGCTCGCCCGAAGTCGGCGCGCCGGCGTGGAAATTCCTGAAGAAGCGGCTGAAGGAACTGGGGCTGGACCGCGACGGCGGCATCGCCCGGACCAAGGCCGACTGCCTGAAGATCTGCGCCGCCGGACCGGTCGCGGTCGTCTGGCCGGACGGGGTGTGGTATCATTCCTGTACCCAGCCGGTGCTGGAACGGATCATTCAGGAACATCTGGTCGGCGGGCAGCCGGTCGAGGAATTCCGGCTGCGACCAGAGGAATAGAGCTGCGACTCTAGCGCCGCTTCTCGATCTCGGTCGGGTCGATCACGGATTCATCGTGGCCCGTGCCGCTGGACAGGAACACCAGCCCCATCAGCGCGCCGACCATCATCACAATGCCGACGGTGCCGACCGCCGATGCCAGATAGACATGGAGTGAGCTGAACCCGAAACTGGGCCACAGCCACGCTTCCACCGCAATAACGCACACCAACGAGGCCCAGCCCCAGCCGCGCATGAAACGGCGGAACCGCGCCCAGGCAAAGGCCGCCCCTTCGGGCGTATCAAGGCTCGATCTCTGCATGACGGCGTACTTTTGCCTTGCCGGGTCACGTCCCGCAACCCCCACCTTAGCGCGGTCTGGCGCTGAAATGCGAATCATGAGAAGCTGCCGCGATAACAGGAGCGGGAGAGGTTCCAATGACCATTGCACGGCTGATAGAAGGGCGAAGCAGTGAGGTCGTCAGTTGCGACGCGGCGCTGAGCGTGCGCGAAGCGGTGGCAATCCTGGCGGAACGGCGGATCGGGGCGATGCCGGTCTTTTCGGGCGGCAAGATCGCCGGGATCTTTTCGGAACGCGATGTGGTCTATCAACTCGCCGCGAACGGGCCCGCAATGCTGAGCCAGCCGGTCAGCACCGCCATGACCACACCGGCCATCACCGTTTCCCCCCATACCGAAGTGCTGGAAGCGCTGGGCCTGATGACCCGGCGCCGGATTCGCCACTTGCCGGTGGTGGAAGGCGGCGCGGTCATCGGTTTCGTCTCGATCGGCGATCTGGTGAAGTACCGGATCGACCGGATCGAATCCGAAGCGGACGCGATGCGCAGCTATATCCAGAGCGCCTGAGGGCATCCTTGCCGCACGGGCCGAAGCGCCCTACATCAGCGGTATGGACGCTCAAACGATGACTCTTAGCCCCTCTGCCGCCGCGCGCGTGGCGGCGATTGCCGCGAAGCAGGGCAAGCCCGCGATCCTGCGCCTGTCGGTCGAAGGCGGGGGCTGTTCCGGCTTTCAGTACAAGTTCGGCCTGGCCGATGCGGCAGACGGCGATGATCTGGTGGTCGAAACTGACGGCGTAGCGCTGGTGGTCGATCCGGTCAGCCTGGACCTGGTGGCCGGGGCCGAGGTCGATTACGTCGAATCGCTGGGCGGCGCGGCGTTCCGGGTGACCAACCCCAACGCGGCCTCTGGCTGCGGCTGCGGTTCCAGCTTCGCGATATGATCAGTTCGCCTGACGGCTCGAACGGCACCTGCCCGCTCCCCCGGCGTAGCCGATCATGAAAATCGCATCCTACAACATCAACGGGATCAAGGCCCGTCTGCCGCGCTTGCTGGAATGGCTAGAAGAAACCCGTCCGGCAGTGGCCTGCCTGCAGGAAATCAAGACGCAGGATGAAGGCTTTCCCGCCGGCGAGTTCGAGAAGCTGGGCTATCACGCGATCTGGCATGGCCAGAAAAGCTTCAATGGCGTGGCAATCCTGGCGGACGGGACCAAGCCGGTCGAGGTGATGCGCGGGCTGCCGGGCGATCCAGAAGACGAACAGTCACGCTATCTGGAAGCAGACGTGTTCGGGGTGCGGGTGGCGTGCATCTATCTGCCCAACGGCAATCCGCGGCCAGGGCCGAAGTTCGATTACAAGCTGGCCTGGATGGAACGGCTGCGCGCCCGCATGGCAGCAATCAAGGCTGAGGAAGTACCCGCAATCGTTACCGGGGACTTCAACGTCATCCCGACCGATGCCGACATCTGGTCGCCCAAGGCCATGGCCGACGATGCCCTGATGCAGCCGGAATCGCGCGATGCCTATTTGCGGCTGCTACACGATGGCTGGACCGACGCCGTGGCCACCCACAACCCACGCGGCGGGGTGTGGACCTATTGGGATTATCAGGCCGGGGCCTGGCAGCGCGACCATGGGTTCCGGATCGACCATGCCTTGCTCTCGCCCGAACTGGCCGACCGGCTGGAATCCTGCGGGGTCGACAAGGATCATCGCGGGCGGGAAAAGGCCAGCGATCACGCGCCGATGTGGGTCAGGCTGCGCGCCGAGCTATAAAAAGGGCCGGAGTGACCCGGCCCTTTTCAAATGCGTATCGCGGATTGTCTCAACGATAGAAGATGTGGTTGTCGACCCGCGCCAGGCGCTGCAGGCGCCAGCCGGGCGAAACGCGGCTGGCGTGGAAGAACAGCGCGCCTTCGACCGGGCTACGCCAGGTGCCTTCGTGCGCGATCTGCGCGATCGCGACGGCTTCCTTCCAGTCCACCGACTGCTTCTTGATATAGGGCAGTGCGCCGCCGCGCACGAACGAGAACTGCGAGGGCTGGAACACCACGCCGCAATAGCTGCCGGGGAAGCGTCCCGACTTGGACCGGGCGACGACGACGCGGCCAACGGCCAGCTGGCCAGCCAGCGATTCGCCCTTCGCTTCGAAATAGATGGCGCCGGCCAGGCAGTTCAGCTCGCTGGAGAGGTCTGCCGGATACGGCTGCGCGGCAACCAGTTCGGCCAGCGAGTCAACAGCATCGGGTTCTTCCGACGGGACTTGCTGCACCTGAGCCTCAATCTGGGCCGGTTGAATTTCGGGGGTGGGTTCCTGGGGAACAGCCGCGGGAACGAGGCTTTCCGCTGCGGCGCCGGAACCATTGGCGCTGACAAGAATGGTAGTCATCATGGCCGCCACGGCAAGTGCGCTGGCCTTGTTCAGTTTATTGCTCATCAAATCAACAAAACGGGCGGTGGACAAGCCCGACGCAGGTTGGTGAGGATGATCGCCGGATGGCCCCGTGCCCTCAAACCGGTACCTGCCGGCTGCCCCCCGTCTGCGTGCTAGCGAAACGGACTGACTGCCCGCTTGCACCGCCTGCGCATCAAAAGGTTCGCGCCCCTAGATGCGGCAGTGCAGCAGAGTCAACCCATCAAAACCTTGCTATCGGATGAACCGTTCCCCATCCGCGATATCTAGTTCGACAATCCACAAGTCCGGATCCTGAGCCCCGCGCCGGTCCAGCCAGTCATAGAATTCCTGTTTATTTTCATGCGTTTCAGCATTGGACTGCCGCCAGGAACGAGCGCCCTCCAGGTCCGGCATCCGTTCGAAAACCCGCGCGTTTCCGCCCCGTTCAGTCAGCACCAGCAGGATTGTCCCGGCGTCCGGCTCACCCTTTTGCAGCACGCTGGCGAAGCCACCTTCGGCATTGGCGCGGCGGATCAGGGCGCCGACTTCAAGGTGCGCGGGCAGGCGCGGTTCCACGCCAGTCAGCCGGTCAGGCCGGCGGCGTAACCGGGCAGGCCAGACAGCGCGATACGGCTGCGCTGGAACGTCCCGGTGCCGCGTCCGATCTCCTCGCCCTCGGCATCGATCAGCCGCGCTTCCGCCACCAGCACCCGGCGACGACCGGAAATCCAGCGCCCTTCGGCAATCACCCGGCCCGCTTTCACCGGGCGCGAAAAGTGCAGGTTGAAGGACGTGGTCAGCAGGAACTTGTCCGTGACCAGCGTGTTCGCCGCATAAAACGCGGCATCATCCAGCATCTTGAAATAGACCGTGCCATGCGCCGCGCCCGCCGCGTGGTAGCAGCGTTCGTCGACATCGAAGGCGATCCGCGCGGTGCCTTCGCCAGTGATCGTCAGCTGCGAGGCAAACAGGCTGTTGACCGGGGCCGAGGCATAGAGCCCTTCCAGCGCGCGCCAGTGCAGCGCCGCGCCAGCCGGGGCTGCATCAGGCGGCGTTGCGGTCAATGTCATTGGCGATGAGCGCATAGATCGCTTCCGCGCCGGGCGCTTCGGCAAGGGCGGAATGCATCTGTTCGTTGCGCATCATCCGACTGATCGCGGCCAGCGCGTGCAAGTGCGCGGCGCCCGCCGATTCGGGCGACAGCAGGCCGAACACCATTTCCACCGGCATCCCATCCGCCGCATCGAACGCAACGGGCGAGGCCAGGCGGAAAAACACCGCGACCGGCCGGGCCAGATCGGGAATGCGGGCGTGCGGAATGGCCACGCCCCGGCCAAAGCCGGTGCTGCCCAGTTTCTCCCGCTCCTCAATCCGGTCTAGCACAAGTACCGGGTCAAGCTGGTAAACTTCGGCGAAGCGCCGGGCCAGCTGATCCAGAATCGCATGCTTGCTGTCTGCATCGATCGTGCCGACAGCTTCGGGCGTGAGCGTGAAAAGTGCGGTCATCGAAAGGCCATGGTCCCAAAGTTGCCGGTCCGGCAAGTGCGGGGGAAAAGGGACAGGATCGGGAACCCGGCGCATCCGCACCGTCAATTTCCTGCCCCTCGCCCCTTCAGAATGACCGCGCCTTTACGCGCTCAATCAGGAAGGTTCAACCCAGCCAATCGAACCGTCCCCGCGGCGGTACACCATGTTGTAGGTGCCGGTGCCCGCATTCTTGAACAGCAACGCGTTGGTATTGCGCAAGTCGAGCATCATCACCGCGTCCGAAACCGTGGCTTCGGGCACATCGACGCGGGTCTCGGCAATGATGACCGGCGCATCGACGGTCACTTCCTCTGCTTCCGGTTCGGGTTCGACGAACACGGTATAGGCGGCTTCTTCCTGCCGCATCGCATGGGCAGTCTGTTCGTGCCGGTCGTTCAGGCGGCGCTTGTAACGGCGCAGCTGCTTGTCGATCTTTTCCGCGGCAACATCCAGCGCGGCATGGGCATCATGGGCAATGCCCGCGCCCTTCAGGATCAGCCCTTGCATCACGTGGGTCACGATGTCGCAGCGAAAGGCCCCGGCGGGCGCGCGATTGAACGTGACGTGGGAAGACAACGCGCCGGTAAAGTACTTGGCCGCAATGGCCGCCATCCGCTCCTGCGCATGGGCCTGCAGCGCTTCGCCAGTTTCGACCTGGTGACCGGAAACGCGAATATCCATGAAAACCTTCTCCTGTCGTTATCAATCGAACCGGGTCATTCGTTCCACAGAGGTGACTTCACCGATTCGAGGAAGGCGGCATGTGCCGCCAGCTCTGCCTCGCTCGCCGAATGGGGGCGGGCGGGGCGGAACACGCGTTCACGCACCGGCATGGCGACCGGTGCGGCAATGGTTTCCTGGCGGGCACCCGCCAGTTCGAGGCCGATCTGGCGGCCCCCGGTCAGCTCGACATAGACTTGCGCCAGCAGCTCCGCGTCGAGCAGCGCGCCGTGCAAGGTGCGGTGGCTGCGATCGATGCCATAGCGCGAGCACAGCGCATCGAGGCTGAGCTTCGCCCCCGGATGGCGGACCTTGGCCAGCGCCACGGTATCGATCATCCGCGTCTTGCTGACCGGTTCCAGTCCGCAGGCTTCCAGTTCGGCGTTGATGAAGCCGAAGTCGAAGCTGGCATTGTGGGCGACCAGCATGGAATCGCCGATGAATTCCAGGAATTCCGCCGCCTTTTCGTGAAAGCGCGGCTTGTCTGCCAGGAACGCCGCCGACAGGCCGTGCACCGCTTCGGCGGCGGCGGGCATGTCGCGATCGGGGTTGAGGTAGCAGTGGAAGGTGGCCCCGGTGGTGACCCGGTTGACCATTTCGACGCAGCCGATTTCCACCAGCCGGTCACCGTTCCTGGGATCGAGGCCCGTGGTTTCGGTGTCGAAGATAATCTCGCGCATTATGGATAAGACATGGGCCTGTCCGCGCGGGGTGGCAAGGGGGATCGACCCTATTTTTGCCCGTCCGGTTTCGCGGCGATGATCGCATGGACCAGCCGCTGCACGGCGTGGCGGGTTTCCGCCAGCGAAGTGCCGGTATCGATCACGTAATCGGCCCGCGCGCGCTTTTCCGCGTCTGGCACTTGCAGCGCCAGGATCCGTTCGAACTTCTCCACGGTCATGCCCGGCCGTGCCAGCACCCGTTCGCGCTGCATGTCCGCCGGGGCGGAGACAACCGCCACCGCATCGACCGATTGCCAGCCGTCCTTTTCATAGAGCAGCGGCACATCGAACACGATCAGCGGCGCATCGCGGTTGTCGGCCAGAAATGCGCGGCGCACTTCGGCGACTTCGGGATGGACGATCATTTCCAGCCGTTTCAGCGCATCCGGGTTGCCGAACACCGCCGCACCCAGCTTGATCCGGTCAACCCCGTCCGGCCCGGTCGTGCCGGGAAACGC
>JAYRDH010000058.1:0-13725 GCA_041909515.1 Novosphingobium sp. | reverse complement strand
GTGCCGGTGGCCTATCACACCTTCGGCGGGTGGAAGCGCAGCGCCTTTGGCGACACGAACCAGCACGGCATGGAAGGGGTGAAGTTCTGGACCAAGGTCAAGACCGTCACCGCCCGCTGGCCCGACGGCTCGCCCGACGGCGGAAATGCATTTGTCATCCCGACAATGGGGTGAGATAGGCAAGACCCATGATGAACCAGTTTGCCCTGACCGAAGACCAGCTCGCCATTCAGGACATGGCGCGCAAGTTCACCGCCGACCGGATCACGCCCTTTGCCGCGCAGTGGGACGAGGATCACCATTACCCCGTCGACGTCTGGAAAGCGGCGGGGGAACTGGGCTTTGGCGCGATCTATGTGTCCGAGGAATCGGGCGGGATCGGGCTTGGGCGGCTGGAAGCGGCGTTGATCATGGAAGCCATGGCCTATGGCTGCCCGGCGACCAGCGCCTATATCTCGATCCACAACATGGCGGCGTGGATGATCGACACGTTCGGCGGCGCTGACCTGAAGGCGCGCTATCTGCCGGACCTGGTGTCGATGGACAAGATCGCCAGCTATTGCCTGACCGAGCCCGGCAGCGGATCGGACGCGGCAGCGCTGAAAACCAGCGCGCGGCTCGACGGGGACCATTATGTCCTCAACGGCACCAAGCAGTTCATTTCGGGCAGCGGGGTGAACGACGTCTATGTCGTGATGGTCCGCACCGGCGATAACGGCGCAAAGGGCATTTCCTGCGTCGTGGTGGACAAGGATACGCCCGGCCTGTCGTTCGGCGCGCCGGAAAAGAAACTGGGCTGGAACGCCAGCCCCACCGCGCAAGTGATCTTTGAGGATTGCCGCGTGCCGGTGGCCAATCGCGTCGGCGCGGAAGGGGACGGGTTCCGCTTCGCGATGGCTGGCCTCGACGGCGGGCGGCTCAACATCGGGGCCTGCTCGCTCGGCGGGGCGCAACGCTGTCTGGATGAGGCGATTGCCTATACCAGGGACCGCCAGCAGTTCGGCCAGCCGGTGGCCGATTTCCAGAATACCCAGTTCATGCTGGCCGACATGGCAACCGATCTGGAAGCGGCGCGGGCGCTGCTGTACCTCGCCGCTTGCAAGGTGTCGGCGGGCGCGCCCGACAAGTCGCGCTTCTCGGCCATGGCCAAGCGGCTGGCGACCGACAACGGCAGCAAGATCGTCAACGATGCGTTGCAACTGTTCGGCGGCTATGGCTACCTCAAGGACTATCCGATCGAGCGGTTCTGGCGTGACCTGCGGGTTCATTCGATCCTCGAAGGAACCAACCAGGTCATGCGGATGATCGTGGGACGGGACCTGCTGCGGCCATGACCAATATCTCTGGGACCGACGACATTATCATCCGCCGCGAAGGAGCCGCCGGGTTCCTCTCGCTCAATCGCCCCAAGGCGATTCATGCGCTGACCCTGCCGATGGTCCACGCGATGACCGCCGCGCTGCTCGAATGGCGGGACGATCCCGACGTGCGCGCGGTGATCATCGACCATGCCGAAGGGCGGGGCTTCTGCTCTGGCGGGGACATCGCGTTTCTGCGCAATTCGGCGCTGAACGACGGCGGCGTGTCCGGGCGGCAGTTCTTTCACGACGAATACCAGCTCAACCACCTGATCTTCACTTATGACAAGCCCGTGGTGGCGTTCATGGACGGGATCACGATGGGTGGCGGCGTGGGCATTTCGCAGCCCGCGCGGTTCCACGTGGCCACCGAAAACACCCGCTATGCCATGCCCGAAACCGGGATCGGCCTGTTCCCCGACGTCGGCGGCGGCTGGTATCTGTCACGCCTGCCGGGGCGGATCGGGCAATTTCTGGCGCTGACCGGCGCGCGGTTTGACGGCGCGGAATGCAAGTGGGCCGGCCTTGCCACGCACTACTTGCCGCACGACGAACTGGCCGAAGCCAAAGCCCGGATCGCCAAGGGACATGAACCGGGTCAGGTGCTGGCCGCGCTGTCCGCCACCCCGCCCCATGCCCGGATCGAGGACAACGCGGCGCGCATCGCAAAGCATTTCGCGTCGGACCGGTATGAGGACATCCTCGCCAGCCTTGAAGCCGACGACAGCGAATGGGCCGCGAAGGAACTCGCCACCTTGCGCACCAAGTCGCCCCAGACCTGCAAGGTCGCACTGCGCCAGCTGGCCGACAGCCTGACCTGCGCCGATTTCGCCGCCAACATGGCAATGGAATACCGGATCGCCAGCCGCGTGCTGACCCTGCCCGACTTTGCCGAAGGCGTGCGCGCGGTCATCGTCGACAAGGACAACGCGCCGCAGTGGAACCCGGCCACGCCCGAAGGCGTGACCGATGACCTGATCGCCAACATTTTCGCACCGCTTTCGGCAACGGAAGAATGGCGCCCCCTTGAAAGAACATCGTCACCCTGAACTCGTTTCAGGGTCCATCCCTCCGCCCGAACGAACTGTTCCTGAAGGCGCGATGGATGCTGAAACACGTTCAGCATGACGAAGCTGGAGAACTGAGACGATGTCCCAATTTGAAAACATCCTGGTCGAACAGCGCGGCGCGGTCACGCTGATCACGCTGAACCGTCCGCAAGCGCTCAACGCGCTGAACAGTCTGGTGCTGGAAGACCTGATCGCCGCTTTCGGCGCGTTTGAAGCCGACCCGTCGCAGCGCTGCGCAGTGCTGACCGGCGCGGGCGAAAAAGCCTTTGCCGCCGGGGCCGACATCAAGGAAATGGCCGACAAGCCGGCCGCGGACTTCTACGCCCAAGACTTCTTCAGCCGCTGGACCAGCCATTTGGTCAAGACCACCCGCAAGCCCTGGATCGCCGCCGTCAACGGCTTTGCGCTGGGCGGCGGATGCGAACTGGCCATGATGGCGGACTTCATCATCGCGGCAGACACCGCCCGCTTTGGCCAGCCCGAAGTGAAGCTGGGCGTCGCCCCCGGCATGGGCGGCAGCCAGCGTCTGACCCGCGCCGTGGGCAAGGCCAAGGCGATGGAAATGTGCCTGACCGGGCGGATGATGGGCGCCGAGGAAGCCGAGCGCAGCGGCCTCGTCGCGCGCGTGGTGCCGCTCGCCAGCTTGCTCGACGAAGCGCTCAAGACCGCCGCCGAAATCGCCGCGATGCCGCCGCTGGCCGCGATCGCGAATAAGGAAATGGTCAACGCCGCGTTCGAAACCACGCTGGAACAGGGCGTGCTGCTGGAACGCCGCATCTTCCAGGTCCTGACCGCGACCGAGGACAAGGCCGAAGGCATGGCCGCGTTCATCGAAAAGCGGCCCGGCGTGTGGCAGGGAAAGTAAGCCCATGAAGATCGCCTTCATCGGCCTTGGCAACATGGGCGGCGGGATGGCCGCGAACCTGGTGAAGGCCGGGCATGACGTCCACGCCTTCGACCTCTCGGCAGACGCCCTCGCCCGCGCCGCTGAAAATGGCTGCACTACCTACACTTCGGTGCAAGACGCCGTGCAGGGGGCCGATGCGGTCGTCTCGATGCTGCCCAACGGGGCGATCGTCGAGAGCGTCTATACCGGCGACGTCATCGGCCATGCCCCGGCGGGGGCGCTGCTGCTCGATTGCTCGACCATCGACGTCGATACCGCGCGCAAGGTTGGCGCGGCGTCGGCAGCGGCGGGCTATCCGATGGTCGATGCCCCGGTTTCGGGCGGGATCGCGGCGGCCAATGGCGGCACGCTGACCTTCATGGTCGGCGGCAGCGCGGATGCTTTCACCAAGGCCGAACCGATCCTGTCCGCGATGGGCAAGGCGGTGATCCACGCCGGGGACAGCGGCGCGGGGCAAGCCGCCAAGATCTGCAACAACATGATTTTGGGCGCGACGATGATCGCCACGTGCGAGGCCTTTGCGCTGGCCGAGAAGCTGGGGCTGGACCTCCAGACCTTCTACGACATTTCCAGCAAGGCGTCGGGCCAGTCGTGGTCGATGACCAGCTATTGCCCGGTTCCCGGCGTCGGCCCGGCCAGCCCGGCGGACAACGGCTATCAGGGCGGGTTCGCCGCCGCGCTGATGCTCAAGGACCTGAAGCTGGCGATGGAAGCGGCCCGCTCCGCCGGATCGCAAGTGCCGATGGGAGCACGCGCCGAGGAACTCTACGCCGCGTTCAACGCGGCTGGGAACGGCGGGCAGGACTTTTCCGCGATCATCAAGACGCTTTAGGCCGTCGCCCTTCGACAAGCGCCGAGTGCTGGGATAAGGGGAGCAGGTGTCCAGCGCTTCCCCCGCTCCCCACCACGAACACCACGCCGCCCCGTTCATCGCGGTGACGGTGGGCATCGCGCTGTTCAGCGTGATGGACGGGCTGATGAAGAACGCTTCGATCGCGGTCGGGGCCTATAACGCGATGCTGTTCCGCTCGCTGATCGGGACCGCGCTGATGTTCCCGCTGTGGAAGCTGCGCGGCGGGGTCTGGCCGGATGTCGGGGCGATGAAGCTCCACGCGCTGCGCGGAATGGTCAGCGGGGGCATGGCGACGACGTTCTTCTGGGGGCTGGTGCGCGTGCCGATGGCGGAAGGCATCGCGCTGTCGTTCATTGCGCCGCTGATCGCGCTCTACCTTGCCGCCGTGCTGCTGGGCGAAACCATCGGGCGGCGGGCGATCCTCGCCTCGCTGCTGGGGCTGGCGGGCGTGGTGGTGATCGGCGCGGCGCGCATTGGCGAGCAGGATTTCAGCGACGATGCCGCCTGGGGGATCGGCGCGATCCTGCTGTCGGCCGTGCTCTATGCCTTCAACCTGATCCTCCAGCGCAAGCAGGCGTTGCTGTCCGGCCCGACCGAGGTCGCGCTGTTCCAGACGGTGTTCGTCGCGCTGTTCCTGGGCCTGGCCGCGCCCTGGCTGGCGGCCGTGCCGGGCGCCCGCGCGCTGCTGGACATCGGCGCGGGCGCGGTGCTGGCGATGATTTCGCTGATGGTGATCTCGTGGGGCTATGGCCGCGCCGAAACGCAGGTGCTGCTGCCGATCGAATACACGGCGTTCATCTGGGCCGCGATCATTGGCTGGTTCATGTTTGCCGAACCGGTGACGGTGCCCACCGTGATCGGCGTCGTGTTGATCGTTATCGGCTGCGCGATTGCCGCCCCGCGTAAAGAGCATATCGAACAGACCGCACTTTAGTCTAATATCCCCCACTCCCCTTGACGCGCGGGGGATTCGCGCGCATCGGCAGCGCCGAACAACCGACGTTGCTGCACGTGCGAATGCAGGCGCAGCTGGCCCGGTGCCACATTCAAGGAGATCAGCAGGGATGACCCAGGTCGGACAGGATACACTCGGTACGCGCAGCACGCTGAACGTGGGGGGCAAGGAGTTTGCCTATTACTCGCTGAAGAAGGCCGCGGCCAAGCTGGGCGACATCAGCCGCCTGCCGTTCAGCATGAAGGTGCTGCTGGAAAACCTGCTGCGCTTTGAAGACGGCGGTTTCACCGTGTCGACCCAGGATGCCCAGGCACTGGTCGACTGGCAGAAGAACCCGTCCGAATCGCAGAACGAAATCCAGTACCGCCCGGCCCGCGTGCTACTGCAGGACTTCACCGGCGTGCCCTGCGTCGTCGATCTGGCCGCGATGCGCGACGCCATTGCCACGCTGGGCGGCGATACCAGCAAGATCAACCCGCTGGTTCCCGTGAACCTGGTGATCGACCACTCGGTCATGGTCGATGAATTCGGCCACCCCAAGGCGTTCGAACAGAACGTCGAGATCGAATACCACCGCAATATGGAGCGCTATGACTTCCTGAAGTGGGGTTCCAAGTCGCTCAACAACTTCTACGCCGTGCCCCCCGGCACCGGCATCTGCCATCAGGTCAACCTGGAAAACATCGCGCAGACGGTGTGGACTTCGCAGGACCAGACCGGCGCCACCGTGGCCTATCCCGACACTTGCGTCGGGACTGACAGCCACACCACGATGATCAACGGCCTGGGCGTGCTGGGCTGGGGCGTCGGCGGGATCGAAGCCGAAGCCGCGATGCTGGGCCAGCCGGTCTCGATGCTCATCCCCGAAGTCGTCGGCTTCAAGTTGACTGGCGCGCTGAAGGAAGGCGTGACCGCGACCGACCTGGTGCTGACCTGCACCAACATGCTGCGCAAGCATGGCGTGGTGGGCCGCTTCGTCGAATACTATGGCCCCGGCCTTGCCTCGCTTTCGCTGGCTGACCGCGCGACGCTGGCCAACATGGCGCCGGAATACGGCGCGACCTGCGGCTTCTTCGGCATCGACGACAAGACGCTGGATTACCTGCGCCTGACCGGCCGTGAAGAAGACCAGATCGCGCTGGTCGAAGCCTATGCCAAGGAGCAGGGCTTCTGGATCGATCCCAACGCGCCGGACGCCGTGTTCTCCAGCACGCTGGAACTCGACATGGGTACCGTCGTGCCGTCGCTCGCCGGGCCGAAGCGCCCGCAGGACCGCGTGGACCTGACGGAAGTGGACGACGTGTTCAACAAGGACATGGCCGACACCTACAAGAAGGCGCAGACCCGCGTTCCGGTCGAAGGCAAGGACTTCGACATCGGTGACGGTGACGTGATGATCGCCGCCATCACCAGCTGCACCAACACGTCGAACCCCGGCGTGCTGGTCGCCGCCGGTCTGGTCGCCAAGAAGGCTGACGAACTGGGCCTGAAGCCCAAGCCGTGGGTAAAGACCAGCCTCGCACCGGGGTCGCAGGTCGTCACCGACTACCTCGAAAAGGCCGGCCTCCAGTCGCACCTCGACAACGTCGGGTTCAACCTGGTCGGCTATGGCTGCACCACCTGCATCGGCAACTCCGGCCCGCTGGCCGAACCGATCAGCAAGGCGATCAACGAAAACGGCCTCGTCGCCGCTGCTGTGATTTCCGGCAACCGCAACTTCGAAGGCCGCGTCAGCCCCGACGTGCGCGCCAACTTCCTCGCCTCGCCGCCGCTGGTGGTGGCCTATGCGCTGAAGGGCACCGTGATCGAAGACTTCGTCACGACCCCGATCGGCAAGGGCAAGGATGGCCAGGACGTGTTCCTAAAGGACATCTGGCCGACCAACGAGGAAGTCGCCAGCACGATGGCTTCGTGCATGGACCGCGCAATGTTCCAGGCCCGCTATGCCGACGTCTACAAGGGCGATGAGCACTGGCAGGCGATCAACGTGACGGGCAGCGAAACCTATTCGTGGCGCGCCGGTTCGACTTATGTCGCCAACCCGCCCTACTTCGAAGGCATGACGATGACCCCGGCCCCGGTGCAGGACATCGTCGAGGCCAAGCCGCTGCTGATCCTGGGCGATTCGATCACCACCGACCACATCAGCCCGGCCGGCAACATCAAGGCGGACAGCCCGGCGGGCCAGTGGCTGATGGAGCATCAGGTCGCCAAGGCCGACTTCAACAGCTATGGCGCGCGCCGCGGCCACCACGAAGTGATGATGCGCGGCACCTTTGCCAACATCCGCATCCGCAACGAAATGGTTCCCGGCATTGAAGGCGGGATGAGCCGCTATGGCGACGAAGTGCTTCCGGTCTATGACGTGGCGATGAAGCACAAGGCCGATGGCACTCCGATGGTCGTCGTCGCGGGCAAGGAATACGGCACCGGCTCCAGCCGTGACTGGGCGGCCAAGGGCACCAACCTGCTGGGCGTGCGCGCGGTGATCGTGGAAAGCTTTGAGCGTATCCACCGTTCCAACCTGGTCGGCATGGGCGTGCTGCCCCTGCAGTTCAAGGACGGCCAGACCCGCGAAACGCTGGGCCTGACCGGTGACGACACCTTCACCATCACCGGCGTCGCCAGCCTGCAACCGCGCCAGGACGTGGAAGTCGTCGTCACCCGCAAGGATGGCAGCAGCTTCAGCTTCACCGCGCTGTGCCGGATCGATACCGCCAACGAAATCGAGTATTTCAACAACGGCGGCATCCTGCACTACGTGCTGCGCAAGCTGGCTGCCTGATGTTGGAAACCCCGGTCCAGGGCGCTCTGGACGAGGTGCTTGCACCGCGTCTGGGGGCGCTTGGGTGGAAGCGGCGCGGGTCGCGCGGCTTCCTCCAGCGTCACGGCTCCACGGCCTGGGTCATCCGCATCCAGCATGGCGATTACTACAAGAAGCATGGCGCGTGCCGGCTGACCGTGCGCGTCATGCGCATCCGCTTTCTGCCGTTTGCCTCGCGCAATGCGATCGAACCGTGCCTGCGGTCACCCCAATTGTGGCGCGACACGACGTGGGACGATCCGCTGTTGTTGCGCCTTGCCCGCCGGACCATGCGTCCGCTGGGGGAACTGACGGAGGTCGGGGAAACGTTCTGGTACAGCTATGACGCCGACAGCGCAGAGGATTGTCTGCGCGTGGCCAATGCTGTCGCCGACGACCTGGAAGCCTATGCGATGCCGTGGTTCAGCAAGCTGTTCTGGCGGCCGCCGCACCGGGCCAAGGCGCGGAAACGCGCGGAACAGGAGCGCTTTGACGCGATCCTGGCCAGCAAAGGCTGATCCCCGCACACACGACAAACGGAAAAGGGCGGCCCGCAGGGACCGCCCTTTTTCTTGTCTGCGCCAGACGGCCCGCTCAGGCCGTGCGGCGTGCCAGCCGCCGCCGCCCGACGAGCGCGGCCGCCGCAGCGCCAAACAACAGCATCATCGGCGGCGCGGGCACGTCCGTCCCGCTGGACGTGTTGCCCGACGAGGTGTTGCCCGAACTGGTCGAGCTCGACGTTGAGGACGAAGAACTCGTGCTCGATGAAGTCGATGAACTGGTGCTGGTCGAGACATTGCCCGATGTGCTGGTGCTCGACGAAGTGCTGGTGCTGACGTTGCCCGATGTCGAGGAACTGGTCGAAACGTTGCCCGACGAAGACGTCGAACTGGACGTCGACACGTTGCCCGACGACGACGAAGTCGAATTGTTGCCGGACGACGAGCTGACATTACCCGACGAGGTGCTGACGTTACCCGAACTGGTTGAGGTGCTGCTAGTAACCCCGCCCGTGGAGGTGGAGACCCCGCCGGTAGAGGTCGACACGCCGCCCGTGGAGGTGGAAACACCACCCGTGGAAGTCGACACGCCGCCCGTGGAGGTGGAAACCCCGCCCGTGGAAGTCGACACGCCGCCTGTCGAGGTCGTGCTGGAACTGGTGATCCCGCCGGTGGTGGTCGTGCTGGTCAGCCCGCCGGTCGAGGTCGAAGTCGATCCGCCGGTCGAGGTGAAGCCGCCAGTCGAAGTGGAACTGGAACCGCCCGACGACGAGGTCGAGCCACCGGACGTCGAAGTGGAGGTGGAGCCGCCAGAGGTGGTGGTGGAAACCACCACGCTGCCGCTGCTGCCGCCGCTGCCGCCGAAAAATCCGCCAAAGAAGCCCCCGCCAAAGCCGAAGCCGCCCGAACCGCCGATCACCACCGGGCCGCCATCACCACCGCCCGAAGGCATCGGCATCTGCGGCAACTGCGGCAGGACGGGCATGGCCATCGCCATCTGCTGCGGCTCGGCGGCCGGGGCGCAGCTGACGGTCTTGGTCACGACGCGGCGGATGCGCTTCATCTTGCGCGGTTCGGCGGCGGCAGTGCGGACGATCTTGCGCTTGGCCACGCGCGCGGGTGCGGCCTTGGCCTGCTTGACGTACTGCACCTTGGCGGCCGGAGCCTCTGCCACGTGCACCGCGCCCCCACCGACGACCGCCCCGCCAGCCGCCAGGGCCGACAATTTCACAAGCGCCATCCGAACCGACATAAGCTCTGCTCTCTTTGCCCACCGGGACGAAACAAGCCTGCAGCCACCGCTGCCAGCACGCCCCTGTGGGTCCAAAAGCACAGAGGAAGGTTAAAGCCTCAACGCCGTTAACCGTGATTCCGCTGTCCCGGCATGGGATTCCAGTGATTTAACCCCGCCGCCGCTGCCAAGTGTCTCATTCTGAAACCGAATTGCCGCCAAGTACAACTGCCGCGACCGGAACAGCGTTAACCTTCACCCGGTTGCGGCGAATCGAACAGGCCGCCGATCTGGCCCCCGGTGCCGCCATTGGGCGGGGCGATTCCCAGGTGCTGCCAGCCCCGGTCGTTGAGGCAGCGCCCGCGCGCGGTGCGGGCGATCAGGCCCAGCTGGATGAGGTAGGGTTCGACCACTTCCTCGATCGTGTCGCGCGGTTCCGACAGCCCCGCCGCCAGCGTTTCCACGCCGACCGGCCCGCCTTTGTAGATATCCGCGATCATGTGCAGGTACCGCCGGTCCTGCGCATCCAGCCCCAGCGAGTCCACTTCCAGCCGGGTCAGCGCATCGTCCGCCACCGCGCGCGTCACCGTGCCATTGCCCGCCACGTGTGCGAAATCGCGCACCCGGCGCAACAGCCGTCCGGCCACGCGCGGAGTGCCGCGCGCGCGCCGCGCAATCTCACGCGCGCCGTCCGGGTCCATCCCGATCCCCAGCAGTCCGGCGCCGCGCGTCACCACGCGTTCCAGTTCGGGTACGGTGTAGAAGTTCAGCCGTACCGGAATGCCGAAGCGGTCGCGCAGCGGCGTGGTCAGCAGCCCCTGCCGCGTCGTCGCGCCGACCAGCGTGAACGGCGGCAGATCGATCCGCACCGAGCGCGCCGACGGCCCTTCCCCGATCATCAGATCGAGCGCGCGGTCCTCCATCGCCGGGTACAGCACTTCCTCGACCACCGGGCTCATCCGGTGGATCTCATCGATGAACAGGACGTCGCCCGGTTCCAGATTGGTCAGCAGCGCGGCCAGATCGCCCGACTTGGCAATCACCGGGCCGCTGGTCGCCCGGAACCCCACCCCCAGTTCGCGCGCGACGATCTGCGCCAGCGTGGTCTTGCCCAGCCCCGGCGGGCCATAGAACAGCACATGGTCCATCGCCTCACCGCGCGATTTCGCGCTTTCGATGAACACCCGCAGGTTGTCCTTCGCCGCCGCCTGCCCGACGAACTCGGCCAGCGTCTTGGGCCGCAGCGCCGCGTCAGCGTCCTCGATCTGGCGATGCGCGGAAAGGAGGGGGTTATCGGTCATTAGAAGCGAACCGGCGGCTGATACTGGGCGGGGACGTAGTATGGCTCCATGCCGAAAAATGCGAACAGCGCGTCGACCCAGGATCGTTCATACGCCAAACCGATCAGCATGGCCTTGCCGTCCACGATGGACCTGCGAACAACCGCGTAACCGGATTGCCGACCGAGCCCCGTGCACGAACCAAGGTTTTCAGGGGCGAGGATGACCGTCTGCCCGACCAAGTCGGTTGGACCATCGGTGACAAGGACACTGGCATCATAAGACTTGGGAACAAGCGACTTGATCTTCAGTTTGATGGCAAAGGTTCCCGGCTGAACGTCCGGCTTCGCCCCAAAGACCAATGCCCGCGGCAAGGGATCTTCCATGCAAGCCACGGCTGGCGTGGCAGCAAAGATCGAAGCTCCGAACGCGATGAACGATTGGGTCCTCATCCCGCCACCCGCTTTAGCGCCGCTCGCACGAGATCATTCAGCCCCACCCCGTCGCCCAGTTCATCGAGCGCGCGGGCGACGGCGTCCGTGGCGACGTTGGGCTTGAAGCCGAGGTTCTGGAGCGCCGACACAGCATCCGCGCTGACCGATCCGGCGGGGGCGGCGGCCACGCCGGGGGCGCCGGGGATGGTAGGCAGCCCTCCGGCCTTGTCCTTCAACTCGTTGACGATCCGGGTGGCGATTTTCGTCCCCACGCCTTGCGCGCGGGAGACCATCGCGACATCGCCGCCCGCGCAGGCGCGTTGCAGTTCCTCGGTGCTGAGCGCGGAGAGGACGGCCAGTGCCATCTTGCTGCCCACGCCCTGCACCCCGGTCAGCAGCCGGAACCATTCGCGTTCACCCGCGCTGCCGAACCCGATCAGGCGCATGTCGTTTTCCGACACCTGCAATTCGGTATGGAGCGTCACCCGGTCCCCCCGCACACCCAGCGCGGCGAGCGTCTTGACCGAGCAGTGGACGAGGTAGCCCACCCCGTTCACGTCGATCACCGCCCAGTCGGGGCCAAAATCATCCAGCAGGCCTGTCAGCTTTGCGATCATGCTTTGTTCTATTGCACAGGGTGAAATCGCGGGGAAGGGAAAAGGTGCGTGATGGGTGGCCCGTGACAGGGTGCCCCTGCCCCGCTATGCCATTGACGATGCAGGGGCAAACCGGATCGTCGCGAGGCTGGATGCTGGCCGTGGTCGCCGTGGCGCTGGCCGGACTGGTGCTGCGCTGGCGGGCGTTTGCGCCGTTCGACATCAGCCACGCCGATGAACTGATGCAATACCTTGAGCAGGCCAAGCGGCTCGCCACCGGGCAGGGCATCGTTCCGTGGGAATACCGCTACGGCGCGCGCAATGGCGGCATCGCGCAGCTGCTGAGCGTGCCGTGGTGGCTGGGTGAGCGGTTCGCCCCCGGCACCTTGGGCGCGATGCTGCTGGCACGGTGGAGCTTCGTCGCACTCACCCTGCTGGCCCTGCCTGCCGCGTGGAAGCTGGGCGCGCTGACGGGCCGGGCGCAGGCGCTGATCGCGCTGCTGGTGGCGGCGGTATGGTATGAGAGCGTGCTGTTTTCGAACCTGCTGCTGTCCGAAGTGCTGGCGACCGGGCTGATCGCCTGCGCGGTGCCGCTGCTGCTGGCGGATGAGCGCCGCGCCGGTGCACTGCGCTGGGCCGGGCTGCTGCTGGGGCTGGGCGTGGTGGTGCGGTTACAGTTCGCGCCGTTCGCCGCGGTGCTGGCGCTGCTGACCTTGCGGGCCGACTGGAAGGCGTGGGGCCAGCTGGTGCTGGGCGGGCTGGGCGCGGGCGCGATCGGCGCTGTCAGCGATCTGGGCATGGGGCGCTGGCCGTTCGAATGGATCTGGGTCAATTTCAGCTACAACATTGGCGAAAGCCGCGCGGCGCGCTTTGGCGAGAACGGGCCGTTCGATTACTTCACATGGCTGGCAGTCCACCTTGGCCCCGGCGCGCCGCTGATCGTGGCGGCGGCGCTGATGGTGCCGCACCGATACCGCCCGGTGCTGTGGGCGCTGGCCGCGAACGTGGCGTTCCACAGCCTGATCGCGCACAAGGAATATCGCTTCATCTGGCTGTCCTCCTTCCTGCTGCTGGTGCTGGCCGCGATCGGCAGCGTCAGTCTGCTGGAGCGGCTGCGCGCCGCGCGGGGCAAGGCGGTGGGGCCGGTGCAACTGGCGCTGCTGGGGGCAGGCTGGATCGTGCTGTCGCTGACGGCGGAGCAGATGTCGGGCGGCGCGGGCGCGATGCGCGGCGGCGGACCGATCCCGCGCGTGGTGCAGGACCATGTCCGCGCCGGATCGGCCTGCGGCATCGCTCTGCCCGACCAGTGGCGCGCGCATCTGGTGCCCGCGCTGCTGCCGCGTCAGGCGCCGCTCTACATCGCGCCAGAGGGCGTGATGGCGCAAGGGCAGCGCATTCCGCGCAATCTGGCCGCCGCCGCCAACACGCTGGTGTTCGAGGACCGCCCGGTCGGCGCCGGGGGCTATCTGCAAGTGAAGTGCGAAAGCAACGGGCCGGTCAAGGCCTGCCTCTATGTCCGGCAAGGCGGCTGCACGCCCGCGCCGCAGTGGTCCTATCAATCCGCGCTGGAACGCGAGGATCTGTAACGGCTCTTGACATGAAAGGCCCTTCCCCGTGGGGGAAGGGTTGGGATGGGGGTTTAGCCCGCGCGGTGAGAGCCCCCACCCCAAACCCCACCCCCCCCGCGGGGGGGGTGGGGCGAAAAACAGGCCCGGCCCACCCCCCCCACGGGGCGGGG
>JAYRDH010000057.1:0-14526 GCA_041909515.1 Novosphingobium sp. | reverse complement strand
CGCAGGGTTCAACGATGATCTGCGCCCCCGGCGCGTCGCCCAGTTGCGCTTCGACATGGGTGAGATGCGCGGCCCCGGTCACCACCACCGGTGCGGCAAACCCGCCATCGCGGCCGCTGCGGCGCAAGGTCGCCTCGAACAGGGTCGAATCGCCGACGAGCGGCAGGAACGGCTTGGGCATCGCCGCCCGGCTGCGCGGCCAAAGCCGCGTGCCGCTGCCGCCGCACAGAACCACCGGGTGAATTGCCAGTTCTTTCATCACGCCGTCTTGACCCCCCGATAACCGGTTCACGCGCACCCGCCCTTAAAGATTTCATCTTTCATTTCAATGAATTGTACTTTTATCAATCGGTCCAGGGCTGCAACTTGCATCCTTCGCCCTCGCGATAGGTGGCGGTTTGCGTCGCCAATAGCGGAAAGCGTGCGGTTACGCTTCTGGCTTCGGCATCCTGGCTCAACGTAATCAGTTCCATTCCGGATTCGAAATCCTTCCGGCAATCCGACAGGTCACGCCCGCCCACGAACCGGCAGGAGCACCCCACCCGCGCCGCATAGGACGCCCCGGTCAGCGCAAAGCTGTTCAGCGGTTGCCAGAACCACGCCAGGCCGATTGCCGCCAGCGCCGCCACCAGCAGAAGCAGGCGCATCGGCCAGCGCGATGGCCGGCGAGAGCGCGGCGGATCCAGGGCTGGTCCGGAAACGGGGTTAGAGGTTGCCATTGCGGTGCCTTTGGGCGAGGGATGCGCGGCATGTCGCCACGCCGCCTTTCCCTTATCCTGCCATTGCTTGCCCTGCCAGTCCTGATCGGCTGCGGCGGCGCAAGCGGCGATTCGGCCCCGCCGCCGCTGGACCAGCGGGCACTGGCCGCAGTGGTGAAGCAGCCCGGCCCCCCGCGCGAGGCGCTGGCCCGCGCGGTCGACCGCCTGTTCACGGCGGAAGACATGGCGGAAACCCGCGCCGTGCTGGTGCTCAAGAACGGGCGGATCGTGGCGGAACGCTATGCCCCCGGCTATCATGAAAACACGCGCTTCATCAGCTGGTCGATGGCCAAGACGATCACCGCAGTGATGATCGGGCAACTGGTGGCGGATGGCCGCCTGCGGCTGGATGAAAGCGTGCCGATCCCCGCCTGGCAGCGGGCGGGCGATCCGCGCGGGGAAATCACCCTGCGCCAGCTGCTGCAGATGCGATCCGGGCTGAAACATACCGAGGCCGGGCAGCCGGTTTATGAATCCGATGAAGTGCGCATGCTGTTCCTCGACGGGCGCGACAATATGGCCGCCTATGCCGAGGCGCAGCCGCTGGAAGCGGAACCGGGCCGCAAGTGGGAATATTCCAGCGCGACCACCGTGATTCTGGCAGATCTGGCCGCACGCGCGCTGATCACCAATCCGGACCCGGCCGCCAACACCCCCGAAGAACGCCGCCGGATCGTCAGCGATTACCTCCACACCCGGCTGTTCGATCCGATCGGGATGCGCAGCATGATCCCGGAATTCGACGCGTCCGGCACCCTGATCGGCGGCAGCCTGATCCACGGCACGGCGCGCGACTGGGCAAAGTTCGGCGAATTCCTGCGCAACAAGGGCGCGGTCAAAGGCGCGCAGCTGGTCCCGTCCGGCTGGATCGAGTTCATGCTGAAGCCCAGCCCGCGCAACGCCGGCTATGGCGCGCAAGTCTGGCTGAACCGCCCGCAAGTGGACGACGGGACCGTGCAGTGGCCCGGCGCGCCGACCAGCACGTTCTCCCTGAACGGGCACCTGGGACAATACGTGGTCGTGGCCCCCACGCTGGGCGTCACCGTGGTGCGGCTGGGCAAGACCCCGGATGGCCAGCACGAACCGGTTCGCGCCGGGATTGCGCGGATCATCCAGCTGTTCGATTAACCCCGGTTCGCGAGCAGGTCTTCGGATGACAGGTCCGTGGGGTCCACATGGCCTTCCGGATCGGGATGAATCAGGATTTCGACGCCGGGAAACTCGGCCAGCAGCTTGGCCTCGATCTCGTCCATCACGTCATGCGCGGCGCGGATCGTCATGCCCGGATCGACTGCGACGTGGAACTGCACGAAATCGCGGTTGCCGGACGTGCGGGTGCGCAAGTCGTGCAGACCGCGCAGTTCCGGATGGCGGGCAACCACGGCCAGAAAGCGGTCCTTCTTTTCCGGCGGCCATTCCTTGTCCATCAGCTGGTCGACCGCATCCTGCGATGCCCCCCACGCGCCCCAGCCCAGCCATAGCGCAATGGCCAGGCCAAAGAACGGGTCAGCCCCGGCAAGCCCGGCATACTGATCCAGCGCCAGCGCGGCGATCACCGCCAGGTTCAGGAACAGGTCCGACTGGTAATGCATGTGGTCGGTCGCAATCGCCAGGCTGCCGGTCTGGCGGATCACGCGGTGCTGCCACGCCAGCAGCGCGACCGTGGCCAGCATGGCGATGACCGACACGGCAATCCCGCCCTCGGCCGCTTCGGGCCGCGCCCCCGCGAACCACTGGCCAATCGCGCGCGCCGCCAGGGTCAGCGCGGAAATGGAAATCAGCACCACCTGGAACATCGCCGCCAGCGCTTCGGCCTTGCCATGGCCAAAGCGGTGGTTGTCGTCGTCCGGCTGGGCGGCCACCCACACCCCGGCCAGCGTTGCCAGGCTGGCGACGAGATCCAGCGCGGTATCGGCCAGACTGCCCAGCATCGCGGTGGAGCCGGTGGTCCACGCCGCCCAGACCTTCAGGCCGACCAGCAGCAGCGCAACCGCCGTGCTGGCCAGCGCCGCGCTGCGATTAAGGGATGCCGCGCTGCTCATGGATAGAGCAGCGTGCTGGTCCACCCGCCATCGGGCAGGCGGGTGAAGCGGCGGCGCTCATGCAGGCGGAACGGGCGGTCCATCCAGAATTCGATGGCCTGCGGTTCCAGGCAGAAGCCGGTCCAGTGCGGCGGGCGCGGCACGCTGCGGCCCAGATACCGCGCGCCTTCCTTGGCAATCCGGCCCAGGAACGTCAGGCGCGAATCGAGCGGTTCGGACTGGAGCGAGGCATGCGCCCCCACCTGCGAATCGCGCGGGCGGCTGGCAAAGTATTCATCGGCCACCGCATCGGCCACCGGGATCGCCAACCCTTCGATCCGCACCTGTCGGCGCAGCGATTTCCAGTGAAACAGCAGCGCGGCGCGCGGGTTGGCCAGCAGTTCGCCGCCCTTGCGGCTGTGCGTGTTGGTGTAGAACACGAAGCCGTCCGGGCTGAAATCCTTAAGCAGCACCATCCGCACCGACGGGAACGCATCGGGCGTGGCTGTGGCCAGCGCGACCGCGTTGGGATCGTTCAGCTCGTGCTTTTGCGCATCAGCAAACCACTGCGCGAACAGATCGAACGGGGCTTCGGCCGGGATCTCGGTATGGCTCTGGTCATCGGTCATGGTGCGCTGCGGCATAGCCCGCGCCGGACCGGGAAGAAAGCGCAACCGTCTCGCAATAAGTTGGGAAAGCTTGCCGCCGGGGCACAAGCTACCTAGCTAGACGGTATTATGGCAGATCCTTACACTACTCTGGGCGTGGCGCGCGGCGCGAGCGAAAAGGACATCAAGTCCGCCTATCGCAAGCTGGCCAAGGAGTGCCACCCTGATCGCAACGCCGACAATCCCAAGGCGGCAGAGCGATTTTCCGAGATTACCCGCGCCTATGACCTCTTGTCTGACAAGGACAAGCGCGCCCGCTTCGACCGGGGTGAGATCGATATCGACGGCAACCCGGTCATGGGCTTTGGCGGCGGCGGGTTCGGGGGCGGCGGTGGCCAGCGCGGCCATGGCGGCGGCTTCGAAGGGTTTGGCGGCGAAGGCATCGACCTGGGCGACATCTTCGACGGCCTGTTCGGCGGGCGCGCCGGAATGGGCGGGGGCATGGGCGGCGGCATGGGAGGCGGGCGCAGCCGCGCCGCGCCCAAAGGCGCGAACGTGCAATACAAGCTGGGCGTCTCGCTGACCGATGCGGCAACCCGCGCGACCCAGCGGATCACCCTGTCCGATGGCAAGACGATCGACCTGAAACTGCCCGCCGGAGTGGAAGACGGCACGCAGATGCGGCTGGCGGGCAAGGGTGAGCCTGGCCCCGGCGGCGCGGGCGATGCCATCGTGGTGATCCACATCCAGCCGCACCCGTGGTTCCGCCGCGATGGCGACAACCTGCGACTCGACCTGCCGATCACCCTCGACGAGGCCGTGCGCGGCGCGAAAGTGAAAGTGCCGACGGCGGAAGGCGCAGTGATGCTGACCGTCGCGCCCGGCACCAGTTCGGGCAAGACCCTGCGCCTCAAGGAAAAGGGCATGACCCGCAAGGACGGCACGCGCGGCGATCAGCTGATCACGATCGAAGTGCAGTTGCCCGATGCCGGCAGCGAAGACGCGGCCGAACTCGCCCGCCGCCTCGACGGCTGGCAGGATACGCGCAACCCGCGCAGCCGCATGGGCGTGTAACCGCGTGGAGGAGCGTCCGCTCGACGGCGCCCATCTGCCGCTGCTGGCCGCCCCCGATCTCTCGCCCGAAGCGCGCCGCGAACGCGCGCTGCGCTGGCGCGCCGGGCTGGAAGACGCGGCGCGGCCATCGCAGGCCTTGTGGGACCGGCTGGGCGCCAGCCGCCTGTTCCGCGTCGCCAGCCGGGTCTGGTCGGGCGCGTGGAACGACGGGTTCATCCATGCCGGAAACCTCGCCTACATGGCGATCCTCTCGCTGTTTCCGTTCTTCATCACCGTCGCCGCGATCTTTGCGCTGGTGGGCGAGGAAGCGCAGCGCGCCGCTTCGGTGAAAACGTTCCTGCTGGCCGTACCCCCGGTGGTGCGCAGCGCGCTGGAACCGGTGGCGATGGACGTTGTCCAGGCGCGCACCGGCGGACTGCTGTGGGTTGGCGGGCTGGTCGGGCTGTGGACGGTCAGCAGCCTGATCGAGACGATCCGCGATATCCTGCGCCGCGCCTATGGCACGCCGGTCACCTCGGCGTTCTGGCGCTATCGGCTGATTTCCAGCGGGGTGATCGTGGTGGCGGTAATCGCGCTGCTGTTCTCGCTGTTCGCGCAAGTCGCCATCGGCGCGGCGCAGCAAGTGATCGCCGCGTGGTTTCCACTGGCGGGGGACTGGGCCGCAACCCTCGCGACCAGCCGCGTGGTCCCGGCGCTGGTGCTCTATGTCTCGCTCTACCTGCTGTTCTACACGCTGACGCCGACGGCCTACCGGGTGCGCCGCTATCCCAAATGGCCCGGCGCGCTGCTGGTGACTGGCTGGTGGGTGGGGGTGATGGTGGCGCTGCCCTATGTGCTGGCCAGCTTCTTTACCTATGACCTGACTTACGGCAGCCTGGCGGGCGTAATGATCGCACTGTTCTTTTTCTGGCTTGTCGGGCTAGGCATGGTAGTAGGCGCCGAGTTGAATGCGGCACTGGCCGTCACCCCTGAAGAGTGTGACATGATGGGCCATGCCGTAACGGAAACGGACCGCTAGGAAGGGATGGTGGGACCAGAATGACCGGATTGATGCAGGGCAAGCGCGGGCTGATCATGGGCCTCGCGAACGACAAGTCGCTGGCCTGGGGGATTGCGCAGAAGCTGGCCGAACACGGGGCCGAACTGGCCTTTTCCTATCAGGGCGAATCGCTGGAAAAGCGCGTGCGGCCGCTGGCCGCCAGCCTGGGTAGCGATTTCCTGATCGACTGCGACGTGTCGAGCATGGACGCACTGGACACTGCGTTTGAAACGCTGGCGGCGCGGTGGCCGACGATTGATTTCGTGGTCCACGCCATCGGCTTTTCCGACAAGAACGAGCTGCGCGGCAAGTATTGCGACACCAGCCTCGAAAACTTCCTGATGACGATGAACATTTCGGCCTACAGCCTGGTCGCCGTGACCAAGCGCGCCGCCGCAATGATGCCGGATGGCGGCAGCATCCTGACGCTGAGCTATTACGGCGCCGAAAAGGTCGTGCCGCATTACAACGTGATGGGCGTGGCCAAGGCGGCGCTGGAAACCAGCGTGAAGTACCTCGCCAATGACCTGGGTCCGCAGGCGATCCGCGTCAATGCGATCTCGGCCGGGCCGATCCGCACGCTGGCCGCCAGCGGGATCGGCGATTTCCGCTATATCCTGAAGTGGAACGAGCTGAACGCGCCGCTGCGCCGCAACGTGACGATCGAGGACGTGGGCGGCTCCGCGCTCTACCTGCTGTCCGATCTGGCATCGGGCGTGACGGGTGAAACCCACCACGTTGACGCGGGCTACCACGTCGTCGGCATGAAGCAGGAAGACGCGCCCGACATCGCGCTGAGCTGATCTGAAAGCCCTGTGCTGGCTGCGGTTCAGGCCGCTGCCAGCACCCGGTCCAGCACCGTGCGCAGCGCCGCCGCCGTCGCCGCCGCCGCCGCTGCCGCATCGCCCGCCTCGGTATAGCAGCGCAGTTCCGGCGCATTACCGGATCCGCGCAAGTGCACCACCACGCCGTCCGCCATCGTCATGCGGATGCCGTCGGTCAGGTCGACACTGGCCAGCCCGCCATGCTCTCCAGCGAAATAGCCCGCCAGCCGCGCATCGCGCGCCGCCGCATCGCCATCCTGCAAGTGCGCGAACAGCCGCTTTGAATCGGCGGGCGGAAAAGCCTGAATCCGGTCGCTGTAAGTCACCCGCGCGGGCAGCGCTGCTTCCAACGCGGTCAGCCCGCCCGCCCCGCGCGCCGCGACCAGCGCCGCGAGGATCGGCAGCACCGCATCGCGCGTCGGCAGCGCGGTCAGCACTTTGCCATCCTGCGCGATATCGCTGCTCAGCAGGAACCCGCCGTTCGCTTCATACCCGCAGACCCGTGTGCCGCCCGCTGCCAGCGCCGCGTTCATCGCCGCGATGACATAGGGCGAGCCGATCCGCGTGCGCGCGACGTGGGCAAACTGCCCGGTCAGTTCCAGCGCGGTGTTGCTGCTGACCGGCGTGACGACGTGATCGGCCCCCAGCGCCTGCGCACAGAGAATGCCCAGCCGGTCCCCGCGCAGCCATTCGCCGGCTTCGTTGGCCAGCAGGGGCCGGTCGGAATCCCCGTCTGTCGAGATGATCGCATAGGGGCCATGCTCCGCCGCCCAGCCGCGCGCGGCGGCGATGTCTTCCGGGCGGACCGCTTCGGTATCAACCGGAATGAACGTTTCGGACCGGCCCAGCACCAGCGCCTTTGCGCCCAGCCCTTCGACCACCTGCACCAGCACATCGCGGCCCACGGCGGAATGCTGGTACACCCCGATGGTCAACCCGCTGAGCGCATCCGCGCCAAAGAAACCGACATAGCGCGCGACGTAAGCCGCCGTCACATCGGTCACCAGGGGCAGCGGCGCGGGATCGCGCAGCTGATCGTCCGGCCCGAACAGCGCTGGATCGAGCGTCACCACCTGCCCGGTAATCCCGGCCTCGTCGTCCTTCAACACTTCGCCAGCGCAGCGATAGAACTTGATGCCGTTACGGTCGTCCGGGATATGGCTGCCGGTGACCATCAGCGAGGGGATCCCTTGCGCAAAGGCATAGGCCGCCAGCGCCGGGGTCGGCACGTAACCGCAGAACACCGGCTCCCCGCCCAGACTGCGCACCGCTTCGGCGCAGGCCGCCAGAATGCGCGGCGTACTGGGGCGCAAGTCCCCGGCCAGCGCCACCCGCTTGCCCGGCGTAAATTCGCCCTGATCGCGCAAGTGCTGCAAGAACCCGGCGGTATAGGCAAAGCAGATCCGGTCCGTCATCGCGATGACTTCACCGCGCGCGCCGCTGGTGCCGAATGCTACCCCGGACTGCGCCATGAGATCACGAACTGCCAGCGCTGGTAACATTCTTACACCTTCTTGTAGTTGCGGGTCATCTGGCTGGTCTTTGTGACCCTACCCTGTCAATGCGCGTTAACGGTACTTTTTCAATACAGGCTGGCCGGATTCACTTTTCCGCCATGACCCGTTCGATAAATGCCTCCCACTGCGGCAGGATCCGTTCGGGGGTGTAACGGGCGCTGAAATCGATGCCCCGCGCCCGCAATGCTTCGCGCCGGGCTTCGGAATCGTCCGCATACAACGTATCCCGAATCGCGCTGACGAGCGTACCCGTGGCGTAAGGGTCGAAATAGACCGCACCGTCGTGATAGACTTCGCGGTGAACCGGAATGTCGGACGCGATGCACAGCCCGCCAGACCGCATCGCTTCCACCCCCGAAAAATCGAACCCTTCGCCCAGGCTGGGGCAAATGGTGGCCGAGGCGTTGCGATACAGCACCCGCAGGTCAGGCGCTGGCACGCCCTGCAGCATGAAAATCTGGCCCCGCTCAATCCAGCCGCGGGTTGCCAGTTCGATCGACTTGTTGTCCCAGCCCAGCGTCCCCACGATCACCAGCTTGAGTTCGGGATCGACCGTCGCGCGCAGCGCCTCCCAGGCGGCAATCAGGCGGGTGTGGTTCTTGCGCGGCTCGATAGTGGACACCATCAACAGGAAGCGATCCAGTCCCTGCTCGATATGGCGGGCATAGAACCCTTCCTTTTCCCGGCTAGTCAGGAAGGTCGGCAGCCAACCAGATGCCTCATACAGGCGCGAACGGACCACGCGCCGGGCCGCGACTTCGTCCACTTCGACCGGGAAGTAGTTGTGAGACACCATGTTGTGAATGGTTACGGCGCGCGGTTCCGCTTCCGGGAAAATCCGCAGCAGGTCCTGACGGGTCGCCTCGGACACGCACGAGAACCATGCACCGTCGCGCACGTTCGATTCCAGCGCGCGGAAATGAGTAGCCTGGTGCTTGGACTTGTCCGGGATGGTGTGCGGCATCAGCACCGGGATCGCATCATGATACCGAATGACCATCCGCGTGCCCCGGCGCACGTGCGCGGGATAAGGCGTCTGGCCGATGAAGATGTCGACACCCTTGGTTTCCAGCACTGGATAGGCCGCGCGCTTGCGCCAGGCGAGCGAATTCAGGCCCGCCATGTGCATTGTATTCCACGGCACGGAGCATACCCGGTGGTCGGCCCCGGCGACCAGATCGAAATCGCTGGCAGGCAGGCTTTTGGCAAACAGGGTGCGCCAGGTAAAATCGGTGAACAGCGCGGATTCGAACCGGGTCAGCCGCAGCCGGGTCAGCCTGAACGTCGATCCCAAGGCCAGCCAGAAGCTGCTGAGGCGGCGGCGGGTATAGTTGGTCAGCCGGTCATAGACCGTCTGATACGGTGTTTCCGCCAGCGACACGATCACGTTCGAAAACCGGTTGAGCCGCCAGGACTGCGACTTTTTCCGGCCCTTCTCGGTCAGGCCGAACGAGAGATACCGGTTCGAGGTCTGCAGCATGCCTTCGACCTTGACCGAATCCAGTGTGCGCAGCCCGCGAAACAGCAGGCGCACTTCTTGCGGAATCCCCGCGAACCCGTCCATCGCCGGGCGCATCTCCAGCATCACGCTGACGTGATGTCCGTTCCGGTCCAGGTTGGCGGCAGGAGCGCCAGTTTCCGCGTTGTCAGTCATGGGTAAATTCATTCCTTGATCCGAAAAGCCTGACGGCTTCACACTTATCCATAAAATTCAAATGCCTGGTCCACGTCATCGAATGACGTCAGACGCCCACCCGCCAGCACCGCCGCGCTGTGGCAATGGGCCCGGATGTAGTGGGGATCGTGCGAGACGATGACCTTCGCGCGGTCTGCCCGTTTCTCGAACAGCTCGATCATGCACTTTTCGTGGAAACGCGCGTCCCCCACCGCGATGACCTCGTCGATCAGGTAGCAATCGAAATCGACCGTCATCGAGATCGCAAAGGCCAGCCGGGCGCGCATGCCCGACGAGTAGGTCTTGACCGGTTCGCGCAAGTAGATCCCCAACTCGGAGAAATCCTCGACAAAGGCGATGCGGTCCGCCGGGTCGACGCCATAGACCCGGCAAATGAAGCGCAAGTTGTCATACCCGGTCAGCGTCCCCTGGAACGCCCCGCCAAACGCCAGCGGCCACGACACGCTCATCGTGCGGCGAACGGTGCCTGACGTGGGCAGTTCGGTGCCGCTGATCAGGCGCACGATGGTGGATTTGCCCGCGCCGTTGCGGCCCAGGATGCCCAGTTGCTGGCCGGGCCGGACGGTCAGGTTGACCCGGTCCAGCACGCGCACCGGCCCCGACCGGGTGCGGTATTCCTTCACCACGTCTTCGACCTGGATCATTCGGGGATCACGCTTTCCGAGACGATGCGGATCAACGCCAGCCCCAGCAAGGTCAGCACGGCGTTGCAGACCGCCATGTAACCCAGGTCATGGATCGCGGTGATCTGCGAGCCAAAGAACCCTTCACGCAGGTATTCGACGCCGTGGATCATCGGCAGCCAGGTCAGCACTGCCTGCGCTTCTGGCGGCATGACGCTGAGCAGGAACGCCGCGCCGGACAGCGGAAACAGCAGGTAGGACAGCGGGTGCCACAGCTTGTGCACGGTTTCCCAGCGTTCCGAGGCCGCCCCCAGGAACATCGCCAGCCCCACGCCGAACCAGGCCAGCATGAACCAGCCGCCGATCACCTGCAGGACATCTTCGGGCGGGCGCATCTGCCCGGTGGCGATGAACAGCAGCGACAACGCGATCAGCGAAATCGTTGCGCCCGCCCCTTCCAGCAGCAGCCGCGCCCAGTACAGGTCGATCACCCGGACATTGCGATGGAACAGCAGCGACCGGTTCGGCTCGATCGCATCGATGCAGCGCCCCGGCATGTTGCGCCACAGCAGGACCGAGGAATAGCCGGTAATCGCGAAGGCCACGATCGGCAGGTCCGACCCGTGGACCGACTTCGTCGCGGTCCACAGCGCAGTCACCCCCAGCGTGAACAGCATCGGTTCCACGAACAGCCACATGAAACCGATGTTGTGCCGCCCGAACCGGGTCAGCACTTCGCGCATCAACAGCGCCAGGATGACCCGGCGCTGGATCGCCAGCGATTCACGCCAGGTCGGTTCCGCGATATCGGCCATCCGCCCTAGCCCCGGTGTTCCCGGACGCCGGCCAGCAACAGGCCCAGCACGCCCCACGCGATCAGGCCCAGCACGAACGTCGCCAGGATGCCGCGAATGCGGCGCGGTTCCAGCGCCTTGTCCGGCACGTTGGGCTGGACGATCCGTTCCACATAGGCCTGCTTGCGACGGGCCTCGTTACGGGCTTCCTGCAAGGACGTCATTGCCGCCGCCAACCGCTTGTCCGCCAGTTCGCGGTCCAGCACCAGCCGCTGATACCGCGCCGCCGTGGCCGAGAGCGAGGACTTGTCGCCCGCGACCTTGCCCAGTTGCCGGTCGATTTCCTGCGTTAGCGCCGCGATCCGCACTTTCAGCGTGCGGATCTGGGAATTGGCCGGGACCGTCGCTTCCAGCTGGATCAACTGGTTCTTCGCGCCGATCAGTTCGTCCTGGAGCTTCGAAATCATCTGCAACTGCACAGTCGCCTGCCGCTCCGGATCCACCACCCCGGTGCGGTTGCGGTATTCCGCCATCGCCAGCGCGGCGCGGCCGGCTTCCTGCTGCGCCTCGTCCACTTCGGCCTGGGCATAGCCGATCAGGTCCCGGCGCCCGCGCTCGTTCAGGCGGTTGACCAGGTTTTCCGACTGTTCCAGCAGCAGCCGGTTAAGCAGCGCCGCATCTTCCGCGCGATAGGCCCGCACGGTCAGCGTGGTGATGGAAGAACTGGTATCGTACTGGACTGCCACCTTGCCGGAAAAATACTGGTGCAACCGCTCTGCCGTGCCATCCCAGCCCAGTGGGTTGAACCGGTCGAAGATCGAGATGTGATCCGCGCCATAAAGCCGCGCCACCCGCCCGCCCGAATTGAGCACGGCCAGCGCATCGCGCGAGGTGATGAAATCCTTGGCCGCCAGCACTTCATCCCCGGCATTGGTGAACCCGGCGGATTTCAGGATCACGCCCAGCCCCGAAGCCGCGGGCTTTTCCGGGCTGCGCACGACGAACCGCGATTCCGAAACATAGACGTCGGACGCCAGCAGGCCGAAGTACAGGATCGCCAGCAGGGTCGGGCCGATCACCGTCAGCACCAGCAACCGGTCCACCTTGTTCAGCATGCCGGCAAAATTCAGCTTCATCACAGGCTCACTCGCAAGACATCGCGCCGTCCTGCGCCGGGCGCGCAGCACAAACGGTGGACCATCCGCGCGCGCGGAGAACCAGCAGTCCGCCGCGCCAAGCAGCGCGGCGGCCACTTAACCAGGCGGTTTCAAATTGTCGTGGGCGACCCAGCCCATTCCGGTTCTATCTCAATAAAACCGTTGATCGCCCTATACTTGCGTGACCGGCAAGTGTCCAGAGCACAGCGCCGATGCGGGCCGCACCGCCCACTGGCGGGCCGATCGCGGGGGGATTGCACCGCGCCGGCACCGCGACCTTTCAGGGCGTGCGGCCAGGCCGGAAGCGTTGATCGCCCCGCTTTTCTCGCAACTGCAAAATCTTGGGGCTTACGCGGCTGCGCAAGTGCTGTAAGGATCAGTACTGGCAACTGAACACATGAATTCTTGCAGCCTAGTTCATCGCGTCAAAGGAAAGCACCCCAATGCATCAGAAAAGGGCCCTGATTACGGGCGTAACCGGTCAGGATGGTTCGTACCTTGCTGAGTTTCTGCTGGAAAAGGGCTATGAAGTGCACGGCATCAAGCGCCGGGCATCGCTCTTCAACACGCAGCGCGTCGATCATATCTACGCCGATCCGCATGTCGAATCCGCCCGTTTCAAGCTGCATTACGGCGATCTGACCGACACGTCGAACCTGACCCGGCTGGTGGCGCAGATCGAACCCGACGAAATCTACAACCTGGGCGCGCAAAGCCATGTCGCGGTCAGCTTCGAAGCGCCGGAATATACCGCCGACGTCGATGCCATCGGCACGCTGCGCCTGCTGGAGGCGATCCGGTTCCTGGGGCTGGAAAAGAAGACCCGGTTCTATCAGGCCTCGACCTCGGAACTCTATGGTCTGGTCCAGGAAATCCCGCAGCGTGAAACCACGCCGTTCTATCCGCGCTCGCCCTATGCCGTGGCCAAGCTCTATGCCTACTGGATCGCAGTGAACTACCGCGAGGCTTACGGGATGTATGCGTGCAACGGCATCCTGTTCAATCACGAAAGCCCGCGCCGGGGCGAAACCTTCGTGACGCGCAAGATCACGCGCGGGCTGGCCAATATCGCGCAGGGTCTGGATACCTGCCTGTACATGGGCAACATCGATTCACTGCGCGACTGGGGCCATGCCAAGGACTATGTCCGGATGCAGTGGATGATGCTGCAGCAGGACCAGCCGGAAGACTTCGTGATCGCCACCGGCGTGCAGTATTCGGTGCGTGAATTCATCGCCTGGTCGGCCGCCGAACTGGGCATCACGCTGGAATTCAAGGGCACCGGCGTGGACGAAACCGCCGTGGTTGCCGCCATCAGCGGCGACAAGGCCCCGGCAGTAAAGGTGGGCGACGTGATCGTGCGGATCGACCCGCGCTATTTCCGCCCGGCCGAAGTGGAAACCCTGCTGGGCGATCCGACCAAGGCGAAGGAAAAGCTGGGCTGGGTCCCGGAAATCACCGTGCAGGACATGTGCGCCGAAATGGTCGCCGAAGACCTCAAGACGGCGCGGCGCCACGCCCTGCTGAAAACGCACGGCTATGATCTGCCGGTTTCGTCCGAAGGCTGATCGGGGGGTTTTGCCATGCGCGTTTATGTAGCTGGACACCGCGGCATGGTTGGCGGCGCGATTGCACGCCAGCTGGCCGCGCGCGGTGACGAAGTGATCGCCCGCACCCATGCCGAGCTGGACCTGCTGGACCAGCAGGCCGTGCGCGCGTTTCTGGCCGACGAACGGCCCGACGCGGTCGTCATGGCCGCCGCGAAAGTGGGCGGGATTCACGCCAACAACACTTACCCAGCGCAGTTCATCTATGAAAACCTGATGATGGAATGCAACGTGGTGCACCAGGCCTACATGGCGGGCGTGCAGCGGCTGCTGTTCCTGGGTTCGTCGTGCATCTACCCGCGTGCCGTCCCCCAGCCGATGCGCGAAGATGCCCTGCTGACCGGCATTCTGGAGCCGACGAACGAGCCTTATGCCGTTGCCAAGATCGCCGGGATCAAGCTGTGCGAGAGCTATAATCGCCAGTATGGCACCGATTACCGCAGCGTCATGCCGACCAACCTGTACGGGCCGGGCGACAATTTCCATCCGGAAAACTCGCACGTCCTGCCCGCACTGATCCGCCGCTTTCACGAAGCCGTGCGCGACGGCCGGGATGAAGTGGTGATCTGGGGCACCGGCACCCCCCGGCGCGAATTCCTGCACGTCGAGGACATGGCCGAAGCGTCGCTGTTCGTGCTGGACCTTGATCAGGCGACTTATGCCGCCAACACCCAGCCGATGCTGAGCCACATCAACGTCGGTTTTGGCGAGGATGTGTCGATCGGTGAACTGGCCCACCTGATCGCGCAGGTGACCGGTTTTACCGGTCGAATCGGGTTCGACACGACCAAGCCCGACGGGACGATGC
>JAYRDH010000056.1:0-14634 GCA_041909515.1 Novosphingobium sp. | reverse complement strand
GCGCGGCAAATTCGCGCGCGGCATGGCCGTTGCGGGTGAAGATCGCCACCCCGTTGCCATACTGGTGCTTGCTGGCGAGGCTGAGCGCTTCCTCGAAATCGGCGGCGCGGACCATTTGCAGGACTGGGCCGAAGATCTCGTTGTGATAGCTGTCCATGTCGGGCGTGACGTGGTCGAACAGCGTCGGGCCGACAAAATAGCCGTTTTCATGGCCTTGCAGCGTGAACCCGCGCCCGTCGATCACCAGTTCGGCACCTTCCTCGACGCAGCGGGCGATCCAGCCTTCGACCTTTTCCTTGTGCGCCTGGGTCACGACCGGGCCGTAATGCGCCTCCGCATCGGTCGAGATGCCGACTTTCAGTGCCTCGATTGCCGGGATCAGCTTGGCCCGCAGGCGTTCGGCCGTATCCGCGCCGACCGGCACCACGACCGGCAGCGCCATGCAGCGTTCGCCCGCAGAACCGAAGGCCGCGCCCGCCAGATCGTTCACCACCTGGTCGAGGTCTGCATCGGGCATGACGATGCCGTGGTTCTTGGCCCCGCCCATCGCCTGCACGCGCTTGCCCGCCGCGACACCGCGGTTGTAAACGTAATGCGCGATGTCGGACGAACCGACGAAGCTGACCGCGCCGATCATGGGATGATCGAGGATCGCGTCGACCATTTCCTTGTCACCGTGGACGACCTGGCAGATGCCTTCGGGCAGGCCGGCTTCCAGGAACAGTTCGGCCAGCCGGACCGGCACGCTGGGGTCACGCTCGCTGGGCTTGATGATGAAGGCGTTGCCGGTGGCGATCGCCACGCCGCTCATCCACAGGGGGATCATCGCGGGGAAATTGAACGGGGTGATCCCGGCGCCAATGCCGATCGGCTGGCGCATCGAATAGACGTCGATGCCGGGACCGGCGCCCTGCGTGTATTCGCCCTTCAACACGTGCGGGATGCCGCAGCAGAATTCGATCACTTCCAGCCCGCGCTGGATGTCGCCCTTGGCATCGGCAATCACCTTGCCGTGCTCGGTCGACAGCATCAGCGCCAGTTCGTCCATGTTGGCTTCGACCAGCGCCTTGAAGTTGAACATCACGCGGGCGCGGCGCTGCGGGTTGGTCGCGGCCCAGGCGGGCTGCGCGGCGGCGGCGGCCTGCACGGCGCGTTCCAGCACAGCGGCATCGCCCAGCGCGACTTGCGCCTGCACGCCGCCGTTGTTCGGATCGAACACATCGCCCTTGCGGCCGGAAGTCGGGGCGGGGGTCAGGCCGCCGGTGCCACCGGCGATGAAATGGTCGATAAAGCGCATGGGCGGTTCCTCTCGAATCCCGTGTCGCCACAGCCCTGCACCTGCATGAACGTGCAGACAAGTGGCATTTTTGCGCCTATGAACTGCAATTATGCAGGTCACGGACTGGAGCGATTATCAGGCCTTTCTGGCCATTGCCCGCGCGGGCCAGCTGGCGCGCGCGGCGCAGGTCATGGGCGTGGACGCCACCACGATGGGCCGCCGCCTGCGCCGGCTGGAAGCGCGGCTGGGCGCGACGCTGTTCGAGCAGACCCGCGAAGGGCAAGTGCTGACCGAAGCGGGCGAAGCGCTGCTGGCGCGGGTGGAAGCCATGGCTCAGGCCGCCGCCGGGATCGGTGAGGGCGCGGGAGCCAGCGGTGGGTTGTCCGGCACCTTGCGGATCAGCGTTTCGGAAGGGTTCGGCACGTGGTTCCTGCCGCCGCTGCTGCCCGATTTCGTCCGCGCGCACCCCGCGCTGACGCTTGATCTGGTGGCGAGCAGCGGGTTCCTCAGCCCGTCGAAGCGGGAGGCGGATATTGCCGTCACCCTGTCGCGGCCCAAGGCCGGGCCGGTGATCGCGCGCAAGCTGTCGGACTATGCGCTGCGGCTCTATGCCAGCCCGGCCTATCTGGCGGGTGCCGGGGTTCCGGCGCGCGCCGCCGATCTGGCGCAGGGGCACCGGCTGGTCGGCTATATCCCCGATCTGCTCTATGCCCCGGAACTGCGCTATCTGGATGAATTGCACCCCGGTCTGGCCGCGACGCTGCGGTCATCCAGCATCAACGCCCAGCACCGGCTGGTCGCGGCGGGGGCTGGAATGGGGGTGCTGCCGTGCTTTATCGGCGATGCCGATCCGGCGCTGGTCCCGGTCCTGCCGGAACGGCGCATCCTGCGCAGTTTCTGGATCGTCACCCACAAGGACACGCACAATCTGGCGCGGGTCCGGGCGGGCAAGGACTGGCTGGCGGACGTGGTCCAGCACGGGCGCGAACGGCTGTTGCCGCCCGCCTGACCCATGCCGATCCCGCTTACATCAGCTTTTTCAGGCCTTCCGCCGAGTAGAGCCACAAATCGGCGCCCTCGGTCTTCACCGTGCCCATTGCCTGCTGGAACGCGGCCATGTGCGCGCTGGCGGAATGGGCGCCCAGCGCTGCTTCGCTCGCCCAGCGTTCGGAAATGTGAATCAGGTCCGGATCGTTGATGTCGCGCGCGAAGGCATAGTGGATGCAGCCGTCCTCTGCATTGGTCGCGGCCACCATCGCGGCGGCCTGTTCCTGCACTTTGTCGAATTCGCCGGTCGCCAGCTTCAGCCAGCCCTGGATCAACAGCATATCTCTCTCCATCCGTGTCGTTGCAGCGCGAATCAGCACCAGCCGCCGCGCAGGCCGCCGAGGTAGCGGCGCACCGTGCCGCTGGCCAGCAGGTCCGCGCCGAGCGATTGCACCGTCCCGTCGCGCTGCACCCGCGTCAGCACGCGCAGTTCCCGCCCATACTTGTCGCGCGGATCGCCCAGCGGCCCGGCCATGTCGAATGGGCCTTGGCTAACCAGCGCCAGCAGCGCTTCGGTCGCGGCTTCGGCCTGCGCGGCTTCGGCGGGGCAGGCGGGGGAATGGAGTTCTGGCGCGTCGATCCCGATCAGGCGGATGCGCCGCGCGCCGATCCGCAGGGTATCGCCATCGACCACGCAGTTGGCGCTGCTCCCTGCGCCGCAGCGGGTGAACGGCGCGGTTACCCGCTCCGGCGCGCCAGAGAGCACGGCGGGCGGCTCTACCAGCGCGGCGTCGAGCAGTGGCCAGAGCAGCAGCAGCGCGCCCAGCGCCAGCCACGGCTTGATCGCGCGCCAGAAGCGCTGGCGCAGGGTCAGCCCCTGCCAGCGGTGGGTCGGCAGCACACGGCCATAGTTATGGGGCTTGCGACGGGACCACAGCATCGCCCGCCGCGCTACCGGCTGGGGCGGCTACCCGCAAGCATCGCGCACCAGTCGCCGCGCTTGCCCTGCCAGGGTTCGGCCAGCCCTTCGTCTACCAGTACGGCGCCCAGACTGCGCCCGCCGCGCGTGACCGTGCGCAGCAACCGGCCATAGCGATCCTGCGCGCGGCCTTGCACGGAAAGGTCGAACGGTCCGGCGTTGAGCAGGCTGAGCAGCCGCCGTTTCGCCGCCTCGCCCTGCGCGGCCTCGGCCGGGCAGGCGGCGCCGTGGGTTTCGGGGGCGTTGATATCGGCGATGCGCACTTTCTCGCCGTTCAGCCAGAACGTGTCACCATCGACGACGCAAGTGGTGCGGGGACCTTGCGCGCAGAGCGCGAAGGCAGCGGCGGTGAGGGTGAGGAGAGCCATCCGGCACCCCACACGCCATTTGGCGGCGCGGCACTATCCGGGCAAATACGCAGGTTCCCTCCGCAATGGAGGAACTACCCGCGCAAATCCGCCGGTTACAGGCTCAGGAACAGTCCTGCCAGCGCGGCGCTCATCAGGTTGGACAGGCTGCCCGCGACCAGTGCCTTGATCCCCAGCTTGGCGATCATCGGGCGTTGGTTGGGGGCCAGGCCGCCGGTTACCGCCATCTGGATTGCGATCGAGCTGAAGTTGGCAAACCCGCACAGCGCAAAGGTCACGATGCCGACGGTCGTTTCCGACAGCTGCTTGGCCGCGCCCAAGTCGATGAACGCGACGAATTCGTTCAGCACCACTTTGGTGCCGAAAAAGCTGCCCGCAACCAGCGCTTCGTTCCAGTCCGGCGCGCCCAGCAGGCGGAAGATCGGCGCGAAGAAATAGCCCAGGATCATCTGGAACGACAGGTCCGGCTGGCCGAACCAGCCGCCGATCCCGCCGACGATGCCGTTGGCCAGCGCGACCAGCGCGACGAACGCCAGCACCATCGCGCCAACCGCCACGGCGAGCTTCACGCCGGTCTGCGCGCCTTGCGCGGCAGCCATGATGATGTTGGCGGGGCGTTCCTCGTCCAGGCTCTGCACCGGCACATCATCGGGTTCGGGCAGCTTTTCGCCCAAGGGATCGGGCATGATGATCTTGGCCATCAGGATCCCGCCGGGGGCCGACATGAACGCGGCGGCGACCAGGAAATCGATGCGGATGCCCATGCTGGCATAAGCCGCCAGGATTGTCCCCGCGACGCCGGCCATGCCGACCGTCATCAGGCAGAACAGCTGCGACGGGGTCAGCGCCGCCAGATAGGGGCGGATCACCAGCGGGCTTTCCGACTGGCCGACAAAGATGTTCGATGCCGCAGAAAGGCTTTCCACCCGGCTGATCCCGGTCAGCTTTTCCAGCCCGCCGCCGATCCAGCGGATCACCAGCTGCATGATCCCCAGGTAATAGAGGATCGAGATCAGCGCGGCGAAGAACACAATCACCGGCAGCGCGGCGATGGCAAAGCTGTTGCCGCCGATTTCCGGACGCGCCAGTGGGCCGAACAGGAATTCCACCCCCGCGTGGGCATAACCCAGCAGGTTTTCCACCCCGCGCGCCGCCCCTTGCAGCACGGCATTGCCCCACGGCACGTACAGCACCAGCGCGGCGAACCCGGCCTGCAAGGCAAACGCCGCGCCGACCACGCGCAGGCGGATCGCCCGCCGGTCGCTCGACAGCAGCACTGCCACCACCAGAATCAGACCCATACCCAGCAGGCTGGAAAGATGTTGCATTTGCGGCCCTTGTAATCCCTGTCGCCAAAGCGGGTGACCTAAGCCGGGGAGGGGGCACCAGTCAAATAGCGATCTTTCGCAAGTGCGCGATCCTCGTTACACGGCTGTCATGCAAGGCAACTCCATCCCCCGCTCGCTGTTCGTTTTCGCTGTCCTCTATGGCGGCATGGTCCCGCTGGGGGGCGTGCTGGGTACCAAGCAGGTCGGCATCGGGCCGCTGGCGGTGGAGGCCGGGATTTTCCCGTTCCTGACGCTGGTGGCGCTGTCCAGCGCGATTGCCGAACTGCATGGGCGCGACGTGGCGAACCGGCTGGTGCGCTATGGCTTTATCCCGTTGATCGTCGCCATCGCGCTGACCGTGCTGGTGCTGCAATTGCCGACCGATCCGGGCATGTACGAACCGGCCAAGGAAGCGTTCCCGATCGTGCTGGGGCAGGGCTGGCGGCTGATGGGGGCAGGCATCATCGCCTATGGCGTGTCGGTCACGCTCAATATCTGGATTTTTGACCGGCTGCGCGGCGCGGTCGGCGCGTTTGCGGGGCTGCGCGGGTTCATCGCGGCGGCGCTGTCGCAGATCGTCGACACGCTGATTTTCATCACCGTGTCGTTCTATGGCGTGCGCCCGATCATGGACCTGATGATCGGGCAGGCGCTGGCCAAGGTGGTGCTGTCCGCCGTGATGGTGCCGGTGATCATCGCGCTGGTGGTGCGGATCGGGCGCAAGCTGGACGCCTGAGGGGCGGTTTTTGCTTCAAATCCGGGGCAACGGGCGTAAAGGGCGGGACATGACTGGTTCCCATAATCCCGCCGAAATGCCCGCGATGCTCGCCAAGGCTGAAACCCTGGTCGAGGCGCTGCCTTATCTCCAGCGCTATGCCGGGCGCACGTTCGTCGTCAAATACGGCGGCCACGCGATGGGCGATCCCGATCTGGCGCATGACTTTGCCGAAGACGTGGTGCTGCTGAAAGCGGTCGGCATCAACCCGGTCGTGGTCCACGGCGGCGGGCCGCAGATCGGCAACATGCTGAAGAAACTGGGCGTCGAATCGCGCTTTGTCGATGGCCTGCGCGTGACCGACAAGGCCACCGCCGAAGTGGCCGAAATGGTCCTGTCGGGCGCGATCAACAAGGAAATCGTGCGCTGGATCGCCGGGGCCGGGGGCAAGGCCATCGGCATTTCCGGCAAGGACGGCGGCCTCGTCACCGCGCGCAAGGTGACCCGCACCACCCGCGATCCGGGCAGCCAGATCGAACAGGTGGTGGATCTGGGCTTCGTCGGCGAACCCAGCAAGGTCGACACCAGCGTGATCAAGACGATCTCTGACGCCGGGATGATTCCGGTCATCGCCCCGATCGCGGTGGGCGAGGATGGCGATACCTATAACATCAACGCCGATACGATGGCCGGGGCGATTGCGGCGGCGCTGGGCGCGGCGCGGCTGTTCCTGCTGACCGACGTTACCGGCGTGCTGGACAAGCAGAAGAACCTGCTGACGGACCTGCGCCCCGCCGACATCGAAGTGCTGCAACGCGATGGCACGATCAGCGGCGGGATGATCCCCAAGCTGGAAACCTGCGTCCACGCGGTCGAAGCCGGGTGCGAAGCCGCCGTCGTACTGGATGGCCGCGTGCCCCACGCGATGCTGCTGGAAATCTTTACCTCGCGCGGGGCGGGTACGCTGATCCGGAAGTAAGTAGCGGGTTCGGGTTCAACGCTTCCCCAAAAGCCCCTCCCCGTGGGGGAGGGGTTGGGGAGGGGGCAAGACCCAGCCTGCTGCTGCGGAACCCCCATCCCAACCCTTCCCCGCCGGGGAAGGGCTTTTCCGGGAAATGCCCCGAACACCCTGCCACCAAACACCTCTTGCCAAATTTGTAAGCAAGACTTACTAAATTGCATCGGGAGTACCGGTTGCCGCATGCCAAGCCCTTGGGCTATCAGCGCTGCGCCAACTGGAACGAGGATAGGCCTGTGCTGCTGTATACGTTGATCGACATCGTCGGTTACCTCATCTCGATCGTGGTCACCCTCGTGATCGTGCAGTTCATCATGTCGCTGCTGCTGCAGTTCAACGTGATCAACGCGCAGAGCGATTTCGTGGCGGCGATCTGGCGGTCGGTAAACGCCCTGCTCGACCCGATCCTGACCCCCGTGCGCCGGATCATGCCCAACACCGGGGCCATCGACTTTTCGCCGATGGTGCTGATCATCGGGCTGACCATCCTTCAGAAGATCCTTTACGGATTCGCCATGACGAGTGTGCAATGACAGCATCGATTATCGACGGAAAAGCCTTCGCCGCCGCCCTGCGCGCCAAAGTGGCGGACTATGCCGCCGCGTTCGAACAGGCCGCTGGCCGCAAGGCCGGACTGGCCGTGGTGCTGGTGGGTGAAGACCCGGCCAGCCAGGTCTATGTCGCGTCCAAGGGCAAGGCCACGGTCGAATGCGGGATGAGCAGCTTTGAACACAAGCTGCCGGCCGACACCACGCAGGATGCGCTGATTGCACTGGTCGATCAGCTCAACGCCGATCCGCTAGTCGATGGCATTCTGGTCCAGCTGCCGCTGCCGAAGCACCTTGACGAGCAGGCCGTGGTCGAGCGGATCAGCCCCGACAAGGATGTCGATGGCCTGACCCCCACCAGCACGGGCCGTCTGGCGCTGGGCCTGCCGGGGCTGGTGCCCTGCACCCCGCTGGGCAGCCTGATGCTGCTCAAGGACCAGTTGGGCAGCCTGTCCGGCCTCGACGCGGTTGTGATCGGGCGCTCGATTCTGGTGGGCAAGCCGATGGCGCAGCTGCTGCTGGCGGAAAGCTGCACCGTGACGATTGCGCATAGCCGCACCAAGAACCTGGAAGACGTCGTGCGCCGCGCCGACATCGTGGTCGCAGCGGTGGGCCGACCGGAAATGGTCAAGGGCAGCTGGCTCAAGCCCGGCGCGACCGTGATCGACGTGGGCATCAACCGCCTGCCGCCGGCTGAAGGCAAGACCAAAGGGCGTCTGGTGGGCGATGTCGATTATGCGCAGGCGCTGGAAGTCGCGGGTGCCGTCACCCCGGTTCCCGGCGGCGTCGGGCCGATGACGATCGCGGTGCTGCTGCGCAACGCACTGGTCGCGGCGCATCGCAATGCGGGGGTGGCGCTGGCCGACGGGGCGCTCTAGACTGCGCGCCATGAAGCGCATTCTCACCGTTCTCTCGCTCAGCCTTGCCCTTGCCGCTTGCGGCGGTCAGCCGCGCGGTCCATCCGGGCCGCCGCTGCGCCCGGTGGCCAATCCCGGTGCGGTGATCGCGGCGGAAATCGGCTTCAGCAAGCTGGCCCAGGAAAAGGGCCAGTGGGCCGCGTTCCGCGCCACCGCCGCGCCAGAGGCGGAAATGTTCGTGCCGCAGCGCGTGAAAGCGCTCGACTACCTCAAGGGCAAGCCTGATCCCGCGCACACGGTGAAGTGGCAGCCGCATCTGGTCTGGTCCAGCTGCGACGGTTCGGTCGCGGTTACGCATGGCGCGTGGCAGCGCCCGGATTCGACTGGCTATTTTACCACCGTCTGGGCGCGGGCGCAGGATGGTAGCCTGAAATGGGTGCTGGACCATGGGGACCGGCTGGGCGTGGCCTTGCCGGAACCGGAAATGATCGCCTCGAAAGTGGCCGAATGCAGCGGCAAGGCCGGGGTGCCGATCAGCGCGCCCGACGTGGGCGTGGACCTGAAGCAGGGCGTGTCGCGCGACCAGACGCTGGTCTGGTCCTCCGCCGTCAGTCCGGATGGCTCACGCACGGTGACCGTGCGGCTGTGGAACGGCACCGCGCATGACGTGGTGCTGCAGGAAACGGTCGCGGCGGGGAACTAAAGCAGTGCTGGAACTGTTCCTGTCCGCCTTCGTCACGCTGTTCGTCGTGATCGATCCGCCCGGCTGCGCCCCGATCTATGCCGGGCTGGTCAGCGGCGCGACGCAAAAGCAGGCCACCACGATGGCGGTGCGCGCCAGTTTCATCGCCGCGATCATCCTGGTGATCTTCGCGCTGTTTGGTGAGGCGTTGCTCGGCGCGCTGCACATTGAACTCAACAGCTTCCGCATCGCCGGCGGGATCATGCTGTTCGTCATTGCGCTCGACATGGTGTTCGAAAAGCGCACCCAGCGGCGCGAGGAGCGCGCGGAAAAGCTGAAAGCCACGCCAGAGGTGGAGGACGTCTCCGTCTTCCCGATGGCGATGCCGATGATCGCCGGACCAGGCTCGATCGCCACGATCATGCTGCTGATGTCGCGCGTGCAAGGGACGGATCAGACGCTGGTGATCCTGGGCGCGCTGGCGGCGGTGCTGCTGCTAACGCTGATCGCACTGGTCGCCGCGCGCCCGCTGATGGCGCTGCTCGGCTCGCGGGTGGAGGCGGTGATTACCCGCCTGCTGGGCGTGCTGCTGGCGGCGCTGGCGGCACAATACGTGATCGATGGACTGAAGGCGGTGTTCGTTTGAGGCAAAAGGGGGCGGCAAGGATGACGGTAGATCAGGCGCAGGCGCAAATTCGCGCGGCCTTTGTCGATGGCGGACCCGGCGCCATGGTTTCTGCGCTGGTCTGGCTGATTGCCGGTTATGTCTATGCCACCGGTACCCCGGCCAGTGCCTTTGCGGCACTGTTCGTCGGCGGCATCTTCATCTTCCCGGTCTCGGTCCTGATCTGCAAGCTGGCCTTTGCCCGCAGCGGATCGGTGCAGGGCAATCCGCTGGGGCTGGTGGCGCTGGAAAGCACGATCGCGATGATCGGCGGGCTGCTGGCGGCGTGGCTCTTGCTGGCTGCACGGCCGGACATGGTCTTTCCGGTGGCGGCGCTGGCGGTCGGCACGCACTACTTCGCGTTCAAGACGGCGTATGGCGACCGCACGTTCTGGGTGCTGGGCGCATTGCTCACCCTGGTCGCGGCGGCGGCGATCTTTCTGGTACGCGGCCAGACGCTGGCGCTGATTCTGGCGATAGCGATCATCGAACTGGCGTTTGGGCTGTGGCTGACCATCCGCTCCGTCCGCGCGGCGCGCAGCGGGACTATTGCAGGGTAACCCGCCCGTCGTCGTTGTCGCGGCGGCCAAAGAACTGCATCAACTGGACCAGCAATTCGCAGCGCTGGGCCAGCGTGTCGGCTTCCAGCAGGGCCTGCTTGGCGGCCAGATCGAACGGGGCGATCTGCGATACCCCGTCGATCAGCGACACGTCGTCCAGCCGCGTCACCGCGTCCCAATCGACGACATAGCCCTGCACGTCGGCAAAGCGCCGCGCCTCGCGCTCGAAACTGGCGCGCTCGACCGGGGCGAGGGCGGGGTGGGCTTCCTCTTCCAGCAATTCCGCTTCGACCTGCCGGAACTGAGTGACCACGTCCAGTTCGCGCAGCACGCGGAACCGCGATTCCCCCTCCAGCACCAGGTTGAAGCGGCCATCGTCCAGCGCCTCGACCTCGGCAATTTTGCCCAGGCAGCCGATCTGGAACAGCGGCGCGCCTTCTTCTGCGCGCTGCGGCTGGATCATCCCGATCCGGCGGTCGCGCGCCAGCGCATCCTGCACCATCGCGCGGTAGCGCGGCTCAAAGATGTGCAGCGGCAACTGCATGCCCGGAAACAGGATCGCGCCGGGCAGCGGGAAGATCGAGATGCGCACGGCTGGTTCGCCCTTATCCGAACAGGATGATCGACAGGCGCCGCCGCATGGCCGCGACCCACGGGTCTTCCAGCCCGACCGCTTCGAAGATCTGGAGCAGCTTGGCCCGCGCCGCGCCTTCATTCCAGGCCCGGTCCGCCGCGATCATCATCAGCAGCGTTTCCGCCGCCGCGTCGCGGTTCCCGGCTGCGAACGCGGCCGTGGCATAGGCCAGCTGTGCGCTCATGTCGGCGGGATCGGCCTCCGCCGCCAGCCGCAGCGCGGCCAACTCGCTGTCCTCCGGTCGGTCCTTTGCCAGTTCGAGCGCGGCTTTCGCGCGGACGATTTCGGGATCGCCCGCCAGTTCCGGGGGCAGGGCATCGACCAGTTGCTGGGCCGAATCGACCTCACCCGCGGCCAGCATGGCGCGGATCAGGCCGGCATGGGCCGGGCCGTTATCCGGCGCGATTTCCAGGATCTGGGCAAAGATGCCGGCCGCGCGTTCGGCATCGCCGCCCGCCAGCACGTCATCACCCATCGCCAACAACGGAGCGATGTCCTGCGCGGGCGCGCCGCCGGGCTGGATGGGCAGCTTGGCCAGCAACTGGTCCAGCATGCCTTTCAGCTGCGATTCGCTGCGGGCATTGGTCAGGTCGGCCACTGGTTGGCCCTGGAACATCGCATAGACGGTGGGGATCGAGCGCACCTGGAACTGCGCGGCGATGAACTGTTCCTCGTCGACGTTGATCTTGGCCAGTACCACGCCCTTGTCGGCATAGTCGGCGGCGACCTTTTCCAGCACCGGGGTCAGCGCCTTGCAGGGCCCGCACCATTCGGCCCAGAAGTCCAGAATCACCAGATTCGTCATCGACGGTTCGACCACGCCCTTGCGGAACCGGTCCACGGCCTTCTGTTCGTCGATGCTCAGGCCCATGCTTGCCAAGGGAACGCTCCATTCAGGTAGGAAATATCGGCCGCCAATGTGGGGCTTTGCGGCGATTTGTGAAGGGAAAAACCACGCAATTCACACAAAGGCATTTTTCCCCTTGGCAAGGTGCAAACCCGCTGCTAACTGCGCGCCTCACCCCGGCCCAAACGCTGTAAAGCAACGGGCCGCAAACGTCAGAGCGGGCGTAGCTCAGGGGTAGAGCACAACCTTGCCAAGGTTGGGGTCGAGGGTTCGAATCCCTTCGCCCGCTCCAGTTTTCTCCCAGAAAACCAACGTTTTGAAGCCAAGGTCAACCGGTCTTGGCTTGGAGACAAAGGTCTCCCGCGGAGCCTCTGTCTCCACATTGTCTCCAATTTTCCGGAAGGCTGCGCGTAAGTTCGGCTGTTGCAGCGTAGGCGGATGAATCTCCGGCTCGCTGATCGATCTCGTCGATACGTCGCGGTAGTTGAGTCGGGGGGAATTCCCGGCCTCCCTGTTTTCAATCCGAGGCCTCTTTCGGCGATTCACATCGCACGCAGGCGGTCACCGGTCGCGCTGATCTCATAAAAGCCGCTGGCAACTGTCTCGGAGATGCTGACCAGCTTGGGCCACAGGGTCAGCACCCGGGCACATTGCCGTTCCATTGGCCATTTGGCCACGGCAGGTGCCGGGAAGAAGCCGATCAGACCTGAATGCGAAAATATATGTCGGGATGGTCGCTTCCTGGCGATGTTGCGATCCGCAGTCAGCACACACCAGCGTCCCTCCCGGCCAAGGAGTTCGATCCACTCCTCGTCCTTGAGGCTGCCCGTCCCGAACTTGTCCTTGATATGGACGACCGTATGAATGCCGTCGAAAAACGCCCCAAGGCCCCTGCCGAGCCTTGGTGGCAGATTGTTGTCGACGAGCAGCTTCATGCCGCCTTTCGGTTGCCGATGCTTGCCTCGTAGGCGAGAGCATCACGAATGAGGCGCGGCTTGATTTCGTAGACCCGCGATGCTTGCTCTACTGAGCCTTCGGCAGCGACGGCCTCGACCATCCGTGCAGTTGATATGCCGCATTCGGCCAATATCGGCTGGCCGAAGGAACGGGTGGGATCAGCAACGACGGTTTTCTTGCCGTGAAGCAGCCACCAGCGTTCAGCCCCGCCCGGGCCGAAATCAAGATCCTGAAGGCTCGGCTCCACGACCCGCTTGAAGACGCCCTGGCTTTTCCTGAGATCGATGAACTCCGGCTCATCGAGATCCCGGGTTATCTCGAGAAAGATTGTCTTCCCATCGGTCCTGAAGGCCTGGGTCGAGAAGGGCCGCTCGTCGCCGACAATCTCCCGGGCCCGTTCAATGCACTTTCTGATCGTTGGAAGGCCAATACGCTGTTTTCGTAGTGCATAGACGATCCGTGCCTCGACCAGATCGCGGAAACCCAGGAGGACGCCGTCTTCGTCAGGCTCATACTGGGGATGCCAGAGCGCGGGTTCCGGCTTGCTGTCATGTTCATAGCCCAGCAACCAGCGACGAAGCGTGGACTGGCTCATCCCGACCATCCGGGCGGCCTCGAGTGCCGTATAGGCCCCAATTCCATAATCCACGCTATCCATGTCGCTCTATAATCATAACCGGTGAGCAAGGGGCAAAGGAATTCGTCGATGAGCGGAAGCCGCGACATTGCTGCCGCGGCGAGTATTTCGGCCATGGCATCAACATCCATCGTTTGCAGTGCATCCGTTGACGCTGTGGCAGAAGACGACATGGGTATTGCAATACCGGAAGGGGGAAAGCCTTCCCCTCGGTCGGAGACGCTGCGCTGTCTCGACCTACCCCATCTGCGGGGGCACCCCGCAACGCCCCTGGAAACGGAGCGGGGCTGATGACGCGCTCTGTCCCGCAGGTCCTGTCGGACCTGCTCCTGAGGGCGCGGCAACTTCACCCATCGGCCCCCGCGCGCACTCTGACCCGGCGGTAAAGATCGCAAGGGCAGCCTGCGAAAGACGACATGCCCCGCCTTTCGGCCTGCCAAGCACCTGGCAAGCCATTTGCCGCCTCTGTCAGGGTGGCCTTATCTATCAGGGTCATCTCGCTGACCGCTCGCGCGACCGGCGGAAACGGTGTTGGAGAGTGAGAGCCTGGCGGCTCCGTCCGTGACGGTGCCAAAGCCAGAGGGAGTGGCCCCTTGGCCGGCCCGTCCGAGGAGACAGGCCATGGCATCTTTCCGCGCACGCAGCGCTTCCGCAATCCAGCGGACCGACCTCTATCAGGACATCACTGACCGTATCATCATCCAGTTCGAACAGGGACGCGTGCCCTGGGTTCAGCCGTGGGATTCGGCAGCCGCCGCCCTCGACCTGCCGGTCAACGCGAGCACTCGCGCGCGCTACAGCGGGATCAATATCCTGATCCTGTGGAGCGCGATGATCGAGCGCGGCTTCACCACCAATCGCTTCCTCACCTTCCGCCAGGCACTCGAACTGGGCGGCAATGTCCGGAAGGGCGAGCGGGGCATGACCGTGGTCTATGCCCATCGCTACACCCCGCAGCAGGAGCGCGAACGGGCCCGCGAGGAAGACCGGGCTCCCGGCACGATCCCGTTCCTGAAGCGCTACACGGTCTTTTCGACCGACCAGTGCGAAGGCCTGCCCGAGGACTTGAGCGCGCCAGTCGCGCCGGTCGACCGCTCGCTGATCCTGCCCGAGGCCGACGCCCTGATCCGCGCCACCGTCGCCGATATTCGCATCGTGGGCGGTGAGGCCTTCTACGTGCCTTCGCGCGACTACATCCAGATTCCGCGCCCCGAGGCCTTCCCCGACCCGGTGAACTGGCACCGCACGGCCTTTCATGAACTGGGGCACTGGACGGGGCATCCGAGCCGGCTCTCCCGCGATCAGTCCGGCCGGTTTGGCTCGCCTGAATATGGCCGGGAGGAACTGTGCGCGGAGATGACGAGCGCCTTCGTCTGCGCGGCGCTGGGAATCGAGCCCAGCGTGCGCCATGCCGACTACCTCGGTTCGTGGCTGGCGATCCTGCGCGAGGACAACCGCGCCATCGTCCGGGCCGCAAGTGCCGCCTCAAAGGCCGCAGACTTCCTCCTCGCCTTCGCACGGGCGGAAGAGGCGGCGCCCGACCTCGCCCGGGCGGCCTGAGGTCTCCGCGCGGC
>JAYRDH010000055.1:0-15109 GCA_041909515.1 Novosphingobium sp. | reverse complement strand
AATTCCGGGCATGGGGATCAGTCCTGTTTCGCGGTCCAGCGGGCAAGGTCGGCCTGGTCGGCCTCGGTCGGTTCGATCCAGCGGCTGCCCTCCGGACCGTCCTCGCGCTTCCAGAACACGGCTTCGGCCTTGAGGCGGTCCATCAGGTAATCGGCGGCTTCGAAGGCGGCCCGGCGATGGGCCGATGCCGTGGCAACGAAGACAATCGCCTCACCCGGCCGGATCTGGCCGCAGCGATGCACCACATGGCTGCGGGAAATGGCAAAGCGGGCATGGGCATCGGCGGCAATCGCCTGCATCGAGGCGAGCGTGACACCGCGATAGCTTTCCAGCACCAGCGCGGCCACCGGCTGACCATCCCTTGCCGCACCGCGCGCATGGCCGGTGAAACTGACTACGGCGCCTTCGCCATCCAGCGCAGCGGTAAAGGCCGCCAGACGCGCGGCGGGGTCGAACTCCGCCTCGGCCAGCTCGACGTGGCTGCTCATCCGCCCGACACCGGTGGAAACAGCGCGACCTGATCGCCGGCCCGGACCACAGTGGCGACCGGCACGATCGCTTCGTTGACGCAGGCCCGGATCCGCCCCCGGCCCAGCGCCTCGCCCAGCGCGGGATAGGCATCGCCCAGCGCGGTCATCAGTGCGGCAACGGGCAGCCCGCTGTCCGGCAGGTCAAGTTCCACCTCGCGGCCGCAGGCATCGGCGAGCCGTCCGCACAGCTCGATCCGCAATGTGGTAGTGGGCATGCTATCCTCCGATTGACGCCAGATGCGGCGTGCCACCGCTGTTGCCTTCATGCAAGCGGTGGGCCGGAGCCTTGGTGGCGGTCAAGGCGGCCGGTCTTGCGGCGCGCAAGGGGCAAACCATGCCGGGCCAGCCGAAACCGGCAGCACGCCAGTCGGGGCGGGTCCATGGCATCTCGGACCACCGATAGTGCCTTAAGTTACAGATTTGATTACGCAATTCGGTCGGATGCCTGAACGATCTTCGGAAGTCGATCTGGCCGTCTTGATTGAGCCAGTGTTCGATATTCACAATCCTTTGCCGAAACATATTTTGGCACTTTGCGTAAAATCAATTTGAATCAGCGCTTACAAGGCGTAACCTTAGTTTTGGATCAGGGAAGGTCGAACCAGAGTCGACGCCAGCTGATCGGAACAGGGTGTCACAAAGGGGATTCCAAATGACTACCATAACTACGCGTCGCGGGTTGAGCGTCAGCGTGTCACTGGCAGCGCTGTGCATGACCATGCCGGCGCTGGGCCAAGCCACCACCACCACAACGGCAGGGGTTGTCCTGCCTGACGGCTATTCGGTGGGCGTCACTGAAAACTACGTGTTCGGGCAGACCACGACGGGTACTTCCTCGGCGGTTTCCAGTGTGACTACCGTGGCGACCGGCACCATTCTTCAGGGTGAAGAGGGCGAAGAGCACGACCACACCGAGGAAGATCCGGCAGTTGTCGCACCGATGGGGTTGATTGCACCGGCAGCGGCAGAAGAAGTGCCTGAAGGCACGCTACTGCTGAACAATGCTGGCAGCGTTTCCGTGCTCTCGACTGCCACCGCCACGAACCCGGCTGGTCAGGCGCTGGCTCAGGCGCATCTTGAAAACGCTATTTCGCAGGTCATTGCTGCCGCGCTGCCGGAAGTTTCCGCCACCACGATCAACAGCGGCACGGTAAACGTCGGTTCTTCGGCTACGGCCACCGGCACGGTGCCCACTGCTGAAGGCGAAACGGTTGGCGCGCGTGCAGTTGCCAGCGTGCTGGGCGGGTTCCATCAGGAAGCCTCGCTTGAGGAAAACACCGATGGCACGGCCACGGTGCTGACCACGAACTCTGGGACTTTCAACGCTTTCTCGAATGCCACTGCTGCGGCAGAAGGGACTGCGGAAGCGATTGCGACGTTGACTGAGGCCGCTTATTTGCGGGCATCGGGCAATGGTGCCAGCGATGCGGCGACGTTCGCCACACTCAACAATACAGGCACGGTCAACCTGACGGCCACGGCGCTGGGCACTTCCACGGCTGGCGATGCGTCGGCGTTTGCTGAAGCAGGTGGCGGTGAACACGGCCTTGTCCACATTCGTGCCCGCGCCAACGGCACGGGCATTGATACTGCCACGGCATTGCTCACCAACGCTGCGGGCAAGACCATCACGGTAAGCGCAAACGCAACGGCGACTGCCGCCGGCTTTGCAACCGCGACCGCTTCAGGTGGCGACGCGTTCTCTGCCGACCACGATGCGAAGGGTGGCGGTCTGGTCGTTCAGGCCCAGACCAGCGGCGCGGATGATGGCAACAACACGTCCACCATCGACAATGCCGGGACGATCGCGTTCAGCTATACCGCCAACGCTACCTCGACCGGCGAACCGGCTGCTCCGGAAGACCCAGAGGTGATGGTTGCTGCCATTTCCAACCTGGGTGCCGAAGCGCTCAGCCGTGTGAACGGCGCAATTCACCAGATTGTTGAGGCTGGCGGTCCGTCCAGCTTCGTCGGACGCACTGGTGTGGCGACCCTTAACAACGCGGCTGGCGGCAACATCACGGTGTCGACGTCGTCGACGGCGGTTTCCAATGGTTACAGCAATGCCGGTGCCATGATTGGCGCTGCAGTGCTGCAGCAAGGCGAAGTGACTGGCGTTGCGACCACCGCCTTCAACAATGCCGGCACGCTCTCGGCAACGTCAAATGCCTCGGCAAGCGGTGTGCAGGCCGATTCCGGCGCGATGGCACTGGGCGTCCTGCAGGAATTGACAGCCGTCGGCGGCACGACCGCCGCTTTCACCAACAGCGGCACGTTCGGTGTTTCGGCGCTGGCAAATTCGACTGCCACAGAAAGCGCTGGCTCCTCTGCACAGGCCATTGGTTATGAAGCGCGTGGCGAGCCGCTTGGTCTGGCTGTCAGCAACACGAGCACGTTCAATGTTGCCTCGACGGCAACTTCGGACGGCTATGCCAACGCTTTTGCAGGCGGCATGGGCTTCTTTGCCAGCATCGATCCCACCACGCTTCCGCCTGAGGATGAAGATCATGGCGGCGGCAGCGGTGGCGGAAGCGGCGGCAGCGGCGGCAGCGAAGAAGAGGAAGAAGAAAATCCTTGGGAAAGCTGGACGAATGCCATCACGGGCAGCGTGGCCAACAGCGGCACTCTGTCGGTTACCGCAACCGCAACCAGCGGTGACCTGACCGGCGGTGTGACGGCGCTTGCTGACGGCCCGAATGCTTACGCAGAAGCCGTGGGTGTGTACTTCGAATCCGCCACCAACACCGCGACCTTCACGAACTCTGGCACCATTAGCGTGTCGGCGGTGACGAACGGCGGTGTGTCCAGCGCGTCGGGCATTGTTGTTCGCAACTTCCCGGTATCGCCGATCCTTCCGGGCGAAGACGATGCGATGACGATCGTCAACAACGGCGGCACCATCATCGCGCGGCAGAGCACCAATGGTGGCACCATCTGGACCCACGGCACCGCGATCGACACGTCGCTGGCCCCCAACGCGGTCAACATCCGCTTTGACGGCAACAGCAATGTCTATGGCAACATCAAGCTGAGTGCGGACGATGCGATCCTTGTGGCCAGCGGCATCACCCGTCTGGACGGCGTGATCAATCCGTTCGTGCCGGTGGTCGATACCGAAGTTCTGCCCGCAGGCGCAGGTGGCAGCGGCATTTCGACGCTGTCCGTCGGCACCCAGGCGGCTCCGCTGGCGGCTGGCCCGGTTGGTCCGCTGATCGGTTCGCTGACTGTCGCCAACGGCGCCACCCTGATGCTGCTGCATCCGGCGGGTGGTCCTCCGGCGGCGGCCAACGTGAACACGTTCACGCTGGCCAGTGGCGGAACGCTGGCCCTGCAACTGCCCAACAGCCCGATCGCGGCCACGGCGCAGGCAGCCTATCCGTACATCAATGCCAACACGGCGAACCTGGCCGGGCGGTTGATGGTGCAACTGGCAACGCCCAACGGGCTCTATGCCAATGCCTACAACTTCCAGGACATCATCGACGCCAATACGCGCAACGGCACGTTCTCCAGCGTGGTTACCAACACCGGTTCGGTGCTGCTGACCCCGACGGCGATCTATGACAGCGCCAACAACGTCGACCTGACCGTCACCCGCGTCGGCTTTGGCGCGGTACCGGGGCTGACCTTCAACCAGAAGGCCACCGGCGACGGGATCGAGGCGGTCTATAGCCCGACTCAGACCGGGCCGTATGGCACGCTGCTGTCCAACCTGTTCCTGCAGACGGCGGCGACGTATCCGGCGGCGCTGGATATGCTGTCGGGCGACCAGTATGCCGGGTTCGTCCAGAACCTGCGTAACAGCAGCCTGCAGGTCAGCACGCTGGTGTCTGACCAGATGGACTGCGCGATCAGCAAGGACGGCGTGGACACCTGCCGCGAACCGGACGGCGGCCTGCGGTTGTGGGCGCTGGGCGGTTTCAACGACGCCCGCGTCGACACCGATGTCAACGCACCGGGTTACGATGCCGACAACCACTTTGCCCTGCTGGGGCTGGACTACACGGTCGGCAACTTCACGGTCGGGGCGTTTGGTGGCTATCGCAAGGCCAAGGCTGAATTCACCCGCAACAACGGGCTGATCGAAGCTGACGGTTACCAGATCGGCGCAGTGGCCGGGTTCGACATGGGCAGCTTCTATATCCGGGGCAACGGCAGCTATGCCGACCTGAACGGGGATAGCCGCCGCTCCATCAGCGTCCTGACCACCGCCGGAACCGCCGTGGCCAAGCCGGAATACAGCGTGACTTCGCTCTATGGCGAAGCGGGTGGCCGGGTTGAACTGGGCAAGACCTGGCTGACGCCGTTCGTCGGGGTGGAATACACCAAGGTGAAGACCAAGACCTTCACCGAAACCGGCGTACCGGGTGCGAACCTGAACCTGCCTGAGCAGAGCCAGAGCCAGACCTCGTTCCTGGCAGGCCTGAAGTGGGCTGGTAACCTGGGCAGCGTGATCCCCGAAGCCAAGGTTGCCTATCGTCACGACGATGGCGACGGCTTCTTCACCTCGACCGCGCGGTTCGCCGACGCACCGGGGGCCAGCATGTTCACCGTGCGTTCGCCGGTGACCAAGCGGGACACCGTGATGGCTGGCTTCAGCCTGGCCGGGGTACTGGGTGAAAAGGTCACGGGTCGCATCGGCTATCAGGGCCGCTTCGGCAAGAACCTGAAGGACAATGCCTTCTATGGCAGCCTGACGGTCCGCTTCGGTGGCAGCGAGGCTCCGCCCCCGCCGCCCCCGCCGCCGCCCCCGCCGCCCCCGCCGCCTCCGCCGCCCCCGGTGGTTGAGGCTCCCCCGCCGCCGCCGGTCTGCAACAAGGGCCCGTACATCGTGTTCTTCGATTGGGACCGCACGGAACTGACCGCAGAAGCGACGACGGTGCTGGACAGCGCGGTCACCGCCTATGCCAACTGCGCATCGGTGCCGGTGATGGTTGCGGGTTATGCCGACCGTTCGGGTGCGCCGCGCTATAACCAGGGTCTGTCCGAACGCCGGGCGGAAACGGTGCGCGGTTACCTGAATACCCGCGGGATCGACAATTCGGCGATCTCCACGCAAGGGTTCGGTGAAACCAACCCGCGCGTGCCGACCGCCGACGGGGTTCGCGAAGTGCAGAACCGCCGGGTCGAAATCACCTATGGTCCGGGTTCGGGCATGTAGGAATCAGACCTGCCAGGTTGCCCCGGCATAGCCACCGGGCACCCACGGAAAGGGGGGCGGAACCATCCGCCCCCCTTTCTTGTTGCTAGCCTGCGAAATTCAAACAGCATCGCGCGGGGCGCGCGATGGGCGCGGCGAGCGGCCGGGGAAGAGCCGCTGCGCCTGCCTGCCCGCCCGCCCGCCCGCCCACCACCAGCGCATCACATGTCGCGCGTCCGCAATTCCACATCGGTCCGGCAACTGGATTGGGCATCGTAAGGATCGTTGACGATCCGGAACGAGGTGCTCCACTCGGTCGCGCTCACATCAAACCGGCAATAGCCGCGCTGACGGGCATTCAGGTGGTGCACGTGCGGGTTGTCCGGGCGGTACGTGTCCATCTCGTGCATCCAGCCGCAATCGGACGCGATGGATGTTCCGGCGAATTCGTGACCGATCACGCGTGAGCGGGGATCGTCCGGATTGGCGTGAATGTTCATTGCCGCCGCGCAGTGCCAATCACCGCTCAGGACAACCGGATTGGCCACGCCCTGCCCCAGCGTTTCCAGCATGCGCGCGCGCGCCACCGGATAGCCATCCCACGAATCCATGTTGACGGCGGCCGGTTCGGGCGCCGAATTGAAGCGATAGGGCGCCAGCCAGATTTGCGATGCCAGCACATTGAACGCCGCATCCGATTGCCGCAATTGCCGGGTCAGCCAGGCTTCCTGCCCTTGGCCCAGCACGCTGCGGGCCGGATCGGCAAGGTCGGCGCAGGGGGCCTGTCCGGGAAACCCGTCGCCGCAGACCTGGTCGCTGCGGTACTGGCGCGTGTCCAGCAGGTGCACTTGCGCCGGGCCAAAGCGATAGGCTCCGTACATTTGCAGCGAGGATTCCAGCCCGGCCAGTGCGGGCGGCCGTTCCACCGGCATATGTTCATACCAGGCCTTGAAGGCGGCCAGTTTGCGCACCTTGAATTCCAGCGGCGTCTGCGCCCAGGGGTCCTGCGGAATGTCCGCGGCCCAGTTGTTGTCCACCTCGTGGTCGTCCATCGCCACGATCCACGGACTGGCCGCGTGGGCCGCCTGCAAGGACGGGTCGCTCTTGTAGAGCGCGTAACGGTTGCGATAGTCCCACAACGTGACGATCTCGGCGCTGTTGTGCTGGCGCACGGTGCGGAACGTCAGCGTTTCGCCGGGCTTTTCCACCTGGCGGGTGCCCAGTGCGCCAACGCCGCCCTCATAGATGTAATCGCCCACGTGGATCACGCAGTCCGGCGCCCATTCGGCCATGTCGGCATAGGCCGCGAAATACCCGCTTTGCCAGTTCTGGCAGCTGGCCAGCGCGAGCTTGGCCGAACCGGCCGCGCGGCTGGCGGTGCGGGTGCGGCCGACCGGGCTGTCATAATCACCCACACTGAAGCGATACCAGTATTCGCAGCCCGGCTTCAGCCCGTCCAGTTTCAGGTGAACGGAATGGGCATCCGCTTGCGGGGCGGATACTTCGCCTTCGCGCAGCAGGCGGCGTTGTTCGGCGTCTTCCCAGACCTGATAGCGTACTGCCACATCGCCGATGGGCATCCCGCCACCCTTCAGCGGATCGGGGGCCAGGCGCGTCCACAGGATCACGCTGGTCTCGCGCGGGGTGCCTGACGCGACCCCAAGCGTAAACGGGTTGGATCGAATCTGGGCGCGGGCGAGCGATGCGGGCAACACCAGTGCCGTGCCGGTGGCACCAAGGAACAAGCGGCGAGAAATCATGGGAAAACCTCCTGCGGAAGAAAGTGGCTGACAAGGCTGTGGCTATGCATCGGCATGGCCGCGGTGCCGCAGTCGGATGGCAATCCGGTCCAGCAGCAATACGGTGATGAGAATGGCGATCAGGATGGTGCCGACATGGCCATATTCGAACAGGTCGATGCGGCCCTTCAGCTCTTGCCCGATCCCGCCCGCCCCCACGAGGCCGACGACGGTGGCCGTGCGGACATTGCGATCGAGGATGTAGAACGTGGCCGACACAAACGGCGCCTTGACCTGTGGCAGAACCGCCATGCGAAACGCCACCAGACCGTTCGCGCCGGTGGCTTGGACCGCTTGCAGCGGGCGCTGGTCGGCATCCTCGATCGCATCGGCGAACGTCCGGCCAAGATAGCCTGCCGCGTGGATGCCCAGTGCCAGGATGCCCGCCCCCGGACCAAACCCGAAGGCGGCGACTAGGAACAAGGCGCTCAACAGTTCCGGAAACGCGCGCAATGCTGCGCAAATACTGCGCGCGGCATTGCGCACAATGGGTTGTGGCATCAACGGGCGGGCACCCAGCAAGGCCAGCGGCAGGGACAGGATGATCGCCACGATCGTGCCCCACAGCGCGATCTCGATCGTTTCCAGCATTTCCCCGGCAACCTGCCAGGCATAACCGAACGGCTGGACCAGCCAGGTCGTCCGCCTGGCCACCTGGGCGTGAACCAGCGTGTCGGGGTCAAGTTCGAGGCGGGTTTCCGTGGTCGTTTCGAGATAGGCAAAGGGGGGCAGACGATCCGGATCAAAGTCCGCGATACTGGTGACATCATGGCGGTCGGACAGCTGGATCGGCGCCAGTTGCGCGATCATCCCGCCCAGCGCACGGGTTTCCGGCGATCCGGCAGCAAGTCCGGTGGGCGCCAGCACGGCGGTGACCATCTGCTGCGCCAACCGGCCAAGGTCCATCCGGGCGGCACTGGCCGCCAGTAACAACGCCGCCATGACCAGCACCGCCAGATGCCGCCAGCCCAGCGCGCGGGGATAGGCGGGGCGCATGGTCATGCGGCAGCGCCTTGTCCCGCGGCCGGGCGGTATGCCGCGGCCGCGCCCGCAAACGTTACCCGTCCGGAATCCAGCACGATGATCTGGTCGGCATAAGCGCGGGCAAAGTCGGGCTGATGCAGCGCGCAGACCACCGTCATGCCGGTTTCGCGCTGCTGTGTTTTCAGGAAATCCAGCACGGTTCGAGCGGTCTCCCGGTCAAGGCTGGCCACGGGCTCATCAGCCAGCAGCAGGTCCGGCCGCCCCATCATCGCGCGGGCGATGGCCACGCGTTGCTGCTGGCCGCCGGACAGCGTGCTGACGGGCCGGGTCAGCGCGGCGGCGTCCAGCCCCATCGCCACGTGCAGATCGACCGCGCGCTGCCTGGCCCAGGCCGGGTAAAGCCCGGTCAGCGCGCGCCAGCACGGGATCTGTCCCGCCGCACCGGCAATGATGTTCGCAGCGCTGCCCGACTGGCGGACCAGCGCGAACGCCTGGTGCACCTGTCCGATGCGGGGGCGCAGATCCGCCAGGGTGGCGTCGCATAGCTCTCTGCCATCCAGCCGCACCGTCCCGGCAGATGGCGTCCGCAGTCCGCCCAGCAGGTGCAGCAGGCTGGTCTTGCCGGCGCCGGACATGCCCAGCACCGCACAGAACTGCCCCGACGCAATCCGCAAGCCGATGTCCCGCAAGGCTGGCGTGCCATCCGGATGGTTCAGGGACAGGTCGGCGGTTTCAATCTGCATGGGCGGCGCCGTCACCGCTCCGCGGCGCGGCGCAGCATGGCCGCCTTCACCGCCGGGCTGACCCGCGCCAGTCGCACCGCCATGGCATCGAACGCCTGGTCCGACTGCGCGACGGAGTATCCGTCGATGGTCCTGCCGGCATAACCGGTGATGCGCGGCGGGCGCACGGCGGGGTTGGTCGACAGTTCGGCAAACCCGGTCCGCAGCCGGGCGCGGACGGCGGGATCAAGCCGGGTGCTGGCGATGAACGGGGGGTATGGCATCGCCTCGCTGCGGGCGAGAACGCGCAGCCGATCGGCCCCCGGCACGCCGGCACGCAAGGCGCGGTCATAGGAATCAAGCGACAGCGCGGCGGCATCGACCCGGCCCTGCACCAGCGCGCCCAGGCTGTTGGGGTGGCTGCCGGTCAGCCGGACGGCCGCCAGATCGCGGGCCGGATCAAGCCCGGCATCCATCAGCATCGCCACCGGCATCAGAAACGACGATGTCGAATTGATGTCGCCAAACGCGACGCGCTTGCCGCGCAAGTCCGCAATCGTCCGAATTGGTGCCGCGTCCCGCACGAAGAACGCAGCGTGATAGCGCGACTGGCCGCGCTTTACGCCGATCGCCAGCAATTCCGCACAGCGCCGGTCCCGCGCCTGCAGATAGGCCGCCGGGCCGACAAAGGCCATGTCGGCCGCCCCGCCGCAGATGCCTTCGACGGCCGCACTGTAGGATTGGGTGACCGTCAATGCGAACCTCAGGCCGGTAATCCGGGTCAACGATGCAAACAGCGGGCGGAAATCGGCAAGGGTGCCGCTGGCCGTGCCGCCATCTGCCGGGATCAGCAGGACCCGCACCGGCGGCTGAACCGGCCCGCGATCATCGGCGGGGCGCGGCATCAGCCAGACGGCAAGCAAGCCAATCGCCAGCACCACCAGTGCGGTTGCAGGCCATTTCAGCCGCCGGCCATCTTGCTTCATCGCTGTCACCCGGCGCGCATAGGCCCCTGCTGTGACAGCTGCATGAAGCCCGCACGGGCAGATCCGGCGCCGCCAGGGGAGCAGCGCCGGAACGGGGATCAGAACGCGGTGGTGTACGAAATATAAGCGCTGCGCGGCTTGCCTTCGAACGGGTAGCCGAAGAAGTATTCCGGCGTGTTCACCTTGATATCGCCCCGGATAAAGGCCGATCCATAGCGCTGGTTGCCATAGCCATAGCGTTCGGCGTAAACCTTGTCGAAGACGTTGGCGATGCGCAGCTGGAACTTGTGCTGGCGCTGTTCACCCAGCCATACGCCCAGCGATGCGTTCATCAGAAAGTAGTTGCCGAAGTTGTGGCGGAACTGGGCATTGACGCCGCCAGTCGCATATTCCGGCCCCTGATAACGCGGGAACAACGTGACGTGGAACGTCTTGTCCGGGCTGTGCCAGGCCAGCTGCCCGCCGATCATGTATTCCGGCGTTTCGTTGATCTGCAACAGCGACCCGGCCAGCCGCGCCTGCTGCTTGGTGAAGTTGACGTTGGCCGACAGGGTATCGCCGACGTGCAGATTGACGTCTGCGGTCAGGCCGCGGATCTGGGTGACGGCGGTGTTGTTGAAATAGGTGTTGGGCGTCAGGCCCGACGTGGTCTGGATGCGGTTGGTGATGTCGGTCTTGAACCAGCCGATTTCGGCATCGAACCGGACCCCGCCGAAATCCTTGGCAAAACCGGCAGCGAAGTTGAACGTCTTGGTCTGTTCGGTCTTCAGGTCCGGGTTGCCGATGATGTTGGCTTCCTGGCGGAACAACTCGTTGGTCTTGGGCAGGCTGTACGACGTGCCGCCATTGCCGCGCAGGTAGAACGCACCAATCGGCTGGCGGAACCCGAACTTCCAGATCGTTTTCGAACCAAAGCTGTCGGAAAAGTCCGTGCGGACGGCCAGCGACAGGTTGGTGCTGGGGCTGAAGGGGATGACCGGGCGGAAATCGGCGTAGATGCCGGTGACCGTGTTGGCCTTGTTGCTGATCGGGAAGACCGGATCGGAATCGTTCTTGTACGATACCATCTGCACCCCGGCGACCACTTCCAGCGCGTTCGGAATGGTCAGCGTGTTGCGGAAGTTCAGGCCCATTTCACGGAACCCGCTGACTTTCGATGCCGCGCCAAAACCCTTGTTGGGGAACGCCACCGACCGGCCGGTTGAATAGCCGAACTCGATCGTGTTGCCGTTGATCGGATCGATACAGCCAGCCGCGATCCGGCAGATTTCCGGATAGGTTTCGGTGTTGTTCAGCAGCGGGTTCGACCAGTACCCCGACAACTCGGTATAGAACCGGTCCGACCAGCGCCGGTCGAGCGAGAAATCGACAATCGGATAGCGCGTGCGGTTGGGCGAATAGGTTTCAGCGTCCGGGAAGGCATCGGCGAATTCCAGCTGGGTGTACTGGCCGCCCAGGCGGAACTGGGTCTTGGCATCGGGCTGGAACAGGTACTTGATGCCGATGTTGCTGCGGTTCAGCGGGTACTTCTGAATGCCGCCCGAAGCCGCGACGTTGTCAACGAAGTCCTGCGGGCGGAAAATGCGCGGGCCGTCGGTCTGCACCGTGCCGCCATAGATCATCAGGCTGTGGCGCTTGTCTGCATCGATTGCAAAGCGGGCATTGCCCCACAATTCGCGGGTGTTGAACGAGCCGTACTGCGCGCCCAGTTCCACCCGGTCGGTGCCATCGGGCCGCTTGGTCACCAGGCTGATCACGCCGACCCCGCCGTTGGACCCAAAGAACAGGCTGTTGCCGCCCCGGAACACTTCGGCGCGTTCGATCATGTGCGGATCGATCGTGGTGGTGCCCCAGATTTCTTCCAGCGCCGGGCCGCGATCGTACAGCGGCACGCCGTCCAGCACAACCAGCGTGTCGCGGTCGCCGCCGCCGTCGAGGCGGATGGTGTATTCGCCTTCATCGGGCGAATAGCCGATGTTCGCGCCCTTGATCAGGAACTGCGCGATTTCGGCGAAGTTGGTCGCGCCGGTCGCTTCGATCTGCTCCCGGTCCACGATCTGGACGTTGTTGCCATATTCGATCGCTTCGGCGGCCTGGGCAGTGGCCTTTTCCCGCGCGCCGGTAACGACGATGCTGTCTGCATCGGCGCTGTCTGCATCGGCAGCCTCTGCGGCAGCGGCCTCGGCGGCATCGGCCCTCGCGTGGGCTACGGCGGGCAACATGCTGGCGGACAGCGACAGCAGAAGGAGCGCCGGAAGGCGCGACTGTGACAGATTGGTCATGTGTGGTCCCCGTTTGGCTGGCAACAAACGGCCGCGCGCGCCCGGACTGATCCCGGAAGGAAAGGCGATGCGTGCCGTCTGCTCGCCGCCGCTCTAGGTGGGCTCTGTGACAGAAAAATGAATAACACTCATTTTTAAATTGTGACATTTTGCACAAATTTCAGCAGTATTGCTGCATGCTTGAGTTCTCGGCGGGTTTATCGCAGGCTGCGTCGCGGCATAGGCGCCGGGAACAAAAGGAAACGGGATGTACACAGAGGCAGACAGCACCGCCGCCAAGCCCGGATCCCCGCATCAGCCCGTCGACAATGCCTTGGCCAGAATTCACGCAGCCATGCCGCAAATGTCGCGGATCGCGGCCCGAATCGCGGAATTCGTGCTGGCCCGCCCGGCTGATGTGGTCGGCATGTCGATCACCGAACTGGCAGACGCGGCGGAAGCCAGCGAAGGCAGTGTGATCAACTTTTGCCGGGGCATCGGCCTCAGCGGGTTCCAGCAGCTGAAATTGAGCCTGGCTCAGGAAATCGTCCAGCCGGTGCAGTTCATTCACGAGGACCTGGACCGGCAGGACAGCGCCGAAACGGTCTGCCGCAAGGTGTTTCATTCCGGCATCCAGGCCCTGCGCGATACGCTCTCCGCGCTTGATCCCGGCGCGCTGGCCAACGCGGTCGAGGCGATTCGCTCGGCCCGGCGGGTCGAAATCTATGGCATCGGCTCTTCCGCGCCGATTGCCGAGGATGCCCATTACCGGATGCTGCGAATCGGGCTGGATGCGCGCGTGGTGATCGACAGCCACGTTCAGGCGATTTCCGCATCGCGCTGTACCCCGGACGTCGCGGTGCTGACCATTTCGCACAGCGGGGCCACCAACGAAACCGTTGCCGCCACCCGGCTGGCGCGCGAAGCTGGCGCGCGCACCGTGGTCATCACCAATTTCGGACGATCACCGATTCAGTCCTATGCCGACATCGTCCTGTTCACGATGGCCCGCGAAACCCGGTTCCGGACCGAGGCGATGGCCAGCCGGATCGCCCAGCTCTGCGTGATCGACGCGCTGATCGCCGCACTGGCGCTCAGCGATTACGAACGATCGACCGAAGCCTTGCGCCAAACGTTCGACGTCCTGTCGATCAAGCGGTTCTAGGCGGCGCGCGCCCGGCCATGGCCACGCGGCCGAAGGTCAGCGCGATCCGTTCAGCGCAACGCCCGGCCGTTCCAGACTGCGGATGCCGATGTCCAGTTGCACGCGGGTAATCTCGCCAGTGTGGATCTGGCGGACCGTGCCATCGCCGTCGATGAACACCGTGGTCGGCAACGCCCCGGCGCCGGTCATCTCGCCCAGCAGACCTGACGGGTCCGTGGCGATGCGGGTGGGCGCAAGGCCCTGGGCGCGCAGGAAGGCCATGACCTGGGCTGGCGTCTCCCCCTGGTTCACCAGCAGGATTTCGGCCCGGCGCTCCATTGCGGCCGCCTGCGTCAACATCGGCATTTCGCGGCGGCATGGCGGGCACCAGGTAGCCCACAGGTTCAGCACGATGGGCCGCCCCTGAAGGTCTCCAATCTGCCACGGCGGCAAAGTGCCGGGCTCCGCAGCAACTCGCTCCAGCGTCAGGGCCTGCGGCAGGCGGAGCGCCGATTGCCCTGAACCAGCGGCCAGAAACCCGGCCCAGGCCAGCGACAGCACCGCCAGCGCGCCCAGCCCGGCGATCACTGGTTCGCGGCGCCGCAAGATCAGGACCATAACCAATCCCGCCGCTGCCACACCCGCCAGCCAGTCCCATCCGCCCAGCCATGCCTGCAGGGCCGCAACCGGCTCCAGCGCATAGCTTTCGCGGTGTTGCCAGACATGGCTTGCCCGCGCCGCCACCAGTCCCGCCAGAATGGCGACAGCCGCCGGATGCCAGGCATCCACGCGATACCGCCGCACGATCCAGTCCAGCGCGGTCAGGAACGCCAGCAACAGGGCAACCGCCACAAGCCGGTCCAGCGCCAGTGCCAGCGGGCCAATCTGGATAATGTCGTCCGGATTCATTTTGCCTTGTCGATCATGACCAATATCAATGACGCCAACCCACACCCTTATAGCAGGAAGGCACTGGCAATCGCATCCTGATGGGAATGATTGCCTTGAATGCAACATTTAATTAAAACGATCAAACACAGTTCGTGGTAGAGGGGACACATGGACGATCAGGGCCGGGTCAACAATTTTGCGCCAGTGCGCATTGGAGAGGCCGCGCCGGATTTCGTCGCCCGCTCAACCGAAGGCATGGTCCGCCTGTCCGACTATCGCGGCCGCTGGCTGGTGTTCTTCTCTCACCCTGGTGACTTTACACCGGTCTGCACCAGTGAATTCGTGGCACTCGCCCGCGCGTTTGGTCGCTTTGAGGCACTGGGGTGCAGCCTGCTCGGCCATTCGGTCGACAGCCTGTTTTCGCATCTGGCCTGGATCCGTGCCCTGCATGATGACTTGGGTGTTACCGTGCCCTTTCCCATCGTCGAGGATCCCAACCTTGAGATCGCGCGCGCCTTTGGCATGGTTTCGGCCGAAGCACACAATGCGGCATCGGTGCGCGCGGCCTATTTCATCGATCCGGCTGGCATTGTCCGCGCGATGAACTGGTATCCGCTCGCCGTCGGACGCTCGGTTGATGAGATGCTGCGGA
>JAYRDH010000054.1:0-15630 GCA_041909515.1 Novosphingobium sp. | reverse complement strand
AGCGCCAGTTCGCGGGCGCGGGCCTGGACCTGATCGGCGGGGACAGTCTCTGTCACCAGCCCTGCCGCCAGCGCCTCTGCCGCCGGAACCAGCGCGCCGGTCATGCACCACTTGAGCGCGGTCGACAGGCCGACCAGCCGGGGCAGGAACCACGCTGAACCGGCTTCCGGCACCAGCCCGCGCCGGGTGAACACGCAGCCGAATTTTGCCGTATCGGCGGTGATGCGGATGTCGCAGGGCAGAGTCAGCGTGAGGCCCACGCCCGCCGCCGAACCGTTGAACGCCACGATCGAGGGTTTGCGGCAATCCATCATCGCCCGGATGAAATTGCTGTCCCCGCGTGATCCATCGCGCGTGCCGAAGTTCTTTGCGCCTTCACCGGATTCGGTGTCGAACGCCCCCGCGCCGGCGGAAACGTCCGCCCCGGCACAGAACACCCGGCCGGTCGCGGTCAGCACCACCACGGCCACGCTGTCATCACCGTCCGCCTGCGCGAAGGCGCGCACCAGTTCCGCGCCCATTTCGTTGGTATAGGCGTTGAGCACGTCCGGGCGGTTGAGCCGCACCCACAGGATCGGTCCGTCCTGCTCGACCAGCAGGGTGTTCCAATCGCTCACAGTGGCTCGATCCGCACCGGCAGCGCCGTGAAGCCGTGCAGGAACGGGCTGGGGAGCCGCTCCGGCGCAGCTTGCGGGACGATCCGGATGTTGCGGTCGACAATCTCGCCGATCAGCGTCGCCAGCTGGTTTTCGGCCAGCTTCGCGCCAACGCAGCGGTGGATGCCATGGCCAAAGCCCAAGTGGCGGCGGGCATTGCTGCGACCCACGTCAAAGCGTTCGGCATCCGGGAACACGCGCTCGTCGCGGTTGGCGCTGATGTACCACATCACCACCTTTTCGCCCTTGCGGATGGTCTGCCCGCCCAGTTCGGTATCCTCCAGCGCAGTGCGGCGCATGTGGGTGACGGGCGATTGCCAGCGGATGATTTCCTGCGCGGCATTGGGGATCAGCGATCGATCGGCGCGCAGCCGTTCCAGCTGGTCCGGATACTTGTCGAACGCTTCGACCAGCGCGGTCATCGAATTGCGGGTGGTGTCGTTCCCGCCGACGATCAGCAGCGCGATATTGGCGATCCGCTCCATCGGGGTCATGTTACCCATCGCTTCGGAATGGACCATCCGGCTGAGCAGGTCGTCGGTCGGCGGCTTGCCCCGGCGGTCTTCCAGTTCGCGGTCGAACCGGGCCAGCATCTCGCCCATCTGGGCCAGGAACTGCATCCGGTATTCCTCGGTCAGGTTCTCGGCCGAGATCGAGCTGGCCCAGTCGGACCAGCGCTTGATGTCGCGCCATTCCTCGAACGGCATGTCGAACAGGATGCACAGCATCCCCAGCGTCTGCGGGATCGAGACGCGTTCAACCCAGTCGAACGGCTCGCCCACCGGCAGGGCGTCCATCAGCATTTTCGTGCGTTCGCGGACTTGCTTGTCCAGTTTGAGCATCTGGCTGGGCGAAAACGCGGGGGCGATCACGCGGCGCTGGGCGGTGTGGATCGGCGGGTCCTGCGCGATGAAGTTGGGGAACCCTTCGCCGTTCACGGCATCGGCAATGGTGATGTTGCCCATGTCCCAGCGGGATGAGAACACGTCGTGGCGCAGTTCCACTTCCTGCACCAGATCGTGCGTCACAGCGGACCAGTATGATCCGAACGGGCTTTCCACCCGCCACGACAGCGGCATTTCGGCGCGCAGCTGCGCAAACGGTTCGCGCCAGCGATCCTCGACGTAGAGCGCGTCCTGGCTGACGTCGAACGGGTTGAGCGGACGTTCCTGCATGGTCATGCTGCCTCCATCTGGCGGGACTGGACCGGCAAGGCATGGCCCGCTGCTGCCGCGCGTTTTGCCCCCTTGGCCAGTTCCTTGTTCAACGCGCGGACGTAGTGATCGAAGTCCAGCTGGATCGTATGGCGCCGCGCGGCGTAATACTGGCCGGTGTAGTATTGCTCATCCGCGGCGATGATCCGCTCCATTTCCGCCGGATCGGGCGGCAGGTACTGCCCCGCCAGATAGGCGCCGACCAGCTTGGACTGCTGCTCGGCAAAGTTGACCAGCGTCGGCAGCGGTTGGGCCAGCCCCATGTAGAACAGGTCCGGCACCCCCGGTTTCATGATCCGCTTGTACAGCGGCGGCGGGCGGTTGTCGGAATCGGCAGTGAAGGCCGGGTCCTTGAAGAACGGGAAGCTGATGTCATAGCCGGTCGCCCAGACGATCACGTCCACCTGTTCCCGGCTACCATCGGTGAACACCACGCTGTCGCCGTCCAGTCGTTCCACCCCCACTTTCATCGTCAGGTCGCCCGATCCCGCGCGCAGCAGGAATTCGCCCGATACCGTGCCGTGGCTTTCGAACGGGCTGATTTCGGGTTCGGGCAGGCCGTAATCGCTCATCTTGCCGACCAGCTTCTTGATCATCCGCCCGCCCAGCCATTGGCGTAGCCCCTTTGGCATCCAGGCCGGGGCCGGATTCTTGTCGAGCGGCTGGCCCTGATAATACTTCGGGAACACCCAGACCCCGCGCCGGGTGGAAACGAACAGCTGCTGCGCCATTGGCCGCTGCGACAACTCGCTGGCGATGTCCATCGCGCTGTTGCCCATGCCCACCACCAGCACGCGCTTGCCGATGCAGTTCACCGGCTCGAACGGGGTGCGGTACTGGTGCGAATGGATCTGCACGCCATCGAAGCTGCCGGGATATTCCGGGATGCGTGCGGCCCAGTGGTGGCCGTTGGCCACCGCCAGCGCATCGTAATGCAGCACTTCCCCGGTCGACAGCGTGACCCGCCAGCCGCCGCCGCTTTCACGCGTCGCATCCACCACCCGCGTGTTGAAGCGAATGTGCGGACGCAGGCCGAAGTGATCGACGTAATCGTGGAAGTATTGCAGCAGCTGCGAATGGTGCGGGTAATCGGGCCAGTCGGCAGGGACGGGATAATCCTCGAACGCCAGGCGCCATTTCGACGTGTCGATGTGCAGGCTCTGGTAACAGGCCGACATCCCGTTGGGGTTGTTATAGTACCAGGTGCCGCCGATGTCGTCCGATGCCTCGAACACGTCGAACAGGATGCCGTAATCCTTCAGCCGCTTCGCCGTGGTGAAACCGCTGCAGCCCGCACCGATGATGCAGACCCTGGGCAAACGTGATGCCATCGTCGTAACTCTCCCAAGTCCCCGGTTCGGGGTGCCCGTTTGCCGGACTTGGGGTGGAGTATGTTTAAGCGATCGATTAAAGTCCAGTGGGGAAAGGCGCTCTGGACAAGGTTGATAAGTCTGCGCATTCTGGCGCAAACAGAAACCTCCGGGGAGAACCACCTGGGCTGGAGGGAATACGCATGACTGGGACTTTCAACGCCACGGCCTGGACCGGGCTGCTGCTGGGCGCGACCGCGCTGTTTGCGGGGATCGGCGCGCTGCGCAAGCCGGGGGCCTGGCGCACCATGATCGAGGAGGTGGAGCGCTCTCCCGCGCTGCAATTCGTGTGCGGGATGCTGGAACTGCTGATCGGCGCGCTGGTGTACCTGTCCAACCCGTGGCTTCCGTCAGACCTGCTGGCCTGCGTGCTGAAGGCGATGGGCGGGCTGATGATGTTCGAAGCGCTGGCGATTCTGGGTTTCTGCGACATCTACACCCAGTTCTGGCTGCGCACGCTGGCGCACATGCATCGCGGCTGGGCCGCCAGCACGGCGCTGCTGGGCGTGGTGCTGATGGTGCCGTCGCTGCTGCGGTTCTACTAACGCTCCAGCATTTGCGAGGAGGAATAGGGCGCGATCAGGTCCCGCGCCCGCTTCCATTCGCCATGCAGCCACAACTGCCACGCCCCCGGATCGGGCGGCAGGATCACCGGCATCGCATTGCGCCCGGCATGGCGCAGCGCCGCGTTCGGTTCGCAGGTCAGCACGGCAAAGCTGGCCACTTCGCTGTCCTTCCACACCCCGGCAAAGGCGAACAAGGGCTGGTCGGCGCAGGCGAACCAGTGCTGGCGGCGCTTGCCGTCCATGTCGGTGCCTTTTCCCCATTCCATGAAGGCGGTGGCCGGGATCAGGCAGCGGAACTCGCTGTTGCGCAAGTTGCCGATCCAGAACGGACTGTCGGGATTGCGCACGCTCAGCACGCCGGGCCGCCCCGCATCGCCAGCCGAAGGCGGCGGCGGCACGCCCCACAGGCGCGGAATCAGGCGGCGAGGCTGCCGCTCGGTCCGCGCCCCGGCCACGAACTCCCGCCCCGCCGTGATGACCGGCGCGAAGCCGCCCGGCGCAACATGCCCGCCCGCCCATGGATCGCGCCCGGCCTCTGCGCCAAAGTGGCGGGCGATCGCTGCGGCAGGAGCATCAAGGCGATAAAGCACGGTCATTGGACCAAGCGCCTAGACGCCCGCCGCCGCAGCGTCTATCTAGCGCCCATCCACCGGGGAGCGTGCCACCCGCGAACCGCTTGCGAGAGCGGCCAGTAGGGAAATGCTGAGAGGGGCGGTTCGCAACGCCCGACCCGTTGAACCTGAACCCGTTAGCACGGGCGGAGGGAGTGGCCGGTCGATGAACCCCCGTGCCATCCTTGCGCCCTTGAAGGAGCGCATATGGCCGACATCAATTCTAAGCTCGAAATTGGCGTCACCACCGGGCCGATCCGGGGGTCGAAGAAAATCCACGTCGGCCCGCTGAACGTTGCCATGCGCGAGATTTACCTGGAGCCGTCCAGCGGGGAGCCGCCGGTGCGCGTCTATGACACGTCCGGTCCCTATACCGATCCCGCCGCGACCATCGATATTGCCGCCGGCCTGCCACAGCTGCGCCGCGACTGGATCATGGCGCGCGGCGACGTGGAGGAATACCAGGGCCGCGCGGTAAAGCCCGAAGACAACGGCCAGCTGGGGCCGGACCGGTCGGGCGGCGTGCCGCCGTTCCCCAAGGTGGTCCAGCGTCCGCTGCGCGCCAAGGCCGGGCAGAACGTCAGCCAGATGCACTATGCCCGCAAGGGGATCATCACGCCGGAAATGGAATACGTCGCCACCCGCGAAAACCTGGGCCGGGCGATGCTGAAGGAATACAAGCGCGACGGGCAGGACTGGGGCGCCAGCATCCCCGATTACGTCACGCCCGAATTCGTCCGTGATGAAGTCGCGCGCGGCCGCGCGATCATTCCCAGCAACATCAACCACCCGGAAAGCGAACCGATGGCAATCGGCCGCAACTTTCTGGTCAAGATCAACGCCAACATCGGCAATTCCGCCGTCGCGTCCGACGTGGCGAGCGAAGTCGACAAGATGGTCTGGTCGATCCGCTGGGGCGCGGACACCGTGATGGACCTCAGCACCGGTCGCAACATCCACGACACCCGCGAATGGATCCTGCGCAACAGCCCTGTGCCCATCGGCACGGTGCCGATCTATCAGGCGCTGGAAAAGGTTGGCGGCATTGCCGAGGAACTGACCTGGGAAGTGTTCCGCGATACGCTGATCGAACAGGCCGAACAGGGCGTGGACTACTTCACGATCCACGCCGGCGTGCGCCTTCCCTACATCCCGCTCGCCGCCAAGCGGATGACCGGGATTGTGTCGCGCGGCGGCAGCATCATGGCCAAGTGGTGCCTGGCGCATCACAAGGAATCGTTCCTCTATGAACGCTTCGACGAAATCACCGAGATCATGAAGGCCTATGACGTCGCCTACTCGCTGGGCGACGGCCTGCGCCCCGGTTCGATCTATGACGCCAACGACGAAGCGCAGTTCGCCGAACTCTACACGCTGGGCGAGCTGACCAAGCGCGCCTGGGCGCAGGACGTGCAGGTGATGATCGAAGGCCCCGGCCACGTGCCGATGCACAAGATCAAGGAGAACATGGACAAGCAGCTGGAAGCCTGCGGCGAAGCCCCGTTCTATACGCTTGGGCCGCTCGTGACCGATATTGCGCCGGGTTATGACCACATCACCAGCGGTATCGGTGCGGCGCAGATCGGCTGGTTCGGCACGGCGATGCTCTGCTATGTCACGCCCAAGGAACACCTGGGCCTGCCGGACCGTGACGACGTGAAGGTCGGCGTGGTGACCTACAAGCTCGCCGCGCACGCCGCTGATCTTGCCAAGGGCCACCCGGCAGCGCAGGTGCGCGACGATGCCCTGTCAAAGGCGCGGTTCGAATTCCGCTGGCGCGACCAGTTCAACCTGTCGCTCGATCCCGACACGGCGGAACAGTACCACGACCAGACCTTGCCCGCCGAGGGCGCGAAAACCGCGCATTTCTGTTCCATGTGCGGGCCGAAGTTCTGCTCGATGAAGATCAGCCAGGAAGTGCGGGAATTTGCCGCCAAGCAGAACCAGCCGGTCGAAACCTTCGTCGCGGCCGAGGAAGCGGAAAAGGGCATGGCGGAGATGAGCCAGGTCTACAAGGACAAGGGCGGGGAGCTGTACCTGCCCGTTGCGGAGTAAGCGTTTCGACAGTGCGGGCGAGGGGCGACACTTTGCCCGCACCGTCATTCTGACACGGATCAAGGACCGTCCTGCCAGAATAGTCGATGGATGATTCGCAAAGGTGGCATCAGCGCCGCGACAGGCAGGGGCGGACAAGGCATGATCAGGCAGAACCGGACGCGGCGGGTTGCGGCAGCGGCGGCACTTTCGGTGACCCTGTTGGCCCTGCCAGGCGTGGGCGGCGCGCAGGACTATGAGACCAGCAGCCGTCCGGGCAGCGGCGGCACTCCGCTGGGCGCCAGCATGACCGGGCTGACCAAGTTCGAGGGTAAGGACGTTGGCCGGATCGAGGCGCGGTTGCTCACCGGGGTGGCGGTGAAGCAGGCGGCGCGGTGGATCGTCGATGCCACCGGGACCGATTTTTCCTCGCTGACGATGGTGGTCCTGCCTGTGCCGAAGGAGGCGCAGGATTCCGCCAGTACCGTTGGCGGCATGGGCTGGGACGTGTTGCAGGGTGCAGACCAGCTGCCGGTCGTGGCAGACATGGTGCGTGTGCGTGACCGGCTGGACCGGTTTGCCCAGCGCTATGCCGGGATCGTGGCAACCGGGACCAAGGCCTGCCGCGCGAACGTGCAGGGCGAACTGACCGACAAGGGCGTGATCGACCAGCTGGGCTCGATCAACAGCGTGCTGGGTGCGGCGACGCCATTGCTGAACCTGTTCAAGCAGGATTTCATCTATGAGGGCCTGAACGCGCGGGTGCGGGAAGGGATGCTGGTAACGGCGGTGCGGGGTGAGATCGCCGCCCGGCGCAAGCCCGCTACCGCGCCCGCTGCAAACGCGGGCGGGGCCGAGACGTTCCGCGCGGCACTCGAAACGCTGGGTGACCAGTTGAAGGCCCTGCCGCCGCAGGCCAGTTGCGGCGATGCGGATGGCGGGGCAGAGGCGGAACGGGCCAGGCTGGCCACCGAATTTGAAGGCTTTCTGGGCGACTTGTCCGGCCCCGGATCGCAGGGCAGTGCCAGCCTGATCGACGCGGCGGAGGATCAATTGCGCCGGTTTGGCCCGCGCCCTGCGACGCTGGTGCTGGCCATCGACGCGGACGGGGCATCGATGGTCCGGCGCAGCAACCTTGGCACGATGTTCGGCGCGGAATCGACCACCGTATCCAGCGGAATCGTGGTGTCGTACGAATTCTATGAGCCGCAATCAGGCGGGATCGGATCGCTGAAGGCGGCGGGCGTGCTCAGCTGCGTGTCCGGCGCGGTTGGCATCCGGGCAATGCACAACGCCGACCGGATCAAGACGCGGGCAACCTGCTATTGAGGCCGGGCGGCACGCCGCTTGACCCTGCGCCGTTGATCCCGCACCCTCTTGCACAAAGAGGAGAGCGCCTGATGACCACCCCCTTGACCGGCGGCTGCCTGTGCGGCGCGGTGCGCTATCGCGTGGATGCGGAGCCGCTGATGCAGGCGGTGTGCCACTGCAAGAATTGCCAGCGCCAGGCGGGCAGCGCGTGGTCGATGATCGCCGGTGTGCCCGAAGCAGCGCTGACCGTTGAGGGTGAGCCGAAGACGTTCGAGGACCACGGTGAAAGCGGCGGGGTGGTGCTGCGCCAGTTTTGCGGCACCTGCGGATCGCCGCTGTTCAGCCGCGTTGCGGGCGCGCCGGGGCTGGTGTTCGTGAAGGCGGGCACGCTGGACGATACCAGCGGCTTCACGCCGCAAGTGCAGGTCTGGACCAAAAGTCGCCAGCACTGGGTCGATCTGGGCGACCTGCCAGGGTTTGAGACGAACCCCGGCTAGGCGGCGCGGATCAACCGCGTTTCATGTTGTCCAGGCCGGCGATGACGCCAGGCTTGAGCGAGGGATTGGAGGCGTTCAGTTTCTTGGGTTTGTCCGCCTTGGGCTTGCGCACTTCGCGGTTCGACTTTTTCTGGCCTTTGGCCATTGGAAATTCCCTTCGCGGGGCAGATCGCCCCGTCTCCCCCTTACGCCTGTTTAGCGCTGGTAGTGGCATGAAATCGTCCCGGTCGCGAACGCCGCCACCGGGTCAATTGCACTGCAACGTCGATCCGCCGGGCAGACCGATGTAGTACCCGTCGCGGAAGCGTTGCAGGGCGCTGGCGTACTCGGTCGGGCAGCTCATGCCGCGCAGCTCGTTGATCCCGCTATCGATGGCGGTGCAGCCGTACTGGATATAGTCGAAGCCATACTGGACACCGGTCTTGAGATAGGTTTCGACGCCTTTTTGCGCATTGCGGAAATCGCGGGTCGCCTTGTCGCGGGTGCGTTCCAGCGTGGCGTCGCAGCGCGCGGCCAGCGGGTCGTAAGAACTGGCGCTGCTGCTGACAGAGGAATTGCCGCCAGAGGATGGCGCGGCTGCCTGGGCTGGCGCGGTCTTGATGGGATTGGCGCGCAGCCATGCGTAATACGCCGTCTCGTGGGCCTTTGGGCCCAGCGGGCTGATGAAGGGCGTGCCGGTTTTCAGCGATATACGGCAGGCTTCGGCCATGCGGACGACCTCTGCATCGGCAAGCTGGGCCTTGAACATTCTGGTCCGCGCCCCGAAGAGTTCAAGATCTTCGGGAAAGTAGCCAGTCATTGCGGAGAAGGCATCGATGAACCGCTTGCCCTCATCACCCGTGGTGACCGACCAGGCATAGGCCAGGGAGGTCCGGCAATGCTTGCCGTCATAGTCCGAGAATACCTCCATATGATCACGGCCATCGCCATCGCGCAGGAAGCGCTGGAATTCGGCCTCGTTGGTCTTGGCGGGAAAGGGGTTGGCAAACGGCTTGCCCTTGTCCAGCGCGCGCTGGCAGGCATCCGCCAGTTTGCGGGCCTGATCGAGGCTGAGGTTCACTTTCAGCATGCGCGAGCGATACCCGATGGTCAGGTTGTCCTCGTTCGGGGTGAGGGCATGGAACCGTTCAAAGATCGCGCCGTAGCGGGCCCTGGTTGCGCCTTTGGTGTCGGCCGTGGCGTAGCCCGTGGCGGCAACGCAGAGCCGCAGGTCTTCGGTCTTGAAATTGGCGGGAACAGGCGGTTTCTGGCTGGACAGCGCGGTTCCGGCCGCCAGCGCGCCAAGCGCGGCCACGCCCACCATGGCGCCGCGCCATAATGCACTACGCATCGTCAATTGTCCCCCATCCGGGCGCGCGCCCGCGACTTGTCTAGGCAAGCGCGCGGCGCGGCGCAAGCTGATGGATTCAAGGGCTTGCGCGGCTGGGCCGGGGCATTATCCCACCATGGAAACCGTCAGGAGATCGACCCGATGCACAGAACTCCCGCTGCCGTGCGCCTCACCGGATTGCTGATGCTGGCCGTACTCGCTCTTGCCGGTACGGCGGCTACGGCCGCGCCGAAGGGGGCCAAGGGGCCGGACTGGGCGGCGGCGCGCACTGCCTTTGCCAGCGCGCCCGCGCTGGAACTGGACGAAAGCGTGTTCTTTGCATGCAGCGCCACCTGGGGGCTGTGGAGCGAGGCGCTGGACAACGGCAAGGCGAACGTGCCGACCGGAGCGCTGCCACCGCAGCTGCTGGACCCCAAGGCGGGTGAAACAGCGGCGGACTGGGGCCTTTACCTGATCGACAGCGACGAAGCGTTCGAATTGCACAAGGCCACCGAACAACGGCTCGCCCCGGAACTGGCGCGGGTGCTGGCGGGTGATGTCAAGGCGGCGCGTACATGGTTTGCGCGGCTGGGGACGTGTAAGTTGCCGGACTGAAAATGACGACCAGGGGAGGGGCTATGACAAGAGGCTGGAGCTGGCTGCTATGGGCGGCAGCAGCGTATAACTGGTTGGTCGCGCTGCCAGGGGTGGCCGATGCCAGCGCGGCGGTGAATGACCGGATCGTGGCGCTGCTCGTCAGCTGTTTTGGCGTGGTCTATGCCATCACCGCGCGCGATCCGGCGCGCTATGCGCCGATGCTGTGGGCCGGGATCCTCGGCAAGCTGGGGATCGTGGCGCTGTTGCTGCCCGCCGTTCAGGCCGGAACCGCGGCGCCGGGGACCGGACTGGTGCTGGCCGGGGATGCGCTGTTTACCGTGGGGTTCCTGGCGCTGCTGTTCACCGCGCGCCGGAAGCCAGCCTAGAAATCAATCGCGATGCCGTTCTTTACCCAGTCGCCATAGCGGGTGGGCGACAGGTCGGCCGGATCGTCCGACAGCTTCGGCTCGGCCGGTTGGGGCGCAGGGGTGTTGGTCCAATGCGCAGGCTTGGCGAAGGGCTGGGGCCGCTGGGTGGCACGCTGGGTCATGCCGGGCTAATGCCCCCGCTGGCATCGCGATGCAATCCCGCCTAAAGGCCCGACATGGATATTCCCGGCCTCCCCGCGCGCAAGGCTGCGCTGAAACTGACCGATGCCGTGCTGCGGCGCGGTGAAACGCTGGATCAGGCCGCGAACGGCGCGCTGCAGGGCGTGCGCGGACAGGCGGACAAGGCGCTGGCCCGCGCGCTGGCGGGCGAGGTCTTGCGCTGGCTGGCCGATCTCGACGCGCTGATCGACAGCGCGACGCGGCAAGTGCTGCCCGACGATGCCAAGCCGCGTGCGGTGCTGCGGATCATGCTGGCGGGTTGGCTGCGGCTGGACACGCCGCCGCACGCGGTGATCGCCACGGGGTTGGAACTGCTCAGCGGCGGGCCGCGCCGACTGGCGCACGGGGTGTTTTCCACGCTGGTCAAACGCGCGGTCACGCTGCCCGCCGCGCCAACCCTGCCGCCGCCGGTGGTGGAGCGTTGGGGCGAGCGGTCGGCTGAGATTGCCGCCGCGCTGGCCGAACCACCGCCGCTGGACCTGACCTTGCGCGATGCCGCGATGACGGCGGAGTGGGCGGAAAAGCTGGGCGGTGCCTCGCTTGCCCCCGGCCACATCCGCCTGCCGCGCGGCAACGCAATCGAGAATATCGAAGGCTTCGATGCAGGCCTGTGGTGGGTGCAGGATCTGGCGGCCAGCTTGCCTGCGCGGCTGCTGGGTGCGGGTGAGGGGCGCCGCGTGCTGGACCTCTGCGCCGCGCCGGGCGGCAAGACGCTGCAACTGGCCGCTGCCGGGTGGCAGGTCACCGCGCTGGATGCCAGCGCGAAGCGGCTGGAGCGGATGCAGGCCAATCTTGACCGCACCGGCCTTAGCGCCGATCTGGTCGCCGCCGATGCGCTGACATGGGAACCGGACGCCGCGTTCGATGCGGTGCTGATCGATGCACCCTGCACCGCCACCGGCACCTGCCGCCGCCACCCCGATGTGCTCCACCGGATCGGGCCGCGCCAGATTGCGGAACTGGCGGAATTGCAGGCCGGGCTGCTGGCCCGCGCGGCTGCGTGGGTGAAACCGGGCGGCAGCCTCGTCTATGCAGTGTGCTCGCTGGAGCGCGCCGAGGGCGAGGAGCAGGCCGCAGGCGTCACGCTTTCGCCCGATCCGGTGCGCGCCGATGAACTGCCGGACGGGCTGGCCCCGACGCCGGAGGGCTGGGTCCGCACAGATCCGGCCATGATGGCCGAAGCGGGCGGGCTGGACGGGTTCTTTATCGCGCGCTGGCGGGCTTAGCCCCAACCGGCGTGTGCCCCTCCACCACCTGCGGTGGTCCCCCTCTCCGGATCGGGGAGGAAGTCAGTTCTTGACCCGCGCGGCGAAGCTTTTGCGCAGCTTCATCAGCTTGGGCGGGATCACGGCCAGGCAATAGGGGTTCCGCTGGCCTTCGCCGTCCCAGTATTCCTGGTGGTAGTCCTCGGCCGGAAACCATTCGGCCGGGCCTTCGATGGTGGTAACCACCGGCTCACTGCGGTCCTGCTGGGCGCGGGCGATCCCGGCCTCCGCCTCGGCGCGCTGGGCATCGTCCAGCGGGAAGATCGCGGAACGGTACTGCGTGCCAATGTCACCGCCCTGACGGTTCAGCTGCGTCGGGTCATGGATCGCGAAGAAGATGTCGAGCAGGTCGCCATAACCGATCACGGCGGGATCGAAGGTCAGGCGGATCGCCTCGGCATGGCCGGTGTCGCCGCCGCAGACCTGCTTGTAGGTCGGGTTGGGTACGGTGCCGCCGATGTAGCCGCTTTCGACTTCGCTCACCCCGATCACGTCGCGGAATACCGCTTCGGTGCACCAGAAGCAGCCGCCCGCCAGAATTGCCTGCGCCATCAGAATGTCTGTCCCTTTTTCCGTCGTCCCGCGACAAATAGGTACAAGGTCGCGGCTTGTCATCGCCCCGCCTGCAACTAAGTTGCGCCGCAGAGAACAATTCCTCACGGGAGATCCAATTCATGCGCCTTTTTGCCGCCCTTGCCGCAGGCACCATGCTGCTTCCCGCCGCCCCCGCGCTCGCCCAGATCGCCGGGCATGACCATCACGCGATGAAGATCGACGCCAAGGCCGCGCTCGCCGCTGCCGTCGCCAGCCCGCTGCGTGACAAGGACCGCGCCCGCGACCAGTATCGCCGTCCGGCTGAAACGCTCAGCTTCTTCAAGGTCGAACCGACGATGAAAGTGGGCGAATATGCCCCCGGTGGCGGCTGGTATTCGCGCCTGCTGGGGCTGTACCTGGGTGAGCATGGCAAGTTCGTCGGCCTGTTCTTCGATCCCACGTCGGGCGCGTTCAACGAGAAGAGCCAGCAGGGCATCCGTGATGGCGCGGCCAAGTTCCCGGCGGACGTCGCGGGCTGGTCGGGCATGCCGGCGGAGCGCTTCGCCGCCCACACGCTCGATGCCGTGCCCGCAGCCGAAAAGGGCACGTTCGACCGCATCCTGATCATGCGGATGATGCACAACCTGACCCGCTGGAACATTGCCGACCGCGAAATCAAGGCGATGCGCGAATTGCTCAAGCCCGATGGCATGATCGGCATCGAACAGCACCGCGCCAAGCCGAACGCGCCCTATAGCTACACCGATGGCAGCAAGGGCTACATGCGCGAAGCGGACATCATCAAGTTCATGGAAATCAATGGCTTTGCCTTTGTCGGCAAGAGCGAGGCGAATGCCAACAAGAAGGACCCGGCCAACCATGCCGAAGGCGTGTGGACCCTGCCGCCATCGCTGCGCGGCGCCAAGGACGATGCCGAAAAGGCGCGTCTTACCGCGATTGGCGAAACCGACCGGATGACGCTTTTGTTCCGCAAGCGCCCCTGATAATGCGCAGGAGATGAGCACCCTTCGCATCTCCGCGCTGCAACTGCCGCTGGGCAGTCATGATGAACAGACCAACATCGCCGCCGTTTCCGCTCTGGTGGAAGCGGCGGCGGCGGACGGCGCGCAAGTGATCCTGCCGCCGGAGCTGTTTTCCGGCCCCTATTTCTGCAAGGTCGAGGACGAAGCGCTGTTCGCGCTGGCTCGCCCGGTGGCGCAGCACCCCTCGGTCATCGCGATGCAGACGCTGGCGGCAAAGCTGAAAGTCGCGATCCCGACCAGCTTTTTTGAGCGCGACGGCCACCACTATTACAACACCCTCGCCATGATCGGCCCTGATGGAGCTATCATGGGAACCTATCGCAAGAGCCATATTCCCGACGGGCCGGGGTACGAGGAAAAGTACTATTTCCGTCCCGGCAACGACGGGTTCAAGGTCTGGGACCTGTTCGGTCACAAGCTGGGCGTCGGCATCTGCTGGGACCAATGGTATCCCGAAGCGGCGCGCGTGATGGCGCTGCTGGGGGCCGAAGTGCTGCTCTATCCCACCGCGATCGGGACCGAGCCGTATGACGCCGATCTCGACACCAGCCGGATGTGGCGCCGCGCGATGATTGGCCATGCGGTATCCAACTGCATGCCGGTAATCGCCGCCAACCGGATCGGGACCGAGGATGGCCAGCGCTTTTACGGGCACAGCTTCATCAGCGACGAATGGGGCGATCTGGTGGCCGAGTATGGCGCGGACGAAACCGGCGTGCTGACCGCGACGCTGGACCTGGCCCGCGCCGCCACGCACCGCGCCGGCATGGGCTTTTTCCGCGATCGCCGCCCGCAGCTTTACACCCGGATTGCGCAGGACATCTGACCCGCCAATGGGCGAGCGCTATCTGATCGCGCTTGGCTCAAACCAGCGCCATGCCCGCCACGGCGCGCCGGACCGCGTGCTGCTCGCGGCGCTGGCGGCGCTGGAGGGCGAGGGCATCCGCGTGGTGCGCGCCGGCCCGGTGATCCGCAGCGCCCCCATCGGCCCCTCGCTGCGCCGCTATGCCAACAGCGCCGCCGTGGTGGAAACGGACCTGCTGCCCGATGCGCTGCTTACCGCGCTGAAACAGATCGAGCGCGCCTTTGGCCGCACGCGCGGCGGCCAGCGCTGGGGCACGCGGGTGCTGGACCTCGATATCGTGCTGTGGCGCGGCGGGGCGTGGTCCTCGCCCGGCCTGACGGTGCCGCACGTGGCCTATCGTAGCCGCGAATTCGTGCTCGCCCCGGCGCTGGCCATCGCCGCCGACTGGCGCGATCCGCTGAGCGGGTTGACGGTCCGCCAGCTTCTCCACCGCCTGCGCCGCGCAAAGCCACTCACACCCGCTTGACCGCAAGCGCCAGCCCCCCTAAGCGCCGCTCGTGGTCGGGCCCTTAGCTCAGTCGGTAGAGCAACTGACTTTTAATCAGTAGGTCGCTGGTTCGAACCCAGCAGGGCTCACCATTGAAAATCAATGACTTATGAGGAGAGGCATTGATTCGCAAATGGTGCATAGCAACCACATAGCAACCACGCAGTAAGGCATACCATGGCATTGCATGGCAATGCAGCGCGGCGTGCAAAGGGGCTACTCTGGCTCAGCTTTTCAGCTTGAACCCTGGTTCCCGGCGGTCATGTTTGAGCATCGCTCTGATTCTCTTTGCACCGACGTGGCGCATAAACGCGTTGAAGTACTTGGAGGGCACTCCATGCAGGTGCGCGTAGTGCATGGCATCTCCGAGCTCGTTGCGACGCCTCACGTCAGAGATGAGGCGCCGATCTGCTTCTGTTGATGGACCACTTCGTGTCATTGCCGGTGCGGTGGAAGAGGGTAGCTGAACAACGAGCTGCATCACCAGAAGCCCTTGTTTGAATGGCTGACCGGTAACTCCTCGTCCGCGCCGATGCTTGAGGTGGTGCCGGTTTTCTGGACAGGATGCTAAGCTAATCCCGACCTGATGGATTGGTACGGGAATGAAGACGACGAGAAAGCGCTACAGCGCCGATTTCAAAGCCAAGGTGGCGATGGAGGCGA
>JAYRDH010000053.1:0-16879 GCA_041909515.1 Novosphingobium sp. | reverse complement strand
GTCGTGATAGACCATCACGTTGATAGGCCGGATGTGGAAGCGCAGTAATGTGTGGAGCTAACCGGTCCTAATAACTCTGATCATGCTTGATGAATCCCACCATCAATGACAGTCCTGCCCAGCGCATGACCGTCTGCGATGCGGACGATATCAGCCAGATACACACCAACCATCGATTAAAACCCGCGCACTTGCGCCAGCTCTATTGCTTGGTGACCATAGCGTCAGTGACCCACCCGATCCCATCTCGAACTCGGCCGTGAAACCTGACCGCGCCAATGGTACTAACGCTCAAGCGTTGGAAGAGTAGGTCGTCGCCAGGCATTACAGCTGACGCAAGCGCACGGAACAAAAACCCATTCACAAACACACAGCAAAGCCGCTGCCGGATCAACATCCGAGCGGCGGCTTCGCCGTTTATGGACCTCCCGCCCTCACAGGCCAGCCATAAACACACAACCTCTGGGCCCACAATGCCCACAGGCGCACGCGGGGTGGAGCAGCCCGCCAACCGATTTGCACCGCAAACCGGCACACAAACTCTCCGGGCTGACGCAAAAAGCCCGAAATGGTGACGCGGGGTGGAGCAGCCCGCCAACCGGTTTGCACCGCAAACCGGCACAAAAACTCTCCGGGCTGACGCAAAAAGCCCGAAATGGTGACGCGGGGTGGAGCAGCCCGGTAGCTCGTCAGGCTCATAACCTGAAGGTCGTAGGTTCAAATCCTACCCCCGCAACCAACAAACAATCACAATTACAACCCCGCTACCACACCAGCGCATAATGCCGATCGCGGTGGTGACTCCGCGGTGATGCACAGGCTGAGCCGTGGGCACGGCCGCGCGGCTTACCCTTACCCCCGAAATCAACGCTCGTGAACGCAATCGGTCCTTGCCTGCAACTGGTCGTTATGTTTCCTTACCCGCGATAAGAACGAACCGGGATGAGATATGCATTACGCCGAACTGAAGCAGGCACGTGAGGAATTGACCGGACCCGGCGGGGTTTTCGAGATTATCGAGGCAGAAGTGCGCGGGCATCCAATTCGCACTTATCGCCATGCGCCACCCAGCGTGCGGGAGGTGTGGCTCTCTACCACCCAGTTCGCGGAACGGCCGTATCTGGTCTATGGCAACGAGACGATCACGTATGCCGAAGCCCACGCGCAGGTGGACGCGGTGGCGGCGTGGCTGGCTGAGCAGGGCATCGTCGCTGGTGACCGGGTCGCGATCGCCATGCGCAACTATCCCGAATGGATGCTGATCTACTGGGCTTGCACGTCGAGCGGAATTGCGGTTGTCGGGATGAATGCCTGGTGGACGCCCGATGAGATGGCCTATGCCCTGAACGATGCGCAGCCCAAGGCGTTGTTCCTGGATCAGGAGCGTCTGGACCGGTTGCGGCAGTGCGCGGACGTGCCGGAGGATCTGAAGCTCGTCGGTGTCAGGCTGCCGGAATCAGTCGCCGGCGTTACCGCCTGGGGTGACATTATCGCCGCAGGCGGGGCCATGCCCGACATTGCGGTGGACCCCGATGCCGACGCTTGCATTTTCTACACGTCTGGTACGACGGGGCATCCCAAGGGCGCACAGCTGACCCACCGCGGGTGTGTCGGCAACCTGTTCAACCTGATGTACGCGGCCGCGTCATCGGCGCTGGCGGTAGAGCGCGCGACTGGCGAGGCGCCGCCGGAAACGCCGCCGGTTCCGGCCGTGCTGATCACGACGCCGCTGTTCCATGTCACGGCCAACAATTGCGGCGCCTATGCGACGACGGCGGCGGGCGGCAAGCTGGTGCTGATGTACCGCTGGGACGCGGGCGAGGCGCTCAAGCTGATCGAGCGGGAGCAGGTCACCTCGATGAGCGGCGTTCCGGTCATGGCTCGCGAGCTGATCAATCATCCTGACTTCGGGAACACCGATACATCCAGCCTGCTGGCGCTGTCGGGCGGCGGGGCGCAAGTGCCGCCCGATCTGGTGCTGAAGATCGAGGCCAAGGTCGCCACGGCACGGCCCAGCACCGGGTACGGGATGACCGAAACGTGCGGCATCATCACCTCGATTGCCGGTGATTTCTTCGTCGACCGGCCTGACAGCGCAGGTCCCGCGATGCCGAATTTCGAAGCCCGCTGCGTCGATGATGAAGGCAATACCGTCGGGGTCGGCGAAGTGGGTGAACTTTGGGTGCGCGGCGCCTGCGTCATCAAGGGGTATATCAATCGCCCCGAAGCCACGGCGGAATCGATCACCGATGGCTGGCTGCACACGGGCGATGTGGCCCGCATGGATGAGGACGGCTTTATCTACATCGTCGACCGCAAGAAGGACATGATCCTGCGCGGCGGTGAGAACGTCTATTGTGCAGAGGTGGAGGCGGCAGTCTATCGCCACCCTGCGGTGGCGGAATGCTGTGCTTTTGGTGTGGCTGACGAGCGACTGGGTGAGGAAGTGGGCGTAGCCGTGGTGCTGAAGCCGGGCGAAAGCCTGACCGATGCCGCTCTGCGCGACCATTGCGCCGTGATCATGGCGAAGCACAAAGTGCCCCGTTATGTGTGGTTCATGGATGAAGCCTTGCCGCGCAACGCCAGTGGCAAGTTCCTGCGGCGCGAATTGCGCGATCAGTTGAGCCCGATAGCCGTTCCAGCCTGATCCGTATCCAGCCAGCAAACAAAAGGCCGGCCACGCAGCGATGCGGGCCGGCCTTTTTGCGAATGGGGCGGCGGTACGGACCGATGCGGGCCGTACCGCCGGCCAATCAGCCGTTCAGCTTGTCCTTGACCGCCTTGGCGGCCGAGAAGGACAGCTTCTTCGAAGCGGCGATCTGGATCGTCGCGCCGGTGGACGGATTGCGGCCTTCGCGGGCCGGGGTGTCCTTGACCTTGAACTTGCCGAAGCCGTTCAGCGAGACTTCTTCACCAGCGGCAGCAGCGTCCGCGATTGCGGCAAACACCGCATCGACCAGCTTGCGTGCGTCAGCCTTGGTGATGTCGTGCGACGCGGCAAGCTTGTCGGCGAGGTCGCTGTTGTTCATCGGAAAATCCCTTTCGTAATAATTGGACCCACGCAATTAGCGGTGTGCGTGGGCGAGGTCCACTGCGAAGCGACGCTTAACAGTGCCACTTGTGGGCAAAACTGCATATTTTCCGGGGATTCCGGCGCAGCGCTTGCCGCAAAACGGTCAAGATGCCGCCGCGATCCGGGCTTTCCCGGATATGCGCGCGGTGTTAGCGTCTGCCCTGGCGATGAAAACGGGGTCGCGGCGTTTGGGCAAGGCAGAGCAGGGCGGAACACTGGCGGTCGTTCGCCGGGCGTTCGGGTGCGGGGATGACCTTGCGGTCACGATCCTGGGCCTTGCGCGCGCGGGTGAACTGCCGCGCGGGGCCGTGCTCTGGCCGATCCCTGGCCGTGATGAAACGACGCTGGTGACCACTGGTCTGGTCCAGGAAGTGGCCTATGGCCGGGATGGGGGCGTACTGGTGCTGCACCAGGTCGCGTCGGGAGAATTTTATGGCAGCCTGGTCGGCGCCGGCTCGGTCGAGACGGGCGCCCAGGTGGAGGCCGTCATCGACAGCCAGGGCGCGCATTTCGCGACCGGAACGATCTTGCGCTTGATGGAAAGCTATGCGTGTGTTGGGTTCGCGGTGTCGCGGCAGCTTGCCGCCCGAATCGACGCGATGCGGGTGCGCATGGTCGAAACCGCGATGTTGTCAGCCACGGGGCGGATCTGCGCGGAACTGCTGCGCCGTGCCCGCCGCAGCCCGGACATGACGATCCGGCCCGTGCCAGTCTGGGCGGAGCTGGCGGTGACGGTGCAATCGACCCGTGAAACGGTGTCGCGCACGGTGTCGCAGCTGGAAAAGCGCGGCGTCCTGCGGCGAGAGCAGGGCGGGCTTGTGGTGGTGGCACCGCACCGCCTGGAGGAACAGGTATACTAGGCCGTCTATGAGTTTACGGCCTAGGCCGGTTGGACAATGCCGCGCGGATCCCGAATGGAAAGTGCGCTAGGTCAGTGTGAAGACCGCGCCATCGGTGGTTTCATCGCCGAAATGATAGATCCGGGCCTGGGCGGTGGACGTTGCCCGCGCGGCCATCGTGACGGCAAGGGCCTGACTGGCGAGTGCCAGCCCCGGATGGGCCATGCTGGCCAGCCGCCGCGCGATCGGCTCGCCAGGGCCGTAAGGTATGCGCGCACCCGACGCGGAATCGGTTACAGCCGTTGCGATCGCGATGTGCGCACCAATGGCGGGCGGCGGCGTTCCGGCGTTGCGTGCGGCGGCCAGTACCCCGCGCAACGCGTCGAGTGCGGCATCAAGATCGGTCAGATGCACGTCCCAGCGGCCTGGTGCCGCCCGAACGGCGGCGGGGTCCAGCAGGGCCAAAGCGTCTGCAACGGGCGCGGTCTGCGCGGCAATCTGGGCCGAATCCAGCGGACTTCGGCTATCCAGACCATCCAGCAGGATGCAGAGGCTGACCGCAAGATCGCGGGCGGGGTCGGGCTGTTCCGGCGGGAACAGTGCTTCCACCTCTGCGTCGCGGGCAATGCGAAGGCGGTCCTGTGGTCCGGCGGCAGAGGGCCACAGCACGGCCTGGCGCGCCGTGTTGCGTCCGCCGCCATCCTCGTCGGTGATGATCAGTTGCCGTGCGGCGGCGCCGAGGCGGCGGGCGTTGAGAATCGCGCCGCCGATGGCCAGCTCGCCCGCATGAGCCGTCGCCAGCGGGTCGTGAACGGCGGTTGCGGCATTGCCCACTGTCACGACCGAGCGAGCCTGGGCCAGCACGGCGTAATACCGCTCATGCCACCGCGTGCCGGCGGGGGAGACTGATTGCGCGGCGAAGCAGTCGGCCGGACACGGCAGCACGACATGCAGTTCCGCCCCGGCGGCCAGCAGCCGTTCGGCCACAACAATGTCTGCTCCGGCGGCCAGCGCCCCCCAGCCAAAGCCAATCCGCTTGCGCGCCAGCAGGTCATCCAGCGCGGCGGTGATGGCGGTTTCGCTTTGACCGCCGGCCGTAACGCCCATGTGCCCTGCGAAATGCAGGCTGTCGGGCGGATCGAACGCCCGCAACCAGTCGGTCGGTGCGCGGCGTGCCAGCTGGATGGCGCGCAGCTGGGCCAGCGTGACGGCGCGGTCGTCCCACCCGTCCGGGTCGTGCCGGACGGCGGCCTCCATCGCGGCCTGCGCTCCAGCCAGATCGTCCAGCAGCAACAGCGCTTCGGCTCTGGTCGCGGCCAGATAATACGGCGTGTCGGCGGCAGGTTCCGCCCGGTCCAGCAGGCGCAGCGTCTCTTGCGCGCCCACTTGCGCCCCGCCCCGATCGCCCGCCAGCAGGCGCAGCGTTGCCGCGTTGATAGCCAGGTATGGCGCCGGGCTGAGCGCATGGGCGGCCGAATAGGCTCTGGCCGCTTCGGCAAACGTGACCGCGCGATCCGGGATCGGGCCGGCACGCGCCCGGTCCTTCAGCAGCCGCCCCTTGACGGCCAGAGCGGCCGGGTCGGTGGTGCGATCATCGTAACCGGCGGCCACAAACAGATCCCAGGCGCGGTCGACCGCTCCGGCGCGGGCCAGGGCGGTTATCGCGGGAAGCGAGGCAGGAGCGGTCATGCGGCGTTACAGCGATGAGGGTGCGCGAAAGTGGCGATCATCCGGTCGGTCAGTCGTTGGGGGGCGGGTTCTTGACTTCCGGGTCGATCCGGAACCCGTTCTTCAAGGCGCTGGACTGACCGATTTCGACGTAGAGGTTGAAATGGTGCCGTTCCGGCTGGGGCGTTGGCGGGTTGGGGGTATCATAGCGTGACCGTGCAATGATGGTCAGCGAATCGGCGGTGTGGGAGACGTACTGGTAATACCGCGCCTGCCCGGCGACCTTGAAGCTGATCGGGTTGTCATCGAACGTCCAGTTCCAGTCTTTCGCCAGCTTGATCACGATCTGCCACTGTTCGCCCGGCTTGATGTTGAGCGAGTAGCCCCTGGTCAGGTCTCCGCCCACGATCTTGTCCGGTCCCTCGTCCTGCATCGTCAGGGCCAGGTTGCGGGCACTGCCGGTGCCATCCGGCTTCATGCCGAACACGACAACGGCTTGCTTCACCGTGGCACCTGCGGCCGGCAAACCGGTTGCCGGAACCTCGTCGTCGTTACTGGACTGGCGCGGGTTGCTCATCATCGTGCTCCTGCTTGGCGGGTTCCGGAAGGGACGGGGGCGTCGATCAGGGCGGCAGCCGACTTGCGCCAGCTGGCCCAGTCGGCATTGGCGGGATCGAGCCGGGTCAGCCGGTCAGCCAGATCGCGCGCCTCACGCGCGGCAATGCGGGCGTCCTCAACCTGGCCGGCCTGGCCGAGCAATTTCGCCAGGCCCAGATCCGCCAGCATTTCCGCCTCGATCGCGCGGGCATCCTTGGGGTGATCGCGGCCAAGTGCGCGGGTGATTTCGCGCTGCTGACGGCGCAACGCGATGGCTGGCGCAAACTGTTCCAGCGCCGCCAGCGCATCGGCTTCCCAGCCCAGGCGGTTGGCGTAGTCCAGCCCATTGCTCAGGTCGGTCGGGGCCTGGCGCCACAGCCGCTCGGCAATCTGGCGGGCCGCCGCACAATGCGTTCGCGCCACTTGCGCTCTGGCCGGAGCGGCAAGATTCGCGGCGCAGAGATTGGATTGCGCATAGCCCTGTTCGCGCTGCCAGCGGGTGCTGTCGGGTTGGGCCGCGACCAGCTGGTTGGCCAGGGCAAGGTATTGCCCCCAATGGCGCTTGGCCAGGTCCAGGTTGCGCTGGCCATTGGCATCCTTGGTCAGGAACGCGATGTAGCCCAGCAGATATTCGCTTTGCGCATGATTGAAGACCCGCTCTGGCGCGCGGGGCTGCCGGTTCAGCAGGCCCCCGGTCACGCGCCATGCTTCCAGGGCCTCCCGGCGCGCGCGGGCGCGTCCGGCGGCGGTGCGCAGGTTATCTTCCGCCATGACCTGAAGCAGGCGGGCGCGCCGTTCCAGACTGTCGTCGGGAAGGTCGGTCAGGTCTTGCCGGGCATAATATTCAAGCGCCCGCTGGTTGACGGCGTCCATCGTGCTCAGGCTGCCAACCCCCTTCAACTTGTCCCTGAGATCGGTCAGCATGAATTCAACCATACCTTCGGCATCGGCGCGCTGGGCCTGCGCCTCGGCGCGGGCGCGCAAGGCCAGGAACAGCAGGGCGGCCAGCACTAGACTGATCGCGATGGCTCCCGCCGTGACGGCCATCACGCGGCGCTGCCGGGATTGCGCATCCCGCTGCACCAGCCGGTCGAGCGGCTGGCCGGTCAGGCCGGCCACGATCTTGATCAGGCCAAGCCGCTTGCCGTCCGCATGCTTGCGGAAATCGGCCGCCAGCGGCTCATGATCCTTGCCGTCATGGTGCAGCAGTGCAGGGGGGAAGGCGGCGTCCGGCTCACCCTCGCGCAGGGCCACCAGAACCGGGCGGTCGGGATGCAGATCGCGAAACAGGCGGATTTCCTGATCGACCCAGCGACTGGCCCGCGCCGCCGGGCTGGCGACCACGACCAGTGCGGCGGACCGGTCCAGCGCTTCGCGAACCTGCGCTGGCAGGTCGCCCGCCGCCAGTTCGGCGCGGTCGATGAACACCGGGGCCAGGCGCACGGTGCCCACGCCATCCGGGCCGGGCACGCGAAAACCTTCCAGCTGGCGGTGGAGCCAGTTGGCAAAACCGGTATCCGCATGGCTATAGCTGATGAACGCGCGGTAGTGCGGCGAAGCCCCATCCGCTGGGCGCTGATCCATCAATATTCCCCGTTGCCTGCGCCAAAGCTTGTCCGAAGCGCGGGGCATTTGCAATGTCGATTTCAGTCCCGGCGGCTGACCGGCGGGTTGGCTGCGTTTGTGCGCATCGCCGACAATTGCCGCGCGGCGGAAAGTGCAGCATTTTTGCCGCATCGGCAGGTCGATTCTGGCCGAAACTGTGTCCCTTCCGCTACGGAATCCAGATTAACTAACGGATCGATTAAAACCGGTTGTCAAGCGTCGCGCATGGTGTTCTATTCATTCTTGCAACCGCCCGGATAAGGGACGGGCATTATAAGGAGAGAGGGCTGATGAGGGGTAAACTGACCCTGCTTGCTGGCGTATGTGCCAGTGCGATCGCGTTTCCGGCATTTGCACAATCGTCGGAAGACAACACGGCCAATGATGCCGAAACCATCATCGTTACCGCCCAGCGCGCCAACCAGCGCCTTCAGGACGTGCCGATCGCGGTCAGCGCGTTCAGCACCGAAGCGCTGGAAAAGCAGCAGATCAAGAATACCAGCGATCTTCAGCTGACCCTGCCGAACGTCACGTTCACCAAGACGAACTTCACCAGTTCCAGCTTTACCATCCGCGGCATCGGCGACCTGTGCGTCGGCGTGACCTGCGACAGCGCGACCGCGATCCACATCAACGATGCGCCGCAGTTCGGCACCCCCATTTTCGAAGGCGAGTTCTATGACCTGGCCCAGGTCGAAGTGCTGCGTGGTCCGCAGGGCACCCTGTTCGGTCGCAACGCGACGTCGGGCGTGGTCAACTTCCGTACCGCCCGCCCGGACCTGTCGGGTTTCGGCGCTTCGGCCGAGGCTGAGTACGGCAACTACAATTCCATCAAGGTCAAGGGCATGGTCAATGCCCCGATCGGCGAAAACGTCGGGGTGCGTCTGGCCGGGTTCTATCTGAACCGCGATGGCTATTCCAAGAACCTGTTCGACAACACCCGCATCGATGACCGCGACATGTACGGCGTGCGCGGTTCGATCCGGCTGGAACCGGGCGAAGGCACCACGATCGACCTCATGGCGCAGTACTTCCATGAGCGCGACAGCCGCATGCGCATCCAGAAGCAGCTGTGCCAGCGCGACCCGACCGGCGTGCTGGGCTGCCTGAACGCCAGCCGCGATTATGGCACCACCAACGCCAACACCACGTTCGTGGGCGTGCTGACCTCGAAGGAATTCTTCGCGATCCGCGGCCTGCCGACCGCGTTCGCGCTGGGCAGCGTCTATGGCCCGGATTCCTATCAGGGCGTCGTCAACCCGGCTGATACCCGCGTGGTCAACACCGATACCACGCCCAGCTACTTCACCGACGAACTGTTGATCCAGGGCAGCTGGGCCCAGGAACTGGGCGGCGGGCTGAACCTCAAGGTCAGCGGGAATTACCAGGAAGTCGAAGTCGACTCCTCGCAGGACTACAACAACTCGGTCCAGAACCGCGCGATCTTTGCTCCGGCGCTGAACGCGCTGGCGGCGGCGAATGCGGGCTCGCTGGGGACTGGTCTGCAGACCTACCTCAGCCCGGTTTACCAGGCGTTGACCCCGAACGGTCCCAACGGCGTGCTCTGCACTTCGCTGGCCGAGGAAACCGGCACCGGCGCGTTTGGCGGCCACAAGGTCTGCTCGGCGACGCCGCAGGACTTTGACCGCTCCAACCAGACGCACTCCAACTGGACGGCCGAAGCCATCCTGTCGTCGGACTGGGACGGCATGTTCAACTTCCTCGTAGGCGGGATCTACGGCGAAGTGCATATGACCGAGAACAGCTATTACGTGAACTCGTTCGGCATCGATTACTTCACCGGTGTGGTCGGGGCGTTTTCGGCCCTGGGTGCCAGCCTGCCGCCGAGCTATCTGGCAACGCCGACCTTTCGCAACAACACTGACGACCTGAAGGTGAAGACCTATGGCCTGTTCGGTGAAGCGTACTTCAAGTTCAACGATCAGCTGAAGCTGACGCTGGGTCTGCGGTACAACAACGACAAGAAGACGATTTCGGCCCGCAACACGCTGGCCAGCTTCCTGGCGCCGTTCAATTCGACCAACGCCTATCAGTCCCCGTACATCGGCTCGTTTGACGCCGATGCCGGTCTGGCGGGCAACCAGCTGTTCCAGAACCGCACCGTCAGCTTCAGCGAATGGACCGGTCGTGCGGTGCTGGATTACGCGATCACGCCGGACAACCTGGTCTACGCCTCGTACTCGCGCGGCTACAAGTCGGGCGGTATCAACCCGCCGCTGGCGCCGGTGTTCTCGGTTCCGGAAGGGTTCAAGCCGGAATTCGTCAACGCCTTCGAAATCGGCTCGAAGAACCAGTTCGGCAACATCACGCTCAACCTGACGGGCTTCTATTACCAGTACAAGGATCTGCAGCTGTCGCGCATCGTGGCTCGTACCTCGGTCAACGACAACGTCAGCGCCAACATCTGGGGCCTGGAAGCCGAAGCGATCATCCGGCCGACGCCTGAGCTGACGCTGAACATGAACGCCAGCTACCTCAACACCAAGGTGTCCGAGGACAAGCTGCTGGCCAACCCGCGTGACTTTGGCGCGGGCCGTTCGGACGCGGTGATCATCAAGGACATCACCAACGGTGCAAACTGCGCCGTGGCGCCGACCACCGCGGGCAACGCGGCGGGTGCCAACGGGTTCGTCAACCAGACCAACACGCTGATCAACGCCGGGGCCATTCCGGGCGTTGCCGGTGGGGCTGGTCTGCAGGGCACGACCAGCTTCGGCGCGGGCAGCGGCATTGCCTCGACCGGGGCGTTCGGGATCTGCTCGGTCCTCGAAGCGCTCGCGCCGACGGTTGGTGCGTCGTTCGGCGGCGTGCAGGTCTATTCGTCGGGTATTCCGGTCAACATCAAGGGCAACAAGCTGCCTGGCGCGCCGGACTACAAGTTCTCGGCCGGCGTCCAGTATGCCGCCCCGATCGGCGAAATGACCCTGACCCCGCGTGCCGACTTCGTCTACACTGGCAAGTCGTCCGGCAACATCTTCAACGGTGCGGTCAACGAGATCGACAGCTTCACGCAGGTCAATGCGCAGCTGCAGCTCGATGGTCCGGACAAGAAGTGGTTTGCCCGCGTATGGGTGCAGAACCTGTTCGACAAGGACTCGATCACCGGTATGTACGTGACCGACCAGTCGTCGGGCAACTACACCAACATCTTCACGCTGGAACCGCGCCGTTATGGCATCACGGCCGGGATGAAGTTCTAGGACTTACGATAAGCACTCCTGGGAGGGATGCTGATCTGGGCCTCGGAGGAAACTCCGAGGCCCTTTTTCTTGCCACGCTGCCACGGCGACTGTCCCTGAATGAGCCACGGTGCGGCGCAGCATGGTTGACTTGGTGCGAACAAGCCGGAATGCAGGCGCGATGACCAGTCGTCCCGATCCGCAGTCTGACGGTGTTTCCGCATGGCAAAGGCAGATGGCCGCACTGGCGTTTGACAGCGCCGCCGCCACCGGGGCCGAACAGGACGAATTCGTCGGCCTCGCGCTCAGCCTGCTGCAAGCCATGCCGCAGCAACTGGTCCAGGCCACCGGCCGCAGCCCCGTACCCGATGTCGCGCCGCTGCTGGGGGCCAGCGCCCCGACCGAAGCCGCGTTGGCCCTGCTGGGCGGCTGGGCTGGCTACATGCTCTCGTGCGGTGCCGGTGGCCGCCCGATGGCCACGGTCGTGGTCGAAGCGCTGGGCGGCGAAGCCAGCGCGGAAGGGGCAACCCCGGCATTGGCGCTGCTCGGCGCGCTGGCCGCCCTGCTGGCCGGTGATGCGCTGGATGACGATTGCAGCGCACAGGTTGACTGGCGCACAACCGGTGTCCGGCTGAACTAGGTTGTGAACGGATAAACTGGTTTGCGCCAGGTCGGCGGCCCGGGGCCGCTGTACTTGAACTCTGCCGGGCACCGCGCATCGACGCGTGCTGAACGGCAGTTTGTTGGCGCGCCATGGCGCGATCTGCCGGGCATTACGGTGAATCCCCGTGATGGCCCCTGAACTGGCTGTTCCTGCAAATGCCGGGATGAGCACCGGATAGCGCTGTCCGAACGCTCTGGCCCGGCTGGCGGAGCAGCACGCGCTGTCAAAGCGCGGACACCTGCCCGTTCCCGTTCCGTAAGTTCAGACTGATTGGTGCGGTCGAGAAGACTCGAACTTCCACGGGCTTTCGCCCACAACGACCTCAACGTTGCGCGTCTACCAATTCCGCCACGACCGCTAAATCAACGGAGCGCGACCGCACTCCGGGGGGGTAGGAGGGCGCCCTTAGCAAAGGGCTTGGCACCCTGCAAGCGCTGTTGCCGGTAAACTTTGCCGGTCATGTCTGGCCACCGCAGCGTCCCGCTGGGGGACAGGTCGGAATCGCGGGTTGCCGGCATGGTAAATCCGGCGTTCACCATGCCTTGCATGGGCCACCTTCTCCCCTTGATTGCTGCCACTGCCGCGACGCTGTGGACCCCGCCGGGGGGCGCGCCGCGTGCGTCGCTGGGCGTGACAGTGGCGGTGCCGGTAACGGTGGAGATTCTCCGGTTCGAGACGTCCAGCCTGCAAGCCGGGATCGACCGGCAAGTGCGCAAGGTTCGCCCAAGTCGGGAGGCGCAGGTGATAATGGTCGAGTTTGAATAACCTGCCGGTTGGCCTCAGCCCGGTTTCCAGCCGAACTGCGCCTTGACCGCCGACTTTTCGACCGGGACCAGTGCTTCGTTGACCGAGACGCTTTCGCCTGGGGCCAGAACCCGCTTGGCCGGGCGAATTTCGGCGGTGCGCACGATCTGGCGGCGCGATCCGCGCAGCACCACCAGGATCGTCGGGACGCTGCGCGGGACGTCGGAAATGTTCGTGACCTTGCCGTTGATGCCATAATACCATGTGCCGTTGGGCAACTGGCGGCGGTCCTGCTGCTTGGCCGGGAAGTCCAGCTTCAGGCCCGGCTGCTCTTCGGCAAAGGTAGGCCGGGCGAACGGCATCCAGTCGGGCAAGCCGTACCATGCGGTCGCACCGACGGCGCCCAGCGCGACCACGGCGAACAGCGCCGCCGCAAGCGTCCACATCCGCGCAGGATTGCGGCGGGGGCGGAACGGCGGTTCATAGTCGAAGCTTGACCGGCCCTCGTCAAATTCTGCTCCGTAAGACGGGTCGGCATAGACCGGGCGGGCGGGTGCGTCTTCATCCCTGCGCAGTGGCGGCGGGGGCGGTAGCGGTTCGCTCTCTGCCTGGTCGTCCTGCCAGGTCGGCAAGGGACGGGCTGCTCTGGCTGCGCTGTCCGGTTCGGCGACCGGTTGCGGCACGGGGGCAGGCTCGGCCGGGGCCGCTGATGTGGACACGTCTGGAGCGGGCGCAGCTGGTGCGGGCGGGGCTGGTTCGGGCGGGGGGGCGGCCGGTTCGGGACGGGGCGCAGCAGCGACGACGTCCGGGCCTTCCTGGAACCAGCTGTGGCGGCACTTGGCGCAACGCACCGTGCGACCCTCCACGCCGACGGCGCTGTCGGGGACGACATAGCGGGTCGAGCAGGCGGGGCAGGAAATGATCATGCTGTCATCGTTAAGCATGTAACGCCGCGCGGCAAGCGCCGGGTTGCAAATGTTGCGCGGCTAATCCCTTTTTTCCACATGGATTGGCCGCTATAGCCTGCCGACGCATCGGCGCGCCGACGCGCCCCGCAACCTCGTACCGGACTGCCCCAGCCTGATGAACAGCACCGCCACCGGGGAAATCGTCCAGTTCGACAACGTCGGCTTGCGCTATGGCTCTGACCGCGAAGTGCTGAGCGACGTGTCGTTCACGCTCTATCCCGGTACCTTCTATTTTCTGACCGGGGCCAGCGGCGCGGGCAAGACATCGTTGCTCAAGCTGCTCTATCTGGCGCAGCGCCCGTCGCGCGGGATGATCCGGATGTTCGGGACCGATGCGATTACCCTGCCGCGCGAGCGGCTGCCCGGCTTCCGGCGGCGGCTGGGCGTGGTGTTTCAGGACTTCCGGCTGGTCCCGCACTTGTCCGCGTTCGACAACGTGGCGCTGCCGCTGCGCGTGGCCGGGGTGTCGGACCGCGAATTGACCAAGCCGGTGGCCGACATGCTGGAATGGGTCGGGCTGGCGGACCGGATGCACGCCCAGCCGGCCCAGCTGTCAGGCGGGGAGCAACAGCGCGTCGCGATTGCCCGCGCGGTAATCGGGCGGCCGGAACTGCTGGTCGCGGATGAGCCGACCGGCAACGTCGATCCCGACATGGCGATCAAACTGCTGCGCCTGTTCGAGGCGCTGAACCGGCTGGGGACGACCGTGGTGGTGGCCACGCACGATGTTCACCTGCTCCGCAAGGTGCCGGATTCGCTGATCATGCGGCTGGACAAGGGGCGCTTGTCCGATCCGACCGGCGCGCTCCGCTATCCCCCGCGTCCGCACGCCGTGGCGCGCGCTGGCGAGGATTGAGGCGATGGCGCTGCAACTTCCCGCCGGTGTGCACGAGGCGATTGCCCAAAGCTGGCGTTCGGTGTCGGGTACCGGGCAGAGTGAGCTGATCCCGCAGACCCGCCTGTCCGGGCCGATGCCCTGGGTGATCGCGATCATGGTGGCGCTGACAGTGATCGCGGCGGCCGTCGGGCTGTCGTTCAGCAACACCGCGCGCAATGCCGCGGATGAGCTGGCGGGCGGGGTGACGGTGCAGATCGTCCACGCCAACCCGGTGGAGCGCGACCGGCAAGCGGTGGCCGCGGTCGGGCGGTTGCGCAAGATTCCGGGCGTGGTCGATGCCAACATGGTCTCGCAGGCCGAAGTCGAACGGCTGATCGAGCCCTGGCTGGGCACGCGCGCCGCCGGGGACGAGGCGATTCCCGTGCCCGCATTGGTCGATGCCCGCCTGCGCGATCCGCTGACCGCTGAAACGCTGGGCGCGCTGCGCCGCGCGGTGCGCGAGGTGGCCCCCGACGGCCGGGTGGATGGCCAGTCAAGCTGGTTGAAGCCGGTGTTCAGCGCGATCCAGTCGCTGCAATGGCTGTCGCTCGCACTGGTCGGGCTGCTGGCGTTTGCGACTTCTGCGGCGGTGTTGCTGGCAGTGCGCAGCGCGCTGGGATCGAACCGCGACACGATCGAGATCGTGCACCTGCTGGGCGGCACCGACGCGCAGATCGCGCGGATTTTCCAGCGTTCGGTCGGGTTCGACGCGGCGGGCGGCGCGGCGGTGGGGCTGGCCCTGGGGCTGGTCGTGGTGCTGTTTTTGGGGCGGCAATTTGCCGAACTGGGGGCTGGGCTGGTCAGCAGCGGGGCGCTGGGCTGGGCGGACTGGGTGCTGCTGGCGCTGGTCCCGGTGGGGTTTGTCCTGCTGGCGATGCTGACCGCGCGGATCACCGTGCTGGCCGCGCTGAAGCGGATGCTGTGATGCTGGCGCGAGCGCTTGCCTTGACTGTCATCGGCTGGGTGCTGGGGTTCCTGTGGTTCGCGGTGTCGTTGCCACAGCCAGCCGGGGCAGGGCGCGCCGACGGCGTGGTCGTGCTGACCGGCGGCAGCGGGCGCGTGGTGCGCGGGCTGGAAGTGCTGCGGCGGGGCTGGGCGGACCGGATGCTGGTGTCTGGCGTGGACCGCAACGTCAAGCCCCATGAATTCGCGGTCGAATACAAGGTGAATTCCGCCCAGATGGCGTGCTGCGTCACGCTGGGGTTCCAGGCGACCGATACCATGACCAATGCGGATGAAACCGCAGCCTGGGTCAGGAGCGAAAAGATCCGGACCTTGCGCGTGGTGACCAACGACTGGCACATGCGCCGCGCGGTGCTGGAACTGGAGCAGACCCTGCCTGACGGGGTGACGTTGCAGGCCGACGCGGTGCCGACCCGGCCGTCGCTGCGCACGCTGTTCACCGAATATCACAAGCTGCTGGCGCGCCTGCTGACGCGCGGCTGGAGGGGTTGAGAATGTCCGTCTTGCGCAGCCTGCTGTTCTACTTCGTGTTCTATCTGGGCAGCATTTATCACGTCGCCGGATCGGCGCTGCTGGTCACGCTGGGGTCGCGCCGCACGTTCCGCCGGGTGGTGGAGGACTGGGCACGCTGGCACCGCTGGTGCGCGCGGGTCTTGCTGGGGATCGACCAGCGGATCGAGGGGACGATTCCGTCGGGCCAGGTACTGGTCGCGCTGAAGCATGAAAGCTTTTACGAGGCGATTGACCTGCCCGCGATGTTTGACCGGCCATCGGTGTTTGCCAAGGCGGAACTGATGCGCTTGCCGCTGTGGGGCTTTGCCGCCGACCGCTATGGGCTGGTCGCGGTGGAGCGTGAGCAGGGTGCCAAGGCGCTGCGGGCGATGCTGACCGCCGCGAAGAAGTACAGCGCCGATGGCCGCCCGCTGCTGATCTTTCCGGAAGGGACACGCATTCCACACGGTGAGCGCGCCGAACTGCAATCGGGCTTTGCCGGGCTGTACAAGCTGCTGGGCCTGCCGGTGGTGGCCTGTGCGATCGATTCCGGCCCGCTGTACCATCGCCGCTGGAAGCGGCCCGGCACGGTGACTTTCCGCTTTTCGGAACCGATTCCCCCCGGCTTGCCCCGCGAGGAGATCGAGCGCCGCGTGCAGGATGCGATCAACGCCCTGAACGCGCCGGATCCGACATGATCCAGCCAGAGGAGCGGCGCTCCGCGTTCGAAGTGCTGGGGCCGGGGCTGGTCACCGGCGCGGCGGACGACGATCCCAGCGGGATCGGCACGTATAGCCAGGTCGGCGTGCAGTTCGGCTATGGCATGGCGTGGACGATGTTCTTCGGCTTTCCGCTGCTCGCCGCGATTCAGGCGATCTGCGCGCGGATCGGCGCGACGACCGGCAAGGGCATCGCCCAGAACCTGCGGCGGCATTATCCGCCCGCGCTGCTGCGCGTGGTGGTGGCCTTGCTGCTGATCGCCAACGTTATCAATCTGGGGGCCGACCTTGGCGCAATGGGAGCGGCGCTGGCGCTGCTGCTGCCGGGTCCGGTGCTGGCCTATACCGCCGCGTTCGGGGTGCTCAGCGTGCTGCTGGAAGTGTTCGTCAGCTATGATCGCTATGCCCGCATCCTGAAATGGGCGACGCTGTCGCTGTTCGCCTATGTCGGCGTGGTATTCGTGGCGGAC
>JAYRDH010000052.1:0-17769 GCA_041909515.1 Novosphingobium sp. | reverse complement strand
GTCAAAATAATAATCTGAAAATATTAAATCATATAATTGGATTTTTATATTTTTATCTAAACTATTATCGGAACATTTCGAATTACACCTCCTTCACTGCAAGATACCTCTGCCGCGTGATTGCAAAGCCAGCTTCGCGATAAAAATCACCACCAGCTACCGCACCGGACAAATCTCGAAATTGCCCCCAGCGCCCGGTAGAACCGCCAGGTCGCCGATGCCCGGCCCGCGCCCTCACCGCTCGCCCGGCACCTTCACCCGGAGCATGGCCGCCGCCGCCAGCACCAGCGTTCCCGCCGCGAAGGCCATGGTCCAGATCGGCTGGTCGGGGAAGAACGCCTTCATGATCGATCCCATCACGGTTGCCACCAGCAGCTGCGGGACCACCACGAAGACATTGAACAGCCCCATGTAGATGCCCAGCTTCGCCTGCGGCAGGCTGCTCGCCAGGATCGCGTAGGGCATGGCGAGGATCGAGGCCCAGGCGATGCCGACGCCGACTTCGGCCAGCAGCAGGTGGGCCGGATCGGTCAGCACGAAGAAGCTGGCATAGCCCGCCGCGCCCGCCAGCAGGCAGGCGACGTGGGTCTTCGCCTTGCCGATCCGGCGCGACAGCCACGGCAGCAGGGTCAGCGCGGCCACCGCCGCGACACCGTTATAGACCGAGAACAGCACCCCCACCCAGTTGCCCGCATCCTGATAGGCGGCGCTGGCGGGATCGGCCGAACCGAAGAAGTTCTGCGCCACCACCGGGGTCGTGTTGATCCACATGATGAACAGCGCCGACCAGCTGAAGAACTGCACCAGCGCCAGCCGCTTCATCAGGTCCGGCATCCCCGAAAAGTCGCCGACGATGCTGGACAGCATATTCGCGCCCTTGCCCGCGCGCGCCAGCCGGATCGCGATGTGGCTGATCAGGCCATACCCGATCAGCAGCAGCGCCAGCAGGTAGACTTCCTTTTCCAGCGCATATTGTTCGGTCACCAAGGCCAGCAGCGCGCCCGCGCCGATCCACCAGAACGGGGCGGCGCTGGTGCGGTTCGCCAGACTGGCCCCGGCGTCGGTGGGAGCGGCTTCATCACCATAGGCGCGCAGTTCCTCCGGCGAATATTCGCGGGTCGTCAGCACGGTCCACAGCACGGCGGCGAACAGCGCCGCGCCGCCGGCCCAGAAGCTGAACCGCACGGTATCGGGAATGCCGCCCGCAACCGCCTCGTTCGATACGCCAAAGTGATCAAGCAGATAAGGAAACAGCGAACCCACCACCGCGCCCGCGCCGATGAACGCGGTCTGCACCGCGTAACCGGCGGTGTGCTGGTCCTTGCGCAGCATATCGCCCACGAACGCGCGGAACGGTTCCATCGAGATGTTGAGGCTGGCGTCCAGCACCCACAGCAGCACCGCCGCGATCAGCAGCGCGTCGCTTTGCGGCATGGCGAACAAGGACAGCGCCGCCAGCACCGCCCCCAGCAGGAAATAGGGCCGCCGCCGCCCGAACCGCCCCAGCCAGGTGCGGTCCGACAAGTGGCCGATGATCGGCTGAACCAACAGCCCCGTCAGCGGGGCGGCGATCCACAGCGCGGGCAGATCGTCCAGCCTGGAGCCCAGCGACTGGAACACCCGGCTCATGTTCGCATTCTGCAGCGCAAACCCGATCTGAATGCCAAAGAACCCGAAACTGATGTTGAACAGCCCTGCCCAGCCCTGCCGCGGCTTTTCCATTCTTTGCCCTCATTCCCCGAAATTATCTTGGCCGCTGCGTGACACGACGCGGGCCGGGGGACAACACGCATACGAATACGTGATCGTTTCGGTGCGGTCGGCTCATCCGGGCCTCCCTTTGCTGTGCCGTCCCGCTTCCCCCAAAACCCGCACTTGCCGCCAGCCCGACCCGCGCTTAGTCTGCGCCGGACCTTGAAGGCGGAACGGCGCCATCGGGGCGGGGAGAGCGCATGGGCCGCAAGCCGTCGAGCAAGCCGACGAGTTTCGATATCGCCTATCTGGCGGGCGTGTCCCAGCCCACCGTCAGCCGCGCCTTGCGCGGGTCCCGCTCGGTCAGTCTGGCAACGCGCGAACGGATCGAGGCGATTGCCCGCGAGCTGAACTATTCGGTCGACAAGAACGCGTCCTCGCTGCGGTCGCAGCGCTCCAACACCATCGCGCTGCTGTTTTTCGAGGAACAGACGCCCGACGAATCCAAGATCAACCCGTTCTTCCTGGCGATGCTCGGCTCGATCACCCGCAGCTGCGCCAATCGCGGGCTGGACCTGTTGATTTCGTTCCAGAAAATGGAGGACGACTGGCACGTCCGCTATCAGGACAGCCACCGCGCCGACGGGCTGATCCTGCTGGGGTATGGCGACTACACCTTGTACGAAGAACGTCTGACCGAACTGGTCGGCCATGAAACCCATTTCGTCCGCTGGGGTTCCGTCCGCGATGACAATATCGGCGCGACGGTCGGCTCGGACAATATCGGCGCGGGGCGGCTGGCGGGGGAGCATCTGATTGCGCAGGGCCGCAGCCGGATCGCCTTTCTGGGGCAGGCCGACGATCACTATCCCGAATTCGCCGACCGCTATCGCGGGCTGAGCGAGGCGCTGGCGGGGGCCGGGCTGCCGGTCGATCCGGCCCTCCAACTGGACGCGATCAGCTATGAGGACGCGGGCCAGCGCGCCGCCGAACAGCTGCTGGCCAGCGGAGCGCAGTTCGACGCGATTTTCGCCGCCAGCGACCTGATCGCCATCGGCGCGATGCGCGCGCTGGTGGCCGCAGGGCGGACCGTGCCGGGGGACGTCGCCATCGTCGGCTTTGACGATCAGCCCGCCGCCAGCATGACCAACCCGCCGCTCACCACGCTCAGCCAGGATTTGAAGGGCGCGGGCGAATTGCTGGTCGAAACGCTGCTGGCCCAGATCGAGGACCGCCCGGTCAGCAACCGCACCATCCCCGCCCGGCTGATCGTTCGCAAAAGCAGCTGCGTCTAAACCGTAAGCACCGCATACAAAGCGCGTCTTTGCCGTCACAGCGCCGGGCCGCGCATAATATGCGTATACGTATGCCATCTTCCTGCCTGCCCCGTCCCCGCCGTATTGGCCCGTTCCCAAGCAGGTGAGACCGGGACTGGACTCCACCTGCCGTAACGGGGTTAGCCGCCGGGACCTTTGCAATCCCGGCGGATTTAGGGAGAGTGATCGTGGCACTTCGCACCAAGATTTCTGGTGGCCTTGGCGTTTCCGCCATTGCCATCGCCATCAGCGCCGTGGCGCTGCCGGGCGCGGCTTTCGCGCAGGACACCGCAGCTGAAGAAACCGCTGCCGACGCCGATGGGGCAATCGTCGTCACCGGTTTCCGCGCCGCGCTGGAAAGCGCCGTCAACAAGAAGAAGACCGCCGATCAGGTGGTCGAATCGATTTCGGCAGAAGACATCGGCAAGCTGCCCGATGCTTCGATCGCGGAATCGATCGCCCGCCTGCCGGGCCTGACCTCGCAGCGCGTTTCGGGCCGCGCCAACTCGATCACGATCCGCGGCTTTGCCCCGGACTTCTCGACCACGCTGCTCAACGGCCGCGAACAGACCTCCACCGGTGACAACCGCGCGGTGGAATACGATCAGTATCCCTCGGAAGTCGTCAGCCAGGTCAACGTCTACAAGTCGCCGATGGCCTCGCTCGTCGGGCAGGGCCTGTCGGGCACTGTCGACATGCGCACGATCCGTCCGCTGGACGCTGGCAAGCGGATCATCTCGGTCGGCGCGCGCGGGTCTTACGCGGATCTGGGCAAGCTGAACGCCGGTTCGAAGGACTTTGGCTACCGCGTCAACGGCATCTACGTTGACCAGTTCGCCGATGACACGGTCGGCATCGCGCTGGGCGCCAGCTATGTGAACGAGCCCTACCAGATCCAGGAATTCAACGCCTGGGGCTATCCCGGCACCGGCAATGGCGCGGTGATCGGCGGGTCGAAGTCGTACAACACCTCGACCACGCTGACCCGCTTCGGCCTGAACGGCACCCTGCAGTGGAAGCCGGCGGACAACTTCACCACCACGCTCGACGCGTTCTATTCGGACTTCAAGGACGATCAGGTGAAGCGCGGCATCGAGCTGCCGCTGTACTGGTCGGCTGCGCAGCTGAGCGGCGCGCAGGTCAACAACGGCTTCGTCACCGCTGGCACGTATACCGGCGTGAAGGGCGTTGTCCGCAACGACATCTTCCAGCGCCATGCCAAGCTCTATTCGTTCGGCTGGAACAACAAGTACGAAGGCGATGACGGCTGGAACGCCCTGTTCGACCTGTCGTATTCCAAGACCGACCGCAACGAGCTGTCGATGGAATCCTATTCGGGCACCGGCCGCAACGCGGTTGGCGCAACCGACACCATCGGCTTCACCAGCGGAACCAAGGGCACCACGTTCAAGCCGACGCTGAACTATGGCGATTACAACCTGATCCTGCTGACCAGCCCGCAAGGCTGGGGCGGCAACCAGATTGCGCCCAATGGCACCACCATCACCAACGGGCAGGACGGCTATTACAACAACCGCCTGATCAAGGACACGATCTGGCAGGCCCGCGCCGAAGTGAAGAAGGACCTCAACGGGTTCATTTCGTCGGTTCAGCTTGGCCTGAACTATACCGACCGGTCGAAGTCGCTGACCCCGGACGAAGCGTTCCTGGGTCTGGCCGCCAACACCGATGGTCTGACCAGCGTGGCCGTGCCGTCGCAGTACCGCCTGGGCACCACCAACCTGTCCTACCTCGGCCTTGGCCCGATGATCAGCTATGATCCGCTCGCGCTGCTGAAGGGCGGGATCTACAAGCTGGTGCCCAACGCCTATGGCGACGTGCGGGTGAAGAGCTACTCGGTAAGCGAACGGCTGTTCACGCCGTACCTGCAGGCCAACCTGAAGGGCTCGCTGGGCTCGGCGGACCTGACCGGCAACATCGGCGTCCAGGCGAACTTCACCGAACAGAAGTCGGTCGGGGCAACGGCGGTCCAGCTTTCGACCCCGCTGCCCAACGGCGCGCCGAACATCGGTGCCACCATCCAGTCGGACACGACACGCTATACCGATATCCTGCCCAGCCTGAACCTGTCACTGCGCTTCCCGAGCGACCTGGTGATCCGCTTTGCGGCGGCTCGCGAGATCATCCGGCCGCGCATGGATGACATGAAGAACTCGCTGAGCTTCGGTTACGTGATCACGCCGAACCCGACTTCGCTCGGCAACTTCATTGCCAATGTGACTGGCGTTTCGGGTAACCCGGACCTGCGTCCGTGGCGCGCCAACGCGGTGGACCTGACGGTCGAAAAGTACTTTGGAACCAAGGGTTACTTGGCGCTCCAGCTGTTCTACAAGGACCTGAAAAGCTACGTCTACAATCAGGATGTCGTGATCCCGACTTCGGAACTGGTGCTGACTCCCCCCAACCAGTCCAATGTCACGATTTCGCCCAATGCGGTGCTCAACATCCCGATCAACGGCAAGGGCGGCGAACTTTATGGTCTGGAACTGGCCGGAACCCTGCCGTTCGACGCGATCACCCCCGCACTCGAAGGCTTTGGCCTGACCGGCGGCGTTTCGTACACCGAAACGAAGATCGCCCCGACCCCGGGCGCGCCGACCGAAGACCTGCCGGGCTATTCGAAGTGGGTGGCCAACGCCACGCTGTTCTTCGAAAAGGGCGGCTTCAACGTGCGCGGCTCGATGCGCTATCGCTCCACCTTCGTGGGTGAAGTGTCGGGCTTTGCCGCGAACCGTGTCCGTCGCCGTGCGGCGCCGGAAACGATCTTCGACGCACAGATCGGCTATGACTTCCAGGAAGGCAGCGCGCTGCAGGGTCTGTCGCTCTACATTCAGGGCCAGAACCTGACGAACGAACCGTTCGTCACCACCAACCCCGGCGATGTCCGGCAGGTGATCGATTACCAGAGCTATGGCCGCCGGTTCCTGGCCGGGTTCTCGTACAAGTTCTGATGAACTGCGGGGTGGCGGGGTGTCCGAAAAATCGGGCCCCCGCCTAACCAACCCACTGATTTCAAGCTTGCCCTCCTGCCCCCGATGGGGTGACCCTTGCCCAAAGGAGTGCGCATGACCGCTCAGCTGCAGCCCTACAACATCGTCCCCTACAACATCGTGATCGTCGGCGGCGCGACCGCTGGCTGGATGACGGCCGCCGCGCTCGCCCGCTGTGCGCCGCCCGCCTATCGCATCACGCTGGTGGAATCCGAAGAGATCGGCACCGTCGGCGTTGGTGAGGCCACGATCCCCGCGATCCGCGTGTTCAACGCCGCGCTGGGCATTGACGAGGGCGACTTCCTCAGCGCCACCAACGGCTCGTTCAAGCTGGGCATTTCCTTCGACGGCTGGCTGGCCCCCGACCACAGCTACATGCACGCTTTTGGCGAGATTGGCCGCCCGTTCGGGCTGGTGCCATTCCGCGATCACTGGGCACGGGCGCGCGCCGCCGGATTTGCCAAGCCGCTCGCCCATTACAGCGTCAACGAACTCGCCGCCCGGACGGGCCGGATGCCGCATGGGCCGCAGGGCGAAGGCCAGGTCGAAATACCTTACGCCTACCACTTTGACGCGGGCCGTTATGCCGCATTCCTGCGCCGCTTTGCCGAAGGGCTGGGCGTGACGCGGATCGAGGGGCGGATCGCCCAGGTCGAACGTCACGGCGAAACCGGCGACCTTGCCGCCGTGACGACCGAGGCCGGAGCGCGCCTCGCAGCCGATTTCTTCATCGACTGTTCCGCCTTTCAGGGGCTGCTGATCGAGCAGGAATTGCAGACCGGCTATGATGACTGGTCGCACTGGCTGCCGTGCGACCGGGCGATGGCCGTGCCGTGTGAAGCCGGGGGCGATTTCACCCCCTTCACCCGCTCCATCGCGCGCCCCGCCGGGTGGCAGTGGCGCATTCCGCTGCAACACCGGATCGGCAACGGCATGGTCTATTGCAGCCAGTTCATGGGCGAGGACGAAGCCGCTGCCACGCTGCTCGCCAACCTTGATGGCAAGCCGCTGGCCGATCCCAAGCCGCTGCGCTTCGTCACCGGCAAGCGCCGCAAGCTGTGGCATCGCAACTGTCTGGCCGTGGGGCTGGCGAGCGGGTTCATGGAACCGCTGGAATCGACCAGCATCCACCTGATCCAGTCCACCATCGCCCGCTTCCTGCGGATGCTGCCGCGCGGCCCCGTTTCGCCCGCGCTGGTCGATGAATTCAACCGGCAGGCCGATTTCGAATTCGCCAGCATCCGCGATTTCCTGATTCTGCATTACAAGGCCAATGGCCGGGTGGGCGAACCGTTCTGGGACCACTGCCGCGCGATGGCGATCCCGGACAGTCTGGCCGCTCGGATCGAACAGTTCCGCAGCGGCGCTTTCATCCACCACCATCACGAGGAACTGTTCACCGAAGTGGGCTGGTTTCAGGTGCTGGTGGGTCAGGGCGTCCTGCCCGAAAGCTGGAACGCCGCTGCCGACGCCATGCCCGAAGACAAACTGCGCGAATTCATGACCCTGCTGGAAGGCAGCGCGATCGAGCAGGCCCGCCCCGCCGCCCAGCATATCGACGTCGTCGCGCGGCTCTGCGCCGCCGCCCAGACCACCGGAGAAGCCGCATGATCCGATCCTTCCTGCTAGCTGCCAGCGCCCTTGCCTTCAGCGTTCCCGCCGCCGCGCAGACGCCAGTCGCCACTGATTTCCGCGCCCGCACGCCCGATCAGGAAGTGGTCTATTTCGTCCTGCCCGACCGGTTCGAGAACGGCGATCCGAAGAACGACAAGGGCGGGTTAAAGGGCGACCGGCTGTCCACCGGCTATGACCCCACCGCCAAAGGGTTCTACCACGGCGGCGACCTGAAGGGGCTGACCCAGCGGCTGGACTATATTCAAGGCCTCGGCGCGACCGCGATCTGGTTTGCGCCGATCTTCAAGAACAAGCCGGTGCAAGGGCCGAAGGGCGATGAAAGCTCTGGCTATCACGGCTATTGGGTGACCGATTTCACCCAGGTCGATCCGCATTTCGGCACCAACGCCGAATTCAAGGCTTTCGTCGATGCCGCCCATGCGCGCGGGATGAAAGTCTACATGGACATCATCGCCAACCACACGGCGGACGTGATCCGCTACCGCGAAGGGGACGCGGCGAGTTATGCCTATCGCGGCAAGGCGGATTACCCGTTCTCAAGGCAAGGCGGCCTGAAGGGCGCGGCGATCAATTCCGACTTCAACGGCGATGCCGATTTCAGCCCCGAAAACTGGGCGAAGCTGACCGACCCGACTTTCGCCTACACACCCTATGTGCCCAAGGGCGAGGAGACAGTTAAAGTCCCCGCCTGGCTGAACGATCCGATCCATTACCACAACCGCGGCGATACCAACTGGGTCGGCGAAGCCTCGCTCTATGGCGATTTCGTCGGGCTGGACGATCTGGCCACGGAAAACCCGCGCGTCGTGCAGGGCATGATCGAAATCTATGCCAGCTGGATCGAGCGGTTCGGGATCGACGGTTACCGGATCGACACCGCCCGCCACGTGAACCCGGAATTCTGGCAGGCCTTCGTCCCCGCCATGCTGGAAACGGCGCGGGCGAAGGGCATTCCCAACTTCCACATCTTTGGCGAAGTCGCCACGCAGGAAGTCGACCCCGCACTGACTGCGCGCTGGACGCGGATTGCGGGGCTGCCAAGTAACCTCGACATGGCGTTCGCCGCCGCCGCGCAGCGGGTGGTGTCGGGCAAGGCTGGAACCGATATCTTCGCCCGGATGCTGGAAGACGACGCGCTGTATGAAGGCGGCGCACCTGCCGCCGTCCGTCTGCCGACGTTTCTGGGCAATCACGATTTCGGGCGCTTCGCCATGTTCGTGAAGCAGGCCAACCCCGCCGCCAGCGACGAGGAACTGCTGGCCCGCGTCGCGCTGGGCCATGCCATGCTGCTGACGCTGCGCGGGGTGCCGGTGATCTATTACGGCGACGAGCAGGGCTTTGTCTCGGACGGCAACGACCAGCTGGCGCGCGAGGACATGTTCCCGTCGAAAGTCGCGGTCTATAACGACAATGACCTGATCGGGACGGACGCGACCACCGCGCAGTCGAACTTCGACCCCGCCCACCCGCTCTATCGCCACATCGCCGCGCTGACCGAAGTGCGCCAGTCCACCCCCGCACTGCAATCGGGCCTTACCCGCATCCGCCACTTTTCCGACAAGCCGGGGCTGCTGGTGGTGTCGCGGTTCGATCCGAAGACGGGCCGTGAAGTCGTGCTGGCCTACAATACCTCGGCCCAGGTGGTCACGAATACGGTTGCAATCGAACCCGCCAGCCTGAACTTCGCTCCCCTTGCCGGGCAATGCCCGGTAGAAGCGAACGCACCCGGCAGCGTGACTGTCACCCTGCCGCCGTTCGGCTTTGCCGTCTGCGCCGCGAAGGACTGATCCCCACCGCCATGAACCGCATGACCCGTCTGGACACTGCCCCCCATTCCGTAACCGCCGTCCAGTGGTGGAAGGGCGCCGCGATCTATCAGATCTATCCGCGCAGCTTCGCCGATGCGAACGGCGACGGGATCGGCGACCTGAAGGGCGTCACCCGTCACCTCGATTACGTCGCCGCGCTGGGCGTGGACGCGATCTGGCTCTCGCCGTTCTTCACCTCGCCGATGAAGGATTTCGGCTATGACGTCGCCGATTACTGCGATGTCGATCCGATTTTCGGCACGCTGGCCGATTTCGATGAGTTGATCCGCGAAGCCCACGCGCGCGGCCTGAAAGTGACGATCGATCAGGTCTATGCCCACACCTCGGACCAGCACGCGTGGTTCGCCGAAAGCCGCTCCAGCCGCGACAACCCCAAGTCCGACTGGTACGTCTGGGCCGATCCCAAGCCCGAAGGATCGCCCCCGTCGAACTGGCAATCGGTGTTCGGCGGCCCGGCGTGGACCTGGGACGCGCGGCGCGGGCAGTATTACCTGCACAACTTTCTGACCAGCCAGCCGCAACTCAATTGCCATTCGCGCGAAGTACAGGATGCGCTGCTGGGCGTGGCGCGGTTCTGGCTGGATCGGGGCGTTGACGGTTTCCGGCTCGATGCGCTGAACTTCACGATGCACGACCCGAAACTGACCGATAATCCGCCCGCCCCGGATGACGGCACCCCGCGCACTCGCCCGTTCGATTTCCAGCTGCGCAAGCACAACCAGTCGCACCACGACGTGCCCCATTTCATCGAGCGCATCCGGGGCGTGCTGGACGAATACGACGCGATCTTCACCGTCGCGGAAGTGGGCGGGCAGGACGCCCTGCGCGAAATGCAGCTCTACACCCACGGACAAAAGCGGCTGAACAGCGCCTATGGGTTCGATTTCCTCTATGCCCCGGCGCTGACGCCCGAACTGGTCGCCACGGCGCTGGCCGACTGGCCCGATCGCCCCGGCATGGGCTGGCCCAGCTGGGCGTTCGAAAACCACGACGCCCCGCGCGCCCTGTCACGCTGGTGCGCGCCGGACGAGCGCGAGGCCTTTGCCCGCCTGAAAATCGCGGTGCTGGCCGCGCTGCGCGGCAACGTGATCATCTATCAGGGCGAGGAACTGGGGCTGACGCAGGTCGACATCCCGTTCGAGCAACTGCAAGACCCGGAAGCCATCGCCAACTGGCCGCTGACCCTGTCGCGCGATGGCGCGCGCACGCCGATGCCCTGGCAGGCGCAGGATGAGCACGGCGGGTTCACCAGCGGCCAACCCTGGCTGCCGCTGGGCGAGGACAACCTGGCCCGCGCGGTCGACCGGCAGGATGGCGATCCGGCCTCGCTGCTCAATCTCACGCGTGAATTGCTGATGCTGCGGCGCGCGAACCCCGCGCTGCGCCACGGTGCCTGCACGGTCGAACTGGCCGACGCGGCCCGGCTGGTGCTGCGGCGCGAGGTCGACGGTCAAGCGATTCTGGCGGTTTTCAACATGACCGCACAGCCTGCCGCGTGGCCCGCTGATCTGGCGCAGACCGGACCGGCCATGATGGTAATCAATGGCGCGTCGCCGGGGCATTTGCCGCCCTTCGGCGCCGTGCTGATCCGGGAGAAGGAATAGTCCCCATGCAACTGCTGCGTTCCATCACGGCGGGAGTTCTGCTCTCCGTCGCCGCCCCCGCCTTGGCCCAGACGGCCCAGCCCGCCCGGCCGACGGTAACCGCCACCTCGCCCGATGGCAGCCTGGTGCTGACCGTCACGACCGACAGCGATGCCCGCCCGCACTGGTCGATCAGCCGCAAGGGCAAGCTGCTGATCGCGCCGTCGAAACTGGGCTTCATCATGGCCGACCGGATCGGCCTGCAACGCGGGTTTGCCATCACGGGCGTGGACCGCAGCAGCGGTGACAGCACCTGGGAACAGCCGTGGGGTGAGCGGCGCTATGTCCGCGATCACTACAACGAAGTGCTGATCCGGTTCCGCCAGTCCGACGAATGGGGCGGGCACCTGATGAATGTGCGCTTCCGCCTGTTCGATGGCGGCGTGGGCTTCCGCTATGAGCTGCCGGAGCAGCCCAAGATGAAGACCGCCAAAATCGCGGACGAGATCACCGAGTTCGACATCGCCCCCAAGGGCACCGCCTGGTGGATTCCCGGCGGCGAGTGGAACCGGTACGAGCAGATCTATCAAAAGACCGCGATCGACGCCGTGGCCACCGCACACACTCCGATCACGATGAAGCTGGACGACGGCACCCATCTGGCGTTCCACGAAGCGGCGCTGGTCGATTACGCAGGGATGTGGTTCAAGCGCGCCGACGGGCAGAAGTTCCGCGCCACGCTCTCCCCCTCCTCGCACGGCCCCAGCGTGGTCCGCGATCTGCCGTTTGCCACCCCGTGGCGGACGATGCGGGTGGGCGACGATGCCGCCGGAATCGTCGAGAACGATCTGGAGCTGAACCTCAACGAGCCCAACAAGCTGGGTGATGTTTCGTGGTTCAAGCCCGCCAAGTACATCGGCATCTGGTGGGGCATGATCCGGGGCGACTGGTCATGGGCCGAAGGGCCCAGGCACGGCGCCACGACCGAACGCACCAAGCAATACATCGATTTCGCCGCCAAGCACGGCTTCCGGGGCGTGCTGGTCGAAGGCTGGAACAAGGGCTGGAACGGCAACTGGTTCGGCACCGGCGACCAGTTCCGCTTTACCGAAGCCACTCCCGATTTCGACCTGAAGGCCGTGACCGACTATGCCCGCAAGAAGGGCGTCCACCTGATCGGGCACCACGAAACCGGCGGCAACATCAAGGTCTATGAGCAGCAACTTGACGACGCGATGAAGCTTTATGGTTCGCTCGGCGTCGACGTGGTCAAGACCGGCTATGTTGCGGACGCGGGCGGGATCATCGCGGCCGGGGAAACGCCGGGTGAAACCCAAATGGAATTCCACGACGGGCAAGTGCAGGTCCGCCACCACCTGAAAGTCGTGGAAACAGCGGCGAAGTACAAGGTCGCGGTCAATCCGCACGAACCGGTGAAGGACACCGGCCTGCGCCGCACCTATCCCAACTGGGTCGCCCGCGAAGGCGCGCGGGGGATGGAATACAACGCCTGGGGCCAGTTCGCGAACGGCCCCGCGCATGAAGCGACGCTGGTCTATACCCGGATGCTGTCCGGGCCGATGGACTATACCCCCGGCGTGCTCAGCCTGGTCGGGGCGGAAGGCGTACCGCACGCCTCAACGCTGGCGAAGCAGCTGGGGCTGTACCTGGCGATCTATTCCCCGATCCAGATGGCCGCCGACTTCATCGAGACGCTGGCCGCGCACCCCAAGGAGCTGGAATTTATCAAGGCGGTCCCGGCCGACTGGTCCGAAAGCCACCTGATTTCGGGCGAAGTGGGCGAACACGCGATCTTCGCGCGCAAGGATCGCAGCAGCGCCGACTGGTACGTCGGCGGCGTCAATGGCGAAGCCGAACGCACCGTCACGCTGACGTTCGACTTCCTCGAACCGGGCCAGACCTACAAAGCCACGATCTACAAGGACGGCGAAGGCGCAACCTATCGGACCGAAGCGCGGCACAAAATCGCCTATGAAACCCGCACCTTCCGCAAGGGCGATACTTATACCCTGCGCCTCGCCCCCGGCGGCGGCGCGGCGATGCGGCTCGCGGCGGGCAAGTGATCCGGCGGCTGGTCCTTGGCCTGCTGGGGCTGCTGGCCATATGGCTGGCAGTCCCGGCTGTCGCCGACGCGGGCCGCCTGCTGGAGTATGAGCGGTTCGCGGCGGCGGGCTTGCCCGACCAGCGGCTGACGATCTGGCTCCCGCCCGGATACGACGGGGGCCAGCGCCGCTATCCGGTGCTGTACATGCATGATGGGCACAACCTGTTCGATCCGGCCAAGTCCAACTTCAACAAGGTCTGGGCGGCTGACAAGGCCATGCTGGCCGCCGTCCGCACCGGGCGGGTGGAACCGCACATCATCATCGGCATCTGGGCGCCGGGGCCAGACCGCTATCGCCAGTACCTGCCCCGCTCGATCCACGAACCCGCCACCGGCACCGTGCGCGCGGCAATGGACGCGATAACCGGCGGGCCGGTCGTGTCCGAGGCCTATCAGGACTGGATCGCCGGACCGCTGAAACAGTGGGTCGATGCCAATTTCCGCACCCGCCCCGGCCGAAATGATACCGCCATCGTCGGGTCCAGCATGGGCGGGCTGATGAGCTGCTATGCCTTTCTGGAGCGCCCAGCGGTGTTTGGCCGCGCGGGCTGCATCAGTTCGCACTGGCCCGCCGCCGATCCGCGCGCGGTAGGCGAGGGCAACCCGGACCTGATCGCGCTGTGGGACCAGTGGTTCGCCGCGCGGCTGGGCCAGCCGGACGGGCGGCGGCTGTGGCTGGATCACGGCACCGCTACGCTCGATGCGTTCTATGCCCCCTATCAGACCGCGATCGACGCGCGGATTGCCGCCAGCGGGTGGCAGCGAGGCAGGGATTGGGAAAGCCGGGTCTATCCGGGCGCAGAGCACGAGGAAAACGCCTGGGCCGCGCGCCTGCCCGAAGTGCTGGACTGGCTGCTACGCAAACCGGACTAGGTCGGGCGCGGCAGCGCGGTCGTCGCCTTCATCCGCTCCATCGAGAACGTGGAACTGACGTCCGCCAGATCGGGGACGGCGGCGATCAGCTTGCGATAGATCCGGTCGTAATGAGCGATGTCGCGCACGGCCAGTTTCAGCAGGTAATCGACGTCGCCGGCCATGCGATGGCATTCCACGATCTCATCCACCGCCGCCACCCCGCGTGAAAACGCGGCGATCCATTCGGGATCGTGGCGGTTGGTGCGGATGGCAACGAACACCGTGGTCGCCAGCCCCAGCTTGACCGGATCGACCAGCGCCACCCGGCCCGTGATCACGCCCGCATCCTCCAGCCGCTTGATCCGCCGCCAGCAGGCGTTGCTGGACAGGCCGACCCGGTCCCCCACTTCGTGCACCGGGATCGAGGCATCGGCCTGAAGCACGCCAAGGATGGCCCAATCAATCGAATCAAGTTGCGAAATTTGCCCTGTCATTGGGACATAATAACCGCAAAATCGCAAAACAGCTATAAATCAGGTGATGATTTCGCATCCCGGCAATCATAGAACCGCGTCAACAACGGAGTTTTCCCGCCATGCCGCTGACCAAGCTGTTCACCGACCACCCCGCCAGCGTCGATGAGACCTATGCCGAGCATCTGGTGATGGCGAGCGGGTTTGGCGTGCGGATGATCCTCGGCGGCTTTGCCTGCCTGATCCACGGCCTGCTGCCGTTCCTGTTCGTGAAGACCGGCAGCCGCCAGATCGGCACACTGCATGACCGGATGGTGACCAACCGGAACCGCAAGTCACAGATGCCCGCGATCCTGGATTTCGTGATCTGACTTCTTCGTGATCTGAGTTTTTGAGACCCTCCCCGTCCCCGCGGGGGAGGAGGGGCTGGCTTGAGTGGTCGGGTCGCTACGTGCCGTTCGCCAGCCCCACTTATTCCTTTACGACTGGCCTTTCAGCCGCGCGGTTTCGGATGCCGTGGATTGCGGGCCGGTGTTGCGGCTGACCAGACCGCTGACCATCGTCGGCCCCTTGGCGAACGGTTCGGGATCGCCTTCGCGCAGTTCCAGCCCGAACAGCGGCTTCAGCCCCGGATGGCGGCCCAGCCCACCGTAGAGGTCAAACCCCCGGTCGATCCAGTCGCGCAGCGGATCGTCAGCCGTCAGCGGCGGGGTGTCGGCGACCGAGGCGCAGAACAGGAACACCGCCAGCGCACGGTAATCGGCATAGTTCGGGCTCTCGCCACCCAGCCACTTGTGCTCCTTCAGGATGCCGCGCAGCAGTTCCAGCTTGGGCGGGACTTGCGGCAAGCGGTCCTCGCGCCCGACGACGATGTCTTCGATTTTCCGGCCGAACATCCGCTCGCGGCTTTCGGTGACATAGGCGTGATCTTCGGGCACCGACCAGTCACGATAGTTCTTGATATAGCAGCTCATCCACGGGCTGATCGCGGTCTGCCACAGCCAGGTTTCGATGAACTGGGTCAGCACCTTGACCGAGGGGTCGCCGATCAGGGTCGGCCGGTCGGGATATTTGCGGTCCAGATGCTCGGCAATCAGCCACGAATCGAGCACCCATTCGCCATCGTCGACAATCGCGGGCAAGCGTTCTGACTGGCCGCCGGTGCGCTCCATGATGCCGGTAAAACCGCCGGGCACGACTTCCATGTCGAGTCCCTTGTGGGCGATGGCATACTTGGTCGCCCACACGAACGGGCTGATCGTGGCGCCATGCGACAGGGCAAGATCGAAGAATTTTATGGGGTTAGGCATCAGGCTTCCTCTCCAAACGGGCGGCGTCGCGGGGGGGCTTGCGCGCGGACCTCATTGCGCGCAAGAATAGGCGTAATAACTTACAATATCCAGTGAGAGTATGTCGCTTGCCGCCAGATGCCGGACGACCGGTGCGGGCTGGCCCAAACAAGGGAGAAAGGCCATGAACGAGATGACCAGCATGAAAGCGCCGCCGTCCAACAAGGCGGAAATCGTCGACGTCCCCTTCGCCTTCCGTGATCTGGTGGCGCGCCACAGCCCCGGCGGGCGCTATATCGATGCGCAGACCGACGTCGACAGCCCGTGGGTGCCGTTTGGCGACAACGCCGCGATCAAGCATCTGGCGTTTGATGTGCGCAGCAACACGTTTTCCAACATCCTGTGGGTGAAATCCGCCGGCGCGGTCGGCACGCACCTGCACCGCGGGACCATCGTGATGGTCTGCCTGGAAGGCAGCGTGCGCTATCTGGAATATGACTGGGTCGCCAGCCCCGGCGGGTTGATTCTGGAAGTGCCGGGCGAAGCCCACACCCTCGTCACCGATCACCCGGACGGCGTGAAGCTGTTTGGCTGGATGCAGGGGCCGATCGAGTTTTACGACGATCAGGGCGCGTTCGTGGAAACGGCGGATGTCTGGTGGTTCATGAACCACTATGAAACCTACTGCCGCGAAAACGGCATCGCCATCAATCCCAAGCTTTACCTCTAAGCCGGGAGATTCCCCATGTATCTGCGCAACGCATGGTACGTCGCCGCCTGGTCGCATGAACTGGGCGAAGCGTTGGAAACCCGCACGATCTGCGAATTGCCGATCCTGCTGTACCGCAAGGAAAACGGCGATCCGGTGGCCATGGGCAACCTCTGTCCGCACCGGTTCGCGCCGCTGCATCTGGGCAAGCGGATCGGCGACACGGTGCAGTGCAATTACCACGGCATGGTGTTCGGCGAGAGCGGCCAATGCGTGCTCAACCCGCATCGCGGCGGGGTCATCTCGCCCGCGATGAAAGTGCCCGCCTATCCGCTGATCGAGCGGGGCGGTGCGATCTGGATCTGGATGGGTGATGCGGACAAGGCGGACGAGGCGCTGCTGCCGGACTTTGCCTGTTATGACGCCCCCGGCTTCACCACGATCCGGGGGATGATGGACGTCGCGGCCAATTACGAGTTGATTAGCGACAACCTGCTGGACCTGACCCACGCCGATTTCCTGCACGAAGGCACCCTGTCGAGCGAGGCGATCACGATCAGCAAGCTGGAAACGCTGGAAGCCGGTTCCACCGTCTGGGCCAACCGCTGGTGCCCCAATGGGGAGCCGCCGCCGGTGTGGTCGCAGCTGATGGAAAGCGAGATGAACCTCGCCCCCACCACGCCGATCGACCACTGGCTGTACATGCGCTGGGACGCGCCGGGGCATCTGCTGCTGGACGTCGGGATTTCACCCGTCGGCCAGCCGCGCGAGGCCGGGGTGTGGGTCTTCACCGGCCACCACCTGACGCCGGTCAGCCCGACCCGCACGCTCTATTACTGGACGGTCGTGCGGGGTCACGGCGTGGACGATCCGGCGGTCGAGGCATTCTGGCGCGGTTCCATCGACTATGCCTTTGCCGTGCAGGATAAACCGATGATCGAGGCGCAACAGGCGATCCTGGGCGACCGCCACGTCGATGACCTGAACCCCGTGGCGATTCCGGCGGACGTTGCCGGAGCCAAGGCGCGGCGGATGCTGGCGCGCCTGATCGCGGCGGAACAGCGCGGCGAGGAACGCGTGCGCCCCGGCGGCGAGGCGCTGGCCAAGCTGCTCGCCCAAAGCGCCAACAGCGCCGCGCCGGTCCTGCCGGTGGTGTAAGCGAACCGTCGCGGACATCCTCGCCGGGGCTTCGACAAGCTCAGCCTGAGCGGGGTGAGAGATTTCCCGGAAAACCGCTCAGGCTGAGCTTGTC
>JAYRDH010000051.1:0-19323 GCA_041909515.1 Novosphingobium sp. | reverse complement strand
AGAGGAGGGGGCCGGGGGGTGGTGGCGACACCACACTGGAATTGCCGCTGGAAGCGCCACCCGAACTTGCGCTGGAAACACCACCCAAAGCCCCCGCCTCTGAAGAGGAGGGGGCTTTGGAAGCACGCGCCGAACTTCTGGCTATCGACGGGATTGGCCCCGCCGTGGTTGAGGCGCTGGGCGATTTCTTCCACGAACCGCACAACCGGGCGGTGTGGGACGATCTGCTGTCCGAAGTGTCCCCGCCCGATTACGTGGTGGAGACGAAGGACAGCGCGGTGGCGGGCAAGACGGTGGTGTTCACCGGCAAGCTGGAAACGATGAGCCGCGACGAGGCGAAAGCGCAGGCCGAACGGCTGGGGGCGAAGGCCGCTGGCTCCGTTTCGGCCAAGACCGATCTGGTCGTGGCCGGTCCCGGCGCGGGCAGCAAGTTGAAGCAGGCCGCCGCGCTGGGGATCGCAGTGATCGACGAAGCGGCGTGGGCCGAGATCGTCAAGGCAGCGGGGTAAGGCGATGCTAAACGAATTTCACCCGATCGCCGCCCGGATTGCCGACGCGCTTAAAGCACGGGGCGAGAAGATCGCGGTGGCGGACGGGGCGACCGGCGGACTGATTGCCGCATCGCTGCTGACCGTGCCGGGGGCGCTGCAATTCTATGTCGGCGGCGGCGTGGTCTATTCGCTGCGCGCGCGTGATGTGCTGTTCGATCTGCCGCGCGATGCCTACGCCGGGATGCGCTCCGCCACCACCGACTATGCCCTGCTGCAGGCCCGCGCGATCCGCGACCGGTTCGGGGCGGAATGGGGCATTGCCGAATCCGGGTCCGCCGGGGGCAGCACGCATCCGTTGGGCGTGGCATCGGGAATCAGTGTCTGCGCCGTGGTCGGCCCCGGCGTGGAACAGGTCCGCGTCACCGAAACCGCCAGCGATGACCGGATCGCCAACATGGAGACGTTCACCCGCGCGGCGCTGGATCACCTCGCCGCGGTGCTGGGCGGGGCGGCGAGTTGACATGAGGGGTAGCGCGTCATGGCTGCGCCGGGCGGCGGCGGTGCTGGCGGGGGTGGCCGCGCTGGCGGGTGGCACAGCGCAGGCCAGTCCCGATGACGTGCTGAACCGCTATTACGGGCAAGTACAGCAAGACCCGGCCGCCGCGTTCACCGCGCTGATCGCTGCCGCGCCCGCCTATCCCGACGATCAGCGCATCCAGCTGGAGGTGGGCTATTACCTGCTGCGGCAGGATCGGCAGGCCGATGCGCTGGCGTGGTTCGAACGCGCGGTCGCGCTCCAGCCAGCGCGGGGGGACTTGTGGCGGCAAGTGGGCTTTATCCGCAAGGCGCTGGGGCAACGTCCCGAAGCGATCGCGGCGTTTGCACAGGCGGTGCGGCTCGATCCGGCAGACGGTGCGGCGCGGGCGGAACTGGCCTATCTGCAAACCCCCAGCCAGACCGATGCCCCGGCGGAACGGGGCGACATCTTTGCCGAAACGTACGCCGCGCCGGAATACAATTCGCACTGGGACATGGCAATGCTGCCGGTGCAGGCGCGGGTCGGCGTGGTGCTGGCCGATGCACCCGTGGTCGAAGCCTATGTCGGGGTGCGGATCAATGCCGACAGCCGGTCGGGCAAGGGGCCGTTCGGGCCGCAGGTCTATACCGACAACATGGCGGCGGTAGCGGTGGGCCTGCGGGTGCGGCCGCTGACGGGCCTTGCTCTGTTCGTCGAAGGGGGCGCGGCCTATGATCTGATGGACCGGGGGCGCTCGCGCTGGCGCGGCGATCTGCGCGGCGGGTTCGTCTATTACAACGACTGGAACATGGCCCCGCGCGAGGGCGGCGGCATCCGCCCGGTCGCGGACGTCTATGCCGACGGCATCTATTACTCGCGCTATGACGACAACGTGCTGTTCACCGGGCGCGTCCGTCCGGGCCTGCGGCTGGCCGAAAGCACGCGCTGGGCGCTAGACGCCTATCTCCACGGCGCGGCGGGGTTCGATACCAAGGGCCTCAGCGACAACCAGTTCGAGGAACTAGGCGGCGGCGCGGCCGCGCGGCTGTTCGGCCCGGCGGGCCTGACCTTCCGGGCCGAGGGCGTGCGGGTGTTCCGGCATGGCGGGCCGCCGTCCTACTCCACCGCGCGGATCCGGGTGGAGCATTTCGCGCGGTTCTAAGTCTCTGTAGATACGCGAAATTAACCACACATCCGTAACCTGCACGGGACGGGTCAAGGCCCGCCGGGACGCAGGAGAACAGGGTTGCGCACGTTATTCAGGCTATGGGCCGACCGCACGGGTAGTGCGGCGGTGGAGATGGGACTGGTGTTGGTGGTGATCGCGCTGGGATCGTTGCTCGGCCTGAAAGGGCTGGGCGGCGAGGTGACCAACAGCTTCAACTCTACCGCAACGGCCGTGACCGAGGCGACCGCGGAAACGCGTTAGCGTTCGTACCAGAATTTGACGGATCATGGCGACGTCACCCTGAACTTGTTTCAGGGTCCATCTCCCGTCCTGCTCGGACAGTGCGGGTTGAGAAATGGATGCTGAAACAAGTTCAGCATGACGACGGATAATGAGAACGCTTTCGAACGTCCCCTAACCGCGTGTCGTTCGCTGGCACAAAACGGGCGCTACTGATCCTTCACCACTTGCGCGACCATTCGGGCAGCGTGCCGGGGCGTGAGCCGTGGACCTGCACGCCAGAGCGTTTGCGCAGCCACAGGATCGACCAGTCGCCATTGACCATCCGCCCGGCCAGCCGCATCCCGGCGCGGCGGCAGGCGGCGCGCACTTGCGCTTCCTGCGTTTCGAGCAGCCCGGCCAGCAACAGATGCCCGCCCGGCACCAGCGTGCGGGCGAAATCGGGGGCGAGGCTGATCAGCGGCCCCGCCAGAATGTTGGCAATCACCAGATCATACGGCCCGCGCGCGGACAGCAGCGGGTGGTTCATCCCGTCGGCCACCAGCATCACCAGTTCACCGGGCCGCGCGCCCATCGGCACATCATTCAAAGCGGCGTTGTCTTCCACCACGCCGACGCAGACGTGATCGATATCGCTCGCGGTTGCCAGCGCGCGCGGCCACAGGTCGAGCGCGGCGAAGGCCAGCAGGCCGGTGCCGGTGCCGATGTCGGCGCAGTTCCGCACCACCACGCCGCTGCGCTTCATCGCGTCGAGCATGGCGAGGCACCCGGCGGTGGTGGCGTGCTGGCCGGTGCCGAACGCCTGACTGGCCGGAATGCAGAAATCGCGCACGCCCGGCTGGTTCAGCGGCGGATGCTCCGGCGTGTGAACATGGAACCGCCCGGCGCGAATCGGCTCAAGCCCCTGCTGGCTGGTGGTCAGCCAATCGACTTCGGGCAGCTGCTCGATTTCGAACGGTGGCGGCCCGTCCGCGAACAGCGCGGCCAGCGCGGCCTTGTCCGCCTTCGAAGGCTGGCGCGGCAGCCACGCTTCCAGCCGCCAGTCATCGGGCTTGTCCTCGGCAATTTCGCTGCCGGAAATGACGATGTCCGGGTCCCAGTCGAACGCGTCCTCATGCGCCAGCAGCGCGCCTTCGATCACCGGGCGGGGGGCAAGCGCGGTGAGTTTCCAGCTTTGCTCAGCGGACATAACTTGCCCCGTTGGCGTCCAGCACGGCGCCGGTCATACTTTCCGGGGCGTCGAGCGCGCAGAAGGTGGCAATCGTGGCGATTTCGTCGGGCGTGGCGACCCGGCCCAGCGGAATGTCCGCCAGCAGCCCCGCGCCGCCCCGGCTGGCGAGGTAATCGTCCGCCATCGAGGTGTCGGTGAAGCCGGGGCAGATGGCATAGCTCATCACGCCCTTTGCGGCATATTGGCGGGCGATGGTCTTGTGCATCGCGATCATCCCGCCCTTCGCGGCGGCATAGTGCCAGTGATCGGGCGAATCGCCCCGGTATCCGGCCCGGCTGGCGATGTGGACGATCCGGCCGGCGCGCGCATCATCCAGCCAGTGCTTAACCGCAAAACGCGACAGTTCCGCCGCTGCCGTCAGGTTGATGCGCAGGGTGTCTTCCCAGTTGTCCAGCCACTGAATGTCGGACAGCGCGATCGGGTTGGGGCTGAACAGCCCGGCGTTGTTGACCAGCAGGTCGATCCGCCGGCCGCTGCGTTCCAGCGCCTCGGCCCAGATTCGCGCGGGCGCGCCGGGATCGGTCAGGTCGGCGGCAATCGTGTGTTCGTCCACCGCGCGGGTGGCGTGGCCGATGACGGTAACGCCGCGTGCGCGCAGCTGGGCGGCAATCGCCGCGCCGATGCCGCGCGACGATCCGGTGACAAGTGCGGTAAGTGTGCTCATCCCCTGCCATTGGCGCAGGGCGCGCCCTGCGACAAGTCAGATAAGGCCTTAGGACCGCTTGCACGGCCCCGCGTTTTGGTTATGGGGTTTGCACGAAGGGGGGCGTCCTTGCGCCCGCAAAAGTCACGAAAGGGAACAGCCGCATGGCCGGAGTGAAAAACCGCCCGCTTTCGCCGCACCTGCAGATCTGGCGCTGGGGCCCGGCGATGGCGATCTCGATCCTGCACCGCGTTACCGGCAATGGCCTGGCCTTTGCGGGCCTGGGCGTGTTGCTGTGGTGGCTGGGTGCGCTGGTTGGCGGGGAAGCGGCCTATGCCGTGTTCACCACGCACGCCACCGCCTGGTATGGCCGGGTCGTGCTGATCGGGCTGACCTGGGCGTTCTTCAGCCACATGTGCTCTGGCCTGCGCCACTTCGTGCTGGATATCGGCGCGGGGTTTGAACTGCAGAGCAACAATTTCTGGTCGGTGGTCACGCCGATCGTGGCCATCGTGCTGACTGTCGCCACCTGGGCGACGATCCTGCGTTGAGAGTGCTGAGACATGGGTAACGGAACTTCGATCGGACGCGTGCGCGGGCTGGGCTCGGCGCATTCGGGGGCACATCACTGGCTGGTTCAGCGCTTCACCGCCATCGGCAATCTGGTGCTGGGGCTGTGGCTGATCATCTCGCTGGTCACGCTGCCGGATTATGACTTCAAGACCGTGCGTGAATGGATTTCGGGCGGCATTCCTGCCACCGCGATGGCGCTGCTGGTGATCTCGGCGTTCTGGCACGCGCGCCTCGGCATCCAGGTGCTGATCGAGGATTACGTCCACGAACACGCCAACAAGTTCGCCTGCATGGCGCTGCTCAACCTTTCCGCCTTTGCCGGGGCCGCTTTCGGCCTGTTCAGCATCGTTCGCCTCGCGCTGGGAGCTGCCTGATGTCCGCGCCTGCCTACAAGATCATCGACCACACTTATGACACCGTCGTCGTCGGCGCGGGCGGCTCTGGCCTGCGCGCCACGATGGGCAGCGCCGAAGCCGGCCTGAAGACCGCGTGCATCACCAAGGTGTTCCCCACCCGCAGCCACACCGTGGCCGCGCAGGGCGGGATCGCCGCGTCGCTGATGAACAATTCGCCCGATCACTGGACCTGGCACATGTTCGACACCGTCAAGGGGTCTGACTGGCTGGGCGATCAGGACGCGATCGAATACATGGTCCGCGAAGCACCGCAGGCGGTGTACGAGCTGGAACACGCGGGCGTGCCGTTTTCGCGCAACCCCGATGGCACGATCTATCAGCGCCCGTTCGGCGGCCACATGCAGAACATGGGCGAAGGCCCCCCGGTGCAGCGCACCTGCGCTGCGGCGGACCGCACCGGCCACGCCATGCTGCACGCGCTCTATCAGCAGAGCCTGAAGTACGACGCGGACTTCTTCATCGAATACTTTGCCATCGACCTGATCATGGAAAATGGCGAATGCCGCGGCGTGATCGCGCTGTGCATGGACGATGGCTCGATCCACCGCTTCCGCTCGAAGGCCGTGGTGCTGGCGACCGGCGGCTATGGCCGCAGCTATTACACCGCCACTTCGGCTCACACCTGCACGGGTGACGGCGGGGCGATGGTGCTGCGCGCGGGTCTGCCGCTGCAGGACATGGAATTCGTGCAGTTCCACCCGACCGGCATCTACGGCGCGGGCGTGCTGATCACCGAAGGCGCACGCGGCGAAGGCGGCTACCTGACCAACTCCGAAGGGGAGCGCTTCATGGAGCGCTATGCCCCCTCGGCCAAGGATCTGGCCAGCCGCGACGTCGTCTCGCGCTCGATGGCGCTGGAAATCCGCGAAGGGCGCGGCGTCGGTCCGAACAAGGACCACATCTACCTGCACCTCGATCACATCGATCCCAAGGTGCTGGGTGAACGTCTGCCGGGCATCACCGAATCGGGCAAGATCTTTGCCGGGGTCGACCTGACCCGCCAGCCGCTCCCCGTGGTGCCGACCGTGCACTACAACATGGGCGGCATCCCGACGAACTATCACGGCGAAGTCGTGACCATCGGCGCGGACGGCAATCCGGAAACGATCGTCCCCGGCCTGTTCGCGGTGGGCGAAGCGGCCTGCGTTTCGGTCCACGGCGCCAACCGGCTGGGTTCCAACTCGCTGATCGACCTCGTGGTGTTCGGCCGCGCGGCGGGCCACCGCCTCAAGGAACTGATCAAGCCGCAGACCGCGCACCAGGCCCTGCCCAAGGACAGTGCCGACCTCGCCCTGACCCGTCTGGACCACTTCCGCAACGCCAAGGGCGGCTCGCCCACGGCCGAAGTGCGCACCGATATGCAGCGCATCATGTCGACCCACGCGGCCGTGTTCCGCAACGACGAGTTGATGGCGGAAGGCAAGGTCAAGCTGGCCGAAACCTACAAGCGGATGGAGGATATTCACGTCACCGACCGCTCGCTGATCTGGAATTCGGATCTGGTCGAAACGCTGGAACTGGACAACCTGATCAGTCAGGCGACGGTCACGCTACACGGCGCCCACAACCGCAAGGAAAGCCGCGGCGCCCACGCGCACGAGGATTTCCCCGATCGCGACGACGCCAACTGGATGAAGCACACCGCCGCCTGGTTCAACGGCTGGGGCGGCAAGGGCGGCGAGGTCAAGATCGACTACCGCCCGGTGCACGAATTCACGCTGACGGATGACGTGGACTACATCAAGCCGAAAAAGCGCGTTTACTAAGCCGCGCATTCGCAGGAAAATGAAAGGCCGGGGCGGAAACGCTCCGGCCTTGCCGTTTTGCGGCCCGATGTCGTCATCCGGGGTGGTACCCGGATCCGCGCTCACTATCCGCGCGGAATCCATATGGTGCAGGACAGGCCTGATGTAGCCTCCTTGTCATCCGCGTCCTTGAACTGGCGGAAACAGCCGCCCATGGGAAAAGCGGGTTCGGGCGGGGTCTGGCTGGCAGCGGCCGCAACCAGGCTGGCCAAGCCGATCATTCAGTGCTCTCCCAACTGCCGGGACACGTCCATCCGCTCATGCAGAACGCGGACTACATGGATCGCGCCGCTACCATCGCGGCGGAAAATGCAGAGGTGGTGGCCGGACTTCATTCGCAGGAGTCCGTCGATTGGCCGGACCATAGGTGAGTTTGGCTTTGCGCTGGCGAGATCGCGCTTGATTTCCAGCACGTACTGGTCTGCCTGCTCCACACCCCAATTGTCTGCCGTGTAGAGCCAGATTTCGATAAAATCCTGCTGAGCCTTGGGGCTAAGGGTAAAGCGGGTCACGCTGCGCCTTGATATTTCGCCCGCATCTCGCGCAGGAATTCGTCGAAATCGAACTCTTCTGCAGGTCCGCTATCTAGTCCGATCTGGATTTCACGGCGCAAGGCTTCAATCTTCAAATCCTCAACCATGTATTGCCGCATCGCTTCGCGCACGACTTCGCTGGTTGAGCCAAATTCGCCGGATTCGACCTTGCGCCGCGCGAATTCGGTGTAGGGTGCGCCAAGGGCAATCGAAGTGTTCTTGCTGGCCATGTCCGGTCGATACCAAAAATTGGTAAATCGGTCAATTATCGCCAGCGCAGCCGGTCTGGCGTCAATTGGTCGACGCGGGTGACGCCCATCAGTTTCATGCCGCGTTCGATCTCGTCCTTGAGGATGGCCAGCGCGCGTTCGACGCCGTCCTGTCCGGCGGCGGCGAGGGCGTAGAGGTAGAGGCGGCCGCCGGATGCCGCCGTGGCTCCTGCACACAGGGCTTTCAGCGCATGGGTGCCGCGCCGGACGCCGCCGTCGCAGATGATCTCGATTTGCCCGCCGACCGCGTCGACGATTTCGGGCAGTTGGTCGAAGGGGGAGCGGCTGCCGTCGAGTTGACGGCCGCCGTGGTTGGAAATCAGAATCGCATCGGCGCCGATTTCCACCGCGCGGCGGGCGTCGGCGACGCTCATCACACCTTTCAGCGCGAACTTGCCGCCCCAGTCCGCGCGCAGTTGCTCGGCCATTTTCCAGTCCATCGACTGGTCGAGCATGGTGTTGAAATAGCCCGCGATGGACACCGCCTCGCCGGTGCCTTCCTTCACGTGGGTGTCGAGGTTGGGCAGGGCGAACTTTTCGCGCAGCAGGTAATCCAGCCCCCAGCGCGGTTTCATCGCATAGCCCAGCAGGTTGCGGGCGGTGAACTGCGGGGGTGAGGTGAAGCCGCTGCGGGCGCAGCGTTCGCGCTTGCCCGCGACGATGGTGTCGACCGTCAGCGCGATGGCATCGAACTTTGCCGCCTGGCAGCGTTCGATCATGCTGCGGTTGAGGCCCCGGTCCTTGTGGTAATAGAACTGGAACATCTTGGGATTGTCGCCCATCGCCCCGATCTCCTCGATCGAGACGGTGGCGAGGCTGGAAATGCCGAACCACAGCCCGAACTTCGCCGCCGCGCGGGCGACGGCGCGTTCGCCCTGCCAGTGGAACACGCGTTGCAGTGCGGTGGGGGACAGGATCAGCGGCAGGGCGCTGGTGCGGCCCAGAATCGTGCAGCTGGTGTCGATGGTTTCCACCCCGGCCAGCACGTCCGGCACCAGATCGGCGCGGGCATAGGCGGCGGTATTGCGGGCCTTGGTCAGTTCATCGTCGGCAGCACCGTCGATGTAATCGAACACGGGCCAGGGCAGCCGCTGCCGTGCGAGGCGGCGGAAATCGTCGATGTTGTGGCAGTCGGTCAGGCGCATGCCCGCAGGGCTAACGCAGGTTGCCCCGTCAGTCGACCTTTTGCACGACGGGCTGGGCGGTGAACTGCACCTTCTGCCCGCGCGGACGATTGGCCCTGGCAGCGGGCGGTGCGGCTGCGGCGGCGCGCGCGGGATAGGGACATCCGCGCGCCTGGCCGAAGCCTTTCAGGAAGGCGCGGCGGGCGAACCCGGCCTGTACCGCCAGCAGCAAGCGGCGGTCCTGCTCGTTCGCGCCCGAAATCTCGCGGATCAGCCCGCGAAACGGGATGAACGATCCGACGGCGGCCTGGGCAACCCGGCCAGCGGACAGCTTCGGCTTGCCATCGGTCGGCAGGTCGATGTCATCGCCCAGCACCGCGTCCAGATCGGCAATCGCGGCGGTCAGTTGTCCGCACTTGCGCAGGCCCGCCACGCCATAGGGATCGGCCTGCGCGCGGATCAGCAATTCGGGGATTTCGCCCTTGCGCAAATTGAGGTCCGAAAACGGCGTGCGCACCACATCGCCCGCGCTGACCGCCTGATCGGTCACCGGCTTGTCGACGGGTTGGTCCTGACTGGCGGATAGCGGGGCGGCAGTGCCCGTCAGGATCAGGGGCAGCAGCAGGACGGGGGAAATTCGCATGGGGCAGTGGTGCCACACCCCGGACCAAACCCCAACCGGCCTCTGCCGCGTGTGGGGGGCTGACTATCGCAAATCGGCAAAGGTGTCGCAGGCGTCCTCGCTGGCGCTTTGCAGTCCGCGCTTCAGCCAGGTCATGCGCTGTTCGCTGGTGCCGTGGGTAAACGATGCCTCCACCGGGCGGCGACCGGCATTTTTCATCAGTGTGTCATCGCCGATGGAATGCGCCGCGTTCAGGCCTTCTTCCATGTCGCCCGGTTCGATCCGGTCGGCGTTCTTGGCCGCCCAGACCCCGGCATAGCAGTCCGCCTGCAATTCCATCCGCACCTGCAAGCGGTTGGCGGCCTGCGGATTGCGCTCTTGCGCGCTGCGGATCTGTTCGGCGATGCCGGTGATGGTCTGGATGTGGTGGCCGTATTCGTGCGCGATGACATAGGCGCGGGCGAAATCGCCCCCGGCGCCCAGCTTCTGCTCCATCTCGCGGTAGAAGTCGGTGTCGATGTAGATGCCGTTGTCACTGGGGCAATAGAACGGCCCCATCGCGCTTTGCGCCGCGCCGCAGCCGGAATTGCCGGACTGGGCATAGAATACCAGCTTGGGTTGCGAAAATGCGGTGCCCGATGCGGCGAAAATCGGTTCCCATGTCTTGTTGAGCGAGGAGAGCGCATTGCACGTCTCGCGGCTCATCGCATCGACCGTGCAGCTTTCGGAAATGGTTGCGCCGCCCTGCGCGGGGCCGGCCACTTCCGGTCCGGCCTGCTGCATCTGTTGCAGGCCGCCCAGCATCTGCACCGGATCGACGCCGAACACCACCGCCGCGATCAGGGCGATCACCAGCGTCCCGCAGCCGATCTTGCCGCCGCCGCCGCCCATCCGGAACCCGCCGCCACCGCCGCGCTGATCCTCGATATTCAGGGCATTGGGATCAAAATCGTCAAGGCGCATCGGGAAAACCTTTCAAACCGTGGCAAGACGCTGGACAGGTTCGCGACCCAGCGGCAATGCCCGCGTGTAACGTGTTTTCTCAATTGGTTGGAGTCGGGAATGTTCCTTTCGGGCAAGCGTGCGCTGATTACGGGGTCGACGTCGGGCATCGGGCTGGCGATTGCGCGCGCTCTGCGGGCCGAGGGGGCGGACATCGTGCTGTCCGGCTTTGGCGAGGAAGCCGCCATTGCCGCGCTGTGCGAGGAATTGGGCGCGATCCATGTCGCCGCCGACCTGTCGCAGCGGGCCGGGGTAGAGGCGCTGATGGCCGGGGCCGGGCCGATCGACATTCTGGTCAACAATGCCGGGATGCAGCACGTCGCCCCGGTCGAGGAATTCCCGGTCGAGAAGTGGGACACGATCATCGCGCTGAACCTGACGGCGGCGTTCGATGCCTGCCGGCTGGCGATCCCGCACATGAAGGCGGCCGGGTGGGGGCGGATCATCAACACCGCCAGCGCCCATTCGCTGACCGCTTCGCCGTTCAAGGCGGCTTATGTTTCGGCCAAGCATGGCCTGGCGGGGCTGACCAAGACGCTGGCGCTGGAACTGGCGACGCACAACATCACCGCCAACTGCATCAGCCCCGGCTATGTCTGGACCCCGCTGGTCGAAAACCAGATCCCGGACACGATGGCCGCGCGCGGGCTGACTCGCGAACAGGTGATCAACGATGTGCTGTTGCAGCGCCAGCCGACCAAGAAGTTCGTCCAGCCGGGCGACGTGGGCGAAATGGCCGTGTTCCTGTGCCGCGACGCCGCCGCCAACATCACCGGCACCAACATCAGCATGGATGGCGGCTGGACGGCGGAATAGGGCGCCGCGCTACTGTAGCTTTCCTGCCACCCCGCGCAGCGAACTGAATCAACTCGACGAACGGCGCTTGTCGGCAGGTGGGCAACGTGTAGTTTCGGCACGATGAAGCGTGGCTGGAGAGCGATGAGGCGAGGGGTTGTGGTGGCATTCGCCGCCGCCGCCCTGCTGTCCCCCGCGGTCGCCGCGCCCAAGCGGGACAAGGCGCTGGAAGCGCAATTGCTGGCCCACATCACCGAACTGGCCAGCGATGCCTATGAAGGGCGTGAGCCGGGGACCGACGGCGAATCGAAGACGCTGCGCTATCTGGGCAAACAGTGGTTCGACATTGGCCTGGAATCCGGCACCAACGATCCGCTGCACAGCTGGTTCGCACCGGTCACGCTGGTCGCGCGTGAGCCGTATGGCAGCAACGCGGTATTCATGCGCAAGGGCCGGCGGCTCATCCTGCCGGGCGGTGCAACCCTGGTCCTCACGTCGGCCAAGCGCAGCCTGGTTGAAAACGCGCCAGTGCTGTTTGTCGGCACCGGGCAGGTGATCCCGTCCCGCACCGAACTGGCGGGGCGTGTCGCACTGCTGCTGGATGGCGATCAGGAGGATTCGGAGCGGCAGAACGCCTTGCTCAGGGCTGGGGCAACTGCGGTGCTGACCGTGCTGGACGGGGGGCGCGCGCTCGACAACGTCCGTGACCGCCGTGAACGGTCTGGCTATGCGCTGGCCAGCGACAGTCTGGGTGGCGATCTGGAAGCCTTCATCACGCCAGAGGGACTGGGTCGGTTGCTGGCCGGATCCGGACAATCGCTGAACAGCTTGCAAGCCGCTGCGGCAGCGCCCGATTTCACCCCGCGCCTGATCGACCTGACTGCCACGCTGGAGGCTACCACGCGCGAAACGCGCATCAACACGCACAATCTGATCGGCAAGCTGCCGGGCCGCAAGCCGGATGGCAAGGCGGTGCTGTTGCTGGCGCACTGGGACCATTTCGGGCGCTGCGCCGAACCGCCCGCCGAAGACCTGATCTGCAACGGTGCGATTGACAACGCCAGCGGCCTGGCGGTGCTGACGGAAATCGCCCGGCGGATGGTGCGCGGGATTACGCCGGATCGCGATGTCTATTTCCTGGCCACCACGGCCGAGGAAATCGGCCTGCTGGGCGCGCACGCCTTTGCTGACAATCCGCCGCTGCCGTTGGGGCAGATCGTCGCCGCGTTCAACATCGATACGGTGGCGGTTGCCCCGGCGGGTTCGCCGTTTGCCATTGTCGGCAAGGGGATGACCGGGCTCGACGCACAGATCGCGGCGGCGGCCAAGGCCAGCAAGAAGAAGCTGGTGACGGGCGATGCCGCCAATGCCTTCGTGCGGCGTCAGGATGGCTGGGCCTTGCTTCAGCATGATGTGCCGGCCGTGATGGTTTCCACCGCATGGTCGGACATCGCGCGGATGGAGCGGTTCATGGACGGCGATTATCACCGGCCGACGGACGCGGTGAAGCCGGGTATCGAGCTGGGCGGCGCGGCGGACGACGTCGTCTTTCTCACGGCCCTGGCGCGCTGGTTCGCCGATGCGAAGAAAGTTCCGGCCATCGCCGATCCACCCGCAAAATAGGGCTGGAAAACGCACTAGCCCTTTTCGGGGACTGGGTTTACATGGGCCGCCACGATTCTAGACCCCCAGAGGCACTGTGGCATTCATCGACATTCCCCTTGGCTTGACGTTTGACGACGTCCTGCTCCAGCCCGCCGAATCCGATATCGTCCCTTCGATGGCCGATACCCGCACCCGGCTGTCGCGCGAAATCGCGCTGAACATTCCGGTGCTGTCCTCGGCCATGGACACCGTGACCGAGGCGGACATGGCCATCGTCATGGCCCAGCTGGGCGGGATCGGCGTGCTCCATCGCAATCTCAGCCTGGAGGAACAGTGCGCCGCCGTGCGGGCGGTGAAGCGCTTTGAAAGCGGCATGGTGGTCAACCCGATCACCATCGGACCCGACGCGACGCTGGGTGAGGCGCGGGCGCTGATGCAGATCAACCGGATCAGCGGCATCCCGGTGGTCGAAGCCAGCGGCAAGCTGGTCGGCATCGTCACCAACCGCGATGTGCGCTTTGCTGACAACGCGGCTCAGCCGGTGCGCGAGTTGATGACGCACGAAAACCTCGCCACCGTCAGCACCGGCGTCGGCAAGGAAGAGGCCCGCCGCCTGCTGCACCAGCGCCGGATCGAAAAGCTGCTGGTGGTGGACGATGCGTTTCACTGCGTCGGGCTGATCACGGTCAAGGATATCGAAAAGGCGGTCAATTACCCGAACGCCACCAAGGATGCCGCCGGGCGCCTGCGCGTCGCTGCCGCGACCACGGTGGGCGACAAGGGCTTTGAACGGACCGAGGCGCTGCTGGCGTCCGAATGCGACGTCGTGATCATCGACACCGCGCATGGCCACAACAAGGACGTCGCCCGCGCGGTGGAACGCGTGAAGAAGCTGTCCAATTCGGCGCAGGTTATCGCGGGCAACGTCGCCACCTATGACGCCACCCGCGCGCTGATCGATGCGGGCGCGGATGCGGTCAAGGTCGGGATCGGTCCCGGCTCGATCTGCACCACCCGCATTGTCGCGGGCGTGGGCGTGCCGCAGCTGACCGCGATCATGGAAGCATCGCGCGCTGCACGTGACGCGGGTGTGCCGATCATCGCCGATGGCGGTCTGCGCACGTCGGGCGATGCGGCCAAGGCGCTGGCGGCGGGGGCCTCGTCGGTCATGGTCGGCTCGCTGCTGGCCGGGACCGAAGAAGCACCGGGCGAGACGTTCCTGTACCAAGGCCGCGCCTACAAGTCGTATCGCGGTATGGGTTCGGTCGGGGCAATGGGTAGTGGCAGCGCTGACCGCTATTTCCAGGGCGACATCAAGGACCAGATGAAGCTGGTGCCCGAAGGGATCGAGGGCCAGGTGCCATACAAGGGGCCGGCCAAGGACGTCATCCACCAGCTGGTCGGCGGGATCAAGGCGGCGATGGGTTACACCGGGTCGGCCACGATTGAGGAACTGCGGACCAAGGCCAACTTCGTGCGGATCACCGGGGCCGGGCTGAAGGAAAGCCACGTTCACGACGTGACGATCACCCGCGAAGCCCCGAACTATCCGACGCGGTAAGGCGGGCGGTACGGGTTCAGGACGATGACCCCGCAGGCGCGCGTTCAGGCCGCGATCGAGGTGCTGGACCTGGTGATCGAAGCCGCGCGCCGGGGTGGCGCTCCGGCGGACCGCATCATCACCGACTGGTTCCGCAGCCGCCGCTTTGCCGGCAGCGGGGATCGCCGGGCAGTGCGTGATCTGGCCTATGCCGCGATCCGGGCCTGCGGAGACATTCCCGAAAGCGGGCGGGCCGCGCTGGTGCTGCTTGCCAGCCGGGATCCGGCGCTGGCCGGCCTGTTCGATGGATCGCGCCACGCGCCAGACCCGATTGCAGAAGGTGAACCTGCCGCTGAACCGGGCATCGCGCCGCGCTGGCTGGAACAGGCCCTCGTCGACAGCGGTGTCGGTGCCGTTGAGGCCGCTCATCTGCTGGACCGGGCACCGCTGGACATTCGCGTCAACACGTTGAAGGCAGACCGTGTCGCGCTGGACTTGCCGGTGCCCGGCGAACCCTTGCTGGCACCGCAGGGGCTGCGCCTGCCGCATGGCACCAACGTTGAAAGCTGGGATGCCTATCAGGCCGGGCAGATCGAGGTGCAGGACGGTGGCTCCCAGCTGACCTGTCTGGCCGTGGCTGCGCAGCCGGGGGAAACGGTGATCGACTTGTGCGCGGGGGCGGGCGGCAAGACGCTGGCGCTGGCCGCTGCGATGGGCGGGCGCGGGCGGCTGGTCGCCTGCGATACCGACCGGACGCGCCTGTCGCGGCTGGGGCCGCGCGCGGAACGGGCCGGAGCGGGGTTGATCGAGACTCGCTTGCTGAATCCCAACCGCGAACTGGATGCGCTGGCCGACCTTGCCGGGCAGGGCGATGCGGTGCTGGTCGATGCGCCGTGTTCGGGCACGGGTACGTGGCGGCGCAATCCGGAAGCGCGCTGGCGGCTCAGCCCCAGGGAAGTCGCGCGCTATGCGGCCATTCAGTCCCGCTTGCTGGACGTTGCGGCGGGTTTGGTGCAGGTTGGTGGCAGGCTGGTCTTCGTCACCTGCTCGCTGCTGGATGCCGAAGGGGCGGACCAGGTCGACGCGTTCCTGTCGCGTAATCCAGGCTGGCAGGTTGAGGCACCGGGGATCGGTGCGGGCGTATCGCGCGGTCAGGGGCTGCGCCTGTCGCCCTGGCATGACGGTACGGACGGGTTTTTCGTCGCGCGCCTGCGGAAGCTGTGATAGCCACGCAGGGTATGCCGACCATTCGGGAGCAATTGATGCGTTACACCCCCGCTGCCCTCGCGCTGGCCATGCTGGTCGCGGTGACATCCAGCGTGGGGCAGGGCAAGGTTCCCGCACCGCTTGACCCGCGCGCGGCCGCGCTGGTGCAGCAGGGGCGGACCGCGCTGGGCGCTGGCAACATCGACGGCGCGATTGATGCGTATGAATCGGCGCTGGCCGTCCAGCCCGGCCATGTCGCGATCTACCTCAACCTTGCCGAGGCGACCCGCAAGCAGGGGATGCAGGGCAAGGCGCTGCGGTATTACCGCCAGGCGCTGACGATTGAGCCGGATAACCAGTACGCCATCGCGGGTGAGGGCATGGCGCTGGCCGAGAAGGGCGCAATCGAGAAGGCGCGGCGCAACCTGTCGCGGCTGAGCCAGCTGTGCGGCGCGGATTGCCAGCCCGCGCGCGATCTGGCTGCGGCCATTGCCGCTGGTCCCGCGCCCAAGATGGTCACGGCCGATCAGGTCAAGGCAGAGCCGGTGGTGGTCGAAAACTGAGCCGCGGTGGCCGCGTGATGGCGGTCCCGGTTCAGATCAGGTCGCGGAATTCATCCAGCACGGCCCGATAGACGCGCTTCTTGAACGGCACGATCACATCCGGCAACTGAACCGGATTGAGCCACTTCCACTCGCAGAATTCCGGCGGGTCGTGCGCTTCCAGATCGATATGCGCGTCCTCGCCGGTAAAGCGGGCGAGCAACCAGTGCTGGCGCTGCCCGCGGAACTTTCCGCCCAGCACTTTGCCCAACAGTTCGGGCGGCAGGTCGTACAGCAGTTCCTCGCGGGTTTGTGCCAGGATCGTGACGTGTTCGGCGCGCACCCCGGTTTCTTCCCACAGTTCACGCAGGGCCGCTTCACGCAAGTCCTCGCCGTCGTCGATCCCGCCTTGCGGCATCTGCCAGAATTCGCCCTCCTGGTTGTCGATCCGCCGGCCGACAAAGGCATGGCCGGCGGAATTGACGAGCATTACGCCCACGCAGGGGCGGTAGGGCAAATTGGCAAATGGATCGGTCATGCGGACCCTTTAGGCCGAAATCCGCTCCAGCATCAACTTCATTGCCTTGAAGATGGCGTGGGTATCCGCCTGCGCACTGGGCACGGCCTTGCGCAAGTTGACGAAGCCGTGAACGATGCCCTTCATTTCCATGTAGTGGCATTCCACCCCGGCCTGGATCAGCGCGGCGCCATAACGGCGGCCCTGATCGCGCAGCGGGTCCAGTCCGGCGGTTGTCAGCACGGTCGGCGGGGAGGCGGCGTGGTTGCCGTGGATCGGATAGGCCCGCGCTTCCCCGGCGACCGGGGCATAGCAGCCCATGAACCAGTCCATGGTCTTCTTGGTCAGCACGAAGCCTTCGGCAAATTCTTGCATCGAACCATCGGCGGATTCGTCCGTCGCGGGATAGATCGGCACTTGCATGATGACCGGCACGGCAGCGGCCCTCGCCGCCAGTGCCTGCGGCACGACAATGGCCAGATGCCCGCCAGCGCTGTCCCCAATGGTGATCAGACCGGTAACGCCGCGGCCCAGATCGGCGGGGCTGCCCGCGACCCAGCGGGTCGCCGCTTCGCAATCGTCGGCTGCTGCCGGATAGGGCGCTTCGGGGGCCAGGCGATAGTGCACGGCCACCACCGGCAGGTCCATAGCCGCGGCGATTTCGGTGCAGAGTGCATGGTGCGTGTCCAGATCACCGATCACGAAACCGCCGCCGTGGTAGAACATGATCACCGGGCCGGGGCCGCGTTCAGCGCGCGCGTCATACAGGCGCAGCGGAATGTCGCCGCCCGGTCCGGGGCAGGTCAGATCTTTGATCAGGGCCAGCGGGACGGCATCCGCTTCCAGCATGGCCCCCATCGCCAGATAGCTACCGCGCGCGTCGGCCAGCGGCAGCTCGCTCATTTCCGGACCCGCCATCGCGGCCAGCGCATCAAGCACAGCTTTCACGTCGGGGCGGACATAGGGCTGGGTATCGGCCATCGGGGAATCCTCTCTCGTTACTGTTTAATCGACAGGTTAAGTCGCGAAATGCCACTTGACTAGCCGCCTTGGCACTCGTCTTGTGGTTTTGCCGGGGCGACAGATTTTCTTGATTGCGCAGTCGGCAGGGAGGGGATTAGGGCGGCCCTGAGTGAGAAGGGGCGGCCTGTCCGCCTGACAAGGAACAAGCATGGCAACGCAACTCGCCGATCAACAAGCACAGACCACCAACGCGCCCGAAGCTGTCGTTGTCCGCTTTGCGGGTGACTCCGGTGACGGCATGCAGTTGACCGGTGGGCAGTTCACGCTTTCAACTGCGCTGGCCGGTAACGACCTGGCCACGTTCCCGGATTTCCCGGCCGAAATCCGCGCACCGCAAGGTACGTTGTTTGGCGTTTCGGCGTTCCAGATCAACTTCGGGTCGACCGAGATCGACACGGCGGGTGATGCTCCGGACGTGCTGGTGGCGATGAACCCAGCGGCGCTGAAGACCAATGTCGGCGCGCTCAAGCCCGGCGGGCTGATTATCGCTGACACCGGTGAGTTCAACAAGCGCAACCTGGAAAAGGCCAAGTACGACGTCAATCCGCTGGAAGACGGCAGCCTGGCAAAGTGGCAGTTGCTGGCCTTCGACATCAGCGCGCTGACGCTGGAATCGGTCAAGCCGTTCGGCCTTGGCAACAAGGAAGCGCTGCGCTGCAAGAACATGTGGACGCTGGGGCTGGCGCTCTGGATGTTCGATCGGGACCGCGCGCCACTGATTGACTGGCTGAAGGGCAAGTTCGCGAAGAACCAGGTGCTGGCCGATGCCAACATCGCCGCGCTCAATGCCGGTCACGCCTATGGCGAGACGGCGGAACTGGGTGGCCAGATCAAGAAGATCCATCTTGATCCCGTCGCGTCGCCGCCGGGGCTGTACCGTACGGTGACCGGTGCCGATGCCATTGCGCTGGGGCTGGTCGCCGGGGCGCAGTTGGCGGAGTTGCCGATGTTCTTTGGCGGCTACCCGATCACGCCCGCCAGCTCGATCCTGCACAGCCTGGTCCGCCTTAAGGAATTCGGCGTCACCACGTTCCAGGCGGAAGACGAAATCGCGGCGATCTGCGCGGCGATCGGGGCCAGCTATGCCGGGCAACTGGGCGTCACCTCCTCATCCGGTCCGGGCATTGCGCTCAAGGGTGAGGCGATGGGCCTGGCGGTGATGACCGAACTGCCGCTGGTCATCGTCAATTCGCAGCGCGGCGGCCCGTCGACCGGCCTGCCGACCAAGACCGAGCAGAGCGACCTCTATCAGGCGGTCTATGGCCGCAACGGCGATGCGCCGATCCCGGTGATCGCCGCGCGCAGTCCGTCCGACGCGTTCGATTGCGCGATCGAGGCGTGCCGCATTGCCGTGCAGTACATGACGCCGGTGATCCTGCTGACCGATGGCTACATCGCCAACGCGGCGGAACCGTGGAAGGTGCCCGATCCGGCCACGTTCACGCCGTTCCCGGTGCAGTT
>JAYRDH010000050.1:0-19751 GCA_041909515.1 Novosphingobium sp. | reverse complement strand
GCGTGGCTCTTTTCAGCCTTCGCCAGGGTTTCGAACCAGTCCGCGATCTCGTCGAAGCCTTCGTCGCGCGCGGTCTTGGCCATGCCCGGATACATGTCGGTGTATTCGTGGGTTTCGCCCGCGATCGACGCCTTCAGGTTGGCAACGGTGTCGCCGATCGGCTCACCGGTGGCCGGATCGCCGCACTCTTCGAGGTATTCGAGGTGGCCGTGCGCGTGGCCGGTTTCGCCTTCAGCGGTGGAGCGGAACACGGCGGCAACGTCGTTGTGACCTTCAATGTCAGCCTTCTGGGCGAAGTACAGGTAACGGCGGTTGGCCTGGCTTTCACCGGCGAACGCGGCCTTGAGGTTTTCCTCGGTCTTGGAGCCCTTGAGTCCCATGATAACTCTCCTGTTGGTGGAAATTCGACGCACCCTAGATGGGCCGCGCCGCCAGTCCTTTCCATCAGGAAATTCCGCGAAGATTAATCGCCAAAAGCGATCAACTTAATGAGAATAATTCGCAAAACCGCGCTCAGCGTTTCGGCATCAGCTCCATCGCCGCACTGGCCAGCGCTTCCGCCCCGGTGGCGACGACCTGGTCGGCCTCCGGCGCCCAGAACGGGCTGTGCAACCCGTGCAGCACCTTGCCTTCACGCTTGGCCGCGTCGAACGCGGACTGCGGCCGCCCACCGACCCAGAAGATCAGCGTCTTGATCCGGTCCGGATCGGTCCGCGCAAAGGCGCCGAAATCCTCGCCCGCCATCGACGGCGGGGTTTCCGTCACGCGGCCCGCGCCGAACCGGCCCTTGAAGAAGGTCGCCATCCGCTCGCTGAAATCGGGGGTGTTCCAGGTAGCGAGGCCCGGATTGGGATCGACCGTGACCACCGGCATTCGGTCTGCCGGAACGCCCGCCGTCTGCGCCTCGCCCGCGGCGATACGCTTGATCCCGTCCAGCAGCAGCTTGCGCGATTCGTCGGAATAGCTGCGCACGGTCAGTTGCAGCTTTACCTCGTCGGGAATGATGTTGTGCTTGGCCCCGCCGTGGAAACTACCCACCGTCACGACCGAGGGGTCGAACGGGCTGGCCTCGCGGCTGACCAGCGTTTGCAGCCGCATCACGATGGCGCTGGCCAGCACGATCGGATCCTTGGTGGTGTGCGGATAGGCCCCGTGGCCGCCCAGCCCCTTGACCGTGATGTCGACGCTGTCGACGTTGGCCAGCGCAAAGCCCGGCTTCACCCCGATCACGCCGGACGGCAGATCGGCGGTATCGTGGAACGCCAGCGCGAAATCGGGCTTGGGAAAGCGGGTGAACAGCCCGTCCTTGAGCATGGCATCCGCCCCGGCGTTGATCTCTTCCGCCGGTTGCCCGATCATCACCAGCGTACCCGACCAGCGATCACGGCTGGCGGCGAGCGCGCGCGCCGCGCCGATCCATCCGGCCATGTGGGTATCGTGCCCGCAGGCGTGCATCACGCCGCTTTCCACGCCCGCCGAGGAAATGGCCCGGACTTTCGAGGCATAGGGCAATCCGGTCTGTTCCGGCACCGGCAGCCCGTCCATGTCGGCGCGGATCAGTACGACCGGACCAGGGCCGTTCTTCAGCACCGCGACCACGCCGGTCTTGCCGACACCCTCGGTCACTTCAAACCCGGCCTTGCGCGCGGCATCGGCCATGATCCTGGCCGAACGAACTTCCTGAAACGACAGTTCCGGGTGCTGGTGCAGGTCGCGATAGATCGCCATCAGCTCTGGCAGGTCAGCCTTGAGCTTGTCGCGCACCGGATCGGCGGCGGCGGGGGTCGAGGCAAGCGCGATGAGCGCGGCGGCACCAAGGGCGACAGGTGTGAAGAGAGGCTTGACCATGCCGCGCAGGCTAGAGCGCAATCGCGTGGCCTGCAATCGCCAGAACGACAATCAGTGACTGGTGCCCCTGGCCAGACTCGAACTGGCACGGATCTCTCCAACCGATTTTGAGTCGGTCGCGTCTACCATTCCACCACAGGGGCACTGCCGTGTGACCGCCGCTTAGCCGGGCCTTGCGCGCGGGGCAAGCGCCCTGCGTTCAGAAATCCCAGTCGAGCGAGATGTGCGCCAGGTCCGGTCCGCGTTTGCGGCGCGAACCCAGCGCGCCGATTTCCAGCACCGGCCCCGCCCCGGCACTACCCCACGATTTCGCGGGCGGCGTCCAGCGCGAGCCTTGCAGCAAGGCGGGATCAAGGGATGGCCGGGCGAAGCGGTGACTGCGCAGATCAGGCCGCACAACGGCGATTTCGGGCAAGTCAGCCAGATCGAACTGGTGATCGGCGAAGGGCGCTGGCAACAAATCCGGCGGCACCACGACCGAGGGAACCGGCGTATTGAGCGCCAGCAGGGCAAAGGCCAGTCCGGCAGTAACAGTTCCAAGCGCCACAACACACTCCCGCGACCATCAGGTCACGGGAGAGTATCGCCGGTTATGCCTAAGATTGGGCTAACGCGCGCGCCTCAGCGCAGCGCGCCCGCCACCAGCTTGTGCAGCTTGGAATGCAGCGCGTCGTTGCCCGCCAGCACCTGGGCGTCGCAGATCGGCTGCGAAACGCCGCGCCAGTCGGTCACGAAGCCGCCCGCTTCGCGCACCAGCAGGCACCCGGCGGCGGTATCCCACGGCGCAAGGCCGCTTTCCCAGAACCCGTCATAGCGGCCAGCGGCCACCCACGCGAGATCGAGCGAGGCCGCGCCAAAGCGGCGGATGCCCGCCACTTGCGGACCGATCGCGGCATAGATCTTCGACCATTCAACCGCATCGCCGCGCCCCGAAAACGGGATGCCGGTGGCGATCAGGCTTTCGTCGAGATGGCGGCGGGCCGACACGCGCAGGCGGCGGTCCTGCAACCACGCGCCGCGCGCCTTTTCGGCCCAGAAGCTTTCATCCGTGATCGGCTGATAGACCAGCCCGGCAATCACGTCGCCCCAGCCGCTGCCGTCCAGCTTGGGTTCCTGCACCGCGATCGAGATCGCGAAGTGCGGGATGCCGTGCAGGAAATTGCTGGTCCCGTCGAGCGGATCGACAATCCAGCGCGGCTTGGTGGGATCGCCCTCGATCACGCCGCCCTCTTCCAGCACGAAGCCCCAGTCCGGCCGCGCGGTGCGCAGTTCGTCCCAGATGGTGCGTTCGGCGGCCTGATCCGCCTTCGACACGAAGTCGGCCGGCCCCTTGCGGCTGACCTGGAGGTGTTCAACTTCGCCGAAGTCACGACGGAGCCGGCCACCCGCTTTGCGGGCGGCCTTTTCCATCACGCGGATCATACCGGAAATCGCTGCCATGATGCGCTCAGCCCGCCTTGCCGACGTATTCGCGGTCGTACACGTTGACGACGATGCGGGTGCCGCTTTCGATGTGCGGCGGAACCATCACGCGCACGCCGTTGTCGAGGATCGCCGGCTTGTAGCTGGACGAGGCAGTCTGCCCCTTCACCACGGCGTCGGCTTCGACGATGGTCGCTTCGACCTGTTCGGGCAGCTGGACCGAGATCGGGCGCTCGTCATACATTTCGAGCAGCACGGTCATGCCATCCTGCAGGAACGCGGCGGCATCGCCCAGCAGGTCGGCCGGCAGGTTGATCTGGTCGTAGGTTTCGACGTCCATGAACACCAGGTCGTCGCCCTCGGCGTAGAGGTACTGGAAGTCCTTGGTGTCGAGACGCACGCGCTCGACCGTGTCGGCGCTGCGGAAGCGGACGTTGGTCTTGCGGCCGTCGATCAGGTTCTTCATCTCGACCTGCATGAAGGCCCCGCCCTTGCCCGGCTGGGTGTGCTGGGTCTTGGCGACCTTCCAGATGCCTTTTTCGTATTCGAGAATGTTGCCGGGACGAATGTCCACGCCGCTGATCTTCGCCATTGGGAGCCTCAAGCTTGAGAAAGAGCCGATAACCGGAAAGGCGCGCCCTTAGCGCGTGCGGGGCTGCGGGGCAAGGTGCGCTGAGCGGGCAGAGCGTTCAGTTGCGGCTCATCGGGCGGCAGTATAGGAAGGCGGCGATGATCAAGCTTGTCGCTCCCCTCGCCCTGCTCGCCGCCGCCGCTGCGCTCAATCCCGCCGCGCATGCCACGCCGGGCGGCGATATCGGCACCCTGCCGCACGGCGCCTATGTCTGCGAACTGCCCGGAGATGCCACTGGCGCGGCCGGGATCCGGCAGGAGGGCGAAGGCTTCACCGTGATCAACGCGTCCAGCTATCGCACGCCGCAAGGGCGCGGTACCTATCTGCTGACGGGGGACCTCGTGACGCTGACCAGCGGCCCGCGCAAGGGGGAGCGCTATCACCGCCTGTCGGGCAATTTCCTGCGCCGGATGAACGCCGATGGGACCGACAGCGCGCTGCGCTGCGTCCGGCAAGTGGAAAACAACCGCTGAGGAATATCAGGCTTCCGCCGCCGCGATCGCGCGGTGGAAGGCCTGCACCGCGGCCGCCTCGTCCCCGTTCCAGACCGCGCCGGACACCGCCAGGAAATCCGCCCCCGCCGCCACCAGCGGAGCGCAGTTTTCGGGCGTGATGCCGCCAATCGCGACGCAGGGGATTTCCATCAGTCCCTGCCACCAGCTGAGCAGGTCCGGCTCCGCCCGGTGCTCGGTCTGCTTGGTGCCACTGGGGAAGAATGCGCCAAACGCGACATAGTCCGCCCCCGCCTCGCCCGCTTCCATCGCCAGGTGGCGGCTGTTGTGGCAGGTGACGCCAATCTGGGCATCGCGTCCCAGCCGCTGCCGGGCTTCGGCCACTTCGCCGTCCGACTGGCCCAGATGCACCCCGTCCGCGCCGAGGCGCTTCGCCAGGCTGATCGAATCGTTGACGATGAAGGCCACGTCGCGCGCCGCGCAGATCGCCTGAAGCGGCTCCGCCAGCCGCGCGGCCTGATGCTCGTCCAGCCCCTTCACCCGGAACTGGAACGCCGCGACCGGCCCGGCATCGAGCGCGCGGGCCAGCCGGTCCGGGAACGCCCCGCCGACGTCGAGCGGCGAGATCAGGTAGAGCTGGGTGGCGGCGGGTGCTTCGTCGGTCATGCGCGCGCTCTACCGCTGCCGCCGCGCCAAGCCAAGGGGCCAGAAAAGACTGACGCCGGCCACTTGCCAGTGACCGGCGCCGTCCTCTCCAACCGGTAGTCAGTGCGTTCAGGCGGTCTTGACCGTCGAGCCCTTGTGGATCGCGTCAATCGCTTCGCCCAGCGCGGCATCGAATTCGGCGTCGCTCATCTGGAAGCGCAGGTCTTCCAGCAGCGCGCGGCTGAAGCTGGCGATGATGCCCTTGTTCTTGGCCAGTTCGACGCAGGCTTCGGGGCGCTTGTAGCCGCCCGACAGCGCGACCACGCGCAGCACCTTGGGGTGTTCGACCAGCGGGTCGAACGTGCCCGGCACCACCGGCAGCGACAGCTTGAGCATGACCTGCACGCCTTCGGGCAGCGCGGCGAGGTTCTTCAGGATTTCTTCGAGCAGGATCGCGTCGCATTCGGCGCGGGTTGCGCTCTTGATGTTCACTTCCGGCTCGATCATCGGCATCATGCCATGGGCCAGCACCTGGTTGCCGACTTCGAACTGCTGCTTGACCACGGCGGCAATGCCTTCGCGGTTGGCCGAATTGATCACCGAGCGTTCCTTGGTGCCATAGACGCCCAGCGCCTTCGCCTTGGTCAGCAGCGCGTCCAGTTCCGGCATCGGCTTCATCAGCTGCACGCCGTTCGCTTCGTCTTCCAGGCCCTTGTCGATCTTGATGAAAGGCACGATGCCCTTGGCGATCAGCGCCTGCGGCACCGACACGCCGCGCGCCGTGCCGTCCATCGTGCGTTCGAACAGGATCGCGCCGATCACCTTGTCGCCGGTGAACACCGGCGAGGTGATGATGCGTTCGCGCATCGCGTGGATCAGGCCGAACATTTCCTCTTCGGTCGACCAGGCATCCTCGGTCACGCCATAACCCGCCAGGGCCTTGGGAGTGGAACCGCCCGACTGGTCGAGCGCAGCGATAAAGCCATTACCGTCGGCCAGCTTGGCAGTCATGTCGGCAGTGTTCATCAGTTCGGATTCCTCTGTTGAAGCTGGGTTTTGCATACGTATGTAATTCGGGCCGATAAACAGCGCGGCGCAAAATCGCAACCGCGCTGGCTATTGGGGGATCAGGCTAGTTCGAGTGCTTTCACGCCGGGCAGTTCCTTGCCTTCCATCCATTCGAGGAAAGCACCGCCAGCTGTTGAAATATAAGTGAAATCGTCCGCGACACCGGCGTGGTTGAGCGCGGCAACAGTATCGCCCCCGCCCGCGACCGAAACCAGCGCGCCTTCCTTGCTGAGCGCCGCTGCGCTGCGCGCCAGCGCGACCGTGGCGGCATCGAACGGCTGGGTTTCAAACGCGCCGAGCGGCCCGTTCCACACCAGCGTGCGGCAGGTCTTGAGCACATCGGCCAGCGCTTCGACCGCTTGCGGCCCGACGTCGAGGATCATTTCATCCGCCGCGACTTCGTGGACGTTGCAGGTGCGCAGGCTTGCCGGGTTGGCGGCGAATTCCTTGGACACAACCACATCGTACGGCAAGTGAACGGTGCAGCCCGACTTGTCCGCAGCTTCAAGAATGCTCTCAGCAGTGGCAGCCAAGTCATGCTCGCACAAGGATTTTCCAACGTTAACACCCCGCGCGGCCAGGAACGTGTTGGCCATGCCGCCGCCGATGATCAGGTGATCGACCTGCGTCACCAGATGAGTCAGCACGTCGAGCTTGGACGACACCTTGGCGCCGCCGACCACCGCCGCGACCGGACGGTCCGGCTGACCCAGCGCCTTTTCCAGCGCCTTGAGTTCGGCTTCCATCGAACGGCCAGCATAAGCAGGCAGGACATGCGCCAGCCCCTCGGTCGTGGCATGGGCCCGGTGCGCGGCCGAGAAGGCGTCGTTGACATAGAAATCGGCGTTGGCGGCAATCGCCTTCGCCAGTTCCGGATCGTTCTTTTCCTCACCCTTCCAGAACCGGGTGTTTTCCAGCACCGCAATGTCGCCCGCGCGCAGGATACCGACGGTCTGTTCGACAATCGGACCGGCGATTTCAGGCACGAACATCACTTCCTTGCCAAGCACGTCCTGCACCGCATCGATCACCATCGACAGCGACTGGGTGGACACGCGCTCGCCCTTGGGGCGGCCAAAGTGCGCCAGCAGCAGCACTTTCGCGCCCTTGGCCGACAGTTCCAGAATGGTCGGCGCCGCCGCCCGCACGCGCGTATCGTCGGTCACGGCCCCGTCCTGCATCGGCAGGTTCAGGTCAACGCGGACCAGTGCGACTTTACCAGTCACATCACCAAGATCATCGAGCGTGCGGAACTTCGTCATCTAGACCTCAATCCGGTTGGCGGAATGCATTTGCAAAGCCGCCGCCCTGAACCATTTCAGGGCGGCGGATCATTTCATTGGACTATTAGATCAGCTTGCCCATCGCACCGGCCGTGTCGACCATGCGGTTGGAGAAGCCCCATTCGTTGTCGTACCAGCTGAGCACGCGCACCAGCTTGCCGTCGATCACGGCCGTTTCCAGGCTGTCGATGGTGCTGCTGTTCGGGCAGTGGTTGTAGTCGATCGACACCAGCGGCTCGTCCGAGAAGCCCAGCACGCCCCTCAGCGCGCCTTCCGACGCGGCCTTGAGCAGCGCGTTGACTTCTTCCTTGGTCGTGTCGCGCTTCGGCGTGAAGGTCAGGTCGACGACCGAAACGTTCGGGGTCGGCACGCGGATGGCGCTGCCGTCCAGCTTGCCCTTCAGTTCAGGCAGCACTTCGCCCACGGCGCGGGCGGCACCGGTCGTGGTCGGGATCATCGACATCCCGGCCGCGCGGGCACGGCGCGGATCTTCGTGGATCTGGTCGAGGATCTTCTGGTCGTTGGTATAGGCGTGGATCGTGGTCATCAGGCCGCGTTCGATCCCGATGGCATCGTTCAGCACCTTGGCGAACGGCGCCAGGCAGTTGGTGGTGCACGACGCGTTCGACACGACGATGTGTTCGCCGGTCAGCTTGTCATGGTTGACGCCGAACACGACCGTCAGGTCGACGTTCTTGCCGGGGGCCGAGATCAGGACGCGCTTGGCACCAGCGGCGAGGTGCTTTTCGCACGACGCGCGGTCGGTGAAGAAGCCGGTGCATTCCAGCGCGATGTCGACGCCGTTGGCGGCGTGCGGCAGGTTGGCGGGATCGCGCTCAGCGGTCACCTTGATGCGCTTGCCGTTGATGATCAGGTCATTGCCATCGACTTCGACGGTGCCCGAAAACGGACCGTGGACGCTGTCACGCTGGAACAGCATCGCGTTGGCCTGGGCCGAGGCCAGATCGTTGATCGATACGAGTTCGAGGTCGTGGTCGGTCCGCTCAAGAATGGCACGAGCGACGTTGCGCCCGATACGTCCGAAACCGTTGATCGCAACTTTGATCGCCATGTGCGTAGCTCCTGCTGTGTTAGCGGCCCAGTTTGGCCATGATTTGGGGAACGATGGCATCCGCCGAGATGCCGAAATGCGAATAGAGCTGGTCAGCCGGGGCCGAAGCGCCGAAGCTGTCGATTCCGATGTTCAGCCCGTCCAGCCCGGTGAAGCGTTCCCAGCCCATGGTAACGCCCGCCTCGATCGAGACTTTCAGGACATCGGCGGGCAGCACATCGGCACGGTAGGCCGCGTCCTGCGCCACGAACAGTTCCGCGCACGGCATCGAGACGACGTCCGCGCCGATCCCGGCCGCTTCGAGCGCGGCAGCGGTGGCCATCGCGATTTCGACTTCGCTGCCGGTGGCGACCAGCACGACCTTGCGCGCCGCATCCGCCGCCTTGAGGCGGTAAGCGCCCTTGGCCGAGCGGTTGGCGCTGCGGGTCCAGCCTTCATCGCCAGCCCCGCGCAGCTGCGGCAGGTTCTGGCGCGAGAGTGCGAGAACCGAGGGCGTGCCGGTGGTTTCCAGCGCCAGTGCCCAGCATTCCGCCGTTTCGATCACGTCGGCAGGGCGATAGACGTTGAGGTTGGGGATCATGCGCATCGACATGACGTGCTCGACCGGCTGGTGGGTCGGGCCGTCTTCGCCCAGTCCGATGGAGTCGTGCGTCAGGACATAGACGACTTGCGCGTGTTGCAGAGCCGACATGCGGATCGCGTTGCGGCAATAGTCGGAGAACACCAGGAACGTGCCGCCATAAGGCACCACGCCGCCGTGCAGCGCCATACCGTTCATCGCGGCGGCCATGCCGAATTCGCGGATGCCGTAATAGACGTGACGGCCCGCATAGTTGTCCGCGCCGAACGGCACGGTGAACTTGGTCTTGGTCAGGTTCGAGCCGGTCAGGTCGGCGCTGCCGCCCAGCAGGTGCGGCAGCTGCTCGGTCAACGGACCCAGCGCCATTTCGGACGCCTTGCGGGTCGCGACCTTTTGCGGCGCGGCGACCAGCCCGGCGATGTAACCTTCCAGCGCGGGCGAAGCGAGTTCGGCGGTTCCAGCCATACGGCCTGCAAAATCCGCGCGGGCCGGCGACGCGGCGAGGCGGGCTTCCCATTCGGCGCGGGCGGCAGCGCCCTTGGCACCCAGCGCGCGCCAGTCGGCCAGAATCTCGGCGGGAACTTCGAACGGCGCGGCAGTCCACCCCAGGTATGCACGCGCGGCAGCGATTTCGTCGGCGCCCAGCGGCGCGCCGTGGACGCTGTGCCCGCCCTGCTTGTTGGGCGCGCCCTTGCCGATCACGGTCTTGCAAGCAACCAGCGAGGGGCGCGGATCCGCCTCAGCCTCAGCCAGCGCGCGGGCGATATCGGCAAAATCATGCCCGTCGCAGCGCACCGTGTGCCAGCCGGTGGCAGCAAAGCGGGCGAGGATGTCTTCGCAGGTCGACAGCGAGGTATCGCCGTCGATGGTGATGTTGTTGTCATCCCACAGCACGTTCAGGCGGCCAAGCTTGTTGACGCCGGCCAGACCGATGGCTTCGTGGTTGATGCCTTCCATCAGGCAGCCGTCGCCCGCGATCACCCAGGTCTTGTGATCGACCAGATCATCGCCGAACACGGCGTTGAGGTGGCGTTCAGCCATCGCCATGCCAACCGCCATCGCGAGGCCCTGCCCCAGCGGACCGGTGGTGCATTCCACGCCCGGCAGCTCGGCATTTTCCGGGTGCCCGGCACAGACCGAGTGCAGCTGGCGGAAATTGCGGATGTCCGCCATCGTCGGCGCGGCATAACCGGTAAGGTGCAGCAGCGAGTAGATCAGCATCGAGCCGTGGCCCGCGGACAGCACGAAGCGGTCGCGGTCGGCCCACTTCGGCGCGGCGGGATCAAACTTCAGGAACTGCGAATAGAGCACCGTCGCCACATCGGCCATGCCCATCGGCATGCCGGGATGGCCGCTGTTGGCTTGCTGGACCGCGTCCATCGAAAGCGCGCGGATGGCGTTGGCCATGGGCGCAAGGCGGGACGGATCGGTCTGCATAGGTATGTACTCCCGGAAATGCGGGCATAAGGCAAGTGCTGCGTTGCAGCAGCGATTCGGTCGCGCCTTCCCTTTGCGGCTGGACCGCCCCCCGTCAAGCGCCCCCGCCGCCGTAGCGCCCAGGAATAGCAGTACAACGCCCATGCAAAGCCCATAGCAGTGGGAAATCGGGCCGCGCAGGCTTTGCCAGTGGGGCAATTTGCGCTAGCCCCGCCACATGGACGCCGACCGTACCACCACCGCTCTCGCCCGGATCGATGCCGCGCTGGCCCGGATCGAAGCCGCTGCTGCCCAACTGGGCGAAGTCAAAGCTGCCGGCGCCGAACTGGAGCGCCTGCGCGCCCGCCACGGCAAGCTGCGGGCCGCGGTATCCGACGGGCTGCAACAGCTGGACCTGCTGATCGAGGGGGCGCAAGGGTGAGCAACGTTACCCTGCAAATCGGCGGCCGCGCCTATACTGTCGCCTGCGCCGAAGGTGAGGAAGCCCATATCGAGCTGTTGGGCGGGATGATCGCCGACAAGATCCGCGGCATGGGCACCGCCGCGCAGAGCGAACCGCGCCAGCTGCTGTTCGCCGCGCTGCTGCTGGCGGATGACCTGCACGAAGCGCGCGCCGCACTGGCAGCCGCAGCGCCCGACCGGCACGCGCCGGCACTGGAAGCGCTCGCGGCTCGACTGGAAAATATTGCCCTGCACCTTGAGCGTTAGGGCCTGGGCGCCTAGATAGGGGGCGACGGGTACTGCCCGGTGCGAGCCTTCGAAAATCCCTGAGGCTATAAGCAAATCCATTGGGGGCTGTCCCTGGTTGGACCCTGGTCCGGCACATATGGTCCCCACCTGACGTGAACGCGTCAGAGGATTTCCCGGCAACGGCCCATGGTGGTCCCGTCACCCACCTTCCCCTTTCGGCAAGGAATCAGGCTTCCGTGACAGATAAGCAGGCCTTGCGGGCAGAATTGCGCGCCCGCCGCCGCGAACACGCCGACAGCTTGCCCGAAGCCGTCCGCGCGCTGGTGCTGATGCGCCCGCCGCGACCGGTGGCGGACCTGATCCCGGCTGGCGCCAGCGTCGGCCTGTATCACGCGATGGGCGGGGAAGCGCCGACCGGTGGCTATGCCCGCTGGCTGTTCGAGGCTGGGCACCCCATCGCCCTGCCATGGTTCGCGGATCGCACCGCGCCCATGCAGTTCCGCCAGTGGGACAATCCCCACGTTGACGACTTGCTGGAAGCCGCCCCGTGGGGCAGCGTGCAGCCGCGGGGCGATGCGGCGGAGCTGGTGCCCGACGTGCTGATCGTGCCGCTGGTAGGCTTCACCGCGCAGGGCCAGCGGCTGGGCCAGGGCGGCGGGCATTACGACCGCTATCTGGCGCAGCATCCGCACATCCTGCCAATCGGGCTGGCGTGGGATTGCCAGCTGGTCGACGAATTGCCAGTGGAGCCGCACGACATCGCGCTGAAAGGCGTGGTCACCCCTACCCGCTTTTACGGACCGTTCTGATGCGCAAGGAACCGACACTGCGAATCCCGCTGGGAATCCTGGGCCTGCTGGCCGCCCTGCTGGTCTATGGCGGCCTGATCGCGCGCTACCTGGCCCCGCTGATCCAGCACTGGCCTGCGCTGGCGCAGACGCCAGTCTATATCGTGCTGGGCGTGGTCTGGCTGCTACCGCTGCGCGGGTTCGTGCTGTGGATGGAAACAGGCCGCTGGCGCTAGGCCGGCTTCGAGCGTAGCCTCTTTCCCCATAAGACATGGGGAGAACGCGATGCTGGGCAAACTGGGCCGGTTATTCGCAACCGTCGTGGTCGTCATCGGGCTGATCGTGCTGCTGGGGCGCGACTGGCTGGCCGAACGGGCGTTCCAGCGCGCGCTGGATACCGGCGTCGGCGTGGACCGGTCTGCCGAACTGCCCGACGGACTGCACGCCTATGTCTGTGGCAGCGGCTCACCCATGCCCGATGCTGACCGGGCCGGGCCGTGCATCGCGGTGCTGGCGGGCAACCAGGCCTTTGTGTTCGACGCCGGATCGGGCGCGATCCGCAAGCTGCTGCGCATGGGCTTTCCCATCGAAAAGTTGCAGGCGGGGTTCCTGACCCACCTGCATTCCGACCACATTGACGGGCTGGGCGAACTGCTGCTGCAAGCGTGGATCGGCGGATCGCGCGGGGCGCCATTGCCGGTCTATGGCCCGGCTGGAACCGAACGGGTGCTGGACGGGCTGATGCAGGCCTATGCCATCGACAAGGGTGACCGCGTGGCCCACCACGGCCCCGCCACGGCGCGCCCGGCCGGCTATGGCGGCAGCGCCCGGCTGCTGACCCTGCCCGACGGCACGGACAGCATGATCGCCTACGATCAGGGCGGCGTGAAGATCACCGTGATCCGGGTGGATCACAAGCCCGTCGCCCCGGCCTATGCCTATCGCATCGACTACAAGGGACGCGCGCTCGCGATCAGCGGCGATACGGTGTTCTCACCCGCGTTCAACATGGCGGCCAAGGGTGTCGATGTGATGTTCCACGAAGCGCTGAACAAGGAGATGGTTGCCGCGCTGGGGGCCAAGCTGGCCGAGCGCGGGCGCAAGGACGCGGCCAGGATCATGGCGGACATTCCCGATTACCATGCCAGCCCGGCCGACGCCGCCCGCGCGGCGCAAGCTGCCGGGGCCAAGGCGCTGGTGCTGTATCATCTGGTTCCGCCGGTGCCGGTGCGCCTGATCGAGCGCAAGTTCCTGGGCGACGCGCCGGGGGCGTTCGACGGCGACCTGCGGCTGGCGCACGACGGCATGCTGATCTCTCTCCCCGCAGGGGGAAAATCGATCCACTATACCAATGCTTTTTAAGGAAAACCCCCCAAGTGGCGCGAGTGACGGGGCTCGAACCCGCGACCTCCGGCGTGACAGGCCGGCACTCTAACCAACTGAGCTACACCCGCTCGCCCCTTGGGGAGCGCCGCCTCTAGGCCAGCCTCCGATTCCTGTCAACAACCTTCGCGCCAACAAATTGCGGCTATTTTTCCACAGGCTGCATTCGCCCGATTTTGCGGGGGTTCGCGCGTCTGGTCAGGTTTTGGCAAGTACGGACGGCAAGGCGGAATTAACCAATTCTTTGCCTGATTCTGCGAATCTCCGGTCATGCGTTGTCCGCCCCGGCGGATTTCAGACGGGGACCTACTGCCATGACCATCCGCCACGCCCTTGCGATTCTGGCCATCACCGCACCGCTGGCCACGGCACTGCCAGCCGCCGCCAATCCCAGCGTTGCGCTGGACAGCGCCGTCTTCGTCGAACGCGGCTCGCCCACGTCGGGCAAGCTGCTGGAACCAGCCAGCCGCCTCAATCGCGGCGACCGGGTGGTCTATATCGTCAACTGGTACCGGATGGGCGGCGCAGGCAGCTTTACCGTGACTAACCCCCTGCCCCGCAGCGTCGCCTATCAGGGCAGCGCCAATGGCGAGGAGCAGGTGTCCGTCGACGGCGGCAAGACCTGGGGCAAGCTGGGCGCACTGCGCGTCGGCAGCCGCATCGCCACGCCGGAAGACGTCACCCACGTACGCTGGCAGGTCGATCACCGCCGCGCCGCGCTCGGCTCTGGCCGGATCGCCTATAGCGCCATCGTGCGCTGAGCGGCGGGGGACGCCCCCCCGCCGCGAATCAATCCGCCAGCAGCGCCACCGGCGTTTCGATCAGCCGCTTGAGCGCCTGAACGAAACTCGCCGCATCCCAGCCGTCGACCACGCGGTGATCGCAGCTGATCGAGATGTTCATCAGCTTGCGCTTCTCGATCCGTTCGCCGCCCATGCCATCGGGCACGAACATCGGGCGCTCGACAATCCGGTTCGGGCCGATGATCGCCACTTCGGGCCGGTTGATGACTGGCGTGGTCGCCACGCCGCCCAGCGGCCCCAGTGACGTCACCGTCAGCGTCGATCCCGAAAGTTCCGCGCTGGTCGCGGTGCCGTTGCGGGCGGCTTCGGCCAGCCGGGTGATTTCCCGCGCCAGCTGCCACAGGTTCTTATCCTGCGCATCGCGGATCACCGGCACCATCAGCCCGCCATCGGTCTGGGCCGCCATGCCCAGATGCACCGCGCCAAACCGCGTAACCACGTTCGCCTCGTCATCATAGCGCGCGTTGAGCATCGGATAATCGGGCAGCGTGCGGCAGATCGCCGCAATCAGCAGCGGCAGCATCGTCAGGCGCGGCCGGTCGCCTGGCATCGCATTCAGTTGTGCGCGCATCACCTCCAGCGCGGTCACATCGCATTCCTCGACATAAGAGAAATGCGGAATGCTGCGCTTGGACGCGGCCATGTTCTCGGCAATGCGGCGGCGCAGGCCGATAACCTTGATCGTTTCATCGGCGCGCGGCTTGGCCCCGGCGCGATAAGCCCCGTTGTAGGACAGGAACGCATCCAGATCGGCATGGCGCACACGGCCATCCTCGGCGGGCTTCACTTGCGCAAGGTCGATCCCCAGTTCCGCCGCGCGGGCGCGGACAGCGGGGCTGGCCAGCACTTTCGCGGCTTTGTGCACTGCGACAGGTGTCGGAGCGGCAGGAGCGGGCTGCGGTTCGGCCGCCGGTTCCGGCTCGCTCGCGATCACCGGAGCGGCGACGGGCGCTTCCTCCACAACTGGCGCGGCACTCTCAGGCGTCCCGGTGGGCTCGGCTTCGCTATCGCCCTCCCCCGCATCATCCGTCTCGATTACCACCAGCGGCGCGCCGATGGCCAGCATGTCGCCCTCGGCCCCGGCAACCGAGACGACCATGCCCGATACCGGGCTTTCCATCTCCACCGTGGCCTTGTCGGTCATCACGTCGGCGATCTTGTCGTCTTCCTGCACCCGGTCGCCGACCTTGACGTGCCAGGCGACAATTTCCGCCTCGGCAATGCCTTCGCCGATGTCGGGAAGGTTGAAAGTGAACTTGCCCATCGTTCTCAAGCTTTCAGCAAACGGTCCAGCGCCTCGCCAATGCGGACGGGACCGGGGAAATATGCCCATTCCAGGCTGTGGGGATACGGCGTGTCGAACCCCGTCACCCGCTCGATCGGCGCTTCGAGGTGATAAAAGCAGCGTTCCTGCACCAGCGCCGACAGTTCCGCGCCGAACCCGCAAGTGCGCGTCGCTTCATGCACAATCAGGCATTTGCCGGTTTTTTCCACCGACTTTTGCACAGTGTCGATGTCCAGCGGGACCAGGCTGCGCAAGTCGATGATTTCGGCGTCCACGCCCTTTTCGGCGCAGACGGCGGCGGCCACGTGGATCATCGTGCCATAGGCCAGCACGGTCAGCGCCTCGCCCTCACGCGCGATGCGGGCCTTGCCCAGAGGAATCGAATAATACCCTTCCGGCACCTCGCTGCCGTCATGCCGCGCCCAGGGTTCCACCGGCTTGTCGTAATAGCCGTTGAACGGGCCGTTGTAGATGCGCTTGGGTTCGAAGAAGATCACCGGATCGTTGTCTTCAATCGCGCTGATCAGCAGCCCCTTGGCGTCATAGGGCGTGGCCGGGATAACGGTTTTCAGGCCTGCCACGTGGGTGAACAGCGCCTCCGGGCTCTGGCTGTGGGTCTGCCCGCCAAAGATCCCGCCGCCGAACGGCGAGCGCACGGTCATCGGCGCGATGAATTCCCCGGCCGAGCGGTAACGCAGCCGCGCCGCTTCGGAAATCAGCTGGTCGAGCCCCGGATAGATGTAATCGGCAAACTGGATTTCCGGCACCGGGCGCAGGCCATAGGCTCCCATCCCCACGGCCGCGCCAATGATCCCGCATTCGTTGATCGGCGTGTCGAACACGCGGGTCTTGCCATATTTCTTCTGCAGGCCCGCCGTGGCGCGGAACACCCCGCCGAAAAAGCCGACGTCCTCACCGAACACGACGACATCGGGGTCGCGCGCCATCATCACGTCGAGCGCGTCGTTGATCGCCTCGATCATGTTGAGGCGGCGGACGGGTGCGATGACTTCGCTCATGATTCCTTCCACTCCGGCCACTTGATCCGGCGTTCGCGCATGGCCTGCTCGCTCTGTTCCTGAAGGTGCCAGGGCAGGTCTTCGAACACGTCCTCGAACATGGTGCGGAACGGGTGGTGCAGGCCGTGGCCGAGGATGCCGTTCTTTTCAGCCTCCTTGGTGGCGGCTTTGACCTCATCGACCAGCGCGGCATCCATCGCCGCGTGCTGTTCCACCGACCATTCGCCGCGCGCGATCAGATGGCGCTTCAGCCGCATGATCGGATCGCCCAGCGGCCATTCCTCACGTTCCTGCGCGCTGCGGTACTGGCCCGGATCATCCGAGGTCGAATGCCCTTCGGCGCGGTAGGTGAAATGCTCGATCAGGGTCGGCCCCATGTTGGAGCGCGCCCGGTTCGCGGCCCAGCGCGCAGCCGCATAGACCGCCAGCGGATCGTTGCCGTCAACCCGCAGCCCGGCCATCCCGTATCCGACCGCACGGCTGGCAAAGGTCGCCCGCTCGGCCCCGGCGAACCCGGAAAAGCTGGAAATCGCCCACTGGTTGTTGACGATGTTGAACACCACCGGCGCGTTATAGACCGTGGCAAAGGTCATCGCTGCATGGAAATCACCTTCCGCGCTGGAGCCTTCGCCCACCCACGCGCTGGCGATCCGGCTGTCGCCGCGAATCGCACTGGCCATCGCCCAGCCCGCGGCTTGCGGGTATTGCGTCGCGAGATTGCCACTGATCGTGAAGAAGTTGTGTTCCCGGCTGGAATACATGATCGGCAGCTGGCGGCCCTTCAGCTTGTCCGCGCGGTTGGAGTAGATCTGGTTGATCATCTCCACGATCGGATAGCCGCGCGCGATCAGGATGCCCTGCTGGCGATAGCTGGGGAACACCATGTCATCGTCCGCCAGCGCAAAGGCCGACGCGACCGAGGTCGCCTCCTCACCCGTGCATTTCATGTAAAAGCTGGTCTTGCCCTGGCGCTGGCCGCGATACATCCGGTCGTCGAACGCGCGGGTCAGCGCCATCACGCGCAGCATCCGCCGCAGCGTTTCGGCGTCCAGTTTCGGGTCCCATGGGCCGACGGCCTGATGGCTGTCATCCAGCACGCGGATCAGATCGGTACAAAGCGGCCCGGTTTCGCTGGCCGGGCAGCCTTCGTCAGGGCGAGGCTGCGCACCGGCGGGCGGGATCGCAAGGTGTGAGTAATCGACTGGATCACCGGGCCGGAACCGCGGCTCCGGCACGTGCAGCGACAACGGCGGCAGGTTGCTGCCGATAGGGGTTTCACTGGCGGGCCGGTCGGCCATCGTTCGCGCTCTCCCGCTGACCCACGCGCCCCATGCGCCGGGTAAGCTTATTTTAGATACGCGTTATTTTATTTCAAACTGGTTTCAGCGTCAACTATCCTCGCAGCGCCCGATCGATTCCAGAAAATCATTTTCCACCATGGCTTTACCGTCACCCTGAACTTGTTTCAGGGCCCATCTCTCGGCCTGCACCAGCATCGCCGGCGGCACGATGGATGCTGAGCCGAAGGCCAGCGAAGCTAAACAAGTTCAGCATGACGATGAGGCAGAAGGCGAGTCTGCGGTGTTAAGCTACACCGCGACAGGCGCGGAAATGTGGGCTTGCGGGGCGTAGTCGTTCACTTCGAAATCCTCGATCGCGTAATCGAAGATCGACTCCGGGCGGCGGCGAATCGCCAGTACCGGGTTTCCGGCAGGCTCGCGCCCCAGCTGCGCTTCCACCAGATCGGCATGGTTGAGGTAGAGGTGCGTGTCCCCGCCCATCCAGACCAGTTCGCCCGGCTCCATGTCACACTGCTGCGCCAGCATCCGCGTGAACAGCGCCGCGCCCCACAGGTTGAACGGCAGCCCCAGCGCAACGTCGCAGCTACGCTGGTACATCACGCAGGACAGGCGGTTTCCGGCGCTAACGTGGAACTGATAGGTCTTGTGGCACGGCGGCAGCGCCATCCGGTCCAGTTCCGCCACGTTCCAGCCTTCCACGATATGGCGGCGGCTGCCGGGGTTGGTGCGCAGGCTGGTGACGAGGTCCGCGACCTGATTGACCCCCGCCGCGCGCTGGCGGAACAGCCCCTCGCCCACCGGTTCATAGACCGGCCAGTCGACCCACTGCTTGCCATAGACCGGCCCCAGATCACCCCAGCGCGCGGCGAAATCGGCATCGTCCACGATCCGCTTTGAAAAATCGACGCGCGAAATCTCATCGCCAGTTTCCTTGCGATAGCGATCCAGCGGCCAGTCGGTCCAGATTTCCACGCCCTGCGCGCAGAGCTTGCGGATGTTGGTATCGCCGGTCAGGAACCACAGAAATTCGCGCGTCGCGGTTTTCCAGTAAACGCGTTTGGTGGACAACAGCGGCACCGCCCCGCCCGTCAGATCGAACCGCAATTGCGCGCCAAAGATGGAGCGCGTGCCGATTCCCGTCCGGTCGATCCGTTCATCCCCCTGCTCCCAGATGCGGCGCATCAGGCTGAGATACTGCCATTCCCAATGATCGGAGGGGCCGGAAAGCGAGAGTTTATCGGCAGTCTGCATCGCGGCCTGATAGCCAACCTGCAAAAATTCCGAAAGCCCGCTTGCCACTCCGGGAATCGCTCTCTATAGGCCCGCTCCTGCCTTGGGTTCCTTCGGGTTCCCGCGATCGGTCGGGGAATAGCTCAGCCTGGTAGAGCACTGTCTTCGGGAGGCAGGGGCCGGAGGTTCGAATCCTCTTTCCCCGACCAAATCGCTCTTTTGAGCCGGATTACCAGACCGGCGTTTTCAAAGAGCCAGCACGCTCAGCGCCAGCGTCATGGCGCCCAGTCCCAGCGATAATTTCAGCCGCAAGGCCAGCCACCCTGCGGGCAGAACGCCGATGGCGCGGTCCACCAGCGGCGTCAGCAACAGGCACGCGCCGATCACGAGCAGCGATGGCCCCGGCCAGGCATAGCCGCCGATCCACGGCAGATAGGCCGCCAGTGCGATCAGGCTGGGCACCACCGCGACGGCAAAAATCCAGCCCGGCGCATCGTCGCGCGCCACGCCGATGCCCCACCACACCCCGCCTAGAAAGCTGAAGATCAGCGCGGCATAGCCGAACCCCACCGCCAGCGCCGTCCAGCGCCAATCCCGCCCATCCAGCGCGACCACCAGCGCGGCGGCTTGGGGCAGTAGCCCGGCGTAACCAAGCTGGCGGAGGGATTGGGGCAAGGCCATGATGTGCGCTCCGGTATCAATTACCCCGGAAGTGGCGCGGCGGGCGCGGGGTCACAATCGGGACGAAAGGCCTATGGCGCGCCCCACCCCTCCAACACGGCCGTCACCCCGGACTTGATCCGGGGTCCAGCTT
>JAYRDH010000049.1:0-19908 GCA_041909515.1 Novosphingobium sp. | reverse complement strand
TCAGCTCTATGGCTTTGCCCGCGTGCCGTTTGACGACAGCGGGCGGTTCGTGCTGCCCGAACGCTATTTCCGCCTTGGCGGGCTGACCGACCGGGCCTTTTTCCAGGGTGGCGGCAAGTCGTTCACCATCTGGAACCCCGAAGAACTGGCCAAGATGAGCGCCGACTGGATCGATGCGCAAGAAGCCTGCCTCGATCTGGAAGCGCAGGCGTTGGCCGGGAAGGGGCGCAAGTGACCGCTCCGCACATCCCCGTCCTGCTCGATGAAGTGATCGCCGCGCTCGCCCCCACGCCCGGCGCTGTGATCGTTGACGCCACGTTCGGTGCGGGCGGCTATACCCGCCGCTTGCTCGACGCCGGGGCCGTGGTCCACGCCTTCGACCGCGATCCCGATGCGATCGCCGCCGGGCGTCTCTGGCCGGAAACGCAAGGGCAGTCGCCCCGCCTGATCCTGCACCCGCGCCGCTTTTCGGAAATGGTCGCGGCGCTGGCCGAAGCGGGCGTGGCGCAGGTAGACGGCGTGGTGATGGACATCGGCGTGTCCTCGATGCAGCTCGACCAGCCGGAACGCGGCTTCGCCTTCGCCAGCGATGGCCCGCTGGATATGCGCATGGCGCAGGACGGGCCGAGCGCGGCCGACTTCGTCAACACCGCCGACGAGGCCGAGATCGCCGACGTGCTGTTCCAGTACGGGGAAGAGCGCCAGTCGCGCCGGGTTGCCCGTGCGATCGTGGCGGCGCGCCCGCTGGAAACCACCGGGCAACTGGCCGCCGTGGTGCGCAAGGCGCTGGGGTATCGGCCCCACTCCAACAAGGGGCCTGCGCCCAAGGATCCGGCGACCCGCAGCTTTCAGGCGATCCGTATCCACGTGAATGCCGAGCTGGATGAGCTGAACGATGCGCTGGCCGGAGCTGAGGCGCTGCTCAACCCTGGCGGGCGACTGGCCGTGGTCAGCTTTCACAGCCTGGAAGACCGGATCGTGAAGCAGTTCCTGCGCGATGCCAGCGGGGCGGTGGCCAATGCCTCGCGCCATCTACCCGCCGCCGCCCCGGCTGCGGCGCCCACCTTTGCCCAAGTTTCCAAGGCCATCCGCCCGTCGGAGGCCGAACTGCTTCGCAATCCGCGCGCCCGCTCTGCCACGCTGCGGGCCGCGACCCGCACCGACGCTCCTGCGCGCGAAAGGAGGGCCGCATGAACCTGACCCGTGATCGCCTGCGTTCGATTGGCTGGGCCGCCCTGCTCATCACCTGCTTCACCTTGCTGGTCGCGCTGACGTTCCGCGTCAACGCGGTGAAAAGCCAGGTCCGCCTGACCGAGCGGCAGATCGTGGCGGTCAAGCAGGAGAAGATGTTCCTGGAGACCGAGTTCCAGACGCGCGCCAACCAGCAGCAGCTGAAGTCGCTGAACGACGTCGAATTCGGCTATCAGGCGCCGACCGCGGGGCAGTACCTCGAAGGGGAGCGCCAGCTGGCCGATCTGGGCAAGCCGCAGGCGCCGGGCGCGCCCAGCCCGATTCGCGTGGCGCGGCTGGCCTTGCAGGGTGAGGCGGACGAGGGCTTTCCGGCGATGGTTTCGCCGCTGACCGGCCGCGCGATGGCCGCCGAAGTCGCTGCTGACGGCCCGCGCAAGCCGGTGACCGCCGCGACCCTGGGCGAGAAGCTGGGCACGGTCGAGCGGAAGGAAACCGCCCGGCCATGACCACCCTTGCCGTCTCCACCGTGGTGGCGTCGGGCCGGTTTGAACTGGTCAACGTCCGGCAGCACCTGCTGCTGATGGCCAAGTGGCGGGTGCTGTGGGTGGTGCTGGTGTTTGCCTTGATCGCGTTCGCCGCGCTGGTGCGGATAGCGATCCTGGGCCTGTTTGCTGATGCCCCGCGCAACACCGATGTGTTCGCGGCGCTGGTGCCGCAGCGCGCCGACATCGTCGATCGCAACGGCGTGCCGCTGGCCCGCGCCTTTCCGGCCTATTCGCTGTGGTACAACCCGGCGGCGCTGGACGGGGACGGCCCGCCGCTGGTGCGCAGCCCGCGCGCCGTGGCGGAGGCGCTGGCGCGCATTTTTCCGGACATGGACGTGGCCGAAACCGCCGCCCGCCTGACATCGGGCAAGCCCGGCTACCTGCGCCGCCGCATCCTGCCCGAAGATGCCAACAAGGTGCACGAGCTGGGTGAACCCGCGCTGGAGTTCCCGCGTGAGACGGAACGGTTCTATCCCCAGGGGTCGATGGCGGCGCACGTGCTGGGCTTTGTCGGCGCGGACGGGCGTGGCCATGTCGGCATGGAGGAAGTGTTCGACAAGCGCCTGACCGATCCCGCGCAGCGCGGCGTGCCGGCGGCGCTGTCGATCGACACGCGTGTGCAGGGCGCGCTGGAAGACGAATTGCTGAAAGGCATGGCCGACAGCGCCGCCAAGGGCGCGGCCGGGATCGTGCTGGACGTCGACACCGGTGAGGTGCTGGCGCTGGCCTCGCTGCCCTCGTTCAATCCCAACCTGATCGACCGCGCGGGCGAAGCCAACATCTTCAACCGCGTGACCAACCAGGTCTATGAACTCGGCTCGACCTTCAAGCCGATTACGGTCGCCGCCGCGATCGATGCCGGGACCGTTACCAACCTGGCGCGCCGTTACCCCGCCAACCGCCCAATCGAGATCGGCGGCTTCCGCATCCGCGACAGTCACGATCTGGGCGCATCGCTGAACGTGCCGGAATCGCTGGTGCAGTCGTCCAACATCGTCACCGCCCTGATCGCGGATGAGTTGGGCGCGGCGCGGCTCAACGCGACGATGCGGGCGCTGGGGATGAACGAGCGCCCCTATATCGAACTGCCCGCGCGCGGGTTCCCGCTCTGGCCCAAGGGCGACTGGTCGCGGATCACGACGATGACGGTGTCTTACGGCCACGGCATCGCGGTCACGCCGCTGCATTTGGCCAGCGCTTATGCCGCGCTGGTCAATGGCGGGGTCTGGCGTCCGGCCACCCTGCAAAAGGTCCAGCCCGGCGTCGAAGTGCCGGGTCGGCGCGTATTCAAGGCCAGCACCAGCGCGCGGATGCGCCAGCTGCTGCGGATGATCGTGGACGTCGGTACGGGGAAGAAGGCCAACGCCGCCGGCTACCGCGTGGGCGGCAAGACCGGATCGGCGGAAAAGCCGGGCGTAGGCGGCTATCAGCGCAGCAATCTGGTGGCGACGTTTGCGGCCGCCTTCCCGATGGATCACCCGCGCTATGTCGTGATTGCCATGCTGGATGAACCGCAGGGGACGGTTGCCACGTCGGGCCAGCGCACCGCTGCGTGGAACGCCGCGCCAGTGGTGGGCCGGGTCGTCCCGCGGATCGGGCCGCTGCTGGGCATCATGCCAGATGACAGCCGCGACGTGGACATTACGGACGTTGCCCCGCTGGTCGCGAATGGAGACGGTGAATGAAGCTGACGGTTCTGGCAACGCGCGCCGGTGTGACGCTGCCCGCAGGAGCCGAAGCGCAAATTACCGGGTTTGCCATCGACAACCGCAAGGTCGCCCCCGGCACGGTGTTCGGCGCGTTTCAGGGCGCCCGCGTGAATGGGGAGGACTTCATCCCCGCCGCCATTGCCGCGGGAGCCGTGGCCATCGTTGCTCGCCCCGCAGCAGTGGTCAGCGGCGCGATTCACATCGCGGCGGACAACCCGCGCCAGACCTTTGCCCGGCTGGCAGCGCAGTTCTTTACCCCCGTGCCGGACACCATTGTCGCGGTGACCGGGACCAACGGCAAAACCTCGGTCGCCGAAATGACCCGCCAGATCTGGCGCATGGCGGGCCACCGCACCGCCTCGATCGGAACGCTGGGGGTGACGACGTCTGACGAGAGCGTTTCGACCGGGCTGACCACGCCCGACATCGTCACGTTCCTGGCGAACATGAGCGGGCTGGCGCGCGAGGGCGTGACCCACGTCGCCTATGAAGCATCCAGCCACGGGCTGTCGCAGTATCGCAACGAAGGGCTGCGGGTGGTGGCGGGCGCGTTCACCAACCTCAGCCGCGATCACCTTGATTATCACGCCGACATGGAAGATTACTTCGCGGCCAAGATGCGGCTGTTTGGTGAAGTCGTCGATGCGGACGGCACGGCGGTGGTCTGGGCGGACGACGAGTGGTCGGACAAGGCCATCACCCATGCCCGCCAGCGCGGCCTCGCTGTGCTGACGGCGGGGGAACGGGCTGATGCCGAAGGGCTGCGGCTGGTGTCGCGCACGCCGGGGCAACTGGGGCAGGTGCTCGAAATCGAATGGGCGGGCACGGTCCGCAAGGTCAATCTGCCGCTGATCGGGGCCTATCAGACCGCCAACGCGCTGGTTGCGGCCGGGCTGGTGCTGGCCAGCGGCGGCGATGCGGCGCAAGTGTTCGATGCGCTGGGCCGGTTGCAGCCGGTGCGCGGGCGGCTGGAGCGGGCGGCGATTTCGCGCAGCGGCACGCCGGTCTATGTCGATTATGCCCATACCCCCGATGCGCTGGAAGCCGCCATTGCGGCGCTGCGCCCGCACTGCGCCGGGCGGCTGATCGTGGTGTTCGGCGCGGGCGGCGACCGGGATCAGGGCAAGCGTCCGGAAATGGGCCGGGTCGCGGCAACTTTGGCCGATCTAGGCATCGTGACTGATGATAACCCCCGCAGCGAAGATTCCGCCACGATCCGCGCCATGATACTGGCGGGTGGCGACGGGGCCTTGCGTGAAGTGGGCGACCGGCGCGCAGCCATCGCGGCGGCCATCGCCGAGGCAGGACGGGACGATATCGTGCTTATTGCGGGCAAGGGACATGAACAGGGCCAGATCGTGGGCGCAGGCGCGGAGATGCGCGTGCTGCCGTTTGACGATGTGACCGTCGCCAGGGAGTGCGCAGCATGAACGCAGCCGTCCGGATTCTCGCCTGGCCGACCGAGGTCGAGGACGATCTGCCGCTTGCGCTGTGGGACTCAGGCGCCATTGCCCGCGCGGTCGGCGGCACCGCCAGCGGTGATTTTCAGGTATCCGGCGTGGAAATCGACAGTCGCGACGTGGTGGAAGGCGACCTGTTCTTCGCGCTGAAGGGCGAAAGCATGGACGGCCACCGCTTTGTCGAGGCGGCCTTTGCCAAGGGTGCGGCGGCGGCGGTCGTGGACCGCCCGGTCGCGGGTCCGCACATTCTGGTGGCCGATACCAACGCCGCGCTGGGCCTGCTGGCCAAGGCCGCGCGTGAACGCGGCGATGCGCGCGTGATCGGGGTAACGGGATCAGTCGGCAAGACCGGCGTGAAGGAAGCGATTTTCGCCGCGCTCGATCGGTCGAGCCGGGGCAAGGCGCACCGCAGCGTCAAGAGCTATAACAACCACGTCGGCGTGCCGCTGAGCCTGGCGCGGATGCCCGCACGGGCGAAGTTCGGCGTGTTCGAAATGGGGATGAACCATGCCGGCGAAATCGCTGATTTGACCGCACAAGTTCGTCCGCACGTGGCTGTCATCACCACTATCGCGCCCGCCCATATCGAAATGCTGGGCAGCATGGAGGCGATTGCCGACGCCAAGGCCGAAATCTTTGGCGGGCTGGAGCCGGGCGGCGTGGCCGTGATCCCGGCAGACAGCCCCTATTACCCACAGCTGCGCGAAGCGGCACTGCGGCTGGGCGCGCAAGTCGTCTCGTTCGGCAAGGCCGTGGGATCGGCGGTGCGGCTGCTGGATGCCGTGGCGGCACCGGGCGGCGGCTCGCTGGTGACGGCGGACCTGGGTGAGCGGCGGTTGTGCTATACGGTTTCCGCGCCGGGCGAGCACTGGGTGGCCAATTCGCTGGCGGTGATGGCGGCGGTCCGCGCGGCGGGCGGCGATCTGGGTGCGGCGGGGCTGGCGCTGGCCGAAATGGAAGGGCTGAAGGGGCGCGGCGCGCGCTCCGCGCTGAAAACCGCCGATGGCGGCACCGCTCTGCTGATCGATGAAAGCTATAATGCCAACCCTGCCTCGATGCGCGCGACGCTGGCGCAGCTCGGCGCCACGCCTGCAACGCGGCGGTTGGCGGTGCTGGGGGCGATGAAGGAACTGGGCGAGCATGGCCCCGGCTTCCATGCCGAGCTGGTCGATCCGCTGACTGCGGCGGGCGTCGATTTCGCGATCCTGGTGGGTGACGAGATGACGCCGCTGGCCGACGAACTGGGGAAAGCGGGCGGCGGTGCGCTTGGCAAGGCCATTCGGTTCACGCATTGCCGCAATGCAACCGAAGCGCTGGCCGCGCTGCGCGAGCATGGGGTGGAACGCGGCGACGCGATCCTCGTCAAGGGGTCGAACTCGGTCGGGTTGGGGAAACTGGTTTCCGCGCTCGAACAGAACAAGGAATAAGGTCAGGATGCTGTACCTGATCGCGCAGTATTTCGAATTTGAAGGTCTGGCGAACCTCATTCGCTATCAGACCTTCCGCGCGGGTGCGGCGCTGATGACTGCGCTGGTGATCGGGCTGATCATCGGGCCGCGCTTCATCAACATGCTGCGCGTCCGACAGGGCAAGGGCCAGCCGATCCGCGAGGATGGGCCGCAGACCCACCTGGCCAAGCGCGGCACGCCGACGATGGGCGGGCTGATGATCCTCACGTCGCTGCTGATCGCGATGCTGCTGTGGATGGACCTGACCAACCCGTTCGTCTGGGCCTGCATGGCGGTGACCGGCGGATTCGGGCTGATCGGGTTCCTGGATGATTACGACAAGGTGAAAAAGCGCAGCACGGCCGGGGTATCCGGGCGCGTGCGGCTGCTGGGTGAATTCGCTGTGGCGGGGGTCGCCTCGTGGCTGATCGTCAGCCAGGTGAATACAAACCTTTACGTGCCGTTCTTCAGCAACATCTATATCCCGCTGGGGCCGTTCTATTACGTGTTCGCGGCGACCGTGATCGTGGGGTTCGGCAATGCGGTGAACCTGACCGACGGGCTGGACGGTCTGGCGGCAATGCCGGTGGTGATCGCGGCGGGGACGTTTGCGGTCATCGCCTATCTGGCGGGGCGCGCCGACTTTTCGGCGTACCTTGGCATTCCGCACGTGCCGCGAGCGGGTGAACTGGCGATCCTGTGCGCGGGGATCATGGGGGCGTGTCTGGCGTTTCTGTGGTTCAACGCGCCGCCTGCCGCCGTGTTCATGGGCGATACTGGCAGTCTGGCGCTGGGCGGGGCGCTGGGTGCGATTGCGGTCGCGGCGCATCACGAAATCGTGCTGCTGATCGTCGGCGGGCTGTTCGTGGCGGAGACCGCCTCGGTCATCATTCAGGTCGCGGTGTACAAGCGAACCGGCAAGCGCGTGTTCAAGATGGCCCCGATCCACCATCACTTCGAACAGCTGGGCTGGAAAGAATCGACCGTTGTGATCCGGTTCTGGATCGTGTCGATCGTGCTGGCGCTGATCGGGCTTTCGACGCTGAAGCTGCGGTGATCGCCTCGCCCGCCTTTGCCGGAAAACGCTATGCCGTGCTTGGGCTGGCCCGGTCGGGGCTGGCTGCGGTCGAATGCCTGCTGGCCAGCGGGGCAAACATCACTGCGTGGGACAACCGCGAGGAACCGCGCCGCAAGCTGGAAGGCCGGGTTGATCTGGCCGATCCCATGGGCATCGACCTGACCGGTTATGCCGGGGTAGTGGTTTCGCCCGGCGTGCCGCTGAACTCGCACCCCATCGCCGCCCACGCCGCGCGGGCGGGCGTGCCGGTGATCGGCGATATTGAACTGTTTGCACAGGCACGGCCTGCGCTGCCCGCGCATCGGGTGGTGGGGATTACCGGCACCAACGGCAAATCGACCACGACTGCGCTGGTCCACCATATCCTGCAAAGCGCCGCGCTGCCGGTGCGGATGGGCGGCAACATCGGCCTGCCGATCCTGTCGCAGAACCCGCTGTCGCCGGGCGGGGTCTATGTGCTCGAACTGTCGAGCTATCAGATCGACCTGACGCACAGCCTGGAATGCGATGTCGCGGCGCTGCTCAACATCACGCCCGATCATCTGGATCGCTATGACGGGTTCGCGGGCTATGCCGCATCGAAGGCGCGCCTGTTCGCCATGCAGCGGGCGGACCAGTTTGCCGTGTTCGGCGTTGGAGATGCAGAGACTTGCGCGGTCGCCCAGCGCGAAGCGCACCGCCGCGATCCGGCCCGCGTGCGCAGCGTCGACGGGCATGATCTGGCCCAGCTGCAAACCGGCTGGCCCACGCTGCAAGGGCCGCACAACTTGCAGAATGCCGCCGTCGCGGTCGCCATTGCCGAGGCACTGGGGCTGACCGCGCAGCAGTGGGGCCCGGCCATGGCGACGTTCCGGGGGCTGCCGCACCGGATGGAGCGCGTGGCCGAAGCGAACGGCGTGATGTTCATCAACGACAGCAAGGCGACCAACCCGGCCTCGACCGCGCCCGCGCTCGCCGCGTTTCCGCCCAACCCGAACCGCCGGGTTCACTGGATTCTGGGCGGCTTGCCCAAGGGTGACCGGCTGGATGAATGCGCGCCCTATTTCGGCAATATCGCGGCGGCCTATACCATCGGCGATGCCGGGCCGCGCTTTGCGGAGTTGCTGGCGCCATACATGCCGGTGACCCGCAGCGAGATGATGTGCGATGCCATCCAGCAGGCAATGGCGGCGGCCCAGCCCGGCGACGTGGTGCTGCTCAGCCCGGCCTGCGCCAGTTTCGACCAGTTCCGCGATTACGAGGCGCGCGGCGACAGCTTTCGCCAGATCGTGCAGGCCCTGATCGCGCCGGATTCCAGCGGGAGCCCGTGCTGATGGCGACCCATCCCCCCTATATCCCCCGCGCGGGGCAGGGTCCGGCGGGCATGGCCGGTCAACGCTTTCGTCGCAATCGGCGCAGCGAACTGGCGATGTGGTGGCGCGAGATCGATCGCTGGCTGCTGGCGATGATCCTGGTCCTGATGGCGATCGGGACGGCGGCCGTGGCGGCATCTTCCCCGGCCAGCGCGCGGCGGCTGTCCACGTCGGCGGTGCGGCTGGATGACCTGCACTTTTTCTATATCCACCTGCGCTGGCAGGTGCTGGGGGTGATCGCGTTGTTCGGCGCCTCCCTGCTCCCGCGGGAAACCGCGCGGCGGGCGGGAATCCTGCTGGGTTTTGCCATGCTGGTCGGGCTGTTTCTGGTGCCGCTGATCGGCACCAACGTGAACGGGGCGAAGCGCTGGCTCAACCTGGGCGTATCGCTTCAGCCGTCGGAGTTCCTTAAGCCCGCCTATGCCATCGGCCTGGCCTGGATCCTGTCGTGGCGGGTGCGCGATCCCAACCTGCCGGTTATCGCGATGAGTTCTGCCGTGATGGCGCTGGTGCTGGCGCTGTTGATGCTCCAGCCCGATTTTGGCTCGGCGGTGCTGTTCGCGGGCGTGTGGGGCGTGCTGGTGCTGATGTCGGGCATCGACGTAAAGCGGATCGCGGCGCTGGGCGCGGCGGTCGTGGCCGGCGTGGTCGCGGCCTATGTCCTTTATGACAACGCCCGCCACCGCATCGACGCGTTCATCGGCGGCGGCAGTGCTTACGATCAGGTCGACCTGGCCCAGCGCACGCTGCTGGCCGGGGGGTGGACCGGCAGCGGACTGTGGCTGGGCACACGCAAGCTGGGCCTGCCCGAAGCGCATACCGACTATATCTTCTCGGTCATTGGCGAGGAATTCGGCCTGCTGATGTGTGCGCTGATCGTGGTGCTCTACCTCGCGATTGTCCTGCGCGTGCTGCTGCGCCTGCTGGACGAGGAAGACCTGTTCACCGCGCTGGCCGCCGCCGGGCTGACCGCGCAGCTGGGCGGGCAGGCTTTCATCAACATTCTGGTCAACCTGCAACTGTTCCCGTCCAAGGGGATGACTCTGCCGCTCATTTCCTATGGCGGGTCGTCCACTATCGCGCTGTGCCTGGGCGTGGGGTTCCTGCTGGCGATTACCCGCCGCAACCCGTTCCTGAAACGCGAAGGGTTCAACTTGCGCGACGTTGGCATCACCATTCCGAGGATTTCGAAATGAGCAGCACCGCTCTGGGCGTCAGCCGTCATTATGTGCTGGCCGCAGGTGGCACCGGCGGCCACCTGATCCCGGCCTTCGCGCTGGCGACCGAGCTGGAGCGGCGCGGCCACCACGTCGCGCTGATCACGGATGAGCGCGGGGCGCGGCTGCCGGGCAAGCCGGAATCGCTGGTGGCCCATGTCCTGCCTGCTGGGCGGATCGGTAAGAACCCGCTGCACTGGCCAAAGGGCATTAGCGCCATTCTGGAAGGACGGCGCATGGCGCTGCGCCTGTTTGAAAGCTTCCAGCCGTCCGCCGTGGTGGGCTTTGGCGGCTATCCCGCGTTCCCGGCGCTGTGGGCGGCGACCAGCGCGGGTATTCCCAGCGTGATCCACGAACAGAACGCGGTGCTGGGCCGGGTAAACCGGTTTCTGGCCAGCCGGGTGGATGCCATCGCGACGTCCTATTCGCAGGTCGACCGGCTGGCCGACAAGCTGGCGGGCAAGGTCCAGCTGGTCGGCAACCCGGTCCGCGCCGAAGTGCTGGCCCTGCGCGACCAGCCGTTCCCGCCCTTCACCGCCGACGGCCTGTTGCGCGTGCTGGTGACGGGCGGCAGCCAGGGGGCCAGCGTGCTGTCCGAAGTGGTGCCTGATGGCCTTGCCATGCTGCCTCCGGCACTGCGCGGCCGTCTGCAAGTGACGCAGCAGTGCCGCCCCGAAGACATCGAGGCGGTCCGCGCACGCTATGCCGGACACGACATTCCGGCCGAACTGGGCACCTATTTCGAGAACATGGCCGAGCGGCTGGCCGATGCGCACCTGTTCATCGGTCGCGCGGGGGCATCGACCATTGCGGAACTGACCGCCGTGGGCCGTCCCGCGATCCTTGTGCCGCTGCCCATTGCCACCGACGATCATCAGGCCGCCAACACGCGCGACGTGGCCAGGGCGGGCGGCGCGCGGATGATCCGGCAGGACCAGTTTACCGCAGCCGAACTCGCCAAGCAGATTCAGGCCATCGCGATGAACCCGCAAACGCTGGGTAACGCTGCCCATGCGGCGTGGAACTGCGGCTATCCTAATGCCGTGCGGGATCTGGCCGATCTGGTCGAAGGGTTTGGCGGTGCGCCGCTGATGGACGTGATCCGCGTGGCAAACAGTGTAACCGCCCCGTCCGGCGAAGCCGTGGCGGGGGAGGCAATGGCAAAGGACCTGAACGCGTGAAGCGCGCCCTTTCTTCCGCCCCCGGCGGGCGCATGCCCACCGATATCGGCACGATCCACTTCGTCGGCATCGGCGGAATCGGCATGTCTGGCATTGCCGAAGTGATGCACAACTTGGGCTATAGCGTGCAGGGCAGTGACATTGCCGAAGGTTATGTCGTCGAAGGTCTGCGCGCGCGCGGGATCAAGGTGATGATCGGCCATGCCGCTGAAAACCTGGGCGATGCCGCCGTGGTTGTAACCTCGACCGCCGTGAAGCGCGACAACCCGGAAGTCGCCGCCGCGCTGGAAAGCCGCGTGCCGGTGGTGCGCCGCGCCGAAATGCTGGCCGAACTGATGCGCCTGAAGCGCACGGTTGCGGTCGCGGGGACGCATGGCAAGACCACGACGACCTCGCTGGTCGCGGCGCTGCTCGATGCGGGCGGGATCGACCCCACGGTCATCAACGGCGGGATCATCAACTCCTATGGCTCCAATGCGCGCCTGGGCGAGAGCGAGTGGATGGTGGTCGAGGCGGATGAGAGCGACGGCTCGTTTCTGCGGCTCGATGGGACGATCGCGATCGTCACCAACATCGATCCCGAACACCTCGACCATTACGGCAGCTTCGACGCGATCAAGGACGCCTTTGTCGAATTTATCGAGAACGTGCCATTCTATGGCTGCGCAGTGTTGTGCATCGACCACCCGGAAGTGCAGGCGGTGATCCCCAAGGTCCGCGACCGGCGCGTCGTGACCTATGGCTTTTCCGCGCAGGCCGACGTGCGCGGCGAAAACGTTACCCCGTTCCCCGGCGGCAACCGGTTCGACGCGGTGCTGCGCCAGCGCGATGGCAGCTTCCGCCGGATCGAGGGCATCGAACTGCCGATGCCGGGCCGTCACAACGTCCAGAACTCGCTCGCGGCGGTGGCCGTGGCGGTGGAAATGGGCGTGCCGGAAGACGTCATCCGCACCGGCTTTGCCAAGTTCGGCGGGGTCAAGCGCCGCTTTACCAAGGTCGGCGAAGTGGAACTGGATGGCGGCAGCGCCACGATCATCGACGATTACGGCCACCACCCGGTCGAAATCCGCGCCGTGCTGGCCGCCGCGCGCGAAGGGGTGAAGGGCCGGGTGATCGCCGTGGTCCAGCCGCACCGCTTCACCCGTCTGCGCGACCACATGGATGACTTTTCCGCCGCCTTTAACGACGCCGATGTCGTCTATGCCGCGCCGGTCTATGCCGCTGGCGAACAGCCGATCGATGGCGTGGATTCTGCCGCGATGGTCGCGGGCATGAAGGCGCGCGGTCACCGCAATGCGCAAGTTATCGACCACGCCGATGCGCTCGCCCGCGCGCTGGCCGATACGGTCCAGCCCGGCGACATGATCGTGTGTCTGGGCGCGGGCGACATCACCAAGTGGGCCGGCGGTCTGGCCGCCGCGATCACGTTCCAGCGGAGGGGCGGGTGAGCCGCCTGACGCCACACCACCCTCCGGCCCCCTCCTCTGAAGAGGAGGGGGGGATGACTGCTGCCGCCGTGCCCCCCTCCTCTTCAGAGGAGGGGCTGGGGGTGGTGCAGCCACGTGGCAAGCTGACGGCGAACGCGCCGCTGGCTCCGCTGGTGTGGTTCAAGTCCGGCGGCAGCGCGCAGTGGCTGTTTGAGCCGAAGGACGTGGCCGATTTGCAGGCCTTCCTGCGCGGCCTTGATTCGGCCGTGCCGGTGATGCCGCTGGGGCTGGGGTCCAACCTCATCGTGCGTGATGGCGGCGTGCCGGGTGTGGTGGTGCGGCTGGGCAAGGCTTTTGCCTCGGTAAAACTGTCAGGGACCCTGACACTAAATTGCGGAGCGGGGGCATCGGGCATCCTGGTGTCGTCCACTGCGCGCGACAACGGCATCGCGGGACTGGAATTCCTGCGCTCGATCCCCGGTACGGTCGGCGGGTTCGTGCGGATGAACGGCGGCGCCTATGGCGGCGAGGTGAAGGACATTCTGGTCGATTGCGACGTGGTCCTGCGCGATGGCAGCCTGCACACGCTGGCGGCGGCAGACCTGCACTACACCTATCGCCACAGCGAATTGCCGGACGGGGCCATCGTGGTCGCGGCACGGTTCAAGGGCCGCGCGGGCAAGGGGGAAGACATTCAGGCCGAGATGGACCGCATTTCCGCCAGCCGCGAAGCCAGCCAGCCGCTGCGCAGCAAGACGGGCGGTTCCACGTTCAAGAACCCGCCGGGCCACAAGGCGTGGGAACTGGTCGATGCGGCGGGCTGCCGGGGGCTGACCTTGGGCGGAGCACAGGTCAGCGAAAAGCACTGCAACTTCTTGCTCAATCTGGGTGAGGCGACCAGCGCCGACATCGAGGCGCTGGGCGATGAAGTGCGGCGGCGGGTCAAGGCGCATTCGGGCATCGATCTCGAATGGGAAATTCAAAGAGTAGGTCAGTGCAAGTGAGCCTTCCGAAACTCCATGTCGCGGTGCTGATGGGCGGCTGGTCGAACGAGCGCCCCGTTTCGCTGATGAGCGGCGAGGGCGTGGCTACCGCGCTGGAGGAGCGCGGCCACCGCGTCACCCGGATCGACATGGGCCGCGACGTGGCGCAAAAGCTGGCCGAGACTGCGCCCGACGTGGTGTTCAACGCGCTCCACGGATCGCCGGGGGAAGATGGCTCGATCCAGGGGCTGATGGACCTGATGGGGCTGACTTATACCCATTCGGGCATGGTCACCTCGGTCATCGCGATCGACAAGGAACTGACCAAGCAGGCGTTGGTGCCGCATGGCATCCCGATGCCGGGCGGGCGGATTGTCGATACTGCGGAGATTTACGAGCGCGATCCGCTGGAGCGGCCCTATGTGCTGAAACCGGTGAACGAAGGCTCGTCGGTCGGCGTGGCGATCGTCACCGCCGAGGGCAATTACGGCAATCCGATCAGCCCGGACGCCAAGGGACCGTGGCAGGAATTTGACCGGCTGCTGGCCGAACCGTTCATTCGCGGGCGCGAGTTGACGACGGCGGTGCTGGGGGATCGGGCGCTGATGGTGACCGAACTGAAGCCCAAGTCCGGCTTCTATGACTTCGACGCCAAGTACACCGAGGGTATGACCGAGCACGTCTGCCCGGCGGAAATCCCGGATGAAATCACGCAGGCCTGCCTCGATCTGGCCCTGCGCGCGCACCGCCTGCTGGGGTGCAAGGGGTGCAGCCGCACCGATTTCCGCTGGGATGACGAACGCGGGCTGGCCGGGCTGTTCGTGCTCGAAACCAACACCCAGCCGGGGATGACCCCGCTCAGCCTGGTGCCCGAACAGGCGAAGCATCTGGGGATGAGCTATGGCGATCTGGTCGAGGCGATCATCGCCGATGCGCTGAGCAGCAAGCAGGGGGCGGCATGAGCGCGCAGACCATCAAACGCGGCGGCAAGGGCGTGCGGCGCGCGGCTGCGGCGCAAAGCAAGGCGCGGCAGGTGCGGGCGGCCAAGGCGAAGACCGGATCGGTGCTTGACGCGGCGATGGGCTGGCTGCCGTTTACCGAGGCGCAATGGCACCGCATCTTCCTGGCCATGATCCTGGGCGGTGCGGTGGTGCTGGCCTGGACGGTCGCCAGCTTTGCCGGCATTCCGGCGATGGCCGAAAAACAGCTCGCCGCCGTGGCGCGCAACGCCGGGTTCGAAGTGCGCCGGGTGGAAGTGCGCGGGGTCCAGAACCTGAACGAGCTGAAAGTCTATGAACGCGCGCTGGCAGAGCGGGAGCGGGCAATGCCGCTGGTCGATATCGACGGCCTGCGCGATGAACTGCTGCAACTGTCGTGGGTGCAGGACGCCCGCGTCTCTCGCCAGCTGCCGGATACGCTGGTGATCGACATTGTCGAGCGCAAGCCGGCCGCCGTGCTGAAGAAGGCCGGAAAGCTGGTGCTGATCGACGCGGAAGGGACCGAACTGGAAACCGTCTCGGCCGAACGAGCCAAGGGCAAGCTGATCGTCGGCGGCCCCGGTGCGGGCAAGCAGGTTGTGGCGCTGGGCGCGTTGCTGGATGCCGCGCCCGCGATCAAGGGCCAGGTGCGCGAGGCGGAATGGGTCGGCAACCGCCGCTGGAACCTGACGTTCCGCACCGGGCAGGTGCTGGCCTTGCCGGAAGGCGGGCGGCAATCGGCCGGTGCTCTGATGAAGTTCGCGCAGATCGATGGCCGCAACCGCCTGCTGGGCGGCAAGGTTGCCGCGTTCGACATGCGCGCGCCGGACCGAATCTATCTGCGCGTGCCGGGCCGGACTGATGAAGTGGAACAGGCCGCCGTGGTGGCAACGTCGACCAAGGCGAAGGCCGATGAAGCGGCGGACACCAGCGACAAGTCCGAGAAGACCGAATCCACCAAACCGGCCAGCAAATCGGCGGACAAGGACTGATGGCACCGCCCCGCATTGCCAAGGTGTTCGGCGCCGTCAACATCGGCTCGTTCCGCATTTCCGCGATGATCGCGGGGCTGTCGGAAACGGGCGAGATGGTCGTGCTAGGGTCTGGCCACCGCGCCGCGCAAGGGATCAAGCGTGGTTACGTGACCGATATGCAGGCGGCGACTTATGCCGTGCGCGACGCGGTCGAGCGGGCCGAAAAGATGGCCAATGTGTCCGTGTCCAAGGTCTGGATCGGATCGTCCGGGGCTGGGCTGGCCAGCCAGATCGCGCAAGTGGAAGTCGATATCGGCGGACGCCGGATCGAACAGGAGGACATCGATCACCTGCTGGTCGCCGCGCGCGACGTGATCCAGCCCGATGGCCGGATGGTGCTGCACGCCCAACCCGCGCACTACACGCTGGACGGAGCGGACGGCGTATCCGATCCCAAGGGTCTGCATGCCGAGCGGCTGGGCGTGGACATCCATGTCATGCTGGCGGACGGCGCGCCGATCCGCAACATCACCGAAGCGGTGCAGAACGCGCACCTCGACGTCGAAGGGGTGATCGGATCGCCGATCGCGGCGGGCTATGCCTGCCTGTCGGCGGAGGAGCGCGAACTGGGCGTCGCGCTGGTCGAATTTGGCGGGGAAGTGACCAACGTGTCGGTCTATGCGGCGGGAATGCTGCTGGGCCTGGTCACCATTCCGATGGGATCGGGCGACGTGACCGACGCCATTGCCAGCGCGTTCGGCATCCGCCGGTTCCAGGCGGAGCGGCTGAAATGTGTGCACGGTTCGGCCATTGCCAGCCCGGCCGACCACCGCGAGATGATCCCGGTCAACGCTCCGGGCGATGAGGCGACCGGCCCCGCCGCGCGCCACGCCGACGACAAGAACCGCATTCCCCGCGCCGAACTCGTCTCGGTCATCACCGGGCAGCTGGGGCGGCTGATGGAGGACGTGTCCAAGGCGCTGAAAAGCCTGGGCTTTACTGGTCAGCGCGGACAGCTGGTGGTGCTGACCGGCGGCGGCGCGGAACTGGCCGGGCTGGCCGATTACGCGCAATCGGCCCTGGGCAAGCCGGTGCGCATCGGCAAGCCGCTGCACATGAAGGCCCTGGCCGAGGCGCACGCCACACCGGGCTTCACCACGCTGGCCGGCCTCGTTCTCTATGCCGCCGACGACCCGATCGACATCCGCGCGATCGGGCCGGGTTACCAGAAGACCATGCGCTATTCGGGGCTGGGACTGGTCACCCGCGTGCTGCGCGCGGTGAAGGAGTATTTCTGAAGTGCGACGAAATCGGGTCAAAACCGGTACCGGCTGTGGACAACGCGCCACGACGGCTTGGCTTGGCCGATTCTTACAGTGCAGTAACCATAGCCAAATGACCATTTGCATCCGCGCGACGGACAGGAGAGCGCCATGAGCATCAATATCGGACCGCCAGCCGTTGAAGAGCTGCGTCCCCGGATCACCGTGATCGGGGTGGGCGGGGCCGGTGGCAACGCCATCGCCAACATGATCCATGCCGGGATCGAAGGCGTGGACTTTGTCGTCGCCAACACCGATGCCCAGGCGCTCAACAACTCGATTGCGGAACACCGCATCCAGCTTGGCCCCGACATCACCCAGGGCCTTGGCGCCGGTTCGCGGCCCGAAGTCGGTCGCGCTGCCGCCGAAGAAACCATGGCCGAGATCGAGCGCGCGCTGGAAGGCGTGCACATGTGCTTCATTGCCGCCGGTATGGGCGGCGGCACCGGCACCGGCGCGGCCCCGGTCGTGGCCAAGCTGGCCCGCGAAAAGGGCGTGCTGACGGTTGGCGTCGTGACCAAGCCGTTCCTATTCGAAGGCACCCGCCGGATGCGTTCCGCCGAGGCGGGGATCGAGGAGCTGCAAAAGCACGTCGACACCCTGATCGTCATTCCCAACCAGAACCTGTTCCTGGTGGCCAAGGCGGAAACGACCTTCAAGGAAGCGTTCGAGCTGGCCGATGAAGTCCTGCAACAGGGCGTCCGCTCCATCACCGACCTGATGGTCATGCCGGGCCTGATCAACCTCGACTTTGCCGACGTCCGCTCGGTCATGGCCGAAATGGGCAAGGCGATGATGGGCACCGGCGAAGGCCAGGGCGAAAACCGTGCGCTCGAAGCCGCCGAAAAGGCGATTGCCAACCCGCTGCTCGACGGCGTGTCGATGCAGGGCGCGAAGGGCGTGATCATCTCCATCATCGGCGGCGACGACATGAAGCTGCTCGAAGTGGACGAGGCCGCGAACCACATCCGCGAACTGGTCGACCCCAACGCCAACATCATCTGGGGCAGCGCCTTCAACCCCGATCTGCAGGGCAAGATCCGCGTTTCGGTGGTTGCCACCGGGATCGAGCAGACCGCCCAGCAGGCCGAAATCGCCAACGAGCGTCCGTTCAACATGGGCGGATCGCGCGGGCCTGCGCGTCCGGCCATGACTGCTCCGGCAGCCGAACCCCTGTTCGAGCGGACGCCGGAAGCGGCGTCGCCGCCGGTTGCCGCCGCTCCGGCGCCGGCTCCTGAACCGGCACCTGCTCCGGCTGCCCAGCCGGTGGCAACTTATGCCGATGATGACTGGGACATGGGCGAGGCCGCAGGCGCTGAGCCGCTGGAACTGAACCTGGAAGCCGGTGAACCGGCATCCGCCAGCACCGGTGACGAGTTGTTGCTGGGCGCGGATGAACTGGCCGCAGAGGATGAAGTGGCCGCGCCGCTGGCCATGCCGGGGCGCCGTCGCGGCCTGGTGTCGAGCGAGAACGGAGAGAGTGCCGGTGGGCCAATCGATCCGGCCGATGACTTTGGCGCGGCGGCTCCGGCGCGGGCACCCATGCCGCCAGCCGGTGCCAGCGCGCCGCGCGTCGGCGGGGCGACGCTGTTCGAGCGTATGGCCAACCTGTCACGCGGTGGTCGTTCGAACAGCGAGGATGACGACGACGACAATGATGGTGGTCCGTCGATCAGCATTCCCCGCTTCCTTGGGCGGCAGAACAACCAATAGCGCCAATGCGGCGGGGCCGAATGGCCGAACCGCGTTTGGCAACAGTTCAGGGACGGGGGCCTAGCAATGGGCTCTCGTCCTGCCTGTTTCGGGAATAAGGGTTTCGCGATGTCCGAATTTGCCCCCACCACCGCTGTTCTTGCCCCGCTGCGGCGCGCGCGGTTGGCTGCCTTGTTGGGAGCCAGCCTGTTGGCGGTGCCGGGCGCGGCGCTGGCGCAGGCTGGCGGTACGGGTGCCGTGCCGACGATCAGCGCCCCGGTGGTGCAGTCGGTCCCCGGATCGACGGGCATGAAGCTCAACGAGGTGCTGCACCGGCTGTCGCGCAATCCCACCGATGTCCCGACCCTGATCGAGGCCGGGCGGATGTCGATGCAGATTGGCGATTCGGCTGCGGCTGTGGGCTTTTACCAGCGTGCCGCCAAGCTCGCGCCGGGCAACCCCAACGTCAAGGCCGGGCTGGCCGGGGCCTATGCCGTCAATGACGATCCGATTGCCGCGATCAACCTGTTCAACGAAGCGGAGCAGGCCGGGCCGATCGACCCGGCACTTCTGGCGCCGCGCGGGCTGGCCTATGACCTGGTCGGCGATAACGCGACCGCGCAGAAATACTACAAGCTGGCGCTGGCCGCCGCGAGCGACGATGAGACGGTGCGGCGGCTGGCGTTGAGTCAGGCGATCAGCGGGGATCGCCGGGCGATGGAACTGACGCTGACGCCCTTGCTGCAAAAGCAGGACAAGGGCGCCTGGCGAACGCGGGCCTTCGCGCTCGCCATCCTGGGGCAGGGGGCAGAGGCGGAATCGATCGTCCGCTCCACCATGCCCGCCCAGCTGGCCGAGCCGATGACCGCCTATTTGCGCTATATGCCGCGCCTGACCGCAGCGCAGCAGGCCGCCGCTGCCAATCTGGGCCAGTTCCCGCGCGCGGCGGATATCGGGCGAGAGGACCCGCGCTTTGCCGCGTTCCAGCGTCCGCGCGCCGTGCTGGCCGCTGCTGCCCCGGTGGCAACCCCCGCGACGCGCGCAACCGCCAAGGACCAGGCGCGCGATCGCGCCAAGGATCGCAAGCGCAGCCGCGACGCAGAACCGGCGCGAACGCCGGTGACCCGCGTTGCGGCGGCGGCAGCGCCAACCGCCCCGGTGGCGCCGATCGCCACGCGCGAGACGACCGCAACCCCGCCGGTGACGACGATTCCGGCGGTGCCCAGGCTCGCCGCCGCGTCCGCCGCACCGCGTCAGGCCGAACTGCCGCCGCTCCAGGCGGCCGCGCCGTCGCCGGCCCTGAGTGCGGCTTCGACTCCGGCTCTGGCCGCGATTTCGACCCCGGCGCAGGT
>JAYRDH010000048.1:0-20559 GCA_041909515.1 Novosphingobium sp. | reverse complement strand
TAGAAATCGCACGGCAGTTGCCGGAGCGGGCGAAGTCCATCTTCGCCGGCTTCCGTCCCCAGGCCAACCGGCTCGAAGCTCTGCCGACAGATCAGGCTGGCCCGACCGATCAGCGCCGGGCGGTCGAGCGCTATGCACGTGCTGCCAACGACATCGGGCATATGCGCGAACAGGGATTGCCGGTCCTACCACATCAGCGCGACGCGCTGGAGAAGGCCGGTAAGGCGCTCGACGCGATCCGGCCCCATGGCGCAACTGACCTCGCCAGCGCCTTGCAGCGCCAGCCCACGCTCGCCCGTGAGGCCGCCGATGGTCGCAGCCAGGGTGCAATCCGCGCCATGCAGCTTGAGGCCGAAATCCGCGTCGATCCGGCGCAGCGTGCAGACCGCTTTGTCAGCGACTGGCAGCGGCTTGGGCAGGCGCGCCAGGCCATGCAGCGCGATGGCGACGGCAACGGTGCGCAGAGGCTCACCAACCGCATGACGGACATGGCGAAGGGGCTGGAGCGCGACGCGCAGGTCGAATCCCTGTTGCGCGGTCGCACCCGCGAGCTTGGCATCAAAACAGAACTCGGTCGCGATCTGGCCCGCGACCTTGCCGCTTCCGTGTCGATGGAACGTAGCCGGTCAATCGGAATGGGCCTGTAGGAGAAACGAAATGGAAAATGCGCAAGCCGATGACGTCGAACTGGAACTGGACCTTGAGCCGGAACCCGATCCTCCCGCCCCGGAGGCCGCAAGCGATCCCGCCGCCGAAGCGTTCGCCCGCCTTGAAGGCGAGCTGGCCCTAATGCGCCGCGCCGTGCAGCACCTTGCCGCCGAGCGCGCAGACATTGTCATTCCCGACTATGGCCCGACCCTGACCGATATGGCCAAGCGGATAGGCGCGATGAGCGAGAGCCTGAAGGGCATGGCTGGTCATCCGGCAATGCAGATGACCCCTGAAAGCATTGGCAATCGGATTGCCGCCGCAGCAGAAGCTGCCCGGCGCAACGATCAGGACAGGATAAGCCAAGCCCGGAGTGACTTGCACCACGCCGCCCAGGAGATGCGCAGCGTCACGGCCCATGCACGCAGCGCCGCCGAACAGCGGCAGCAACTCTTTCAGGCAGCAGGCGGAGCTTTGCTGGCAGGCATACTGCTATGGTCGTTCCTTCCCGGCACCATTGCCCGCACAATGCCAGAAAGCTGGCACTGGTCCGAACGCATGGCAGCGCGAATGGTCGGCGCATCCTCACAGTGGGATGCAGGCGCACGGCTGATGCAAAGTGACAGCCCCGAGGCATGGAATGCGCTGGTGCAGGCCGCTGACATCCAACGCGACAACCACGATGCCGTTGACGCTTGCCGGAAGAATGCCGCAACGTCGCGCAAGGCAGTCCAATGCACGGTCAGGATTCAGCCGCGTCGCTAACTGGCATCGCCTGATTGATGGCCTTTCCCGAGCAATAGCATCCCCACGCTTCCATCAATTTCACCCGCGCGCCGGGCTGACCCGGCGTGCCGAGATAAGTCGTGCGTCGATAGGCAGCCTGCACCGCGTCAGGTGTTTTGTGCGCCAACGCCGCCTCTACCACGGCATCGGCGACGCCCTCGTTCGCAGCCCAGTCGGTCAAGGCGGAGCGAAAGCCGTGAACATGGAACGGTTCGCTCATGTCGCGCAGCACCTTGAGCAGTGTCATGTCTGACATTGGGTTGCCAGCTACGCCTGGGAAAACGACGTCGGTTCCTTCCAGCCGAAGGGCATCCGCCTTTGCCAGTACCGCCAGAGCGGCCTCTGAAAGCGGCACGAGGTGCGCCTTGGCCCGCTTCATGTGATCGGCGGGAATCGTCCACAGACGCCCCTCCAGGTCAAATTCAGGCCAAGTCGCCAGCCGGACCTCTTGCGATCTTGTACCAGTGAGGATGAGTAGTTCCAGAGCCAACCGCCCATAGGATGGTTTCCGACGCAACGCGGTGAGGAATCCTGGCAAGGCGACATAGGGCATAGCCTTGCGGTTTCCCCGTTCCTTGACCTGCCGGGGCAAGCCGCGACCGGCTTTCAGGCTCCCGTTGCCCGATGGGGCTTCGCGGGATCGCCAGCCTTTGGCGTGGGCATAGTCGAGTACTGCACAAATCCGGTTTCGTACCTGACGAGCGGTTTCCGGTATTTCCTGCCAGATTGGCGTAAGCACCTCGATGATATCGGCGGCAGCGATTCGGCTAGTTGGCATCTCGCCCAGTTTCGGGAATGCGTAGTTTTCCAGACTGGCGAGCCACTGACGGGCATAGACTGTGCTCTTCCATCCCGCCTCGTTCTCGGTGTGATACTGGCGAGCAGCGACGCGAAACGTCACCTTGGCGGCGGCTTCGTCTTTGCGCTCCGCCAGCACGTCGCGCTTTTCCACTTTGACCGCCTTGCGTATTTCGGCTGCCTTGTTTCTTGCCTCTGCAAGCGTCAGCAATTTGGCGCTTCCCAGCCCCATGTCCTGCCGCTTTCCGTCGCGCTGGAGACGCAATTGCCAGTAGGCACCGCCGCGCTTGTCCACTTTAAGGAATAGCCCTTCGCCATCCTGATAAGTCCCGGGATTCGCCAAAGCTGCCTTGACCGTGACCGCCGAGAGCTTGCCCATCGCTTTACCCCCACATTTTCCTCCCCCACATCGGGAGGTCAAAGTGTGGGGGTAAGCCGATTTACCCCCACATTACCCCCACACTTCGTCTTGGATGCACGGGAATTGCAACGGACGCAGTGGGACGGCCAGGGCGATAATACGCCCGGTTTTCCGGGATTTCTAGGGATTTTCGGGGGTCTAATGAGAAAGGCCGGTGGTGGACAGGGCTGGATTCGAACCAACGTACGCTTGCGCGGGCAGATTTACAGTCTGCTGCCTTTAACCACTCGGCCACCTGTCCACACCAGCTTGCCGGCGTCGGGCCTGACCCGAATGCGCGCCCCCCCGAAGAGGGGCCGTCCGGCCGAGGAAGCGCGCCAATGCCGAAGAGTGACTTGCCTGTCAATGGGGTGACTGGCAGGGAGGCGCCATGAAACAGGATTTTCCCGCATGAGCCGCAACGACGATAGCAAAAAGGGCACCACCAAGACCAGCAAGGCGCTACGCGGGCGCGCCGGACGGATGAAGGGCGGGCGCGGTTCGGGCCGGGCCAGCACCGGCGCAGTCCGGCTGTGGGGTCGCCATGCGGTGGAGGCCGCGCTCAAAAACCCCGAACGCCGCCACCGCAAGCTGTGGGCAACGCGCGAGGGCGTGGCCAGCCTGGATGGTGAACTGCCCAGCGATTTCCCGCTGGAATGGGCCAGTCCGGCCGATCTTGCCCGGCTGGTGGCGCGCGATGCGCCGCATCAAGGGCTGGTGCTCGAATGCGATGCACTGGAAGACGTCTTTCTTGACGAGGTGCTGGATGGCGACCCCGCCCGCCCGGTGCTGGTGCTCGATCAGGTCACCGATCCGCACAATGTCGGCGCAATTCTGCGCTCTGCCGCGGCCTTCGGCGCCGCGGCGCTGGTCACCCAGGACCGGCACTCCCCGCCCGAATCCGGCACCCTGGCCAAGAGCGCTTCGGGCGCGCTGGAAGTCGTGCCGTGGGTCCGCGTGGTCAACCTGGCGCGCGCGCTCGATGAGCTGGCCGAGGCTGGATACTGGCGAATCGGCCTGGACGGTGAAGGCAGCGCGACCTTTGCCGAGGCCCTTCCCGCCGGCCCGGTCGCACTGGTGCTGGGCGCAGAGGGCGAGGGAATGCGCCACAACATTGTGCAGCACTGCGATGTCGTGGCTCGACTGCCGATGAGCGGGGCCATAGAAAGCCTCAACGTTTCCAATGCCGCTGCAATCACGCTCTATGCGATTGCAACGCGCGGCTGACCGGGAGAGATCGATGACCCTGCACACACCCCTTCGCCGCATGGCTGCGGTTGGCCTGGCCGCCGCGCTAAGTCTGTTGCTGAGCGCCTGCCTAGTCACTCCGGGCAAGTTCCTGGCGACGCTGGACCTGCGCAAGGACGGCACCTTCACCTATACCTACAAGGGTGAGATCTTCGTGCTCGGTCTGTCGGAACTGATGAAGGCTGGCGCAAAGGCAGACGAACCCTTCGTTGAACACACTTGTTTCAATGACGATACCGGCGCTGAACGGCCATGCACCAAGGACGAGATCGCCCAGCAGAAGGAAGAGTGGGAAGCCGATCGCAAGTCTGCGGCGGAAAGGCGCCAGAAGGAGCTTGAAACCGCCAAGGCCATGCTCGGCGGGCTGGACCCGAGCGACCCGCGCGCGGCCGAAGAGCTGGCCTCGCGCCTGCGCCGCCAGGCCGGGTTCAATGCGGTGACCTACAAGGGCAACGGCATTTACGAAGTGGACTTCCGGGTCGCCGGGCGGCTCGACCACGATTTCGCCTTCCCGACGATCGAGAAGATGGCGCAGGTTGTGCCGTTCTTCGTGCTCAACCGCCGGACAGATGGTTCGGTGCGGTTCGATTCGCCTGCGCTCAATGGCGAAATGAACGGTGCGGCGCCGTTTGGCAGTCTGGGCGCGATGATCGCGGCCGAAGGCGGCAAGGGCGGCGAAGAAATGCCCAACCTGCCCCAGGCTGACGGCAAGTTCATCCTTACCACCAACGGCACCATCCTGGCCAACAACACCGATGAAGGCCCCAGGGCCGACCCGGCAGGCCAGCGGCTTGAATGGACCATTACCCCGCGCGACAAGGCCGGGCCGATGGCGCTGATCGGACTGGGGAAGTAGGCTCGCCTTATTCGGGTGCGTCGCTCAGTTCGATCGTCTGGGTGATGGTCACTTTCTTTCGCACCGGATTGCCGGCCGCGTCGGTGTAGGGCTTGTATGTGGCGCCGATGCTGCACGGCGTCCGCAGTTCGGCACTGGTGACAACCTCTCCGTTCTTCGTTTCGACGCAGTCCGAAGCCTTGCCATCAGTGCCGATCACAAAGGACACCTGCCGCTGCGACGGCTCGATTGCCCTCGGTCCCTTTGGAATCACCCAACGCACCCGGGTAGAAAAGGTGCCAGTGGTCGGCTTGCCTTTGGCATCGAGTGCCGGAGTGAACTGTGCACGTCTCATTACGAGCGAACACGTTGCTTGATCGAGGTCTGGCGATCCGCTCGAACTCGTGATCATACAATCAGTCACCCTGCCTGCCTTATCCACTGTCAGGCGAAACGCGGTGGTGCCTTCACGCCGTTCGCGCAGGGCTGCCGACGGATAGTCTGTGGTGGCTACCCAGCTGCCCGGGTTGTTGATCGGTGTCGCAGATTTCGTCTTGCCTAACGATTTTGGCGGTGCCTTTGGTGCAGGCGCCGCGACTGGAACAATCAGGATCGGCGCTTGAGCGGCAGCAGGCGCGCCCTGCTCGTCGTTTTGCGCAAGCGCTGGATTGCACGCAAGCACCACAACGGAAGCAATTCCGCCAAAGATCAACCGCATTCGAAAACTCCCACCTGATCAAGTGGTTCCAGCTTATCAACGCTGCCGGCCTTAGCAATCCTCTTGCTCCTCGCTCGCCCGAATCCTAAGGCGCTGGACCATGACCCACGCCGTCTCACCGCTCGCCCGCCCCTTCCCCGCCATGCCGCCGATCGGCGGGGTGACGCTGCGGGTGGCACGGGCCGGGTACAAGGATTGGGGCCGCTGCGACCTGACCTATGTTGAGCTGGCAGAAGGCACGGCGGCTGCGGGGGTGTTCACCCGCAACGTCTGCTGCTCTTCCGAGGTTGAGCTGGGCCGCGCCAATGTGAAGCAGGGCCGCGCCCGGGCACTGGTGGTCAATGCCGGAAACTCCAACGCCTTCACCGGCTATCGCGGGCGCGAGGCGGTGGAGCAGATCATGGGCCAGGTCGCGGCGCATCTGGGCTGCGGGCACGACCAGGTGTTCGTCTCCTCCACCGGGGTGATCGGCGTGCCGCTGCCCAAGTACAAGGCCCGGGCCGGGATCGAGGCCGCGCTGCTGGCCGAGCCGTGCGGCTGGCAGGATGCCGCCGATACCATCGGCACTACCGATACCTTCGCCAAGGGCGCAATGGCCACCGCGATTGTTGGCGGCAAGACCGTGACGCTGGCCGCGATCATCAAGGGCAGCGGGATGATCGCGCCCGATATGGCGACGATGCTGGGCTATATCTTTACCGATTGCGCGATTGCCCCGGCCTTTCTCCAGCAATTGCTGAGCGAGGCGAACCAGCGCAGTTTCAGCTGCATCACGGTCGATAGCGATACCTCCACCAGCGATACCGTGATGGCCTTTGCCACGGGCGCCGCCGGAAACCAGCAACTGAACTGTGAGGGCTGCCCCGGCGCCGATGCCTTTGCCGCGGCACTGCACGATGTCTGCCGCCAACTCGCCCATCTGGTGGTGCGTGACGGCGAAGGCGCGCAAAAGTTCATCGCGGTAACGGTCAGCGGCGCGGTCAGCGATGAGAGCGCGCGCAAGGTCGGCCTGGCAATCGCCAACTCGCCGCTGGTCAAGACCGCGATCGCCGGGGAAGACGCCAATTGGGGCCGCGTGGTGATGGCGGTGGGCAAGGCCGGTGAACCTGCCGACCGCGACAAGCTCTCAATCGGCTTTGGGGGCACCTGGGCCGCGAAGGACGGGCAGCCGGTGGACGGGTATGACGAAGCCCCGGTTGCCGCGCACCTCAAGGGCCAGGACATCGACATCGATGTCGATCTGGGTCTGGGCGATGGCCGCGCAACGGTGTGGACCTGCGATCTGACCCACGGCTACATCTCGATCAACGCCGATTACCGGAGCTGATCCGCGATGCTTACCATCTGGGGCCGGCTGAACTCGCACAATGTCAAGAAGGTCGCCTGGGCGGCGATCGAAATGGATATCCCCCACCGCCGGATCGATATCGGCGGCCAGTTCGGGTTCACCCCGGAATACCTGGCGATGAATCCCAACCGCCTGATCCCGACGATCGAGGATGATGGCTTCGTGCTGTGGGAATCGACCGCGATCCTGCGCTATCTGGGCCAGCGCTATGGCGGCGCCCTGTTTCCCGCCGATCCGCAGCTGCGCGCCAGCGGGGACAAATGGATGGACTGGCAGTTCTCCTATGCAGAGGCGCAGCGTGGATGCTTCGTCGGTCTGGTCCGGCAGAGCCCCGATCAGCGCGATCCCGTTACAATTGCCCGGTCTGCTGCGGCCAGCGGCGAAATGATGAAGATCCTCGACGATGAACTGGGCCGCACGCCCTGGCTCTCGGGGCCGGAATTCGGGATCGCGGACATTCCGATGGGGGTCTATGCCCACACCTTCTTCAGCCTGGCGATCGATCGCCCCAGCCTGCCCCATGTAGAGGCCTGGTACGCCAGGCTGAAGGAGCGCGACGGTTTTGCCTCGCAGGTGATGATCCCGCTGACATGAGCGGCACACCGGCCCTGACCGCCCAGGTCCATGCGATCATGCGCGATGCGGCCCAGCGCGCGGTTATGCCGCATTACCAGTCGCTCGGCGCCGACCAGATCGACGCCAAGGCGGCCGATGACGTGGTGACGGTTGCCGACAAGGAGGCCGAACTGATCCTGTCCGATGGCCTGGCCCGACTGCTGCCCGAAGCCGCTATCGTCGGCGAGGAAGCAGCCCACGCCGACCCGGCCCTGCTTGACCGGCTGGGCGATGCCCTGTGCTGGATCATCGATCCGATTGACGGGACCAACAATTACGCTGCCGGTAAACCGCCGTTCGGGATCATGGTTGCGCTCAGTCAGGCGGGCGAGACGGTGGCCGGATGGATATACGACCCATTGTCGGGTCGATTGTGCCACGCCCATCGCGGCCACGGCGCTTTCATCAATGACGATCGCATCGCCGCCCGCGCAACCGGCGCCGACCTGCCGATCGCAGCGATTAGCCTGGTCTTCATGGATCAGGCCAAGCGCGCGGCGATGAAGGCCCATATCGCGCCGCACTATTCGCTGGTGGACATCCCGCGCTGCGCCGCCGAGCAATATCCGCGGCTGGTGTTGGGCACCAACGACGTTTCGATCTTCGAGCGGACCCTGGCCTGGGACCACGCGGCGGGCGTGTTGTTCGTCAACGAGGCGGGCGGCAAAGCGGCCCGGCCCGATGGCCGCCCCTATCGCGTCGATGAAGCCCACCTGCCCGGCCTGATCGGCGCGGCGAGCGAGGCGCTGTGGGACGATCTGGCGGGGCGGCTGTCAGGACTTTAAAGCACGCTTTCCAGCCAGCCCTTGAGCTGGCTTTTCGGAGCGGCACCCAGCTTTTGCGCAACCGGCTGGCCATCCTTGAACAGGATCATCAGCGGGATCGACTGCACGCCGAACTGGCTGGCGGTATCGGTGTTTTCCATGATGTCGACCTTGGCGATCGTAACCTTGTCGGCCAGTTCTTCGCTGATTTCCTCAAGCGCGGGGGCAATCATCTTGCATGGGCCGCACCAATCGGCCCAGAAATCGACCAAAACGGGCTTGTCGGAACCCAGCACGTCGGCGCTGAAGCTGGCATCGGTGACTTGTTTGGTGGCCATCGGGAATCTCCTTGAAAGGTCTTGCCGCCAATCTAGGCATCCGCGCGGCTTTGGCAAAGCCCTGCCGCGCATAGCAATGCTAGTTTATCGGCAACTCCTGCTTGTGCAGTGCCAGCAGCGCTGGTGGAATCTCAAGCAAGGCGGGCGTCTGGGTATAAAGCAGCGCGGCCTCGATCCGGCGGCCGGGATAGGCCACCTCTAGCGCGGCGGCATAGGCCGCCATCTGCCGCAGGATCGCCACCGGCACATCATCCAGCGTCGCGGGCGGGCGCCGCGCGGTCTTGAAATCGACCAGCCGGATGCGCTCGCCCTCGATCAGCAGGCGGTCAATCGTCCCGGCGATCACTTGCCCGCCGACTGTCGCTGCAATCGGCACTTCGGCCAAAGCGCCAGGCGCGAACAGCTCTGCCCAGCCCTTGTGATCGAGCACGGCCAGCGCCGATGCGGCGATTTCGCTGCGGGCCGGGGCGGCGAGATCGGCGGCCGAGCGCGCCAACCAGGCCTGCGCCGCAGCCTTGCGTTCTGAAACCGGCACCTCAGGCAGCCGCTCCAGCAGCTTGTGCAGCAGCACCCCGCGCCGCGCCGCCGCGCCGCCCGCGCCCGGCGGATAGGGCGGATCGCTGCTCAGTTCCTCACCCAGCGCAGACGGTGCCAACGGACGCGGCGGGCGCGGCTCTGGCCCGGCGGGTTGATCGACCCACGGCGGCAACAGCGCGAGCTGCCCGCCCTCCCCCTGCCGCGGCGGCGCTGCCATGGCGGGCACACTGCCATGGCGCTTCACCCCGCCCCACAGCTCGTCCGCCAGCCAATCGTCATCGAACAACGGCTCCAGCCGGGCGTACCAGCTGTCGTCGTTCGGCGCTTTCTCCCGCCCATTCAGCGCCCCGCCGATGAACAGCGCCTCTTCCGCGCGGGTCATCGCGACATAGAGCAGTCGCCAGTGCTCCTGCATTTCCTCAAGCTCGGCCTGCTGCTTGGCTTCCAGGATCGCTCCGGCAAGCTCAGGCTTGCGCGGGGTTGGAACCGGAATGGTCTTGCCGCTCAAGGCATCAGTCAGTTCCAGCGCAGACCCGCGCGAGGCGTGCGGGTTATCCGCCGCGTCGGCCAGGATCACGATCGGCGCCTGCAGCCCCTTCGATCCGTGGACGGTCATCACCCGCACCTCGTCGCGGGCCTTCCCGGCCTCACGCTTCAGCTCGCCATCGCCGGCGTCGAACCAGCGGATGAAGGTGTTGAGGCCGGGCACCTCGCTGGCCGAGAAGGCACTGGCCGCGCTCAGCAGTTCGTCGATCGGATCGTTGGCCTCTGTCCCCAGCCGCGCGATCAGCTTGCGGCGGCCCTGCCACGGTCCGGTCAGTATCCAGTGGAGCAGCGCCTGGGGCGGATCATAGTCGGCGACCCGCAGCAGATCGCCCAGCTGCGCCCAGACCCGATCAACCTCTGCATCGCCGCGCGATCCGCGCAGATGGTCAAACAGCGCCACGCCATCCGGCCGCCAGCCATGGCGCAGCAGATCGTCCTGGCTCCACCCGACCAGCGGCGAAACCAGCAGGCAGGCGAGGTTGAGGTCATCAAACGGCTGCGCGGCAAAGCGCAGCGCGGCCATCAGATCGCGCACCGCCAGCGGAGCAGCCAGCCGCAGCCGGTCAACCCCGGCCACTGCCACCCCGGCGGCGTGGAGCCGCGCAACGATCAGCCCGGCCAGCTCCTTGCGCTTGCGGACCAGTACCATGACGTCACCTGGTGTGGCGCGGCGGGCCTGACCGGCAGCTTGCCCCTTTACCAGCGGAAAGCCATGATCGGTCCAGTCACGCACCTGCCGGGCGATCCGATCGGCCAGCTGCCGATCGCTGCGCGAAAGCCAGCCTTCCGCGCCGTCATCAGGCGAATCGGTCGGCTCGGCCTCGGCATCCTCTTCCGGCGCGCCCAGCACCCGCCACAGCACCACCTGGCCGGGACGGTCCTGTCCGGCATGGGGTTCGGCCGGACTGTCCAGCCCCAGCCCGTCATGCCCCACCGCCGTAATCGCGCGATCAACGAAGCCCAGAATTTCGGCGGCAGTACGGAAACTTTGCCCCAGATCGAGGTCTTGCAGGCGCCGCGGCGCAGTGCCGCTGCGCAATTGCCGGGCATTGTCCGCCATGCCCTCCATCGCGGCCCGGACCCGTTCCTTGGCCTTGGCAAAGTTTTCAGGGCTGGTGCCCTGGAACCTGAAAATCGCCTGCTTGTAATCGCCGACCACGAACAGCGTACGCAGCTTGTCGCCGTGGGCGCCCTCACCGCTGAAGAACTCGCCCGTCAGCGCGTCGATGATCTGCCACTGCGCTTCGTTGGTATCCTGCGCTTCATCGACCAGCACGTGATCGAACCGCCGGTCGAGCTTGTAGCGAATCCATTCGGCCAGATCGCTGCGCGCCAGCAGTGCAGCGGCCTGGCGAATCTGATCGTCGAAATCGATGTAACCGGCGCGGGCCTTGGCCTCGTCCCAGCGCAAAGAGAACGCGCGTCCTACCTCGAGCGCCGGGGTCAGGAAATCGGCGAAATCGAGCAGGGCGCGCCGCTCCGTTACGGCCAGGATCGAGGCCAGCACCGCCTCCGCCGCTTCGACAAAGCTCTCTTCGAACTTGACCAGCCGGTCACGGTTGCGGGCCAGATCGTCGGCGGTAAACAGCAGTTTACGCAAATCATCGAGCAGCGCGAGACGTCCGGTCGGATCCTGCTCAAGCCATTGGCGGATCACCGGGATGGTCTTCTCACTGGTCGCGGTCTTCCAGCCACCGTAGGCCGCAAGGCAGCACTGCAAGGCATCGGTATCGAACAGGCCGTCGCTGCACATATCGGCCAGATCCTGCGGCCCGGCATCGCTCGGCAAGCCGATCAGGCGCAGCACCCCGGCGCGCATCGGAGGCTGCCAGCCGCCCGGCCCTTCCCACGCCTCGCGTGCCTTGGCGCAGCGCAGCAGCCAACCGGGCACGGCCTGCGGCCCCATCCGGATCGACAGCGCCTCAAGCGCCGCCAGCACCGCGACGTCATTGCTGCGCTCCGCCTCAACCAGCATTTCCGCCAGCACGTCCTGTTGTAGCAGGTCGCGCTCACGATCTTCCATCGCCTTGACGCCGGGCAGCAACCCCGCCTCGCTGGGAAAGGCGGAGAGCAGCCACTGCGAAAAGGCGTGGATCGTATCGATCCGCAGCCCACCGCCCGGACAATCGAGCACTTCGGCGAACAGCCGCCGGGCGCGGCGCAGCACTTCGGGGCCATGGTCCGCGCCAATCGCGATCAAATCCGCGGCCAGCGCCACCTCGTCCGCGCGCACCCAGCGAGCCAACACTTCGTTGATCCGCGCCGCCATTTCGGTGGCCCCGGCCTTGGTGAAGGTCAGACACAGGATCTGTTCGGGCCGCACGTCTTCCTGCAGCAACAGCCGCAGCACCCGCGCGGACAGGACCTGGGTCTTGCCGGTTCCGGCCGAGGCTGAGAGCCAGACGACCTCACCCGGATCGACCGCGGGGTGTTGCTGGTGGGTCAGGGGATGGACCTTGCTCATGCCCCGCCATCTCCGCGCGCCTGCCATTCATCCAGCCGCATCAGCTGGTCAAAATCGTTGTAACCGGCAAAATCCGGCGTCATCCGGGCTTCGAACGGCTCGTCCCCCGTGATCCAGGTGGCGATTGCCTCGCGCAGGAAGCGTTCGGTTTCGCTCAGGAATTCAGCGCGCGGAATGCCGCTCTTGCGCCCTTCGGCGACGGGTTCAGAGACATAGCCAAATCCGGTTTCGCTCTTGTCGCTTTTGCCGAAAGACCAGTATTCGAACCCGTCCGGCGTCCCGCCAACCCCCTTGAACCCGCCCGCCGCCGCGATCAGGCCCAGTGTGCCGAGTTGCAGCGCAAAGCCGTCCTTGACCTGCTTGCCCGATGGCGGCTTTCCAGTCTTGTAATCGACCACGATCAGGTTTCCGTCGGCGCGGCGGTCAATCCGGTCGGCCCGGCCGTGGACCTTGACCCCGGCGAGAGTCATTTCGCCCTTGATCTCGCTTTCCAGCACGCTGCGCCCTTCCCCGGCATCGTGGGCGATCTGGGCGTCGATCCATTCCAGCCCCTTCGCCAGACGCGGCCACCACAGGCTGCGGGTGACGGGATGGGCCTGCATCGCTGCCAGTTCCTCTTGCGCGATCGCCAGCAGTTCCCCGGCGCGCCCCCCGGCCTTGTGCCAGCGTTCCATCACGGCATGAACGACCGTGCCCTGCCAGGCCGCGCTGGGTTCGGCGTCAAGCGGATCGAGCCGCCGCAGCCGCAGGATCGAATGGGCGTAGAATTGATAGGGATCGCCGCGCAGCCGGTCGATCGCTGTGACCGCCAGGGCAACATCGCGCTGCGCCGCAGAGGGGCGCGGCTGCGGCCGGGGATAGGGTGGCTGCTGCGGCAGATGATCGATCGCCCGCGCCAGTTCCAGCGCTTCAGTCTCGCGGTGTTCCTCGGTCAGCTTTTCGCCCAGCATCGCTTGGACCCGCAGCACGAAGCGGCTGGGGATTACCGGCCCGCTCTCGTCGCGCTGCGACCAGCTCAGCACCACCTCGGGCGCGCCGAGCGCCCCGGCCAGATCATGCGCGGACAGCCCGATGCGGAATTCGCCCCCCGGCACGCCCAGTGCGCGCAGCACAGCCGGTGGCAACAACGGCTCAGGGCTGGGCGCGGCGGGCCAGGTGCCCTCGGCAAGGCCTGCGCAGATTACCAGATCGGCCCGGCTCATCCGCGCTTCGAGCAAGCCATAGATCGCCACCCGCGGGTGCCCGCCCCAGGGTGGACGGACCGAAACGCGGTCCATCGCCTCGCGCAGTACCGGTGGCAGATCCTGCGGCGTCAGCCGGGTGCCGACCGCGACCGCCGCCTCGCGCAGCTCCTCAAGCCAGGCGGCCAGTGCGCGGCCATCGGCTTCGCTCCACAGCCGCGGCCCGCACAGCGCCTCGCCAACCGACAGCAGGCAATCCAGCGCATCGGCAAGCGCGACTTCCTCGGGCAGGTCCAGCAAGGGGGCGAGCGTTTGCTCAACCCCGTCCCACCACTCACCAATCGCCTCACCACGCCCGCGCTTTGCCAATTTTACGATCGCAGTGCGGACCGGGCCAAAGCCGGGCGCCGGGCGCGGGCCGCGCAGCGCTCGATCGAGCGCGCGGGCATTGTCCAGCCAGCGTGCCCGCCCCTCTCCGGCGCCGACCAGCGGGTGCGTCAACAGCGCCAGGAGCGGCACCGGCGCAGCCTGACCGGCAATCAGTTCGGCCAGCAGCAGCAGCACCCGCCCGGCGGGCGTCTGCGGCAAGGGCAGCCCGGCGGTATCGTCCGCGCGCAGGTTCCAGCGCCGAAGATGCGCAACCACCCGCGCCGCCAGACCGCGATCGGGGGTGACCAGCGCGATCCGCTTTTCAGGTTCATCCAGCGCGCGGCGGATCAGCAAGGCAATCGCCTGCGCCTCCTCGCCCGGATGCGCGCATTCCATCAGCCGCACGCCCGAAAGGCGGCGCTGCTCTGCCTTCAGATCGACCCAGCCGGCACTGCCCTCAGGCGGCAGGAACAGGTTTGAGATCGCCCGGCTCCGCTCTGGCGGCGCGGCGGCCAGCCCGGCGCGGTGCCAGGGATCAACCTCATCGCGGTTCACCCCCATCCGGCCCAGCAGCAGCTTCAGATGGTACTGCGGATGCGCCAGGGCATCGTGCTCCCCAAAGGGCACATCGCCCTGCCCCGCATTGCCGAGCGAATCCCATACATCACGGCTCAACGTCAGATCGAGATCGGGCAGGATCACTGCGCCCTGGGGCAGTTCCGATATGGTCCGCAGCAACCGCGCCAGCGCCGGTGAAGCGCTGGTGATCCCAGCGGCGACCAGTGGATGCGGCGGCGCGTTCCCGCGCCAGCGCCGCGCCGCAGCATCGAACAGCAGGTTCCGCCGCACCGGGGCATCGACCTCTCCCCGCACGGCCAGCTCTGCCAGCCAGCGGGCCTGAACCCGGGCAAAGGTTCGGGTCGAGGCCTGCCAGTGTGCGGCCAGATCGCCGACGATCCCGGAAACCCGGTCCTGCAGCAGATCGCCCAATTCGATCCCTTCGACCGCCAGCCGGTCCATCGTCCGCCCGGTTTCGAAGGCGAGGCGCAGCAGGCCCGGCGCCTTGGGGGCATCCTTGCCGAGTTCGGCCTTCAGGAATTCGGCCAGCCGCAACCAGCGGCGGACCGGATCGGCGGCGGGCGGAATGTCCGTCCCGCCACCCAACGGATCGAGCAGCGGGCCCAGCGTCTCATCAAGGTCAAGGTCGCCGACCATCGCCATGCGCGGCAGCAGCATCCCGCCGCCGGACAGGCGCACAAAGGCCTCTGTCACGGTGCGCACCGCGCGGTGGTTGGGCAACAGCAGGGTCAGCCGGGCCAGGCCCAGGTCCCTGTCGGCATAACGCGGGATCAGCCCGGCCACCAGCGCATCGGCAAAGCCGCGGTGGGCGGCGATAGAATAGATCTGCAGGCCGGGCCGCTCAGCCACCTGCCAGCCGCGCCTCGGCCGGGGCAATTGCTTCCGGTGTGCCAAGATCGAACCACTCACCGGCATGGATCACGCCAAACAGGCGGCCTTCGGCGATAGCGCGATCCCATAGGACATTGGTCGAAAACGGACCGTCAGGCGCGTCGCGCAACAGACGATGCGCGGCGATCTGAGCGCCGATGAAGATGTATGGTGCGCTTTCCTCATCAGGCCCGCGGCGACGCAAACGACCGTCCGGCTCAACGTGGAAGTCGCCTTTGCCGCGGTGCTGATGTGCACGTTCTTTGGGAACCACCAACAGAAGCGCGTCCATCCGCGCCGGATCCCAGGCGTCCGACAGATCAAGCAAGGTATTGCGCGGACCGTCGATCCAGATGTTGTCGCTGTTCACGCAATAAAACGGATCGGGCAAAAGCCCCGATCGCCATGCCTTGACCATCCCGCCGCCGGTTTCGAGCAGCACTTCGCGCTCGTCCGAAATGGCAATGGCCGGGTGCTCACGTCCGCCAAGGTAGGCTTCGACCTGCTCCGGCAGATAGTGGACGTTGACCACCGCCTTTTCGATCCCGGCCTCGGCAAGATGATCGATCATGTAATCAATCAACTTGCGCCCGCCGACTTCGATCAGCGGCTTGGGCGTCGTCGCGGTCAAGGGCAGCATCCGCTTGCCCAGCCCCGCAGCCATTACCATCGCGGTATTGGAAACCAGCGCGGTCCTGCTCATGTTTCGAACAAGCCCCCGGCAGCCGCGCGCAGGTGGCCCGGCACATTGGCATCGAACCAGCGCGCCACCGGCTCCAGCGCCGGATGGGCCAAATCGCGTTCAAGATGCGCCCAGACGCGCGGGATATAGTTCAGATAGCGCGGTTTGCCGTCACGCTTCCACAGCCGCACGAAAATCCCCACGATCTTGGCGTTACGCTGGGCACCAAGCCGCGCGTAATCGGCCAGGAAATGCTCCCCCGCGCCGGTCTTGCCGACGTAGTAATCGAACATCTCGGCCTCAAGCTCGGGCGAAACATCGCGCCGGGCGTCTTGCAGCAGCGATACAAGATCATAGGCCGGGTGGCCGTTCAGCGCGTCCTGAAAGTCCAGCAGGCCCTGATCGGCCAGCGATCCCAGCAGCATGATGTTTTCGGCATGGTAATCGCGCAGCACCACTACGCCGGGGCGCTGGCGCGGCAGCATCTGCGCCAGGACCTGTTCCCACGCCGCAACATAGCCAGGGCCATCGACGGTAAGCCCCTGCGCCGGGCAATACCATTCGGTCAGCAGCTTTGCCTCGCGGACATATTCGCTCATCGAATAGTCGAGGAACGGGCCGGCCGGGAGGCGGTGCAGCTCGATCAAAGCGTCGATCGCGGCGGTGTAGATTTCCCGCTCATCGGCCGGCCAGCTATCAAGATATTCGCGCATCCGCACTTCGCCGAAGTCTTCCAGCAGCACCAGCCCGCGCGGTGCGTCCTCGGCCAGGATGCGCGGTGCGCGCAGGCCGTTGGCGTCAAGCCATTTTGCGGCACGCAGGAACGGCTGCGGATCTTCGTGCGGCGGCGGCGCGTCCATCAACATCGCGGTCTTGCCGCCATCGCGCCGGATCCGGAAATAGCGCCGGAACGAGGCATCGCCCGCCAGCGGTTCGATAGCCGCACCGCCCCAACCGGCGGCATCAAGGAAGGCATCCAGCCCGGCGGGAAGTTGATCGCTCATCCCAGGCGCCCTAGCCAATCAAGCCCGGGTTCGACAACCGCAATCCGTCCGCTTTGCGCAGTTTCCAACCGGATCGAAAGACAACCGGGTTCATGGCTGAAACCGCCCGCCATTTCCGGCCATTCCGCAATCAGCGCCGCGCCGTTGCGATAATCGTCCAGCCCCAGTTCCTCAACCTCTTCCGGATGTTTCAGGCGATAGAAATCGGCGTGGACCAACGGAAGGCGAAGGCTGGGCGGATCATAGGTTTCGATGATCGCGAAGCTGGGCGACGGCACTTCGCCGATATGGCCAAGCGCGGCGATGATCGCGCGGGCCAGCGTCGTCTTGCCCGCGCCAAGCCCACCCGACAGTGCCACGACATCGCCGGGCCGCAGCGCATCGGCAATCCGCGCGCCAAATTGCTCCATCGCGGCCAGATCGGGCAGGTCAAGGATCACGGCAGTTCGACGATCGCCGTGGTGCCCTGATCCGGCTCAGACAGCAGTTCAAGCCTGCCACCATGCGCCTCGATCAATTGCCGGGCCAGCGGCAGGCCCAGACCCTGACGGCGTTCAACGCCCTTGCCATCGGCGCTGACCTTGATCCCTTCGAGCGCGCGGGCCAGCGTTGCCGCGTCCATTCCCGCGCCGTTGTCCGAAATCACGATCCGCGCCCGGCCCTTGTGCACGCCCAGTTCGATCAGCACCCGGCCGCCTTGCGGCGCGGCGGCAATGGCGTTGTCGATCAGGTGGCCAATCGCCCGGCCCAGCCGCCGCCGATCCCCCTCGATCCGTCCGGCGCCCTTGTCTCCGCGCAGATCAAGCGTCAGCGCGGCGGCCTTGATCCGCTCTGCCCGGTCCTCGACCAGTTGGGTCATCAGCGGCAGCAGCTCGATCGGTTCGCGCGCCAGCGGCAGCATCCCTGCCTCGCTCTGTGAAAGATCGAGAACGGATTCGATCTGTTCGCCAAGCCGTTCGACCGACTGGATAATCGCTCCGACATAGTCCTTGCCGCTATCGGACAGGTCCCCCCCCAGCCCGGCCTGGAGCAGTTCGGCAAAGCCGCCGATCGAGGTCAGCGGCGTGCGGAATTCATAGCTCATGTTGGCAAGGAAGCGGGTCTTCATCGCATCGGCTTCTTCCAGCGCGGCAGCGCGCTGCTTGAGCGCCTCCTCAGCCTTCTGCGAATCGGTTATGTCGAGCACGGTCAGCAGGCCATTGCCATCGGGCAGCGGCACCCCGGCGAACTCCAGCGTTCGCCCATCGGTCAGCACCACGCGCCCGCCGGTCTGCTTGCGATCAAGCGTTGCCGCGCGGACGACATCGCCAACCACCTTGGCCCGGACCGGCTTGGTCAGGGCACGGGCGATCTCTACCAGCAGGCCTTCGATCCGTGGGTGGGTATCCAGCAACGAGCTTTCCAGCCCCCAATCAGCGGCAAAGCGGCGGTTCCACTGCTGCAAACGGCCATCGGGCGCGAAAACGGCTACCGATTCAAACAGGCTGTCGAGCGTAGCAGTGCGGGTCCGCAGCAGGGTGTCACGCGCGGCGGAAAGCTGGAGCTGCTCGGTCCGGTCCTCGGCAATCAGGATCAGCCCGCCATCGGGCAGCGGCTGAGCGACGATCCGCAGGTGCGTGCCATCGGCCAGCATCCAGGCCTCTTCCTGGGCGGCACTGGCGGTGAACCACCCGGCCCGCTCACGCCGCCAGGCCGGGAAATCACGCGCTTCGGGCACCCTTCCGGCATCGCGCGCCATATCGAGCAGCCGGTCAAATTGCGGCGGATCGAGCATCACCGTGCTTTTGAGCGCAAATATCCGCTGGAACGGAAGGTTCGCGAAGGTCATCTGCCGCTTGGCATCGAACTGTGCGACCCCGGCGGAAAGCTGATCGAGCATCGCCCGCTGGGCATCACGGAAGGCGCGCAGCGTGCGCGAAAGCTCTTCCATTTCCTCGACATCGACGGCGTAGCCGGCCACGCCTTCCTGCCCCAGCGGCAGATCGGAGACCCGCAGCGCGCGGCGCTTGCCATTGATCGTCACGGAAACCATCCGTTCGATCGGCAACTGTTTTCCGGCCGCCTGCAATGCGATCTGCTTTGCGGTCAGCCCATCGACACTTTCGATCAGCTCGATCCCGTCTTCGGCCACCTGCCGCGCGTCATCACCGCCAACCGCATCGACATAGGCCTGATTGACCAGCCGCAGCGTGCCGTCCTGTCCGCGAAACCACATCGGCATCGGCGCGGATTCGATCAGCCCGACCAGCGCGGCGAAATCGCCCCGTGCCCGCGCTGCATCGTCACGCAGCTGAACCAGCTCACTCTCGCTGTCCGAAAAGTCGAAAACCCAGACCAGCGCCGCCCCGCCGGGCGAAATCTGCGGATCGGCAAGGTGCCCGCGCAGGGCCAGGCTGCGTTTGGAACCGCGCGGCGTGGCGACCATCCGGAACGGCGCGGCCGTCCGCTGGCAGCGGCGCACCGCTTCGGTCAGCTCCTCCAGCTTGTCGGTGGTAAGGCCGCCGCCGCCGCCGTCGATCCGTCCGCCGTCCAGCTCGGTCAGGAATTGCGGAACCTTTTCCAACCCCAGCCAGCCGGCCAGGCGCTGCGGTGCCTCGATCTTGCCATCGACCCGGACCAGCAACGGCAGCGCCGGACTTTCATCGACCATCCGCGCCAGCCGCCGGGCATGACGCTGCCCGGCCTCGGCCTTGCGCTCTCGCCGCCGGGCCGCAACCACGGCGATTGCCGCCGCCATAGTCCAGGCAGCCAGCAACAGGCCCAGCAGCGCCAGTGCGGTCGGGGTAAAGCTCATGGCCGACAGCTATGCGTGAGGGGCGTGGATGGCAAGGAGTGAGCCTAAAATCCTCTCCATTTTTGGCGAATGCCACAAATGGGGAGGTGGCTGGGCCAACTGGCCCAGACGGAGGGGCAATGGCGCGAATGCCGCAAAACCCCTCCACCATTTCGGCTACGCCGAAACGGTCCCCCTCCCCATTTACGCCAAGCGGCGAAAATGGGGAGGATCTGTTGGCCTTAGTAGCGATAATGCTCGGGCTTGAACGGACCCTGCGGGGTAACCCCGATATAGGCCGCCTGCTTGTCGCTCAGCGTGGTCAGCTTCACGCCCAGCTTTTCCAGATGCAGCGCGGCGACCTTTTCGTCGAGGTGCTTGGGCAGGACATAGACCTTGTTTTCATATTCGGCGTTCTTGGTGAACAACTCGATCTGGGCCAGGGTTTGGTTGGTGAAGCTGCTGCTCATCACGAAGCTGGGGTGGCCGGTGGCGCAGCCCAGATTGACCAGCCGGCCCTTGGCCAGGACGATGATCTGCTTGCCATCGGGGAATTCAACCAGATCGGTGCCCGGCTTAACTTCGGTCCACTTGTAATTGTCGAGCGCGGCGATCTGGATCTCGCTGTCGAAGTGGCCGATGTTGCAGACGATGCTCATCGGCTTCATCGCCTTCATGTGTTCGGCGGTGATCACATCTTCGTTGCCAGTGGCAGTGACGAAGATGTCGCAGCGCGTCACGGCTTCTTCCATGGTGACGACTTCATAGCCTTCCATCGCCGCCTGCAGCGCGCAGATCGGGTCGATTTCGGTGACCATCACGCGCGCCCCGCCCTGACGCAGCGAAGCGGCAGAGCCCTTGCCGACGTCACCGAAGCCCGCCACGCAGGCAACCTTGCCGGCCAGCATCACGTCGGTCGCGCGGCGGATCGCATCGACCAGCGATTCCTTGCAGCCATACAGGTTGTCGAACTTCGACTTGGTCACGCTGTCGTTGACGTTGATCGCCGGGAACAGCAGCTTTCCGTCCTTGGCGATCTGGTACAGGCGGTGAACC
>JAYRDH010000047.1:0-20940 GCA_041909515.1 Novosphingobium sp. | reverse complement strand
TCAGGCTTTCCTGGACGAATTCACCGCCGCCTGAGCGCTGCGGCCGCTGGTCGGTGGTTTGGCTTGGCATGATCGGAGCGAACCACTACAACGCGCGCCTGTTAATCGGAACGCGCGGAGAAGGACGCTGCGGGTCGCCCTGCTATCGATGTTGGAACCAGCCGTTCCCGGCGGATCCCCCCGTGCGTTCCTGCGCGTGGGCGGGCTTACAGTTGCGCGACAGCAACTGAACCTGGCGCTGGCGCTTCAGGCGGAACGGATTGTTTGCCTGGCCAGTGACGTCGCGCCGGAAATCGTTGAACTTCAGCATCAGGCCGAAGCTGCCGGGGCCAGTTTTCATGTCATCGCCAATGCGCGCGCGCTGCTAGGTCTGGTGACTGCGCGCGATGAAGTGATCGCACTGGGGGATGGCCTGTTCGCGTCCGTCCCCGCCGCTGCGGTGCTGCTGGGGCAGGGGAGCGTCGTACTTGTCCAGGCGATCGAGCAGGGGCTGGCCGCCGGGTTTGAGCGGATCGACCTGAACCACGCCGCCGCCGCCGCCATGCGCGTGCCGGGCCGTCTGGTTGAGCGAATCGCCGAACTGCCCGCCGATTGCGATGCGATGTCCGCCCTCCAGCGCATTGCCTTGCAAGCTGGAGTGCCCCAGCGCGGCCTGCCGCCGCTGGGACAGGAGGGCGTATTCTGGACACTGGTTCGCAGCGAGGCGGACGCCCACGCGCTGGAGCCGCTCTGGATACGGCAGCGGACCGGAGGCGGGGAACCGCTCAACCTGACCCGCGCCATGGCCCGGATGGGGGTTCACAGTTTCGGGCCGAGCCTGCTGCATGCCGGCAGCGGGGCCGGTTCGGTGGTCGCGGCGGCGGCGGTCATGGCGCTGCTGGGGCTGGGGGCAGGGTGGTTCGGCCTGGTTCCGCTGGGCCTCATCCTGTGCGCCATTGGCTGGATTCTGCGCGAAGCGGCCGTCATGCTGGCCCGGATTCAGCGCGAGTCGCCCGGATCAGGACTGGCCGGACCGGGCAGCCGGGCCGCCTATGCCTGGCTGATGGACGCGATCATGGTCACGCTGCTCGCGTGGGACCTCGCGCCGGATCGCGGTTCGCCATCGCCAGAGCTGTTCTTTGCGCCGCTGATGCTGTTTGGGTTGCTGCGGATATTGCCGCGCGCCATCGAACATCGCTGGACGGCCTGGTTGCATGACCGCGCGGTGATTGGTCTGGGGCTGGCCGTGGCGGTCATGGCCGGGGTCGGCACCGGGGCGGTGCAGGTGGCGGCTTTGGCGCTGGCGGCGGGCGGCGTGATTGCCAGCAGCCTCCAGTCGCGGATAACGCCGCCTTAACCAAGGCGCGCTATGGCGATGCGATGAACGAGAATACTGCCCCTGTTCCGGCTGGTCCGCAGACTGACGTCGCGTTGAGCGAGGATCTGGCGCATGGCGATGCGCTGCTCGGCACAATCGCGCCGATCCTGCGCCATCTGCTGGCCAATGACGATCATTCGCTGTTCAGTGACGAGATCATCGCCAGGGTGCGCGGCATGATGCACGACGTTGCGCGGCAGCTGCTGGATGCGCTGGCGGTCGCTGGCGGGCAGGCCGACACGCGTGATCATCCCGCGGAAGCGTCGGACGCCATCGTGCACGCCTTCATCGCCGATCACAGCTTTCTGGGCCACGTTCACGCGCTGGCGCTGGAATGGCAGCTGACAGAACGGCTGCAATCGCGCCTTGCGCTCGATCCCGTGCTGTCGCCACTGGTGCAGGCACTGGTCGCGTCGCCAGATGGCACGACCGGAGCGACCGCCATGGCCTTGCTGGCCGCGCAGGCACGCTTCGTTCAGAACCAGCGCCGGATGCAGTTGCCGCTGGCGGAGCTGCCGGCCGACCTGCTGCACATCGCGCTCAAGGCCTTGCGGGCACTGGATGGCAGTGAGGAGGCCCAACGCCTTGCCGCCGAAACGGCGATCCGCGGGCAGTATGATGAAAGCCGCAGTCGGCTGGGCCTGATCGCCCGGCTGATTACGGGCATGGGCGGCGGCGCCAGTGCGGCACTGTCGATCACCCACGCCGGTGCCGCGATGTTCCTGAGTGCCCTGTCGCTGGCATCCGGGCAAAACCGGGATACCGCAGTGCTTTCGACCAACGAAGGACAACTCGCCAGACTGGCACTGGCGCTGCGTGCCGCTGGACTGAAATCGCATGCGGTGGAGGAGCAGTTTGTTACGCTTCACCCGGAATTCAGCCTGCCGGAGGGGCTGGATTCGCTGAGTGCCGACCGCGCGGCTGCGCTGCTGGCACGTTCCGCCGCGTACCCTGGCGGTTGATGCCTCGTGTCTGACGCCGCCATCCTGGCCGCCGCGCACTGCGACGACGCGGATTGCCTGACCCGCGCGGATGAGCCGCTGGCCGGGTTGCAACGGCGGTGCGGCGGCGAAATTCCCGGCACGGTCGCGATTCCGGCATTGCTGGAAGTTGTCCGCAAGGCACGCGATTATGGCCTGAAGCTGGCCCGGACGATCAAGGCCACCGATGGTCAGGATACGATCACGACCTGGGTTGAAGTAACGCCCGGCGAACCCGGACAAGGGTGCCAGATCGTGCTGCGCAGTTGGCAGGCGGTGCCATTGCCGTCGGAAGATTTGCAGGACGCGGCAGAACGCCGGGCGGCAATCGACCGGGCCGTCGCGGAACTGGTCGCGCGGCTCGATGCGCAGCAATCGGTGCTCGCGGTTGACGCGACCGCGCCTGATCTTGCCGATCTGGCCGCAGCGATGCGGGCCGGAATTGGCAAGCCCTGGACCGATTTCGTGACAATCTCTGGCAGCGCGCACCGGCAACCGCTGCACTGGCGATTGCTGGATGGCGCGGTGCTGGAAGTGCCCGGATCGAGCCGCAGTTGGCGTGCCAGCCTGTTCCCGCAGGAGCAGCCCGGCGGTGAACCACTGGGATTCGAGCTGTGCCTGACAGCCGAGCAGCCCCTGCCGGCCGTTCAGCGGCAATCGGCAGTCTTGCCTGCCAACGTCATGCCGCAGAACGGGCCGGGCCTGGTCGGGCGTGACATTGCCCCGGTGCTGCGCCAGCCGATCGCGCGGATCATTGCCAATGCGGAAACGATCCGTACCCGGCTGGCCGGGCCGCTGGCCGATGAATACAGCCAGTATGCCGCCGACATCGCCGCAGCGGGCCAGCACCTGCTGGCGCTGGTCGAGGATCTGGCCGACCTGGAAGTGGTCGAAGCGGATGACTTCAACACTGCGCCGGACCGGATCGACCTGGCCGACGTCGCCCGCCGGGCCGCCGGGATTCTGGCCGTGCGGGCGCAGGAACGCGGGATCACCATCGATGCCCCGCGCGTGGGCGAGCATTTGCCCGCCATCGCCGAGTTTCGCCGCGTCCTGCAAGTGCTGCTCAACCTGGTCGGCAACGCCATCCGCTATTCGCCAGACAATTCGCAGATCTGGATCAGGCTGGAAGATGCCGGCGCGCGGGCGCGGCTGATCGTGGCCGATCAGGGACCGGGGCTGGATGCTGACCAGCAGGCCCGCGTGTTCGAGAAGTTCGAGCGACTGGGCCGCAGCGATGAGGGCGGTTCCGGCCTCGGCCTCTACATCTCCCGCCGCCTCGCTCGCGCCATGGGCGGAGACCTGGCCATTGAAAGCGCACCGGGGCAGGGCGCGCGGTTCATCCTCGAAGTCCCGGCCGACCTGCTCGCGCAGGCGCCGACAACCGGACATGAGGCTGAAACGGAAAACGGCCCAGCCGAAGGCTGAGCCGTTGTCGCGTCAATCGATGTAGCCAAGCCCCCTGGCGATCCACTTTATACCGACCGCAATTGCCACCAGCGCAAGGGCGTAATGAATGACGCGCAGCAGGTTGAACATGGCCAGCAGGCGCTGCGGCTACCCGGTGGGCAGCCGCAGGCCATTCGCGATCAGCGTTGGCCGATCGGCACGTAATCGCGCTGCGTCGGCCCGGTGTAGAGCTGACGCGGGCGGCCGATCTTCTGGCCGGGATCGGAAATCATTTCGTTCCACTGCGCCACCCAGCCGACAGTGCGTGCCAGCGCGAACAGTGCGGTGAACATCGTGGTCGGGAAGCCGATCGCCGAAAGGATGATGCCCGAATAGAAGTCCACGTTCGGGAACAGCTTCTTCTCGATGAAGTAGGGATCGCTCAACGCGATTTCCTCAAGCCGCAGCGCGGTTTCGAACAGCGGATCGGTTACCTTCAGCGCGTCGAACACTTCGCGCACGGTCTTCTGCATGACAGTCGCGCGCGGATCGTAGTTCTTGTACACGCGGTGGCCGAAGCCCATCAGGCGGAACGGATCGTTCTTGTCCTTCGCGCGTTCGATATAGTGCGGGATCTTGTCGGGCGTGCCGATTTCCTTGAGCATGTTGAGCGCGGCTTCGTTCGCGCCGCCATGCGCCGGACCCCACAGGCAGGCGATGCCCGCCGCGATGCAGGCAAACGGGTTCGCGCCCGACGAACCGGCGAGGCGCACGGTGCTGGTCGAGGCGTTCTGTTCGTGGTCGGCATGGAGGATGAAGATCCGGTCCATCGCCTTTTCGACCGCCGGGATCACTTCATATTCTTCGGCCGGAACGCCAAAGGTCATGCGCAGGAAGTTGCCGGTGTAGGACAGCTTGTTGTCCGGATAGACGAACGGCTGGCCGACCGAATACTTGTACGCCATCGCCGCGATGGTGGGCATCTTGGCGATCAGGCGGTGCGAGCTGATCTTGCGGTGGGTCGGGTCCGAAATGTCGGTCGAATCATGATAGAACGCCGACAGCGCGCCAACCACGCCGCACATGATCGCCATCGGGTGCGCATCGCGGCGGAACCCGCGATAGAACGTCGCCAGCTGTTCGTGCAGCATGGTGTGGCGGGTGATGGTGGTTTCGAACTTCACCAGTTCATCCGCGCTGGGCAGTTCGCCGTTCAGCAGCAGATAGCTGACTTCCATGAAGCTGGAATTTTCGGCCAGCTGGCCGATCGGATAGCCGCGGTGCAGCAGGACGCCTTCGTCACCGTCGATATAGGTCAGCGCGCTTTCGCAGCTGGCCGTGCTGGTGAAGCCGGGATCATAGGTAAACATGCCCGTCTGGGCATAGAGCTTGCGGATATCGACCACATCCGGACCGACACTGCCCGAAAGCACGGGATATTCGAAGTCACCGCTGCCGGTGTTCAGCTTTACCTGATTGCCCACCTGTCTCACTCCATAAAAACTGTTTCGTCCTTAGGCGGCGATTGCCTGCGCGGCAATCCGCGCCAGACTTTCGTCCCGCCCAAGCAGAACCAGCACATCGAAAATACCGGGGGAGGTTGTCTGCCCCGTTAGCGCGGCCCGCAAGGGTTGCGCAAGCTTGCCCAGGCCAAGGCCCAGTTCTTCGGCCATCGCCTTGAGCGCGGCTTCAAGCGCTTCCAGCGACCAGTCGTCCTGCGCGGCCAGCCGGGCGTTGATCCGGCCCAGCAGCGCGCGCGCCTCGTCGGTCAGCAGTGCTTCCGCCTTCGGCTCCAGCGTCAGCGGACGCGGGGCGAACAGGAAGGCGGCGCCGGCGGCCAGTTCGTTCACATCCTTCGCGCGGACCTTCAGCACCGGCATCGCGCGGGCCAGCAGGTCCAGATCGACCGATCCCGTCATCCGGGCGCCGACCAGTTCGGCCAGCCGGGCATCGTCGGCTTCGCGCAGGTAATGCCCGTTGAGGTTCTGCAACTTGGCGATGTCAAACCGCGACGGGCTCTTGCCGACATGGTCGATATCGAACCATTCGATCGCCTGTTCGCGGCTGATGATCTCGTTGTCGCCGTGGCCCCAACCCAGTCGGAGCAGGTAGTTGAACATGGCCTCCGGCAGAATGCCCAGCTCATCGCGATAGGCATCCACGCCCAGCGCGCCGTGGCGCTTCGACAGCTTGGCGCCGTCCGATCCGTGGATCAGCGGGATGTGGCCATAGGCCGGACGCGGCCAGCCCATCGCGTCGATGATCGCCAGCTGACGAAAGGCGTTGTTGAGGTGGTCGTCACCCCGGATCACGTGGGTCACACCCATGTCGTGATCGTCGACGACGACGGCCAGCATGTAGGTCGGCGTGCCGTCGGAACGCAGCAGCACGAAATCGTCCAGCTCGGCATTCGCGACCGTGACCGCGCCCTGGACAAGATCCGCGATCACCGTCTCGCCCTCACGCGGGGCCTTGATCCGCACGACATAGGGCTGCCCCTCTGGCCAGGTCGATGCATCGGCATCGCGCCATTCGCTGACAATTCGGAACGGGCGGCGCTCCGCCTGCGCGGCCTCGCGGCGGGCGGTCAGCTCTTCCGGCGTCAGATAGCAGCGATAGGCATGGCCCGCCGCGAGCAGCTGGCGTGCGACTTCGGCATGACGGTCCGAGCGCGAGAACTGGAACACGGCCGGCTCGTCACCACCCAGGCCCAGCCACTCCAGCCCGTCGAAAATCGCATCGATCGCCGGCTCGGTCGAGCGGGCGCGATCGGTATCCTCGATCCGCAGCAGGTACTTGCCGCCGTGGTGGCGGGCGAACAGCCAGTTGAACAGCGCCGTGCGGGCACCGCCAATATGCAGGTAGCCGGTGGGCGAGGGCGCAAATCGCGTCACGACGTCGCGGCCATCCGCCACTGCTCCGCCGGTTACGCTTGTGCTTGCCATCGACCCATCCATCCTGTCATTTGCGGGACATGGCCAGCAGCGCGCCGCCAACCATCCCCTTGGGCAACGAGCCGCCTGATGGCGCTGCATTGCAGCATCGCCATTGGCGCAACCGCGCCGACTTGGCAAGCGGGCTTGCGCGAGTTGAGCAATTCCTTGAACGCCGCGGCTTCGATCGCGCGCCGTGGCTGGTCGTGGCGTTCGGTGCGGGCATTGCCGCCTGGTTTCTGCTGGACAATCGGTGGGAATGGCTGGGGATGCTGGCCACTTGTGGCGCTCTGGCATTGGCGGCATTGGCCGGCCTGCGCAGCGATGGCCGATTTCCCTATATGCGCCTGGCCGTGGTGGCGCTGGCCGCGATGATTGCGGCGGGATGCCTGCTGGTGTGGGGCAAGTCCGCGCTGGTTGGCACGTCGCCGATCGCCCGTCCGCTGGTGACGGTCCTGACGGGGACCGTGATCGACCGGATCGAGCAACCGGCCGAGGGGCGCGTGCGCCTGTTGCTGGCCACGCGGGAGCCGGAAACCGGGCGCGCCATCCGGGTGCGCGTCAACCTGCCGCTGGCGCAGGACGAGCCGGGGATTGCGGAGGGCGCCGTCATCCGTCTGCGCGCCCGGCTGATGCCGCCGGCCCCGCCAATGCTGCCGGGTGGCTATGACTTTGCCCGCGCGGCGTGGTTTTCTGGCCTCGCCGCGACCGGCAGTGCGCTGGGTAAGGTCACGGTGATCGCGCCGGCGGGGGAGGGCAGCGCCTTGCGCCGGGCGCAGCGGTTCCTGTCCGCGCATGTCCGTGCGAACCTGGACGGATCGCCGGGTGCGATTGCCGCCGCATTCGCCAGCGGGGATCGCGGCGCCATTGCCGAAGCTGACGAAGTGGCGATGCGCCACGCTGGGCTGACCCACCTGCTGTCGATCAGCGGACTGCACGTCAGTGCGATGATCGCGGCGACCTATTACCTGGCCAGTCGGCTGCTGGCCTTGTGGGGCTGGCTGGCCTTGCGGGTGCGCGTGCCGCTGATCGCCGCAGCAATCGGCGCGACAACCGGGGTCGGTTACACTTTGTTGACCGGCGCGGAAGTGCCGACGGTGCGCAGTTGCATCGGGGCGTTGCTGGTACTTGCAGCGCTGGCGCTGGGGCGTGAGCCGCTGTCACTGCGGCTGCTGGCCGTGGCCGCCTTCGTGGTGCTGCTATTCTGGCCGGAAGCGCTGATCGGGCCCAGCTTCCAGATGAGCTTTGCGGCCGTGGCTGCGATCATCGCCTTGCATGGCACGCGGCGGATGCGGGCCTTGATTGTGCCGCGCGAGGAGCCGTGGTGGACGCGCCTGGGCCGCAACCTGGCGGCGATCACCGCGACTGGCCTGGTGATCGAACTGGCGCTGATGCCGATTGGCCTGTTTCACTTTCACCAGTCCGGCGTTTACGGCGCGCTGGCCAATGTCGTGGCGATTCCGTTGACGACGTTCCTGTCGATGCCGCTGATCGCGCTGGCGCTGTTGTTCGATCTGGTTGGCGCCGGAGCGCCGTTCTGGTGGCTGGCCGGAAAGTCGTTGGAAGCGCTGCTGGCATTGGCCCACTGGACGGCGGCCATGCCCGGTTCGGTCAGCCGGATGCCCGGCATGGGGCATGGCGCCTTCGCCTTGTTCGTGGCCGGCGGATTGTGGCTTGCCCTGTGGAGCGGGCGGGTGCGGCTGCTGGGCTTTGTCCCCGCCGGTGCTGGCGCGATTTTGCTGGCGGGGGTGACGCCGCCTGACGTGCTGATTTCCGGTGATGGCCGCCATGTCGGCATTACCGGTGAACTGCCGGACGCGTTGCTGGTCCTGCGCGAATCACGCAGTGACTTTGCGCGTGAAAACCTGACCGAACTTGCCGGGATGTCGGGTGCAACCCGTTCGCTGGCCAACTGGCCCGGCGCGCGCTGCAACAAGGACTTTTGCGCCTTGCACCTGACCCGCGCGGGGCGGCAATGGCACCTGCTGATGACCCGTGGTGCGGACATGGTGGCCGAGCGTGAACTCGCCGCCGCATGTGACCGGGTCGACATCGTGATTTCGGATCGCTACCTGCCGCGCAGTTGTCGTCCGCGCTGGATCAAGGCCGACCGGCGGATGCTGGATAACACCGGCGGCCTGACCATCGACCTGGCGGCACACAAGGTGCGCACTGTGGCCGCGAGCCAGGGGCAACATGGCTGGTGGAGCCCTCGACCGGCCTATTCGCCGGGGCCGCGCGCGACGCCGTCTGCGCCGGGCAACCTGCCCATAACCGCCGCAGCACGGACCACACCGGCACCAGCAGTGGTCCAGCCCGCTACCTGACCGGACACGAAAACGCCCGCAGCGGATGCTACGGGCGCTTCGCAAACCGGACCGGCAGTTGCGACTCAATGATAGCGGCGCAGCAATCCGGCCAGCTTGCCTTGAACCAGCACTTCGCCGGGATTGTAGATCTGCGGTTCATAGGCGGCGTTGGCGGGGTCGAGCCGGACCTTGCCGTTCTCGCGCCGCAGATACTTCAGCGTCGCTTCCTCGCCGCGTACCAGCGCCACCACGATTTCACCGTCGCGGGCGCTGTCGGTGCGGCGGATCAGGGCGTAGTCGCCATCCAGAATGCCGGCCTCGATCATCGAATCGCCCGACACTTCCAGCGCGTAGTGCTCACCCGCGCCCAGCAGTGCGGCCGGGACCGGCAGGGTGGCAGAGGTTTCCAAAGCTTCGATCGGAACACCGGCGGCGATCCGGCCGTGCAGCGGAATTTCGATCACGTCGTTGGCCGGAGCGGGCTTCGCCTCTGGCGGGCGGACCACGGCGGCGGCGCTGTTGACGTTGGCCGCGCGCGGCGCGGGCTTGGTCCCGACGTCTTCCGGCTGGCGGAGCACTTCCAGTGCGCGGGCGCGGTTTGGCAGGCGGCGGATGAAGCCGCGTTCTTCCAGCGCGGAAATCAGGCGGTGGACGCCCGACTTCGACTTGAGGTCGAGCGCTTCCTTCATTTCCTCGAACGAGGGGGACACGCCGGTTTCCTCCAGCCGGACCTGGATGAAGCGGATCAACTCGTGCTGCTTGCGGGTCAGCATGCGCGCATCACTCCTTTGCAAACGACGCGCGGGAAACGGGAATGTTCCGGCACCGTTCAGTGAACGAATGCGGAACAATTAAGCAACTTCGATTCGCCCGTCAAGCAATTCCGCCGTTTCGGAGCTATCTTGCGAGAGGTCCGATTCACCGCCTCGACGTCATCGTAGGGTCAGCCATGGAGCAGCGCACGGGTCGCGGCGGCAACGTCGGCCTGCCGCATCAGGCTCTCCCCCACCAGAAACGTGCGCGCGCCGCAGGGGGCGAGGCGCAGCAGATCGGCGTGGCTGTTGATGCCGCTTTCGCTGACCAGCAGGGTGCCTTCGGGGGCCAGCGGGGCCAGCCGCTCGGTCGTGGCGATGTCGGTGACGAAGCGCTTGAGATCGCGGTTGTTGACCCCGATCAGGCGCGATTTCAGGCGGGCGGCGCGCTCCATCTCGGCCTCGTTGTGGACTTCGACCAGCACGTCCATGCCAAGTTCCAGCGCGGCAGCTTCGATCTCCGCCATCAACGCATCGTCCAGCGCGGCGACGATGATCAGGATCGCGTCGGCGCCAATCGCGCGGGCTTCTGCCACTTGCCAGGGGTCGACCATGAAGTCCTTGCGCAGGACCGGCAGGTCACAGGCGGCGCGGGCGGCGATCAGGTAATCCTCATGTCCCTGAAAATAGGGCGCGTCGGTCAGCACCGACAGGCACGCCGCGCCGCCGGCCTGATAGGCGCGGGCGTGGTCGGCCGGGTGGAAATCCGGGCGGATCAGGCCCTTGGACGGGCTGGCCTTCTTGATTTCGGCAATCAGGGCAAAGCCGTCCGCCGCTTTCGCTTCCAGCGCAGCGCGAAACCCGCGCGGGGCGGTCTGCGTCGCGGCGCGCGCGGCGAGGTCAGCGAGGCTTGCCAGCGGCTTGCGCGCGGCGACTTCCTGGCGCTTGGTGTCGCAGATTTCGGTCAGCTTGTCGGTCATTGTACAGTATCGATCCAGCAGTCGAGCAGGCCCTTGGCCAGCCCCTTGTCGATGGCCTCGGCGGCTTCCTCGACCCCTTCGAGCCAGTCCTCCACCTGACCCGCCACCAGCAGTGCCGCGGCGGAATTGAGCAGGACGGCATCGCGGTAGGCACCGGGTTCGCCCAGCAGCAACTGGCGCAAGGCGGCGGCGTTATAGGCCGCATCCCCGCCGCGCAGCGCATCGAGCGGGTGCGGGGCAAGGCCCGCGTTGTCAGGAGTGATCTCAGTGCCGATCCCGGTCAGGCCGATGCTCGCCATGTAGCTGGTCCCGGCAATCGACAGCTCGTCCAGCCCTTCCGCGCCAGAGACGATCAGCGCGGCCTCGGTATCGAGCAATTGCATCGCATCGCGGTAAAGCGCGATCAGCGAGGGATGCGCGACGCCGACCAGCTGGCGGGTGACGCCTGCCGGATTGGCCAGCGGCCCGCACAAGTTGAAGATCGTGCGCCGCCCCAGCGCCTTGCGGATCGGGCCGACGCGGGCAAGGGCGGGGTGGTGGGCCTGGGCGAACAGGAACGCGATGCCCAGATCCGGCAGGGTCTGTTCGGCCAATTCCGACGCGCGGGCGAGGTTCAGGCCGAGCGCCTCCAGCGTGTCCGCGCCGCCCGCCTTGCTGGATGCCGCGCGATTGCCATGCTTGGCCACCGGTACGCCGCAGGCCGCGACGACCAGCGCCACAGCGGTCGAGACGTTCAGGCTGTGCTGCCCGTCACCGCCGGTTCCGCAGACGTCGATTGCACCGGCGGGCGCGGTAATCCGCTGCATCCGCGCGCGCATCGCCCGGACGACCCCGGCCACTTCGGCGGCGGTTTCGCCCCGGTCGGCGAGTTCGATCAGGGTCGCGGCGATTTCGCCGTCTTCCATCTCGCCATCGAGCATCCGCCCGAACAGCGCCTCGGCATCGGCCAGCGACAGCGTCATGCGAGCTCGCGCGCCTCGATCCCGCAGATGTTGAGGAAGTTGGCCAGCATCGCGTGGCCGTGTTCGGTGGCGATGCTTTCCGGGTGGAACTGCACGCCGTGGATCGGCAGATCGCGGTGGCGGAAGCCCATCACGTGTTCGTCATCGCTGGTGGCGTTGACGATCAGCGTATCAGGAATGTCCTGCACGATCAGCGAATGATAGCGCGTGGCGATGAAGGGCGAGGGCAGGCCCTTGAACAGGCCGGTGCCATCGTGGCTGACCGGCGAGACCTTGCCATGCATCAGCCCGCCGCGCACGACCTTGCCGCCGAAGTACTGGCCGATGGACTGGTGGCCGAGGCACACGCCCAGCAGCGGCTTACCGGCAGCCGCACAGGCACCGACCAGATCGAGGCTGATCCCCGCTTCGTTCGGGGTGCAGGGGCCGGGCGAAATCAGGAAACCTTCCGCGCCGCTGGCGAGGGCTTGCGCTGCGGTCATGGCATCGTTGCGCACAACCTCAACCTCCGCCCCCAGTTCCATCAGGAAATGGACCAGGTTCCAGGTGAAGCTGTCGTAATTGTCGATGACCAGGATCATGACTGCCGCCTCTAGTCGCGGACGGGCGGTTTCGCCAGCAGTTTTGCCAGATCGCGCTTCCAGAATTTAGCCCAGGTGTGGGTGCCGTGGCCCTTGGTTTCAGGGCTGGCCGGGATCAGGATGAAGCGCGCGCGGGGCATCTGGCGGGCGTGCTTTTGGGCCATGCCCAGTTCGGGCGGGTTGATGAAATCGTCCGCCGAATTGATCCACAACACCGGGACGGTGACTTTCCGCAGCAAGGGGGCGGGGTTGTAGCTGCGCGAACTGTCAAGCTGATAGATCTGGTCGTTGGCGTCCGCTCCCCCCGCGGCAGCGGCGGCATAGGCCGAACCGAGATAGGCATCGGCCTGCGCGGCGGTTGGATACTGGGCCTGCAAGGCCACCGGGTTTGCCCCGGCGATCAGCGTGAGGTACCGCGCGGTGCGCAGCCCCTGTTCAGGCGGGCGGGTATAGTTGCCGCCATTCCAGGCCGGATCGGCCTTGATCGCCTCGATCGACATACGCCGCCAGGCGCGGTTGCGCCCCGCAATCTCGACCGCGTTGCAGGCGAACGGTGCGAGCCGCCGGGCAAAGCCGGGGCGGGTGGTGCCCCACACGAAGGCGTGCATGCAGCCCATCGAGGTGCCGAGGATCAGTTCCAGCCGCGTTACCCCCAGCCCTTCGGTCAGCAACCGGTGCTGGGCAGCAACCATGTCGTCATAGTCATAGCGCGGGAAAGCCATGCGCAGGCCGTCGCTGGGCTTGGACGAAGCACCGTGGCCGATGTTGTCGGGCAGAATCACGTAATATTTGCGGATGTCGAGCGGCTGGCCGGAGCCATAGAGTTCATCGGCGAACTGCGGGCGGAAGAACTGTTTGCCGGTGCCGCCCGTGCCATGCAGCACCATCACCGCGTTGGTGATCCGCCCGCTGGCATCGCGGCGCGGGGTGCCAAGCGTGGTCACGTGCATGTTCAGTTCGGGCAGGGTGTCCCCGCTGGCAAACCGGAAGTCCTTCAGCGTGACGGTGCGCTCTGTGGCCCTGGCGGCCCAAGCGGCCGGTGGGGCGGCAGGCTGGGCGATGGCGGGATGAGCGGACGACAGCGCCAAAGCGGCGGCGGCGAACGGGACAAGGAACCGGGGAGTCGTGTGCATGGGCGGCAGTGCTAACCGTCATGCTGGCCCGGTCAAGGCCCCGTTGGTCCAGCTGTTACTGGCCGAACCCTGCTTCGCCCGCCACCCGCACCGCCTCGCGCGCGGCGGCGATCAGGGCGCTGGCCTTGGCCTCGCACTCACGCTGTTCATAAGCGGGGTCGCTGTCCGCGACGATCCCGGCCCCGGCCTGCACATGCAGCAGCCCGTCCTTGACCACGCCGGTGCGCAGCACGATGCAGCTGTCGAGGTTGCCGTCGGGTCCGAAATAGCCGACTCCGCCAGCATAAGCGCCGCGCGTTTCCGGCTCCAGCCCGGCGATGATCTCGCACGCGCGGACTTTGGGCGCTCCACTGACCGTCCCGGCCGGGAACCCGGCGAAGACCGCGTCGATGGCGTCATGGTGCGCCGCATCCAGCCGCCCGACCACGTTGGAGACGATGTGCATCACGTGGCTGTACCGCTCGATCGTATAGCTGTCCGTCACGCGGACAGTGCCGGCTTCGGCCACGCGGCCCACGTCATTGCGGCCAAGGTCCAGCAGCATCAGATGCTCGGCGCGTTCCTTGGGATCGGCCAGCAGGCTGATCTCGTTGGCCTTGTCCTCTTCCGGCGTCTTGCCACGCGGGCGGGTGCCGGCGATGGGGCGGATCGTCACTTCGCCGTCGCGCACGCGGACCAGGATTTCCGGGCTTGAGCCTGTCAGCGCAAAGCCCGGCAGGTCGAGGAAATAGAGGAACGGCGAGGGATTGACCCGCCGCAGCGCGCGGTACAGCGCCAGCGGCGGCAGGGTGAACGGACAGGTAAAGCGCTGCGCCAGCACGACCTGAAAGATGTCGCCCGCCTCGATATAGTCCTTCGCGCGGGCCACCATGCCGGCATACTGCCCCGGCGCCATGGTCGGGACCAGCGCCGGTTCGGGCAGCACGGCAGCGCTGGCCACCACCGGCGCAGCCTGCGCCAGACGGCGCAGTGCGGCATCGATCCGGTCCTGCGCGGCTTCGAGCAGATGCTCCGCTGAACCTTGCGCAGGCCAGACCGGCGCGACGCAATAGAGCGCGTCGCTCAAGCGGTCGAACACGAGGATCAGGGCCGGGCGGACGAACAGCATGTCCGGCAGTTCCAGCGGATTGTCCGCCGGGCGCGGCAGCTTTTCCACCAGGCCATAAGTTTCATAGCCGAAATAGCCGACCAGACAGGCCAGCACCGGCGGCAGCGCGGCGGGCACGTCGATCCGGCAGGACGCGACCAGCGCGCGCAGCTCGGTCAGACTGTCACCCGGCAGAGCCTTGAATGCCGCACGGTCATGGCGCCAGTCAGCGTTGACTTCGCAGGCCGCGCCGGTTGCGCGGAACACCAGATCGGGGTCGAGGCCGAGCAGGCTGTAACGCCCGCGCACTTCGCCACCTTCGACGCTTTCCAGCAGGAAATCGCCGCGCCCTTCCTCGATCAGCTTCACCGCCGCGCCGACCGGGGTTTCCGTGTCGGCGATCAGCTGCCGCCAGATCAGCGATGACTGTCCGGCAGTCAGCGCAGCAACGGCTGCATCCCAGTTCTCAGGTCGCGTTCCGGACATCAGGCAACCCCGGATCAGTTCCCGCCCTTGAGGCGGTTAGCTGCGGCCTTGATGGCGTCCTCGTTGCGCTTCACGCCCACTTCCTTGCGCATCGCGGCCACCAGCTGGGCGGAATATTCCTGGCCGGTGATCTGCTGGAAGGTCTGGCGGAATTCGGGCAGGCGCGGATCGGTCGGGTCGACCTTGCCGGGGATCACGTCGGTCACCTTGACCACGTACCACCCGCGGTTGCGCGGCGCGGCGAGCAGGCCGACCTTGCCCTTGGCGGCGGCGAACATCAGCCCCAGCGGTGGCGGGATCTGCTGACCCATCGCCTGCAGCTTCTCGCGCTCCATGTCGACCTTGTCGACCGGGGGCAGGGGCAGGCCGAGCTGGGCGACGGCGGCGGACAGATCAGCCCCCTTCTTCGCGGCGGATTCCAGTTTCTTGGCGGCTTCGCGGGCGGCGATTGCCCCCTTGGCCAGCTGGTATTCCGCGATGACCTGGGCCTTGACCTCCGCCAGCGGCGGGGCGCTGGACGCGTTGATCTGGGCGACGTCAAAGACCACGAACGTCTTTCCCGCCTCAACCTCGGCCAATTGCGGCTGGCCTTCGGATTCCATCGCGAAAGCGGCCTGAACAACCCGTGCAAGCGCCGCCGGGGCGGTTTCGCCGGGCTTGCCCAGCACGTTGCCATCCGCCGTCAGCGCGGGCGTGCTGGCCAACGTCAGGCCCAGTTCCTTGGCGACATCGGCCAGCGAGCCACCGTTGTCGAACTCTTCCTCGATCCCGGCGGAAAAGTCGGTCAGCGCGGCGCGGCGCTTTTCGGCGGCGATGGCCGTGACCAGCTCGGCGCGAACCTGTTCCAGCGTGCGGGCCGGCTTGCCGTCCACCGCGTCGACGCGCAGCAGCGCGAAGCCGAGCGGGGTCTTGAGCGGGCCGATCACTTTGCCCCTGGCGGCGGCAAAGGCGGCTTCGGCGACTGCGGCATTGGTCTGGCCGGACAGCTTTTCGCGGCTGACCAGGCCCAGGTTGGCGACAGCCAGCCCCTTGGACGCGGCTGCCGCTTCCAGCGTTTTGCCACCGGTAATTTCGGCCATGACGGCCTTTGCGGCGGCATCGGTGGGCAGCACCAGCTGCACGATCCGGCGCGATTCAGAGGCGGCGTATTGCGCCTTGTTGGCGTTATAGCGCGCCGCGATTTCCGCCTCGTTCGGGGCCGGAACGGCCTTCAGCACGCTGTCATCGAACACGGCATAGCGCAGCACGCGGCTTTCCGGGCGGACATAGTCCTTCTGGTTGGCCCCGTACCAGGTCGCCAGTTCCGCATCGCTCGGCACGGCCTTGGGCGCGAAGGCCGCCGACGGCAGCAGGGCGATCTGGCCGGTGCGGCGTTCGGTGATCACGCCGGCATAGCGCACCGCGAGTTCGTTGGGCACCGCCAGCCCCAGCTCGGTCGCGCCGACCAGTTGGCGGGCCATCAGGCTCTGCGCAATCTGGTTGCGCAGTTGCGCGTCGGTCAGCCGCCGCTGGGCCAGGAACGCCCGGTAGCTGGCATCGCTGACTTTGCCGTCGATCCCGCGCGCATCGGGAATCTTCGCGATTTCACTGTCGATCAGGCGGCTGGAGATATGAATGCCGTGCGCTTCGCCAAAGGCGCGGATCGCGGTCATGTCGATCAGGTTGTCCAGCACCCGGTCGACGCCGTTCTGGTTGACGAAGCTGGCCATTGTCAGCGTCGGATCCTGATCGCGCAGATTTTCGACCGCGCGGGCGCTGGCCTGTTCCAGTTCAGCCGTGTCGATCCGCCCCTTGCCGACGGTTGCCACGCGATCCCCGCCGCCCACGCCACCGAACGAGCCTGTGGATGAAATGTCCCCGCCCGCGAACGCCACGGCGATCAGCGCCACAAAGCCCAGCGCCAGAATTGCGCCCAGCTTGGACGAGAACATGCTGCGAATGAACTGGATCATGTGTTTGTCGTCAAACCCTTGCTGCCGGAATCGTACCGGATTTCCGCACTGTTGTGGCGGCTTTAAGCACCATTCGCCCATCCCGCAATGGCGCAGGGCGCGCGTGGTCGTGATCGCCTGCCCGGCAACCGCAGATGGCCGGGGGCTTTGACAAGCGCAGCCAAGCTTGCTTAGGCGATTTCCTGAATTAATCGTCCGCTCCCGTCAGGCGGATGCACAAACGACAAAGCAGGGATACTTCATGGCTCATCGCCCATACATCGTCGGCAACTGGAAAATGAACGGAACCCGCGCGCTGCTGGCAGAAGCCAGGGCGATCGATCGCGGTGCGGCGCGCGCGTCTGGCGTGCGGGTGGCGATTGCGCCGCCGTTTACCCTGGTCAATCCGATGGCCGAAGCCGTGCAGGAAATCGCCGTTGGCGGGCAGGACTGCCACGTGCAGCCGTCCGGCGCCTATACTGGCGACATTTCCGCCCCCATGCTCAAGGATGCCGGTGCCAGCTTCACGATCGTCGGCCACAGCGAGCGCCGCGCGATGCACGGTGAAAGCGATGCCGTGGTGCTGGCCAAGGCGGAAGCCGCGCTGGCCGCCGGGCTGGACGTGATCGTCTGCGTGGGCGAGACGGAGGCAGAGCGCGATGCCGGGCAGGCCGAAGCCGTGGTCTGCGCGCAGTTGCAAGGGTCCTTGCCGACAGGTGAGGATGTCGCCGCCAAGGTGACAGTGGCCTATGAACCGGTCTGGGCCATCGGCACGGGCCGCGTCCCCTCGGTCGAGAATGTCAGCGCGATGCACCGCGCGATTCGGGAACGCCTCGTCGCGATCAATGGCGAAGACGGCGCGAACGTGCAGATCCTCTATGGCGGCTCGGTCAACGCGGGCAATGCCGCTGAATTGCTGGGTGTGGACGAAGTGGGCGGCGCGCTGGTCGGCGGGGCCAGCCTGACGGCGGAAAGCTTCCTGGCCATCGTCGTTGCTGCCGGCGGATCGGTCAGCGAATAATCCCCCTTCGGCTTGCAAGCCGGGCCGCGCACGCCTAGATGCGCGGCTATTGCTGTTATTCGCAGGAAAGCCATGTCGCTGTTCATCTTCCTTACCGTCGTCCAGGCGATCGTTGCCACTTTGCTGGTTACGGTCATTCTCATGCAGAAGTCCGAAGGCGGTGGTCTTGGCGTGGGCGGCAGCCCCACCGGGCTGATGTCGGCACGCGGCGCGGCTGATTTCCTGACCCGCTCGACCGCGATTCTGGCGACGCTGTTCGTGGTGCTGAGCATCGCGCTGGCAGTCATGGCGGTGGGCACCACCTCCAGCCGCGAGCTTGATACCTCGCTGGAGCGCGGCGTGACCCCGGTGCAAAGCGCGCCAGTCGATCCGCTCGGCGCGGCGGCGCAGCCCGCTCCGGAGGCGGCCCCAGCGGCGGCTCCGGCGGCCCCGGCCGATCCGCTCGGCAGCGCGACCAAGCAATAATCCCGCTTTTCCGCCCGCTTTCGCCCGCGTTCAGCCAATGGCTGTCGTGCGGGTGCGGCGGGCTGTTTGATTTCAACTGTGGATTGCCGCAAGCGTCGCTTGCGGTGTCCCCCCTGTTCGGATTAAGGCGCAACTCCCATGGCGCGGTTCATTTTCATCACCGGCGGCGTGGTCTCCTCGCTCGGCAAGGGTCTCATGGCGGCAAGCCTCGCGGCATTGCTGCAGGCGCGTGGCTTCAAGGTCCGCATTCGCAAGTTCGACCCCTATCTGAACGTCGATCCGGGGACGATGAGCCCGTATCAGCACGGCGAAGTCTATGTGACCGATGACGGCGCAGAGACGGACCTCGATCTGGGCCACTACGAGCGCTTCACCGGCGTCTCCGCCCGCCAGGCTGACAACATCACCTCCGGCCGGATCTATCGCGACATCATCGCCAAGGAGCGCCGTGGCGATTACCTGGGCGCGACCGTGCAGGTGATCCCGCACGTCACCGACGCGATCAAGGATTTCGCCAAGGCCGATACCGAAGACCTTGATTTTGTGCTGTGCGAAATCGGCGGCACCGTGGGCGACATCGAAGGCTTGCCGTTTATCGAGGCGCTGCGCCAGCTGCACAACGAGCTGGACCGTGACCAGAGCTGCTTCGTCCACGTCACGCTGGTGCCGTATATCGCGGCCGCCGGGGAACTGAAGACCAAGCCCACCCAGCATTCCGTGCGCGAGCTGACCGGCCTTGGCATCCAGCCCGACATTCTGCTGTGCCGCTGCGAAAAGCCGCTGCCGGAGAACGAGCGCGCCAAGATCGCGCTGTTCTGCAACGTCCGCAAGGAAGCGGTGATTCCCGCGCTCGACGCTTCCAGCATCTATGCCGTGCCATTGCAGTATCACGCCGAAGGGCTGGATGCCGAAGTGCTGCACCATTTCGGCATGACGGCGCCGCTGCCCGACCTGACCCGCTGGGACGATATCGTCGACCGGTATCAGCACCCCGAAGGCGAAGTCACGATCGGGGTGGTTGGCAAGTACGTGGGGCTGCCGGACGCCTACAAGTCGCTGAACGAGGCTCTGGTCCACGGCGGCATGGCCAACCGGGTCAAGGTCAACATCAAGTGGCTGGACGCCGAACTGTTCGAGGCCGGTGACGACGAAATCGCCGCCCGGCTAGAGCCGATGCACGGCATTCTGGTGCCTGGCGGATTCGGGATTCGCGGGTCAGAGGGCAAGATTGCCAGCGTCCGCTTTGCGCGCGAACGCAAGGTTCCCTTCTTTGGCATCTGCCTGGGCATGCAGATGGCCTGCATCGAGGCCGCCCGTAATACCGCGGGCATCGCGGGGGCCGGTTCCACGGAATTTGGCGACACGACCGAACCGGTGGTCGGCATCATTACCGAATGGATGAGCCCCGAAGGGTTGCAGACCCGTGGCGCGGATACCGACCTGGGCGGCACGATGCGGCTTGGTGCCTATGAGGCAAAGCTGAGGGCGAACAGCCACGTGTCCGCCATTTATGGCGGCGCGACCAGCATCTTTGAGCGTCACCGCCACCGCTACGAAGTGAACAGCGCGTATCGCGACCGGCTGGAGCAGGGCGGGCTGGTGTTTTCTGGCATGTCCCCTGACGGGTTGCTGCCGGAAATCGTCGAGCGTCCGGACCATCCGTGGTTCGTCGGCGTACAGTTCCACCCGGAATTGAAAAGCCGCCCGTTCGAACCGCATCCGCTGTTCGCGGGCTTTATCGCGGCGGCCCTGCGGCAGGCGCGGCTGGTCTGAATCCGCACTGCGCCAGAAAGTTTGCAGGGCAATCGGTTGTAGTCGCTTGCTAACCAAAGAAACGTCTTGCCAGATGGGCGGGCAAACCCGTAGCGGAGTACGCGTTAAGACAGATTCGCAGTAGCACCGGGAAAACCGGGCGGGGTCGCAAGGAGTTGTCGAAACGTCAAAGATGCAATCTACCGGTTCGTAACCAGTTTTATTGTCGATTGCTTCCGGCTCATGGCTGCACCATACCGTCGATGATTATGACCGGATCAGATCCGGTTCACAGGCTTGTCGCGCACTGATCGTCTTCTGCGACCCGGACGATCAAGGCTGCGACGAGGCGGTGCGAAAGCATCGCGGGGGCGGAACCGCAAGGTTCCGCCCCCGAACGTTTGAAGGTGGGCCATTATCCGGCCAACGGCAGCATGTTACGCCATCAGGCGGCGGCGCTTTCCCCATCGGTATCACGCACGACGCTGAGCGACTTTTGCGTGCCGACCGGAATGGTCTTGGGCTTCATCGCCTCAGGCACTTCGCGCACCAGATCGATCGCCAGCAAGCCATCTTCAAGGTTGGCGCTGTCCACCCGGACATAGTCGGCCAGTTCGAACCGGCGTTCGAACCCGCGCTGGGCGATGCCGACATGCAGGAATTGTCCCGCCGGGGCATCCTCGCCCTTGCGGCCCTGGACGACGAGCAGGTTCTGCTGGGCGGTAATCTCGATGTCGGCAGGCTTGAAACCCGCCACGGCGAGTGTGATGCGATAGGCGTCTTCGCCCCGGCGCTCTATATTGAAGGGCGGGTAATTGTCGC
>JAYRDH010000046.1:0-21250 GCA_041909515.1 Novosphingobium sp. | reverse complement strand
TCGTCACGGTCGATATCGGCGGCACCCACGCGCGCTTTGCGATGGCGGAAATTGCCGCCGATGGCGCGATCACGCTGGGCGAACCGGCCACGCTCCACACCAAGGACCACGCCAGCTTCCAGACCGCGTGGGAAGACTTTGCCCAGCAGCAGGGCGGCAGCCTGCCCGATGCGGTGGCGATTGCGGTGGCCGGACCGGTCGGCGGCGAAGTGATCCAGTTCACCAACAACCCGTGGATCATCCGCCCCGCGCTGATCCCCGAAAAGCTGGGCGCGACCCGCTACACCGTGGTCAACGATTTCGGTGCGGTCGGCCATGCCGTGGCCCGCGCCGCGCCCGAACATTTCGTCCATCTGGCCGGTCCGGACGAGGCCCTGCCGGTCACCGGCACGATCTCGGTCGTCGGCCCCGGCACCGGCCTTGGCGCGGCGCATATCTGGCGGGGTGGCGGCGGTTACCGCGTGCAGGCGACCGAGGGCGGGCACATCGATTTCGCCCCGCTCGACAGCATCGAGGATGCGCTGCTCGCCCGGCTGCGCCAGCGCTATCGCCGCGTGTCGGTGGAGCGCGTCGTATCCGGCCCCGGCATCGTCGACATCTACGAAGCGCTGGCCGCGATGGAAGGCCGCGCGATCCAGCCGCTGGATGACCGCACGCTGTGGCAGCTGGGCACCAGCGGCGAAGACAGCCTCGCCGCCGCCGCGGTCGACCGGTTCTGCCTGTCGCTGGGCGCAGTCGCGGGCGATATCGCGCTGGCGCAGGGCGCTTGCGGCGTGGTGATCGCGGGCGGGCTGGGCCTGCGCATCCGCGATACCTTGCTGAAATCAGGCTTCGCCAGCCGCTTCCGCGCCAAGGGGCGCTTTGAAGGGCTGATGGCGGGCCTGCCGGTCAAACTGATTACCCATCCGCAGCCGGGCCTGTTTGGCGCCGCCGCTGCCTTTGCATCGGAACACCTGAAATGAGCCGGATCGAAGATATCATGCTGATGGCCCCGGTCATCCCCGTGCTGGTGATCGAGGACGTATCCCACGCCCGCCCGATTGCCGAAGCGCTGGTCGCGGGCGGCTTGCCGGTGCTGGAAGTGACGCTGCGCACGTCAACCGCGCTCGACGTGATCCGCGAGATGAAACAGGTCCCCGGCGCGATTGTCGGCGCGGGCACCGTGCTGAACGAATTCGCGCTGGACGACGCGCTGAAGGCGGGGAGTGAGTTCATCGTCTCGCCCGGCCTGACCGAAAGCCTCGCCAAGGCCGCGATTGCCGCCGACGTGCCGTTCCTGCCCGGCACCGCCACCTCGTCCGACATCATGCGCGGGCTGGACCTGGGGCTGGACCGGTTCAAGTTCTTTCCCGCCGAGGCGAACGGCGGCATTCCCGCGCTGAAAGCCATCGCCGCGCCGTTCGGCTCGGTCCGGTTCTGCCCGACCGGCGGCATCCGCGCCGCCACCGCGCCCGACTGGCTGGCGCTGGACGCCGTGCTGTGCTGCGGCGGATCATGGCTGGTCCCGGCGGGCGAACCTGACGTTGCCGCCATCGAAGCGGCGGCCCGCCAAGCAGCAGCGTTCGCGCGCTAAACCGGCGCCTCGAGCGCCAGCAACGCGAACGTGGCGAGCCAATGTTCGCCCATGTAATCGTCCGCCAGATGCGGCAGTGCGGCAGCCAGATGCCGCTCTGCCGCCGCACGCGCGACGGGGGCCACGGCATGGCCCGCCGGCAGCGCGCCCGCAATCTCGCGCCAGCACCACGCGCGGCTGAGGCTCAGCCCATCGAGATGCGCGATCTTGCCGTCGCTGCGGTCTGACACCGTGGCGGGGGTGAACAGCGTCGCGGGCTGCTCAGCAGCGCAGTCCGGCAGGAAGCCATCGAACCACGCGGCGAAATCCGCGCCCAACACCCGGCTCATCACCAGCGCTTCACACAAGGCAGAGGACAGGAATTCATCCCCGCCCGGCTCCCACGCCTGACAAGCCCGGTCGCCGCCGAACCAGTCCGTCACGCGCGCGTCGATCAGACTGACCAGCGTGGAATCGCGGCTGACCGCCCAGTCCCGCGCCAGCGTCAGTGCGAAAGCAGAGTTATAATGCGTGCCAACGCGGATCGGATAGGTCTGGATGGGCAGGAAATCATGCAGCCGCTGCGCAAAGGCCCGCGCGAACGGCTCGGCCATATCCGCCCACGGCGCATCGTGCAGCGCCAGTTCGGCGTGGAGCGCCAAGGCCCAGCCCCAGCCATAGGGCCGTTCAAACCCGCGCGCCGACGGGCGGGCAAGGTAGGCCGTCTCCGCCGCCCAGTTTTCCGCCGTGAACACCCGCGCGGCATGGGCGCGCACCGCCGCCGCTTCCGGCAGGTCGGGAAACCGGCGGGCGAGGCGCAGCACTTGCCAGTAGCCGTGGACGCACGAATGCCAGTCAAAGCTGCCGTGAAAGATCGGATGTAGCGCGCTGGGGCTTTGTACATCGGCGGGGCCGTCCAGCACGTGGTCCAGCTTGTGCGGATATTCGCGGCCCAGGTGGCCCAGGGTGAGCGCCATGAAGCGCGCGGCGGTTTCGGCGTTGAGGTCAGTCATGGGAAAGCCAGCCAGTAAATCAGGGCGATGTTGACGATCAGCAGCGGCAGCGCGGTGCCGACTTGCGCCTTCACCACTGCGTTGCGGTCATTGAGTTCCAGCAGCGCGGCGGGGACGATGTTGAAGTTGGCGGCCATCGGCGTCATCAGCGTGCCGCAGAACCCCGCCAGCATCCCGATTGCGGCGACGATCGCCGGGTCGCCGTGGTACTGGTGGATCAGCAGCGGCAGGCCAATCGCCGCCGCCATCACCGGGAACGCGGCAAAGGCATTGCCCATCACCATCGTGAACAGCGCCATACCCAGCCCATAGGCAATCACCGCGCCCAGCAGGCTGCCGTTCGGGATCACATCGGCCATCAACGCGCCCACCACATCGCCCACCCCGGCCAGCGCGAACACCGCGCCCAGGCTGGCCAGCATCTGCGGCAGGATCCCCGCCCAGCCGACCGCGTCCATCAGCCGCCGTCCTTCCTGCAAGGGTACCGACGGCGCGGGCCGCAGCCACGCCGCGCCTGCGCCCAGTGCCAGCACCACGCCCAGCGCCAGGCTGACCAGCGTGACCTGCTTGGCATCTACAGCCGCAGGGAAGTGCTTGAACAGGAACGTCCCCGCCAGCGCGGTCGCCGGGATCACCAGCGCCAGCAGGAACAGGCGGTTGCCGTGCCGGTCCGCGTTGGCAGCGCGTTCCTGCGCCGTGCTGCCGCCGGTGCCTTTGCCAAGGCCGCGAAAGCCCGCGATGGCGACCAGCGCCAGCACCAGCAAACCGTTGCCGAAATCGCCCAGCCGGTCCCCGGCGAGCATCGACACGGCCAGCAGCGCCCAGAAACCGGTGTTGGCAAACCGGCGCGGATTGCTGGCATCGCGCGCGGAGAGCAACGCGAAGGCGGTGAAGGTCAGTCCGGCGAGGACATAGACTTGTGCCAATCCAATCATGCCGCCCCTCCGCGCTGGCGCAGCTTCCGGTCCTGCCGCCACAGCCGGAAGCCGTGGATCAGGAAGGCAAAGATCGCGGTCGGGATGGCCCAGACCGACAGATCAAACGGGGCGAGGATGATGCCCTGCTGTTCCATGAAGCCCTTCATCAGCAGGATCGAGCCGATCGCGATGAAGATATCCTCGCCAAAGAACAGTCCGACATTGTCGGTCGCGGCGGACATGGCCTTCACCTGTTCGCGCTCTGCATCAGACAGCGGCCCGGTTTCCTCCGCCGCAGCTTCAGCCATCGGCGTGACCAGCGGGCGCACCGTCTGCGCGTGGCCTGCGACCGAGGTCAGCCCCAGCGCCGCTGTCGCCTGCCGCAGCAACAGATAGCCGGTCAGCAAGCGGCCATAAGTCGCGCCTTTGAGCCCACCAACCAGCGCCCGCGCGCGCTCTTGCAAGCCGTAGCGTTCCAGCAAGCCGATAACGGGCAGCACGATCCATACCACGCTGACATAGCGAGTGTCGTTGAACGCCTTGCCGAACGCCGAGATGATCGCGACCGGGTCCAGCCCCGCCGCCAGCCCGGTGGCCAGCGCCGCACTGACCACCACCAGCAGCGGATTGAACCGCAGCACGAACCCGGCGACCATCACGATAATGCCGGACAGGACCCAATAGTTCATAATTCGCCGTATCCCCCGCCGCCCGGTGTCTCGATCACGATCACATCGCCCGCCGCCACATGCACGCTGGCGGTGGAATCCAGCACTTCCGTCGCGCCGGAAACGCGCTCGACACTGGTCCGACCGCAGGCTCCATCGGCCCCGCCAGCGAGGCCGAACGGCGGCACCTTGCGCCGGTTGGAGAGGATGCCCGCTTCCATCGGTTCCAGAAATCGCAGCCGCCGCACCGCGCCGTCGCCGCCCCGGTGTGCGCCCGCGCCGCCCGATCCGCGCCGGATCGAAAATTCCTCCAGCAGCACCGGAAAGCGCGTTTCCAGCACTTCGGGATCGGTCAGGCGGCTGTTGGTCATGTGGGTCTGCACCGCGCTGGCGCCGTCAAAGTCCGGCCCCGCGCCCGCACCACCCGCGATGGTTTCGTAATACTGGTAGCGGTCGGTGCCGAAAGTGAAGTTGTTCATCGTCCCCTGCGCCGCCGCCATCGCCCCGAACGCGCCGAACAGCGCATCGGTCACCGCCTGGCTGGTCTCGACATTCCCCGCGACCACCGCCGCCGGATAGCGCGGGCGCAGCATCGACCCTTCGGGCACGACGATCGTCACCGGGGCGAGGCACCCCTCGTTCATCGGGATCGGATCGTCGATCATCGTGCGCAGGACATACATCACCGCCGCCCGCACGACCGAGAACGGCGCGTTGAAATTGCCGGGCAGCTGCTCGCTTGTCCCGGCAAAGTCGATGGTGACGTGGCGCGCGGCGCGGTCCACCCGCACCGCGACCCGGATCACCGCGCCGTTGTCCATCGCATAGGCAAACGTGCCGTCGGCCAGCCGCCCGACCAGCCGCCGCACGGCTTCTTCGGCATTGGCGTGGACGTGGCGCATATAGGCGGCGACCACCGCGCGGCCATGTTCGGCGCAGGCCCGTTCCAGCCCTGCCGCGCCGCGCGCACAGGCGGCGACTTGCGCGGCAAGGTCCGCGATGTTCTGATCGACGTTGCGCGATGGCAGCGGTCCGGCAGAGAGCAGCGCGCGCAGTTCGCCTTCGCAGAACCGGCCTTCATCGACCAGCAGAACATTCTCCAGCAACACGCCTTCATCCGCGATGCTCCGGCTGCTGGGCGGCATCGATCCCGGCGCAATCCCGCCGACATCGGCATGATGCCCGCGCGCGGCGACGAAGAAATCGGGCGCGGCGCTGTCGTCCGAAACGAACACCGGCATGACCACGGTAATGTCGGGCAAGTGCGTGCCGCCCGCATAGGGCGCGTTAAGGACATAGGCATCGCCGCGCCGCACCCCGCGACCGTCCAGCCCCCCGGCACGCTCACGCAGGACGGCCTGCACGCTTTCCCCCATCGATCCCAGATGCACCGGCATATGCGGGGCATTGGCTACCAGCCGCCCGTCCGCATCGAATAGCGCGCAGGAAAAATCGAGCCGCTCGCGGATGTTGACCGAGGTGGCACTGCGGGCGAGCGCGCTGCCCATTTCCTCGGCAATCGCCATGAACAAACCGTTGAAGATTTCCAGCCGGACCGGATCGGCCGCTGTCCCACTGGCGAGCGCCACCGCGCGCGGGGCGTGGCGGGTGAGGCGCAAGGTGCCATCGCCATCGACCTTCACCCGCCAGCCGGGTTCGACCACGGTCGTCGCCAGCGCATCGATCACGATGACGGGGCCGTCTGCCGTGAACCCCGCCGCCAGCGCCGCGCGGTCCCACACCGGGGTGCTCTGCGCCGCCCCGGCCAGATAACAACTGGCCTGCCCCAGCGACGTTCCGGTTTCAGCGGGCAGCGGCCAACGGATCTGCGCGGCGGTGATATCCTCCGCCACGGCTTCAACCCGCACCCGGTCCACCACCAGCGCGCCCGCGCCGTCATAGCCGAACTGCGCGCGGTGCGCGGCGGTGAAGGCGGCAGAGAGTTCGTCCACCGGCCCCGGCGGCAATTCAATGGCGTTTTCCGAACCTTCGCGGCGCAGGAACAGGCTGACCTCGATCCGGCTGGGCGGTGTGCCAAGTTGGCCCGCAGCCTCGTCCGCCAGCACAGCGCGAACCTGCTCCACGGCGAGTTCCACCCCCGCCACCAGCGGCAGGCCCAGCGTGCGTTCGCGCACCGCCGCCTCGCTCGCCAGCCCCATGCCATAGGCGGAGAGCACCCCGGCCAGCGGATGGACCAGCACCGTATCGATCCCCAGTGCATCGGCGACCAGACAGGCGTGCTGGCCGCCCGCGCCGCCGAAACAGGCCAACGCATAGCCGGTCACGTCATGTCCGCGCGCGACGGAAATCTGCTTGATCGCATGGGCCATGTTGGCGACCGCGATCTGGATGAACCCCTCGGCCAGCGCCTGCGGCGTCAGATCCTGCCCGGTTTCAGTGGCGATCTGCGCGGACAGGTCCGCGAACTGCCGCTCCACCACCGCGCGATCAAGCGGCAGGTCGCCGGTCGGGCCGAACAGGTGGGGGAAGTGATCGGGGATCAGCTTGCCCAGCATCACGTTGCAATCGGTCACCGTCAGCGGCCCGCCGTTCCGGTAACACGCCGGACCCGGCACCGCGCCCGCGCTTTCGGGGCCGACCACCAGCCGCCCGGCATCGAACCGGCAGATCGATCCGCCCCCCGCCGCGACGGTGTGGATGCGCAGCATCGGCGCGCGGATGCGGACATTGGCGACGCGGGTTTCGCTGTCGCGTTCAAACGCCCCGGCATAGTGGCTGACGTCGGTGGAGGTGCCGCCCATGTCGAACCCGATCACGCGCGCCGCGCCGGACGCTTCCGCCGTGCGCGCCATGCCGACGATCCCGCCCGCCGGGCCGGACAGGATCGCATCCTTGCCCCGGAACCGCGCGCCGTCGATCAACCCGCCGCTGCTCTGCATGAATAGCGGGCGGATATGGCCGCCCAGCTGGCCGGAGAACTGCTCGACATAGCGCCGCAGCACCGGCGAGAGATAGGCATCGACCAGCGTCGTATCGCCGCGCCCGATCAGCTTGATCAGCGGGGCAACCTCGTGGCTGACCGACACTTGCGTGAACCCGGCCGCGCGGGCCAGCTCGGCCAGCCGCGCCTCGTGCGCGGTATGGCGATAACCGTGCATCAGGACGATCGCGATCGACCGCAGCCCATCCGCGACAGCGGCGGCAAAGGCCGCGCTGGCCGCCGCTTCGTCCAGCCCGCGCACCACGTTACCGGCGGCATCGACCCGCTCGTCGATCTCGATCACGCGGGCGTGGGGCGGTTCGGGCAGTTCAATTTTCCGCACGAACAGCTGTGGCCGGTCCTGCGTCCCGATCCGCAAGGCATCGCCAAAGCCGCGCGTGATCGCCAGCACGCAGGGTTCGCCCTTGCGTTCCAGCAGGGCGTTGGTAGCAACCGTCGTGCCCATCCGCACTTCGGCTGGCGGTAGCGGCCCATCCCCCGCCCCGGTCAGTTGCCGGATCGCATGGGCGGCGGCATCGGCCGCGCGGTTGGGGTCTTCGGACAGCAGCTTGGCGGTCAGCACCCGGCCAGCGGGATCGCGCGCGACGACATCGGTGAAGGTGCCGCCTCGGTCGATCCAGAATTGCCAGCGCGGCGACGGAAAAATGCTCATCCCCCCGTCATAGCCGCTGCGCCGCGCCTTTCAATCAGGTGCAATCAATCGCGGATGGCAATGGCATCCGCCGGGGTGACCACGATCACCACGCGGCGGTTTTCCGCGCGGCCTTCCTCGGTGGCGTTATCGGCAATCGGGTCCGTCTCGCCCAGCCCCATCGGGCGCACCGCGGCTTCAGGCAGACCGCCCGCCACCATCGCCGCCTTGACCGTCGCGGCGCGGCGTTCGGACAGCTGCTGGTTGTATTCCGCGCTGCCGGTGGAATCGGTGTGCCCTTCCACGGTTGCGCCATTGATCCCGACACTGGTCAGGCTGCGCGTCAGCTTGTCCAGCGTTGCCGCCATTTCCGGCATCAGATCGGCCTTGTCGACCTCGAACAGCAGGCGATCGGCAATATCGAGCTCAAAGTTCTCGCCCACCGGCTTGAACCCCTGCTCGGTCAGCAAGGCCACCTGCCGGGCCGAAAAGGCCGGTTTCGACGGCGTCGTCTGGCACGCGGCCAGCAGTGCCATCAGGAAAATCAGCAACCCGTTACGCATTCTCAATCCCCTCAAATCCGGCGGACCGGCGACCCCGCTTGCGCAAGTACATCTCCGCATCCGCCCGCCGCAGCAAATCCTGCGGCGAAACCCCGTCATCGGGATAAACCGCCACGCCGATGCTGAGCGTCGCCGTGGCAAACAACCCGTTCGGCAGGCGGAACGGCCGTTCCATTGCCTTGTCGATCCGGGCACTGACCGCGTCCACGTGGGCGCGATTGTAGAAGGGCGCCAGCACGACCGCGAATTCATCGCCGCCCAGCCGGAAGGCGTGGTCGACGTGGCGGATGCTCTGGCGCAGGCGCTCGGCCACGGCGATCAGCGCGGAATCGCCGCATTCGTGGCCGTGGCGGTCGTTGATGTCCTTGAAGTTGTCGACGTCGAGATAGAGGACCGCAAAGCTGGTCCCGCTGCGCACGGAATTGCCGATGGCATCGCCCAGCGTCTGTTCGAACAGCACCCGGTTGCCCAGCCCCGTCAGCGCATCGTGCGTCGCCCGGCGGGCCAGTTCGGCGTTCTCGGACTTCAGTCCCGCGTGCCAGCCCTGCAATTCGGCCAGCAGCGCGTTGAAATCCTGCCCGAAGCGGTCGATCTCCGCGATGCCGGACGATGGCACACGCTTGTCGAACGCGCGGTCGCTGCGGACCGCGTGGGCCACATCGGCCACGTGATCGAGCGGGCCGATCACGTCCTTTTGCAGGCGCTGCGCCAGGATGCGCGTGGCCAGCACGGTCAACCCCAGGCACGACAGCGCGATGATCGTGCCTGCCAGGATATACCGCAGGATGCCCTCGGAATTGCCGAAGATCCGCACTTCCCCGATCACCACGTCACCGCGCCGGATCGGGGCCAGTGACGGGCGGGGCCAGATCACGCCGTTGGCGGCGTGGGTGATGGGCGAATGGAAATCGGCATGGGAATGCTGCCAGCGCGCCAGCACGCGGCCTGCCGGATCGCGCACTTCCACGCTATCCACCCCGCTGACCGCCGCGACCGAGACGACGCCTTCGCGGATCGCCCCCTGATCGCCGAACACCACTGCCGGTTCGACCGTGTAGCTGACCGTGCGGGCCAGCAGGTCAAGATTGCGCTGGGCATAGTTGCGGATCACGATCCCGCCGCTGACCACCAGGCTGGCCGCCGCCAGCGCCACCGCGAACAGGATCAAGCGCAGATGCACCCGGCCGAGGATCTGGGCCAGCGTGGGCAGCGCGGCTGCCGGAGCGACTTCAGACGCCTTCGTTTTCTGGGGAGTCGCCATCGCTCAGCGCCCTCCCTGCGAGATGCGCAGCACGCGCGGATCGACTTTCAGCCCGGACCGGGCAATCGCGTCGATGTTCATCCGGAATGTCGCCGCCTGCGGTGTGAACAGCAGGCAGAACATCGCCTGGCTGCGGCAATCGGGATCGGCCTCGGCAATGGTCAGCACCCCGCGCCCGCGCGCCTGCGCGGTCAGCGCGCGCATTTCCGGCAGGCTCATGCGGCCGATGTAAAGGGAATCGCACACACCGGGGGTGAACGCCGTCGCCGCCACGGTCTGCCGGTCGATCAGGCGGCCATCGGCCAGCCGCAAACCGTCCAGCCCATCCGCATGACTGACCGGGCCGACCACGCACAAGGTCACCGGATTCTCGCGGCGCGGCCAGGTGGTATATTCGGTGATCGATTGCACGATCCGCCCGACCGGACCGGCAAAGACGCTGCCCGGACTGCTCGCAACCGGCACGAGCGCAAGGTCCGTCGCGCCCGTCAACGGCACGACGGCCAGCGCCAACAGCGCAGCCCGCAAACGATTGGCAACGTTCATCTCGACCCTGATCCTTGCCAGACCAACCCCGCCCTTTGCCCGAAACTATCGTAAACGCAAGGAATTCCGGGCGTTCCGTTTACCTGAAACCAACCATCGCCGCCCCGTCCGCACTGCCGGATTGGTTTCTATCGTAACCAGTGCTAGGAGGCCGGAAAGTCCTGTTGCCGGAGAAACCGCCTTGTCCGCCCCGCAGTCCGCCCCGCAGCCTGTCTCGCTGAACCGCACCCCCTTGCGCCGCGCCTATCGCATGGAAGAGGAGGCCTGCCTGGCCGAGCGGCTGCTGCAGGCCGCGCCCGCCAGCGCGGTCCATCCCGCCGCGCAGGCGCTGGCCGCGCGGCTGGTCATGGGCGCGCGGGCGCACAAGGCCAGCGGGCTGGACGCGTTCCTGCAGACCTATGGGCTGGGGACCGAGGAAGGCATCGCGCTGATGTGCCTGGCCGAAGCGCTGCTGCGCGTGCCGGACGCCGCCACCGCCGACGCGCTGATCCATGACAAGCTGGCCGGGATCGACTGGTCGGAACGGATGGGCGACAGCGACAGCACGTTCGTCAACGCCGCCACGTTCTCGCTGATGCTGACGGGGCAGGTCCTGCAACAGCGGCGCGAATCGGCGGGCGGGCTGGGCGCCAGCCTGAAGCGCGCGGTCGGGCGGCTGGGCGAACCGGTGATCCGGCAGGCAACCTTGCAGGCGATGAAGATCCTGGGCGGACAGTTCGTGTTCGGCCGCACCATCGACGAAGCGCTGGGGCGCGCCGCGCCCGAGCGCAAGGAAGGGCTGACCCACAGCTTCGACATGCTGGGCGAAGCGGCGATGACCTTTGCCGATGCGGAGCGCTATCGCCAGTCCTACGCCGCCGCGCTGGACCGGATCGCGGCGGAGGCGGGCGAGGGCGTGGTCCGCTCCCCCGGTATCTCGGTGAAGCTCTCCGCGCTCTATCCCCGCTATGACTTCACTCATGCGGAAGCCGCGAAAGCCGCGCTGGTGCCGATGCTGCGCGATCTGGCGGCGAAAGCGCGCGATGCCGACATCCACTTCACCATCGACGCCGAAGAGGCCGAGCGGCTGGAACTGTCGCTGGACATCATCGAGGCGCTGGTGGCCGACGACAGCCTGTTCGCGGGCGGCTGGCAGGGGTTTGGCCTGGCGCTGCAAGCCTACCAGAAGCGCGCGGTGCCGCTGGTGGACTGGGTGGCGCAGCTGGCGCGGCGGCATGGCCGGCGGATCATGGTCCGGCTGGTCAAGGGCGCCTACTGGGACAGCGAGATCAAGCTGGGGCAGGTCGGCGGGCACGGCGATTACCCGGTGTTCACCCGCAAGGTCGCGACCGATGTGTCCTATCTGGCCTGCGCGGCGCGGATGCTGGCGGCGAGCGACGCGATCTATCCCGCGTTTGCCACCCACAACGCCTATACCATCGGCGCGATCAAGGCGCTGGCGGGCAGCGCGCAGTTCGAATTCCAGCGGCTGCACGGCATGGGCGAGGACGTCTATGCCGAACTCGCCCGGATCGAGGCCGCCGATGGCCAGCCGCGCACGCCGGTGCGGATCTACGCCCCCGTGGGCGGGCACAAGGAACTGCTGGCCTATCTGGTCCGCCGCCTGCTGGAAAACGGCGCGAACTCATCCTTCGTCAACCGCATGGCCGATGCCGAAGTGCCGGTGGCGGACCTGACCGGCGATCCGGTGGCGGAACTCGCCGCGCTGACCCCGCGCCGCAATCCGGCGATCCCGCTGCCCACGGCGCTGTTCGCCCCGCGCGCCAACAGCGCGGGGGTCGATCTGGCCGATCCGCTGGTGCGCGAACCCCTGGCGGCGGCGCTGGCCGAGCTGCGCGGCTTTTCCGGGTGGACCGCCGCGCCATCGGCAGAGGCCGCACCGGCTGCCGCCCCGCGCGCGATCTGCTGCCCGCATGACCGCACCGTCGTGGTCGGCCATTGCCGCGATGCCCGGCCAGACGAAGTTTCCGCCATGATCGAGCGTGCGCTCGCCGCCCAGCCGGAGTGGGACGCGCGCGGCGGAGCGGAACGGGCCGCGCTGCTCGAAGCCGTGGCCGACCAGTACGAGGCGCACCGCGACGTGTTCCTCTCGCTCTGCCAGCGCGAGGCCGGCAAGACCCTGACCGATGCCGTGCTGGAACTGCGCGAGGCGGTCGATTTCCTGCGCTATTACGCCGCCGAGGCGCGCCGCCTGTTCACGCCAGAGGGCGAGGCGCTGCCCGGCCCGACGGGCGAGAGCAACCACCTGACCCTGCACGGGCGCGGGGCGTTCGTGGCGATTGCGCCGTGGAACTTCCCGCTGGCGATCTTCACCGGGCTGATCGCCGGGCCGCTGGCGGCGGGCAACACCGTGCTGGCCAAACCGGCCGAACAGACCCCGCTGATCGCGGACCTCGCCGTGCGGCTGTTCCACGCCGCCGGGGTGCCGGACGGCGCGGTGCAGCTTGTCCCCGGCGACGGCACGGTTGGCGCCCTGCTGACCGGCGATCCGCGCATTGCGGGCGTGGCCTTCACCGGATCGACCGAAACCGCCCGCGCGATCAACCGCAGCCTCGCCAGCCGCGACGGGCCGCTGGCGCAATTCGTCGCCGAAACCGGCGGGCAGAACGCGATGATCGTCGATTCCTCTGCCCTGCCCGAACAGGTCACGCGCGATGTGGTCGCCTCCGCGTTCCAGAGCGCGGGCCAGCGCTGCTCCGCGCTGCGCGTGCTCTACCTGCAGGACGATGTGGCCGACACGATGCTGGACATGATCCGCGGCGCGTTCGAGGCGCTGGTGATCGGCGATCCAGAGGACCTGACCACCGATGTCGGCCCGGTCATCGATGCCGAGGCCCAGGCCGCACTGGACGTCCATATCGCGGCGATGCGCGCGGCGGGCCACACCGTGTGGCAGCGCGAATTGCCAGAACATTGCGCGCGCGGCACTTTCGTCGCCCCCGCGATCATCCAGATCGACGGCATCCGCCAGCTGGAGCGCGAACACTTCGGCCCGGTGCTGCACGTCGCGCGGTTCGCCGCCGCCGACCTTGAACAGGTCATCGCCGATATCAACGCGGTCGGTTACGGCCTGACGCTGGGCGTCCACACCCGGATCGACAGCACCCGGCGGCTGGTGCAGGCGCGGGCGCGGGTGGGCAACCTCTATGTCAACCGCAACCAGATCGGCGCAGTCGTTGGCAGCCAGCCGTTCGGCGGCGAAGGGCTGTCCGGCACCGGGCCGAAAGCGGGCGGCCCGCACTATGTCGCGCGCTTCGCGACCGAGCGGGTGACCTGCATCGACACCACGGCGGCGGGCGGCAATGCCAGCCTGATGGCGGGCGGGTAAAACGCATAAACACTGACGAAAGTGAGAGGGTGGGGATTCCCCCCTTGCCCTCGTTAATCGCCCGGTTAAACTGCCCGCTGGGAGATACTGATGGACAAGGCTACTTACGACCGGCTGCTGGCCAAGGCGCAGCGCACGTCACACCTGTTTACGTTTGACGAATTCCTGCGCTTCTGGGCTGCGGACCGGCCCGACCGGCTGGCGATGGAAGGCGACGACCTGCGCTTCGACTACGCCGGGCTGGAAGACGCCACGGCGCGCGTCGCCACCGCGCTGCTGGCGATGGGGCTGGCCAAGGGGGACCGGATCGCCTGGTTCGGCAAGAATAGCGCGACCTATTTCACGCTGTTCTTTGGCGCGGCGCGCGCGGGCGTGGTGATGGTGCCGATCGGCTGGCGACTGGCCGAACCCGAAGCCGCCTTCATCATCGACAATGCCGAGGCCAAGCTGCTGTTCCTGGGCGACGGGTTCGAAGGCGCCGCCGCGACGCTGGGCGCGCGGCCCGGCCTGATGCGCTGCTTCACGGCGGACGAGGCCCGCAAGCTGATCACCGACACCCCCCGTGCGGAGTTTACGCCGTCGGGCGCGGATGAGGCGGTGCTGCAACTCTATACCTCCGGCACCACCGGCAACCCCAAGGGCGCGGTGCTGTCCAACCGCAACCTGTTTGGCTTGCGCAAGGCCAGCCTGGACAACCCGCCGATCCACACCCTGTGGGACGAGGATGAGGCCGTGCTGGTCGCCATGCCCTGCGCCCACATCGGCGGCACAGGCCTTGGCGTGATGGCGCTGTCAGCCGGCCTTCCCGGCGTGGTGCTGACCGAATTCGATCCGCCGCGCGTGTTCGACGCGGTCGAAAATCGCGGCGTGACCCGGTTCTTCATCGTCCCTGCCGCGCTGGCGCTGCTGCTGAATCATCCGGACTGCGCCAAGACCGATTTCAGCCGGGTGAAGTATATCCTCTATGGCGCCAGCCCGATCCCGCTGGAACTGCTGCGAGAATGCATCGCGATGTTCGGCGCGCAGTTCGTGCAGAATTACGGGATGACCGAAACCACCGGCACGATCTGCGTCCTGCCGCCGGAAGACCACTCGGTCGAAGGCAACCAGCGGATGCGCTCGGCGGGCAAGCCGCTGCCGGGCGTCGAAATGATCATTCGCGGGCCGGACGGCCAGCCCCTGCCCACGGGCGAGATCGGGGAAATCTGCACCCGTTCGTCCAACAACATGCTGGGCTACTGGAAGCTGCCCGAAGCGACTGCCAGCACAATGGACCCGGACGGCTGGATCGCCACCGGCGACGTCGGCTACATGGACCCCGATGGCTACGTTTATATGTATGACCGCGCCAAGGACATGATCATCACCGGGGGCGAAAACGTCTATCCGGCCGAAGTCGAAAGCGGCATCTATGGCCACCCCGATGTGCTGGAAGTGGCCGTGATCGGCGTGCCGGACGAAAAGTGGGGCGAAGCGGTGAAGGCCGTCTGCGTGCCCAAGCCCGGCCATTCCATCGACGCCGACAGCATCATCAGCTGGGCGCGCGAGCGGCTGGCGGGCTTCAAGGTTCCCAAGAGCGTGGGCGTGATCGACGCCCTGCCGCGCAACCCCAGCGGCAAGATCCTGCGCCGGGCCTTGCGCGAACCGTACTGGGCGGGCCGCGAACGCCAGATCAACTGATCGGTTCAACGGATTACCCCCTCTCCGCTCGACACGGACGGAGATGGGGCTATGGTTCCTCGCAAAGCCAAGGAGAGCCAAATGTCCGAACCCCTGCCCGGTGCCAAGGAGCACATCGACGCCGCCCTGAGCCAATGCGCGGTGATCGATGACCTGCCCGCCGACACACCGCTGATCCCCATTGCCAAAGTCGGCGTGATCGGCGCGGGCACGATGGGCGGCGGGATCACCATGAACTTCCTGACCGCCGGCATCCCCGTCACCATAGTCGAGCGCGAACAGGCCGCGCTGGACCGAGGCGTGGAAGTGATGGGCAAGAACTATGCCGCCAGCGTCAAGCGCGGGCGGATCGAGGCGGCGGATGCCGAAGCGGCGATGGCGCGGCTGACCCCGGCGCTCGATTTCAGCGCGCTGGCGGACTGCGATCTGGTGATCGAGGCCGTCTATGAATCGATGGAGGTGAAGAAGGACGTCTTTTCGCGCCTCGACGCCATCGTGAAGCCCGGCGCGATTCTGGCCAGCAACACCAGTTATCTCGACGTCGATGAAATCGCTGCGGCCACCAAGCGGCCTGAAGCGGTGCTGGGGATGCACTTCTTCTCGCCCGCCAACATCATGAAGCTGCTGGAAGTGGTGCGCGGGGCGAAGACCGGCGCGAGCCAGCTGGCGACCGTGATGCAGCTGGCCGGCAAGATCCGCAAGGTGCCGGTCGTATCGGGCGTGTGCCACGGCTTCATCGGCAACCGGATGCTGGCGAAGCGGCAGGAACAGGCCAATGCGCTGATCATGGAAGGCGCGGCCTATTTCGATATCGATCAGGTGCTGCTGGACTTCGGCTTTCCGATGGGGCCGTTCCAGATGGGCGATCTGGCGGGGCTTGATATTGGCTGGCACCGCGATCCCAGCAAAGTCACCACCGTGCGCGAGGCGCTGTGCGCGGCCGGGCGCTGGGGCCAGAAAACCGGCAAGGGCTTTTACGATTACGACGAGAACCGCCAGCGCACGCCCTCGTCCGAAGTGCAGGCGATCATCGCCGATTTCGCAACCCGCGAAGGCGTGCCCCAGCGCGAAGTCACGCGTGAGGAAATCTTCGAACGGCTGATCTATCCGATGATCAACGAAGGGATGCTGATCCTGGACGAAGGGATCGCCCAGCGCGCGTCGGACATCGATCTGGTCTGGCTGAACGGCTATGGCTGGCCCGCGTGGACCGGCGGGCCGATGTACTGGGCCGCGCATCAGGGGCTGGACAAGGTGGTGGCCGGACTAAAGCGCCACGGGTTGCCAGTCTGCGACAAGCTGGCCCGCGACGCGGGGTAGCGGCCTTACCGCCACCCACAAACGTCATGCTGAACTTGTTTCAGCATCCATCGTGCCGCACGCGCAGTTGGTTCGGTTCGTATCCGGCTGAGCCGACTGCGCCAGAACCCCACGCGCCGCGCTGGCGGAGACATGGATGCTGAAACAAGTTCAGCATGACGGGTATTGGGTGGATAGGCCCTAGCGCGCCCGTGGGATGCAGCTTTCGCGCGGCAGGCCGGGGAACCGGTCGCAGTTATACAGCACGATTTCCGCACCCGCCGGATCGCGGGTGAAGCTGAATTGCAGGCTGGCGCGCGCGGACGGGGGTAGCGGGAACGCGGCTGGGACGTCGCCGCGGGCGCCCCAGCCCAGCACGCGGCAGGTCGCATCCGGCTTGCACAGCTTGCGGGCAATCGCCGCCGCATCCGCCGCGCTGGACGCCGCATCAATCACCACGAAATTGGCGCGGCCGGTGGTATCGCGCATCTCCACCTGTCCGCCGGTCACTGCCGGGGTATCGGCGGGCAGCTCTGGCAGGGGCAGCGCGGCATCGGTGGCCGCCAGATCAGGGCTGGCGAGCAGTAGGCGAATGTCCGGCTCTCCCCCGCGATAGGGCAGGCTGCCCGCCGCCTTGCTGCCCCAGTAGCCCGGCCAGCGCAGGAACAGGTGCGTTTCGACGCGGGCCAGCTTGACCAGCTTCGGGCTCCACCACGGGAACACCCAGTCGGTATGGTAATGCGTGGCATTGCCAACCGGCGCATAGACCGCACCGTTCAGCGCCTCCACCGCCCGCGCGCGCGCCGCCAGCCATGCGGGGTCGCTATAGCGCCGCTCCAGCGAGCCATCGCAGGTGAAGGTGAACTGGCACCCGGTGCGCCGCTCTGCCCCTTCAAACACCACCCCGCACACGGTCCGGGCGAAGGCCGGATGGCGCACCCGGTTGAGTACGACCTGAATCACCGCGCGCTGGCCCGGATCGCTCGGCCCCGCCTCGGCCATCGCGGCAAGCGCCAGACATTCCGTCGCGCGGGCCAGATCGACCGGCCCGCCGGTGAAACGGAACCGCGCCGCCGGTTCGATCCGACCGGCATAGAACGGCACGGCGGCATTGCGCGCGCGCGCTTCGTCCATCGGCAGCAGCGCCGCGCCGTTCAGCAGCGGCGCATCCCCGCCGCGTCCCGGCAATTCGGCGAGGTCTGCCCCGCCCCGCGTTTCGGCCAGCGTGATCGCGTCCAGGCTCTGCGGCTCCATCCCCGACAACTGGCACAGCGCAATCGCCGCCAGCACCGGGGCGGCGCCCAGTGCGGCGGGCCAGATCTGGCGCAAGGGTGGGAAATGCGGGCCGCTGGTCATCCAGCGCACAGCCTTGCACCGAAGCGCGCGGCAAATCCAGCCGGTCAGCGCCGCAGCGCTAGACCGGACCGGCGGATCAGACCGGCAGGCCGACGTAGTTTTCCGCAATCGCGGTACGCGCCGCCACGCTGCTGGCGATGTAATCCAGTTCGGCCACCTGCATCGCCCGTTCGAACGGACCGTCCTCAGGGAAGCGATGCATCAGCTTGGTCAGTGACCAGCTAAACCGTTCCGCCTTCCACACCCGCGCCAAGGCCCGCGCGGAATAGCCCGCGATGGCATCGTTGTCGGCGCGGGCGAAGAACGCGGTCAGGGCTTCTGCGGCATAGTGGACATCACTGGACGCCAGGTTCAGCCCCTTGGCGCCCGTCGGGGGGACGATGTGCGCCGCATCCCCGCACAGCAGCAGGCTGCCGTGGTGCATCGGTTCAAACACATAGGAACGCAGCGGGGCGATGGACTTTTCGATCGACGGGCCGCGCGTCATGCTGGCGGCGGCATCCGGGCCAAGGCGGATCGCGAGTTCATCCCAGATCCGCTCGTCGCTCCAATCCTCGACCCGTTCGGTTAGGGGGACGTCGATGTAATAACGGCTGCGGGTGCGGCTGCGCATCGAGGCCAGCGCGAAGCCGCGTTCATGGTTGGCATAGATCAGTTCCGCATGGCACGGCGGCACATCCGCCAGAATCCCCAGCCAGCCGAACGGATAGACCCGTTCAAACTCGCGCCCGACCCCGGCGGGGATTGCCTTGCGGCTGGGACCGTGGAACCCGTCGCAGCCGACGATGAAGCGCGCCTCGACCCGCCGGTCCACTCCGTCCTGCCGCCAGGTCACGCTGGGCGCGGTCGATTCGATATCGTGCAGCGCCACGCCTTCAGCGCCATAGATCACTTCCAGCCCGCGCGGGGCGGCGGCATCCATCAGGTCCTGGGTAATTTCGGTCTGGCCATAGACCGTCACGGTCTTGCCGGTCAGGTTGGCAACATCAATCCGGATCAGCCGCTCGCCATCGGCCAGATTGAATCCTTCCTCGACCAGCCCTTCGGCCTTGAGTCGCGCGTCCAGCCCCAGCCGCTCCATCAGGCCGACGGTGACCTGTTCCAGCACCCCGGCGCGAATGCGCGACAGAACATAATCGGGCGTCTGGCGTTCCAGCACGACACAGTCGATGCCCTCGGCCCGCAAGAGATGGCCCAGCAGCAAGCCCGCCGGCCCCGCGCCAATGATGGCGACCTGAGTTTTCATGGAACGCTTCTCCCGCTGCTCTGCCCGTAGGTCTGGCGGGGACGCTAGGCGGGCGGCGGATCGCGCGCCATGCCCGTTTGCGCCAGATACTTGGACTTTTCGATCAGGCCGGGGCGCGCACCAACGAAAGTCGCCGCCCGAAGGGGAGCCGGGCGGCGACCACTCGCTCAATCAGGGAGAGCGAACGCGATAATCAGTTGGCCGACTTGTCCTTGGACGGCTTGCGATAGGGCACGAACTGACCCAGGTTGATGAAGCCGTTTTCAAACTTGCCCACGCGGTCGACCGTCTTGACGATATCCAGGCGGCACAGCTGGCTGCCGAACGTGCGGGTCACCAGAATGTCATCGGAATCGAGCTGGTCGGCGTTATGCGGCCGGTTGACGTACAGGGTACTGCCGCTGCGGAACACGATTGCGGTCTTGTCCAGCACGGTCATGTCGCGCGAATCGTAGGTGCTGATGCAATCCACCGGCTTGCCGGCCACGCGCCCGACCAGCATCTTGTCGAGTCGCTCCTGCGGGGTCAGGCGCGGCTTGCCAGAGGCGGTGGCACAACCGCTCAGCAATACGGCCGATGCAGCGATAGCAAGTGCAAGCTGACGCATAATCTGTCTCCATCCCAACACGTGCTGCAATCTGAACATTGCGGCATGAACGGTAGCTGAAATTTTCACCTGCAAGTAGCGAAAGTTACGCCTGGTTTAGCCCGTACCGCCCACGGTCAGCCCGGCCACCAGCAAGGTCGGCTGACCGACGCCGGCCGGCACGCTCTGCCCGCCCTTGCCGCAGACGCCGACGCCTTCGTCCAGCGCCATGTCGTTGCCGATACCCTGCACGCGGGTCAGCACCGTCGGCCCGTCCCCGATCAGCGTCGCACCCTTGATCGGCGCGCCCAGCTTGCCGTTCTCGACCAGATAGGCCTCGGTGCAGCTGAACACGAACTTGCCCGACACGATGTCGACCTGCCCGCCGCCAAAGCTCTTGGCGAAAATGCCGGACTTCATGCGGCTGAGCAGTTCGGCGGGATCATCGTTCCCGCCCTTCATGAAGGTATTGGTCATGCGCGGCATCGGCGCGTGGGCATAGCTTTCACGCCGCCCGTTGCCGGTGGGGGCCACGCCCATCAGCCGGGCGTTGAGCCGGTCCTGCATATAGCCCTTCAGGATGCCGTCCTCGATCAGCACGGTTTCCTGCGTGGGGGTGCCTTCATCGTCGATCGACAGCGAACCGCGCCGCGCGGCGATGGATCCATCGTCCACCACCGTCACGCCGGGCGCGCCGACGCGCTCACCGATCCGGCCCGAAAACGCGGAAGTACCCTTGCGGTTGAAATCGCCTTCCAGCCCGTGGCCGACCGCTTCGTGCAGCAGCACGCCGGGCCAGCCGGGGCCAAGCAGCACGGTCATCTCGCCCGCCGGGGCGGCGACGCTGTCAAGGTTGGTCAGAGCCTGCGCCAAGGCGGTGTCGATGGCGCGGTTCCACGTTTCGGGCGCAAACAGATCGTCATAGAGCCGCCGCCCGCCCATCCCGAAGCTGCCGGTTTCGCGCCGTCCGTTCTGCTCCGCCACGATGGAGACATTCAGTCGCACGAGCGGGCGCACGTCGGTGGCGACAAACCCGTCGGCGCGGACGATTTCCACCACCGACCAGCTGGCCGAGAGGCTGGCCGACACTTGCGCCACGCGCGGATCGCGGGCGCGGGCCGCCGCGTCAATGGTTTCCAGCAGCGCCACTTTCCGCGCGAACGGGATCAGGTCCAGCGGCGAGGCATCGGTATAGAGGTGGCGGTTGCTCTGGCGCGGCGGCGGAGCGGGCTGGCCCTTCGCCGGATCGAGCAGCTGCAACGTCTCGCCCGCGCGGCGGATCGCGGCGGCGCTGATTTCATTGGCATGGGCAAACCCGGTCATCTCACCCGACACGCCGCGCAGGCCAAAGCCCGCGTCGCGCGAATAATCGGCCGTTTTCAGCCGCCCGTCGTCGAACGCGAACGTCTCGGCCGCAATGAATTGCAGGTACAGTTCGCCATCATCGCAGCGCGCCAGCGTGTCGCGGGCAATGGCCTGCGCCTCGGCAGGATCGAGTTGACGGTAGAGGAGCGAGCGGGGATCGGCAGTGGTCATGCCGCAGATATAAGCGCTTCATGCCGAAGCGCCAGAGCGGGGAGTCCTGTCTGAGTTGCAGCACCGGCCCGCTCCCCCGCCCGGCCACCCAACGGAATTGTACACT
>JAYRDH010000045.1:0-22475 GCA_041909515.1 Novosphingobium sp. | reverse complement strand
CCACGAGAGTACCCTGAATGGGTGGCCGGGCGGGGGAGCGGGCCGGTGCCGTTTCCAGCCGTCAGGCTGGCAGCCATGACGCGTCCTACGACCCACTTGCTGCGCCTCCTGCGCTGGGGCCGCATTCTGGCGAAGCACGGCGCGCTGCGCGGGATCGAGCGCGATCCCAACACGCCCGCCCCGGTGCGGCGCCTGTGCCGGATTGCCCGGCTCGGCACGTTCCAGCCCGATGTGCCGGACTATGCCGGCGCGTTCGAGGCGATTGGTCCGGCCGCGATCAAGCTGGGGCAGGCGCTCGCCACCCGGCCCGATCTGGTGGGCGAGGAAGCGGCGCGCAATCTGCTGAGCCTGCAGGACAGCCTGCCGCCAGTCGATTTCAGCCTGATCCGGCGTGAGATCGAAAGTTCGTTCGGCAAGCCGCTGGATGCGCTGTTTGCCAGTATCGAGGAAGTGCCCGTCGGCGCGGCCTCCATCGCTCAGGTCCACCGCGCGGTGACGAGCGATGGCCGCACCGTGGCAGTCAAGGTGATCCGCCCCGGCATCCGCGACAAGCTGACCCGCGACATCGAAACCTATGAATGGGCGGCTGCCCATCTGGAAGCGCTGGGCGGAGAGGCCGCGCGGCTGCGCCCGCGCTTGACCATCGCCAATTTCAAGCGCTGGACCGCGCGCGAGCTGGACTTGCGGCGTGAAGCCGCCTCGGCCTCTGAACTCGCCGACGCGATGAAGGGGTATGAGGGCTTTCGCGTGCCGGGGATCGACTGGGATCGCACCAATGGCCGGGTGATGACCCAGGAATGGATCGCGGGGACCAAGATCAGCGATACCGCCGCATTGACGGCGGCGGGGCAGAATATGCCGGAACTGGCGCGGCGGCTGGTGCTGTCGTTCCTGACCCAGGCGATCAGCCACGGCTATTTCCATGCCGACATGCACCAGGGCAACCTGTTCGTGCAGGACGATGGCACCGTGGTGGCGATCGATTTCGGGATCATGGGCCGGATCGATCGCCGCGCGCGGTTCTGGCTGGCCGAAATCCTGTTCGGGCTGACCACCGGCAATTACCGCCGCGTCGCGGAGATTCACTTCGAGGCGCAATACGTCCCCAGCTATCACTCGGTCGATGAATTCGCGACCGCGCTGCGCGCCGTGGGCGAACCGATGCGCGGCAAGCCGGTGAGCGAGCTGTCGGTCGGGCAGATGCTCGACGGGTTGTTCGCGATCACGCGCGACTTCGACATGCAGACCCAGCCGCACCTGCTGCTGCTGCAAAAGACGATGGTGATGGTCGAAGGGCTGGCGACCCAGCTCGATCCCTCGATCAACATGTGGGACGTTTCCGGCCCGTTCGTGAAGAACTGGATCCGCGACGAACTCGGCCCCGAAGCCGCCATTGCCGAACGCTTGCGCGAGGATGCGCAGACCCTGCTGCGCCTGCCCGATCTGGTTCGCCGGATCGAGGAACGCTTTCCGGCGAAGGGCGGCGCGCCGGAACAGCCGCCGCTGCCGGAGGTGGCACTGGTATGGGACCGGCGCGCGGACGCTGGACGCGGTTGGGGCGGATACCTGCTCGCCCTGCTGGCGGGCGGCGGTGCCGTGTGGGGCGCGCAGGCGCTGGGCTGGTTCTGACGATGGACCTCGACGCGCTGATCCAGCACTTCTTCGAAACCGAAGATCCGACCACTCTGACCGCGGCAGATTATGAACTCGGTCTCGAACGGCTGAAGCTCGGCTTCGGTTTGGAACGCGAACCCGGCCGCAAGTTCGCGCTGTGGACGCTGCTGGACGCATTGGGCGCGGCTCCGCTGCCTGCCGAGGCCTTTGCCAAGGAGCCGGCGCTCAAGGCCGCTGCGGAAGACTACCTGTCCGCCGCGTTCCGGCTGGAACGGTTTGGCGATGACGATGCCTGACAGGCTGACCACAAGCGATCCGGCATGAGCCGCGCCAGCGTGGAGGCGTGGCTGGCCATCCATGCCCCTGACATCACCCTGATCGAACAGGCGGACAGCACCGCCACCGTCGCCGAAGCCGCCGCGACGCTGGGGGTTGAGCCGGGCCGGATTGCCAAGACGCTGGCCTTCCGCGTGGGCGACCGGGCGATGCTGTTGGTGACGCGCGGCGATGCGCGGTTGGACAATGCCAAGTGCAAGGCGGCATTGGGTGGCCGCCCCCGGATGCTTGACCCGGACGAGACGCTGGTGCTGACCGGCCATGCCGTGGGCGGGGTCTGCCCGTTCGGGCTGGCGACTGCGCTGCCGATTCTGACGGATCGTTCGCTGTTATCCTTTCCCACGGTGTTCCCAGCCGCCGGATCACGCACCAGTTCGGTCGAGCTGGCGCCCGACCGGCTGGCCGCGCTGGTCGCAGCGCAGTGGACCGACATTTGCAGGTTGCCGGAATGAAGCACTCTCAAAAGATGGTCGCCTATTTCCACGGTACTCCCGGCGGCCCCGGTGAATGGGCGGTCAATGCGCCTACGCACCTGGTGGATGCCGCCGCCCTGCCCGATCGCAATCAGCCTTCGTTCGACCCGGTGGGGTTCGCCGCCGGTCTGCCGCAAGGGGCCGTCCTGATCGGCTTCTCGCTGGGCGCCCATGCCGCACTGCAAGTAGCGGCGGCAGCGGGGGGCCGCGTTGGCGCGGTGCATCTGGTATCCCCGGCGGCGCCACTGCAACTGGGCGATTTCCTGCCGCAGATGCAGGGCGGAAAGCTGTTCTGGTTCGCGGCCAACCATCCCAACTGGTTCGGCATCCTGTCCCGTGCGCAAAGCTGGATTGCCTGGAAAACTCCGGGCTTCCTGCTGAACCGGTTGATGAGCGGGGCAGCGGGCGATGACCGCGCCTTGATGCGCGATCCCGTCTGGCGCGCAGGCATGGCGAAAACGCTGCGCACCGGGCTGGGTTTCAGCGCCACCGGGTACATCGGCCAGATTCGCCGTTATGTGCAGGATTGGCGCGAAACCCTGGCCCAAGTGCATGCTCCGGTCACGATCTGGCAGGGTGATGCCGATAACTGGACGCCGCCCGCGATGGCCCACGCTCTGGCGGCAGCGCTGCCGGGCGAGGTCACGACCGTGATGCTGCCCGGCGCGTCGCACTATACCGCGTTGCAGGCGGCGCTGGCGCGAATCGAATTCTGATCCCTGCCAGCGTGGGGGCAACTATCCCGCGTGCATCCCGCCATCGACCACCAGTTCGCTGCCCGTGGTGAAGGCCGCGCGGTCCGACGCCAGGAACACCACCGCATCGGCTACGTTGCGCGGCTCACCCAGATGGCCGAGCGGATGCATGGCCGAAACCTGCGCGAGCATCTCGTTGTTGCCAGCCCCTTGCGCGGCGGCGAAATCGTCGACCAGCTTGCGGCCCATGTCGGTATCGATCACGCCGGGGTGGACCGAGTTCACACGAATGCGCGCCGCCGCCAGTTCCACCGCGCAGCCTTTGGTGAACAGTCGCACCGCGCCCTTGGTGGAATTGTAGCAGCTCGCCCCCGCCGCGCCTTGCAGCCCGGCGACCGAGGACAGGTTCACAATTGCCGTGCCGCCGCGCCACAGATGCGCCCGCTCTGCCAGCAGCGGGATCGCCGCGCGGGTGCCCAGGAACACGCCCTCGACATTGACCGAATGCAGCCGCCGCCAATCCTCCAGCGTGGTTTCGGTAATTGGCTTGAACAACCACAGCCCGGCGTTGTTGACCAGAATGTCCAGCCCGCCTGCCTCGGCCTTGATCCAGTCCATCGTCGCGGCCCAGTCCGCCTCGCTTGTCACGTCCTGCGCGCGGGCGATCCCGCCGATTTCATGGGCGAGCTCCTCTGGCGCGGTCAGATCGGTAACGGCGACTTTCGCGCCCGCAGCGGCCAGCGCCCGCGCCGTGGCAAGGCCCAGCCCGCGCGATGCCCCGGTAACCAGCGCAACGCGCCCGGCAAGATCAGACATATCTCTCTCCTTCATGTGCTTTTGCCCAAGTCTGCGCAAAGGGCGCGCACTTGTCACGCGCGGAAACGTGGCATCGTGCGTGGTTTCCGCCTAAAGCCGCCTGCATGACGCTGCCTGCTGACCGCCTCGACCGTTTTGCCCGCCATATCGTGCTGCCCGAAGTGGGCGGGGCGGGGCAGGTGGCGCTGGCGCAGGCGCATGTCGTGCTGATCGGCTGCGGCGGGATCGGCTCGCCCGCGCTGCAATACTTGGCCGGGGCGGGCATCGGGCGGTTGACGCTGGTCGATGACGATGTGGTCGATGCCAGCAACCTGCAACGCCAGACGATCTTCACGCCTGCCGACATCGGCCGGTCCAAGGCCGAAGCCGCTGCCGATTGGGTGCGCCGGTTCGATCCGGTTCTCGATGCCCGCGCGGTCGCCGGAAGGGTTGGGGGGCATAACGCCGCGCAGGTCATCGAGAGTGCCACCGTGGTACTCGACGGGTGTGACAACTTCGCGACTCGCCTGCTCGTGTCGGATACCTGCGTGCGGCAGGGCATCCCGTTAACGACTGCGGCGATCGGGCGGTTCCAGGGGCAAGTGGCCAACTTTGCCGGACACTTGGCCGGCCACAGCTGTTATCGCTGCTTCGTGGGCGATGCCTTCGATGCGGAGGATTGCGATACTTGCGCCGCCGATGGCGTGCTGGGGGCGATGGTCGGCATGGTCGGCACGTTTGCGGCGATGGCGGCGATGCGGGTCATTCTGGAAGGCCACGCCGCGTTGGGCGATCCGCAATGGGGCAAGCTGCACTTGCTGGACGGGCTGACCCCGTCGCTGCGGACGATGCGGATCGTGCGCGATGACGCCTGCCGGGGGTGTTCAGCCCCGGCCTAGCATTTCCGCCACCCACGCGGGCACGACCTCGCTGGCCGGGCCCAGCCGCGATTCGTGGAACCAGCGTGAGCCCTGGCTTTCTTCCAGGTTCAGCTCCAGCGTCCGGATCCCCAGTTCACGGGCGTTCTGGACGAACCCGGCAGCGGGATAGACCGCGCCCGACGTGCCGATGGACACGAACAGGTCCGCCTCACGCAGCGCGCCGTAAATCTCGCCCATCCGGTATGGCATCTCGCCGAACCAGACGACGTCGGGCCGCAGGCTGCGTGACTGGCAGACCGGGCAGGGCGGGCGGTCGCTGAGCGGCCCCCGCCAGTGCGAGCGGACATCGCAACTGGTGCACCAGGCCTTCAGGTGCTCGCCATGCATATGCAGCACGCGGCGCGCGCCTGCGCGGGTGTGCAGATCATCCACGTTTTGCGTGACAATCAGCAGGTTGCCGCGCCAGTTCGCGTCCAGCTCGGCCAGGGCGAAATGCGCCGGGTTGGGCAGCTTTTCCTGAATCGAGGCGCGGCGCATGTCATAGAAGCGGTGGACCAGATTGGGATCGCGCGCGAAGGCCTCTGGCGTGGCGACGTCCTCCACCTTGTGCTGTTCCCACAGCCCGCCCGCGCTGCGGAAGGTATCGATCCCGCTCTCGGCGGAAATGCCCGCGCCGGTCAGGATCACGATGTTGCGAATGTCCTTCATCCTCTGCCCTTGTCGTCACCCTGAACTTGTTTCAGGGTCCATTGTGCCCCATGCGCAGGTCCGGGTTTTGGGGCACGATGGATGCTGAAACAAGTTCAGCATGACGAACGGGAACGAATGCACGTGGCAAGAATCGGGATCATCGGCAGCGCGGGGCGCATGGGGCAGGCGCTGGCAGAGGCCATCGCGGCAGCGGGCGATACGCTGTCTGGCGGGATCGACAAGGGCGGCGATCCGCTAGCCCTGGCGCAGGCCAGCGATGTGCTGGTCGACTTTTCCAGCCCCCACGCGCTGGAAGCCAATCTGGACGCGGCGGTTGCGGCGGGCGTGCCAATCGTCGTCGGCACCACCGGGCTGGAGGAGCGCCACCATTTCCTGTGCGACGATGCCGCGCTGCGCACCGCCGTGCTGCAAACCGGGAACACCTCGCTGGGGGTGACGCTGCTGGCGCATCTGGTGCGCGAAGCGGCGCAGCGGCTGGGTGAGGACTGGGACATCGAAATCGTCGAAACCCATCACCGGATGAAGGTCGATGCCCCGTCCGGCACGGCCTTGCTGCTGGGTAATGCGGCGGCGGAAGGGCGCAGGATCGATCTGGCCAGCCACAGCGCGCGCGGGCGTGACGGGATTACCGGGGCAAGGCCTGCGGGCGAGATCGGGTTTGCCAGCTTGCGCGGCGGCACGGTGGCGGGCGACCACACGGTCCATTTCCTGGCCGACAACGAGAGGCTCAGCCTGTCGCACCTGGCGGAAAACCGGGCGATCTTCGCGCGTGGAGCCGTGCGGGCGGCGCAGTGGCTGATCGGCAAGGACGCGGGCCGCTATACCATGCCGCAGGTGCTGGACCTTTGAAGAAGGACGCGATCTTCGAATTCTTCCGCCGACTGGCCGAGGACAATCCCTCGCCCGAAACGGAACTGGAATTCGGCAATACCTATCAGCTGCTGGTCGCGGTGGTGCTGTCCGCGCAGTCGACCGACGTCGGCGTCAACAAGGCAACGCGCAAGCTGTTCCAGCAGGTGAAGACTCCCGCCGAAATGATTGAATTGGGCGAAGAAGGCCTGAAGGAGCACATCAAGACCATCGGTCTGTTCAATTCCAAGGCGAAGAACGTGATCGCGCTGTCCGAGATTCTGGTGCGCGATTTTGGGGGCGAGGTTCCGGCCGACCGCGACGTGCTGACCACGCTGCCCGGCGTCGGGCGCAAGACCGCCAACGTGGTGATGAACTGCGCCTTTGGGGCGGAGACTTTCGCGGTCGACACGCACATCTTCCGCGTCGCGAACCGCACCGGCATGGCTAAGGGGAAGACCCCACTGGCCGTGGAAAAGCTGCTCGACAAGCGCGTGCCGCAGCCGTTCCGGGTGGGATCGCACCACTGGATGATCTTGCACGGCCGCTACATCTGCAAGGCCCGCACGCCCGAATGCTGGCGCTGCCCGGTGGCGGACTTGTGCGCCTTCAAGCCGAAGACGCCCGCGCCCAAGGCAGCAAAAGCGTAACCCTCAACCCTGCTTGAAGTTCGATTCGTCGAGGTCCAGCCCGGCGCGGCCATCGGCGGCGGTGTGAGCGGCGATGTGGGGATGCTCGACGTATTCGGGCTCTTCCACTTCCAGCATGCCTTCCCACTTGGTGATGACCGAAGTCGCCACCGCGTTGCCGACCACGTTGGTGGCGGTGCGGCCCATGTCGAGGAACTGGTCGATCGCCAGAATGATCGCCACGCCTTCGACCGGCAGGCCGAACATCGCCAGCGTGCCGGTGATGACCACAAGGCTCGCGCGCGGAACGGCGGCGATGCCCTTGGAACTGATCATCAGCGTCAGCAGGATCATGATCTGGGTACTGATCGCCAGGTCGATGCCATAGGCCTGCGCGATGAAGATCGTCGCAAAGCTCATGTACATCATCGACCCGTCGAGGTTGAAGCTGTAGCCCAGTGGCAGCATGAAGCCCGAAATCCGGCGCGGCACGCCGAACCGGTCCAGCTGTTCGAACATCTTGGGCAGTGCGGCTTCGCTGCTGGCGGTGGAGAACGCGATCATCAGCGGCTGGCGGATATACTTCATCAGCGTAATGATCCGCCGCCCCAGGAAGATCGCGCCGATGGCCAGCAGGATCGTCCAGAGCAGGACCAGGCTGAGGTAGAATTGGCCCAGCAGTTTCAGATAGGTATTCAGGATGTCCAGCCCGCTGGCCGCGACCACGTTGGCAATCGCGCCGAACACCGCGATCGGGGCATAGCGCATGACATAGCCGGTGATCTGGAGCATCATTTCCGCCAGCGCATCGGCCCCGCGCACCAGCGGCGCGCCTTTTTCACCGATGGCGGCCAGGGCAACGCCTGCGAAGATCGAGAAGACCAGGATCTGCAGGATGTTGTTGGTGGCGAGCGCTTCGAACGCGTTTTTCGGGAAGATCGACAGGATGAAGCCGGTCGCGCTGGTTTCCGGCACGGCCCCGACCGCGGCCTTCGCGGCCTCCACATCGGGAATCGGGGCACCGATGCCGGGCTGGAACAGGTTGACCATGACCAGCCCCAGACCAATCGAAATCAGGCTGGCGGTGATGAACCAGAGGATGGCTCGCGTCCCGATCCGCCCCAGCGCCGCGCCATCGCCCATGTGGGCAATCCCGACGACGATGGTGGACAGGACCAGCGGCGCGACCAGCAGCTTGATCAGGTGCAGGAAGATATCCGACAGCAGCTTCAGCCAGGGCGCGATGGATTCCTTGATCACGTCGGCAGCCAGCTGCGTGTGCAGGACTTGCCCGACGATCACGCCCAGCACCATGCCGATCAGAATCCACGCGGTCAGGTTCCGGCTGAGCCGTTCGGTCAGGCCGCTGAACAGCGAACGGCGCTCGGTCATCAAAGGTATCCCCTGCTTGTAACAATCTTGCGACGTAGCCTAACAGGCTGATGCGGGGTCGGCAATCAGGCGGACAGCGCGTCCACAGCCACGCGGGCATAGATCCGGGCGAGGGCATCGAGGTCGGGGATCGCCACTGCCTCGTCGCGCTTGTGCATCGTCGCGTTGCACAGGCCGAACTCGATTACGGGGCACAGGTCCTTCAGGAACCGCGCATCGCTGGTGCCGCCGGTGGTGGAGGCTTCGGGGATCACGCCGGTTTCGCCTTCGACCGCGCGGGCGATCATGGCGGAGAATGCGCCCGGCGGGGTGAGGAATGCTTCGCCCGAAATCACGGCGCGGGCGGTGCCGCCGTGCCGCTCGGCAATGGCGGCCACGCGGTCGGCCAGTTGTTGGCCCGTGTGCAGGTCGTTGAAGCGGATCGAGATGCGCGCTGACGCCTTGGCCGGGATCACATTGGTCGCCGGGTTGCCGACAGTGATGTCGGTCACTTCCAGATTGGACGGCTGGAACCAGTCGGTCCCTGCGTCCAGCACCAGTGCGTCGAGTTCGGCCAGCATCGCGACCAGTCGGGGGATCGGGTTGGCGGCCAGATGCGGATAGGCCACGTGGCCCTGCGTTCCGGCGACTTCCAGCCAGATATTGACCGACCCGCGCCGCCCGATCTTCATCATGTCGCCCAGCCGGTGGACCGAAGTGGGTTCGCCCACCAGGCAGAGGTCCGGGATCGCGCCAATGCTACGCATGTGCTCGATCAGCGCGACCGTGCCAAAGCGGGCCGGGCCTTCCTCGTCCCCGGTGATGATGAAGCTGAGCGTCCCGGCGTCCTGCGGTATGCTCGCGGCCGCGTGGACCATCGCCGCGATCGAACCCTTCATGTCGACCGCGCCGCGCCCAAAGAGCAGGTCCCCGCGCACTTCGGGTGCGAACGGCGCGCTGGCCCAGCCTTCGCCGGGGGGGACGACATCGACGTGGCCGGCAAAGGCGAAGTGGCGGCTGCCCGCCGGGCCTTGCCGGATCGCGAACAGGTTCTCCACCGGGCCGTCCGGCGCTTCGCCCGCGGTAAAGCGGTGGACGGCAAAGCCCAGCGGCGTCAGCATCCCTTCCAGGCAATCGAACACCGAACCGGTGGCTGGCGTGACGCTGGGGCAGGCGATCAGCGCCTCGGCCAGAGTGAGGACGGGCGGGAGAACGGGGGAGGCGGTCATATCAGGCGCTGCATATGGGCAAGCGCGCGCCGGGGCAAGTTAGCGCGCCGCGCCGCCCAGCGCCGCATCCAGATCGCGCGCCAGCCGCAAGCCCGCTTGCGTTATGCGCTGGCGCAGGGTTGGCAGGCTCGCCTCGATGTCCTCGTTGCTCCACACGACGTCCTTGGGGGCTTCGCCGCCTGCGCAGGGGTCGCGGTCGAACGCGCGAGCGTAGACCAGGTCGCGCGCAAACTGCCAGCTTTCGCGGCCCCAGTCGGCCACATCGCCACTGGCCAGCTCGGCGCGTTCCTCAACCGAATAACGGCGCACCAGCGGCGGCTCGGCCGACGTGATCCCGCGTTCGGCCATTGGTCCATCCCACACCGAATGCAGGTTCCGGCCGGGCGCGATGCCATACTTCGCCGCCACGGCGTTGCCGCCCAGGTCCGCGTTGTCGCCCGAATGCAGCGGCATGTGCAGATCGCCAATGGTATGCGCCAGCCACGCCAGCGCTTCCAGCCGCTGGGCGGCGGGCAGGGTCTTGTCGGCCAGGATGCGGCGATTGCGCACGATCTGCGCGGTTACGCAGTTGCCGCCGGAACAGTTGGCCTTCACATCATAGGGCTTGCAGATGTTCTCGGTCTGGTAATGCCATGAGAAGGTATAGGCCCAGCGCCAGCTTTCGCGGCGCAGGCAATCGGGCCACGAGGAGGCTTCCTCCAGGGACCGCATCCGGCAATAGGGCGTGCCCAGCGCGGCTTCGGCCCGCAGCAGCCGCGCAATTTCCGCGCGGGTTTTGGGGGAGACGTTGGCCAGCGCGATCTGTGCGGTCGTTTCATGGCCGAACCCGCCCCAGGCCAGCGCGGGCGTGCTCAGCAGCGCCAGCAGCGCGGCGCAGGCAGTGGCAAATGTGCGGATCATTTTGCTTCCGGCATCTCGTATTGTTCGATCACCCAGTCCTCAGCCTCGGCGGCGGCGAGCCAGGACTGCATCCATTCGTGGTCCCATACGGCATCCATATAGGCGAGGGCGAAGCCCGGCACACCTATCCCATAGGTCATGAAGCGGCTGACCACCGGGGCATAGAAGATGTCGGCGGCGCTGTAGGTGCCAAACAGGAACGGCCCGCCCATGCCGAACCGCGCCCGTGCCTCGGCCCAGAGGGTCAGGATGCGCACGATGTCGGCGCGGGCAGCGTCGCTCAGTTCGATTTCCTCGAACTGTCGGCGCATGTTCATCGGGCATTCGGCGCGCAGGGCCTGATAGGACGAATGCATTTCCGCCACCATCGATCGCGCCATCGCGCGGGCATCATCGGCCTTGGGCCAGAACCGCTCGCGCCCGACCTTGTCGGCCAGGTATTCGATGATCGCCAGACTGTCCCACACCACCGCGTCACCATCCCACAGCACGGGCACCTTGCCGGATGAGGGGGCGATATCGCCATCGTTCTTCTTGCGCTGGTCCCAGTCGTCGCCGAACAGCGGAACGGTGATCTCCTCGAACGCCAGGCCCGATTGCTTGGCCGCCAGCCAGCCGCGCAGCGACCAGCTGGAATAGTTCTTGTTGCCGATGATGAGCTTCATGGGGCCGGACTATCTGTTCAGCTTGACGCTGTCGAGCCTGAACGGATATCGCCGCCGCAAAGGAGTTCACGCCATGTCCCTGCGCCCGTTCCATCTGGCTTTCCCCGTCCGTGATCTGGCGGAGGCGCGGGCGTTCTGGGGCGGGGTGATGGGCTGCGGCGAAGGGCGCAGCAGCGACGACTGGATCGACTTCGATTTCTACGGCCACCAGATCGTCGCGCATTGCGTGGGCGAGCGGGCGGTGAGCGATGCCGGGGCAAACCCGGTGGACGGCCACGGCGTGCCGGTGCCGCACTTCGGCATCGTGCTGACGCTGGAAGACTGGGAAGCGCTGGCCGCGCGGTTGAAGGCGGCAGGGGTGAAGTTCGAAATCGAACCGTACGTGCGGTTCAAGGGGCAGGCGGGAGAGCAGGCAACGATGTTCTTCCGCGATCCGTCTGGCAACGCGATCGAGATGAAGGCCTTTGCCAGCCTGGAGCAGTTGTTCGCGAAGTAGGGGGCTTGGCGCCTCATAACCGCCCAAATCCGTCACCCTGAACTTGTTTCAGGGTCCATCGGGCGGTTGATCCAGAGCTTGCCGGTATCTGCGCAGCCATGCCGGCGGGAACCGAACAGGTGGCGCGCTGGATGCTGAAACAAGTTCAGCATGACGACCTTATTGGTAACCCAGCGTCCGCTTCAGCCCAGCGGTTTTTCGCGGTAGAATTCCACCTGCATCCGCGCCGGGCCAGACAGTTCCACATGGTGCCATTGTTCGGGCGGAATCTCGGCCGGCTGGTCCGGCGTAACCTCGATCCGGCGGGCCGGGCCTTCGAACACCAGCACCGCGCGGCCTTCCAGCACGCGCAGCAGGCCCCAGACCCCGGCCTTGGTGTTGTGCCGCCCCCGGATCGCGGCGGGCAGGGTCTCCTCGTCCCATTCCGCGGTGACCTTGTAGGGCCGGGGCGCCGCGCCTTTGGGCAAGCGGAAGAACAGCGCCAGCTTCAGGCTTTTGCCGATGGTTGCGGCCTTGGCCTGCATGGCGGTGGCTTTTTCGGGTGGCAGCAACTCCGCCGTCACTTCGCCCCACAGGGCCAGCCAGCGGTCGAACATCGCGGGCGTGATCGTGTCCTTGTGCCGTAAGTGCGCGGCCATCGGGCTGCCCTTGTAACGCCCGGTCGAGCGCATCACCGATGACCAGAACGCGACCAGCTGGACCAGATGGTGGTCCCAATCGTCGATCGCGCCGTTGAATACCGGCCCGATCAGGTCATCCTGCCGCACGCGGGCGTAAAAGGCGGGGACCAGCGCTGCCAGATCGGCTTCGGAAATGTCCGGATTCATGCGCTGCGACTCCTCGCTGGCCGCCCGCGCGGCCGGGCTGGCAGCCTAGCCTCAAGTCTCCGCGTCGGCCAGTACGGCGGCGCGCAACTCGGCGATGCCCATGCCCTTCTCGGACGAAGTCACCAGCACTTGCGGGAAGGCGGCGGAATGCTTGCGCGCTTCCACCTCGGTCGCGGCGAGGACGGCGGCCAGTTCGCTGGCCTTGACCTTGTCGGCCTTGGTCAGGACCAGCCGGTAACCCACGGCGGCTTCATCCAGCATCTTCATCATGTCGATGTCGACCGGCTTTACCCCGTGGCGCGAATCGATCAGCACCAGCGCGCGCTTCAGTGAAACGCGCCCGCGCAGGAAATCGCGCACCAGCCGCTTCCACTGCTCCACCACTTTCAGCGGGGCCTTGGCAAAGCCGTATCCGGGCATGTCGACCAGCCGCAGAGTGACCGGATCGCCGACGTCGAAGAAGTTCAGTTCCTGCGTGCGCCCCGGCGTGACCGAAGTGCGCGCCAGCGACTTGCGGTTGGTCAGCGCGTTGAGCAGCGAGCTTTTGCCCACGTTCGAGCGGCCCGCGAAGGCCACTTCCGGAAAGTCCGGATCGGGCAGAAAGTGCAGGGCGGGCGCGCTTTTCAGGAACGCGATCGGCCCGGCGAACAGGCGGCGCGCCCGTTCGGTCAGGTCCTCATCGCCGGGGAGTTGGGCTTCGTCGGTCACGACTTCGTCCGGTCCTTGGCCCGCGCGGCATCGGCAGCATCCTTTTCAGCCTGCGCCTTCAACTGCGGGTGCTTGCTGTACAGGTACTTCTGCTGGCCGATGGTCAGCACGTTCGACGTGATCCAGTAGATCAGCAGACCGGCCGCGAACGGGGCCATGATGAACATCATCATCCACGGCATGATCGCGAAGACCTGTTGCTGCACCGGGTCCATCTGGGCGGGTTGCAGCTTGAACTGCAGCCACATCGTGATGCCCAGCAGGATGGCCAGCACGCCGATGCCCAGGAAGCCCGGCACCTCGAACGGCAGCAGGCCGAACAGGTTCAGGATGTGCAGCGGATCGGGTGCGGACAAGTCCTTGATCCACAGCGCGAAGGGCTGGTGGCGCATTTCCACCGCGACGATCAGCGTCTTGTACAGCGCGAAGAAGATCGGGATCTGCAGGAAGATCGGCAGGCAGCCCGCAAGCGGATTGACGCCTTCCTTCTTGTAGAGGGCCATGATCTCTTCCTGCTGCTTGGGCTTGTCGTCCTTGTAGCGTTCCTGGATCGCCTTCATCTTGGGCTGGATGGCGCGCATCGCGGCCATGCTGGCGAACTGCTTCTGCGCGATCGGGAACATGATCCCGCGCACGATCAGCGTCAGCAGGATGATCGCCACGCCAAAGTTGCCGGCCAGTTCGAACAGCTTGGTCAGCAGCAGGAAGATCGGCTTTTCGAACCAGCGGAACCAGCCCCAGTCGATCGCCAGGCCAAAGTTGACGATGCCGGTTTCCTCATAGCGGTCCAGCACCTGGCTTTCCTTGGCCCCGGCGAACAGACGCGTCGTGCGGCCGACCTGCTGGCCCGCGCCGACGTTGACCGCGCCATAGACCATGTCCGCGCGGTAGATGTCATTGCCCATGGCGCGGAAATCGCTGGTGGCACCGGCCTTGTCCGGGATCAGCGAGGTCATCCAGTACACGTCCGTAAAGCCGATCCAGTCGGTCTTGCCGGCGTTGCTGACCTGGCCCGCTTCGGCCACGTCGTCATAGTCGGGGCCGAATGAAACCGTGCCGTCGAACGCGCCGAACGGGCCGGAATGGACGTTGAAGCTGTCCATGCTGGCGGTCTTGCTGGTGCGGTTGATCAGCGCAAAGGGCTTCACTGCCACAGGTGCGCCGCCCGTGTTGGCGACCGTCTGCTTGACGGTGACCATATAGTCCGCGTCGATCGCATAAGTCAGCGCGAAGGTCAGGCCCGCGCCGTTGTTCCAGGTCAGCGTGACCGGGGTCTGCGGGGTCAGCTTCGCGCCTGCCGGGGCGGTCCACACCGTCGCGGCGTTGGGCACGGCCAGGTTATCACCCACCCAGCCGAACTGGGCGTAATGCTGCGCCGGGGTGCCAGCGGGCGAGAAGATCCGCTGTGGCCCTTCCTTGGGGTCCAGCGCGGCGGTATGGCGGTTGGTGGTCAGGTCATCCAGCACGCCGCCCGCCAGGTTGATCGAACCCGTCAGCCCCGGCGCGGCAATCGCCACGCGGCTGGCGGGGTTCAGCGCCGTCTTGAGGTCGCGCGCTTCGGCGGCGATGTCGGCGGCACTGGTCAGACCGCCTTCGCGCGTCGGCTGGGCCGCATCGGCCGGAGCGGCCCCGGCGGACGCTTCGGCCACCGGCTGGGCCGTGTCCGCGTTGGGGTACAGATAACGAAGTGCCGCGTCCCACCCGAACAGGATCAGTGCCGTAAGCACGACCGCCAGGATCAGGTTGCGCTGGTTATGGTTCTCCACGAAGGCGTCCCTGTTTTCTTGAAGTCTTGGTCAGATGGGAAGGCGGCTGGCCCGGTCAAGGCACCGGGTCATACCCGTGCCCCCCCCAAGGATGGCAGCGCAATATACGTTTGAGGCCCAGCCAGCCACCCTTAATCGCACCATGCTTTTCAACCGCCTCGATCATGTATTGCGAGCAGGACGGGGCATAGCGGCAACTGGGCGGCAGGATGCGCGACGGGCCGATCTGCCAGGCGCGCGACAGCAGGATGAGGACGCGCTTCATCGTTGTTTGCCGCGCGGTCCGGCCGAACGGGGGCGGCGCGGCGGGTCGCCCTTGCCGGCGGCGGCGCGGGCCAGGGCGGCCTGCAACTCGGTGCGGAGCACGGCAAAGTCCCGTTCCACCCCGCCTTCGCGACCGATCAGCACATGATCGTGGCCGGGCAGGCCCCCCGTCGGCAGGACATCGCGGATCAGCGCACGAAACCGCCGCTTCATCCGGTTGCGAACCACCGCATTGCCGATCTTCTTGGTGACAGTGATGCCGAACCGCATCGTGCCGGCGCCATTGGGCCGGGCAAGCAACACAAAACCGGGGCGCGATACACGCAGGCCCCGGTTTGCGGCTAGGAAATCTGCCCGCCGCGAAAGGACGGGAAGTTTCACGGGTAGGATCAGGCCGACAGCTTCTTGCGGCCGCGAGCGCGACGCGCGGCCAGCACCTTGCGACCGCCGACAGTGGCGGTGCGGGCGCGGAAACCGTGGCGACGGGCACGCACGAGATTGCTGGGCTGGAAGGTGCGCTTCATGATAACCTCGGATACAATAACAACGACACCGCCCGACAAGACGGCTGGAATACAGGGATCGGGCCGTTAACGAAGGCCCGGATATGAGTCAAGGGATTCGGGAGAGTCCCTTTTTTGCCTTCCGGCAGTTTGCGGCACCGGGCCGGTGCCGCAAGGCCAAGCCAAATGGCCTGACCGCACAACCAACTAGTTCAGTGCGACCCACTTGCTCATGTCCTGCGCGGTCAGCCAGCGGGCATCGTCGAACGGGACCGAGTTGGTCATCGCATAGAATGCCCTGGCCTGCACGGCGGTCATGCCCATTTCGGCGTAATAATCAAGGTAGGCGCGGTTTTCCGGGGCGTCGGCCGGATAGTCCTTCGCCTCGCGCCCGTCCTCGTCCGCCCACGAATGTACCGCAAATTCCGCGCCCGGATCGGCGATCCGTTGCTTGCCCGCCAGGAACAGTTCCACCCCGCCAGAGCGGACCGAGCCGCCTTGCGGCACATAGGTCGTGATCTGGCGGGCATGGATCATCCGCCCCAGCTTCAGGTTGGCGCGATCATCCTCGGTACCGGGGCAATCGATCATCTCGATCAGCGAGATGCCGGGAAAGGCGCGCAGCATCGCGTCGAACTGGGCCGGGCTGCGCGCGTCGGTCACGTCGACCAGCGCGGCGCGGGTGCCATCCAGCACGCGGAACGGGCCGAACCGGGCGATCCCTTGCGGGACCAGCGCGGGCGCGGCGACGACATAGCGTTCCGAGCCGCCGGGCGCGGCAATTTCGGTCACTTCCACCGTTTCCACGACCGTGTTGGCCAGCGCGGGGCTGGCGCCAAGCGCGAGGAGGGGGAGCAGCAGGGCGGCAAACCGGTTCATGCCCAGCGTAATGCGCCCCACCGCTTTACCGCATCGCCAACGCCAAAGGTTAAGCCGGAGTTACCGCCGGAATGGAGCCGTTCCTCTCGACAGCGGCGCAAGGCTGCGCCATCAACGACTTACGTAGTTTGACGAGGGGGTTGGCTTGGTCGCGCTGGTTCGGACAGTGGCCTATCTGGGGCTGGAGGCGCGCGGCGTTGAGGTGCAGTGCCAGATCGCGCCGGGGCTGCCGCGCTTCAATCTGGTCGGCCTGCCGGACAAGGCGGTCAACGAGAGCCGCGAACGGGTGAACGCCGCGCTGGCCGCGATGGGGCTGTCGCTGCCGCCCAAGCGAATCACCATCAACCTGTCCCCCGCCGACCTGCCCAAGGAAGGCTCGCACTATGACCTGCCGATCGCGCTGGCGCTGCTGGCGGCGATGGGCGTAACGGATGCGGAGCAACTGGCCGATTACATCGCGGTGGGCGAACTGGCGCTGGATGGCCGGGTCGTGCCGACCCCCGGCGTGCTGCTCGCCGCGATCCATGCCAGCGGTGCGGACCTCGGCCTGATCTGCCCCGCCGCGCAAGGGTCCGAGGCGCGCTGGGCCAGCGGCATTCCGGTGCTGGCCGCGCCAGACCTCGTCAGCCTGCTCAACCACCTGAAAGGCGTGCAGACCCTGCCCGCACCCGAACCCGGCGTGGCAGAGCCGCCCGCGAAAGGCCCGGACCTGAAACAGGTGAAGGGGCAGGAAACCGCCAAGCGCGCGCTCGAAATTGCCGCAGCGGGCGGCCACAACCTGCTGATGAGCGGACCGCCGGGGGCGGGCAAATCGCTGCTGGCCAGCTGTCTGCCGGGCATCCTGCCGGACCTGACGGCGGCAGAGGCGCTGGAAACGTCGATGGTCGCATCGGTCGCGGGGCTGCTGGAAGATGGCCGGATCAGCCGCGCCCGCCCGTTCCGCGCCCCCCATCATTCGGCGTCGATGGCGGCGCTGACCGGGGGCGGCCTGAAGGTCAAACCGGGCGAAGTCAGTCTGGCGCATCTGGGCGTGCTGTTTCTGGATGAACTACCCGAATTCCAGCGCGCGGTGCTGGATTCGCTGCGCCAGCCGCTGGAAACCGGGGAAGTGACCGTCGCGCGCGCCAATGCCCACGTCACGTTCCCGGCGCGGGTGCAGCTGATCGCGGCGATGAACCCGTGCCGCTGCGGTTATCTGGGCGATCCCGCGCTGGCGTGCAGCCGCGCCCCGCGCTGCGCCGCCGATTATCAAAGCAAGGTGTCCGGGCCGCTGCTCGACCGGATCGACCTGCACGTCGAAGTTGACCCCGTCAGCGCCGCCGATCTCGCCCTGCCGCCCCCGGCCGAAGGCAGCGCCGAAGTCGCCGCCCGCGTCGCCGCCGCCCGCGCGGTGCAGACCGCGCGGCTGACCGGAACGAAACGCCGCACCAATGCAGAACTGGATGGCGATCTGCTGGAAATGCATGCCACCCCGGACGAGGCCGGGCGCAAGCTGTTGATGCAGGCGGCAGAGGCGATGCGCCTGTCCGCGCGCGGCTATACCCGGATCCTGCGCGTCGCGCGCACGATCGCGGACCTCGCGGGCAGCGACGGCATCAGCCGGATCCACGTGGCCGAAGCGCTCAGCTATCGGCGGATCGGCGTTCGGGCCTGATCGCTCGCCCGGCGGGCATCGTAATTTCCGCAGGCGTTGCTATATTGGCATCAGCGTCATGCGGTTGATCCACGTCCCTTGTCGCCCGTTTCTCAATCGGGCTGTCCGGCCAGTCTGGCAATGGCTGACCCTGCTGGTCGTGCTGCTGTCCGCGGTGCCGAGCGGGGCGTTGCTGGGAATGCGGGCGGTCGGATCGGCCTTTGATCCGGCGGCGGCCTCGGTCGCGATCGGTCCAAAGCACCGGCTGGCGGGTCTGCCGGAACTTGCGGCGCGCAAGTGCGGGCTGCCGGAAACTGGGGCGGGAAGCGGCGTGCTATGCCCGGCGGCGGTTGCCCAAACGGGCGCGAGGGCTGCCTGCGGTCCGGCCGCGGACCGGGTCGTCCCCGCGCAGCAAGCGCGGCGGCACAAACTGTGCCGGACGCTCTACGCCCCGCGCGCGCCGCCTTTCGGCTCCCTTCAGAACGCCTGATCTGCCGGATTTCGGCCCGGCCCGGTCGCCTGATGGCGGCGCAGCGGGCAGGCTGCCGTGATCCTGGCTGCGATGATCGGGGCCGGCTGCAGCGCGGCGATCCTGATCGCCGTCATCGCCACAACTGCTTGAATCGGATGGACAGCGAGCGGGGCCTGCGGGTTCCGGCCTTTGCTGGGAGAACCTTATTGCCACATCACACCCCTCTTATCGCAACAATCGTCGCGGGCCTGGTGGTCGCGTTTTTCATGGGGGCACTGGCCCACCGGCTGCGGGTTTCGCCCGTGGCGGGATACTTGTTCGCGGGCATCATCGTCGGCCCGTTCACGCCCGGCTTCGTCGCCGATGCCTCGCTGGCCAATGAACTGGCCGAATTGGGCGTGATCCTGCTGATGTTCGGCGTAGGGCTGCATTTCTCGCTGCGCGACCTGCTGTCGGTCAAGCACATCGCCATCCCCGGTGCGATCGTGCAGATCGGCGTGGCGACGGCGCTGGGCCTGGGGCTGGCGGTGTGGCTGGGCTGGACGGTCATCGCGGGCATCACGTTCGGCCTGGCGCTGTCGGTGGCGAGCACGGTCGTGCTGCTGCGCGCCATGCAATCGCGCGACCTGATCAATACCGAGCGCGGGCGGATCGCGGTGGGCTGGCTGATCGTCGAAGATCTGGTGATGGTGATCACGCTGGTCCTGTTGCCGCCGCTGGCGCAGCTGACCAGCGGCGAAGGGGCGGGGGCCAGCGGCCTGGCGGCGACATTCGGCTGGACGATCCTCAAGGTCTGCGGGTTCATCGCCTTCATGCTGATCGTCGGGCGGCGGGTCATTCCGGCTGCGCTGCACTGGGTGGCGCATACCGGATCGCGTGAGCTGTTCCGGCTGGCGGTGCTGGCCATCGCGCTGGGCGTGGCGTTCGGTGCGGCAGCGGCGTTCGATGTCTCGTTCGCGCTGGGCGCGTTCTTCGCCGGGATGATCCTGGGTGAAACCCCGCTCAGCCGCCGCGCGACCGAGGAGACGCTGCCACTGCGCGATGCCTTTGCGGTGCTGTTCTTCGTCTCGGTCGGGATGCTGTTCGATCCGGCGGTGCTGGTGGAGCAGCCCTGGCCACTGGTTGCGACGTTCCTGATCATCGTCGTCGGCAAGTCGGTCGCGGCCTTTGCGATTGTCCGCCTGTTCGGGCACCCCACCAAGACCGCGTTGACGATTTCCGCCAGCCTGGCGCAGATCGGCGAATTCTCGTTCATCCTGGCGGGGCTGGGCGCTGGCCTTGGCATCCTGCCGCCGGAAGGGCGCGACCTGATCCTGGCGGGGGCGATCCTGTCGATTTTCGTCAATCCGTTCCTGTTCAGCGCCGTCGCGGGCCGCGCCTCTGGCCAGTCCAGCGCGGCCGATGTGGCCGCCGCGGCAGAACGCGAGCGGCTGCGCCAGGGGCATACGGTGCTGATCGGTTATGGCCGGGTCGGCACCTTGCTGGCCGAAGGCGCGCGCCAGCGCGGCACCGCGCTGGTGGTGATCGAGGAAGAGGCCGATGTCGCGCGCCGGGCCGAGGCGGATGGCTGGCCCGCGATCATCGGCAACGGCGCCGATCCGCACGTCCTGTCAGACGCGGAAATCGCCGATGCCAGCATGCTGGTCATCGCCATTCCGGAAGGCTTCGACGCCGCCGCGATTGCCGAGCGGGCCTGGCGCATGAACCCGCAACTCGCGATCTTCGCCCGCGCCCACTCGCGCGAGGAAGTCGCCGACCTGCAACGCCATGGTGTCAGCCAGATCGTGATGGGGGAAAGCGAGATCGCGCGGCGCCTGCTGGAACTGACCGCTTCGGCCGCGCCCACGCGCGGCCCGCGCTTCGGCGCGGCCTGAGCGTTGGCGGCGCCCCGGCACCAGGCCGTGGGCGCCGCCAGCCGTTTACTGCCAGTCTTTACTGGTGGCGATAGATCGCGCGTTCGTGCGAAAACGCCTTGAACCCGAAATAGCCGTGATAGCTGCCCATGCCGCTCTGGTTGACACCGCCAAAGGGCAGGTTGTTTTCCAGGTAGTGGCTGAACACGCCGTTGACCGTCACGCCGCCTGATGACGTGCGGCTCAGCACTTTCTGGATGTTCGCTTCATCCGGGCTGTAGATGTACAGCGCCAGCGGCTTGTCGCGCGCGGCGATGTAATCGATCACCTGGTCCAGGGTGTCATAGGTCATCACCGGCAGGACGGGGGCAAAGATTTCGTCCTGCAGGATCTTCATCTGCGGGGTGACGTCCGTCAGCATGGTGGGGTGGATGGTCAGGTCGCTCGCGTCCAGCGTGCCGCCGACGGCCACCGTCGCCCCCTGTTCCACGGCATCGTCGAACATGGTCTTCACGCGGTTGAAGTTGGCCGCGTTGACGATCTGGGCGATGCTGTCCTTGCGGATCTTACCAGCGTCGTCATACAGGTTTTTCGTCACGTTGGCCCGAAAGCCGTCGACCAGCCGGGCCTGCTGGTCTTCCTTGACGAAGACATAGTCCGGGCAGATGCAGGCCTGCCCGCCGTTGAACTGCTTGGCCCCGGCCAGATCGGCGGCGATCTTGTCGATGTCGGCGCCGTCATCGATGATCACGGGGGACTTGCCGCCCAGTTCCAGCGTTACGCTGGCCAGATGCTTTGCCGCGGCCGCCATCACGATCTTGCCGACGCGGGTGCTGCCGGTGAAGAAGATGTGGTGGAACGGCAGGTCGAGCAGCGCGGTCGCCACGCCGACGTCGCCTTCGAACAGGGCGACTTCGTTCTCCTCGAACGCCTCGCGGATGATGACGCCCGCGATCCGCGCGGTGGCGGGGCACAGGTCGGTCAGCTTGACCATGCAGCAATTACCCGCCGCGACCGCCGCTGCGACCGGGCCGAGCGTCAGGCCCAGCGGAAAGTTCCACGGCCCCAGAATCAGGCACACGCCGCGCGCTTCGTACAGGATCTGCGCGCGGTCATTGGGGTTCATCGATGGCGTGACTTCGGTCGGGGCCATCCACGCGTCGAGATTGTCGATGTTGCGCTGGATGTTGCCGATGATGTTCAGTACTTCGGTCACGCGGATTTCGGCTTCGGGCTTGCGGGTGTCCTCCAGCACGGCGGCGACGATATCGTCGGCATGCGCCTCGACCGCCGCTTTCAGCCGGGCCAGCTTGGCCTTGCGCTGTTCGGCGGTGGACGCCTTCACTGTCCACTGGTGATCCTGTTGCAGCGCGAAAACGCGGGCAAGCTCGGCGGGCGAGGGGGATGGAATGCTGGTCATGGGGAGGATTGCCTGTAATTGTTACGCGAATGCGGTCGGTGCTTACAGCACATTGAGCCGGGGACGCACGGTGTCATCCTCTGGCGTGACGGCGTGTTTGCCAATGTCGGCGCGGTCGCGCCACTCCAGCTCGACCGGAGCCAGCGGGCGGCCATCGTGCGCGAAAATGCTGATCGGCGCGATTGGCTGGCCATCACGGCTGTCGCACAGGACCGGGTTGGCGGGCACGCCAACACCATACTTTTCCCCCCACTGACGCAGGGCCAGCATCGCGGGCAACAGGTCCAGGCCCTTGGCGGTCAGTCGGTATTCGATCTTGCGGCGGTCATCGGGCATGTGCTCGCGCTTCATGATTCCGTGTTCGACCAGCCGCGCCAGGCGGTTGGACAGGATGTTGCGGGCAATGCCCAGCTCCCCCAGGAACTCCTCGAAATGGTGCAAGCCGTTGAACGCGGCACGCAGGATCATGAACGACCAGCGCTCCCCCATGACTTCCAGCAGATCGG
>JAYRDH010000044.1:0-22734 GCA_041909515.1 Novosphingobium sp. | reverse complement strand
CTGCCGCCGCTCCCGGCGGCCGCGCCGTCGCCGGCCCTGAGTGCGGCTTCGACTCCGGCTCTGGCCGCGATTTCGACCCCGGCGCAGGTAAAGCCGCCCGTCACTGCGCCTGCGCCAGCAACGCTGGCTGCGGCGGAGCCGGCGCGCGTGGCCCCTGCGCCCGGCGCGCCCGCTTCGTCGGCTACCGCGCCGGGCTTCGCCTCTCTGGATGGTGGCGGCGATGCGGCGCGCGGCTTTACGTTGAAGCCTGCGACCACCGTCCCGGCGGCGGCACCGGCACCGGCACCGGCACCGGCACCGGTTGCGCCGGTTCGGGCGGCTCCCCCGCCTGCAGTTGCGGCCGCACCCGTCTCAACGGCCGCACCCGCACCCGCGCCCGCAGCGCTTCCCGCCGCCAAGCCGCGCAATCTGGCAGAGCTGTTTGCCGATCTTGGCCCACCCAGCCGCGCGGCCGAACCCGCAGCGGGCGCGGTGGACGTGCGCCGCATCGCGCCGGCTATCGACCCCAAGGTCAAGGCCGCTGCCGACGCCAAAGCGAAGGCGGAGCGGGAGGCCAAGGCAGCCAAGGAGGCCGAGGCCCGCGAGAAGGCGATCAAGGCATCGGCCGCGGCCAAGCATCCCAGCCGCGTGTGGGTGCAAGTGGCCACCGGGCGCAACAAGGCGGCGCTGGCGTTTGACTGGCGGCGCTTCAGCAAGGAAAGCCCGGAGGTGTTTGCCAAGCGCAGCCCGTTCGTCACGGCATGGGGACAGACCAATCGCCTGCTGACCGGACCGTTTCCGTCGGACAAGGCGGCCAGCGCCTATATCGCGCAGTTGAAGAAGGCCGGGATTGACGGCGCGTTCAGCTGGACCAGCCCGGCCGGGCAGATCGTGGATACGTTGAAGGCGGGTAAGTAGGTTTGCGGAAGGGGGGTGGCGCAAGTTTGCCCACTCCTTTTCCACACTTTGTGAACAGCCTTGTCGAGTTATGCGCAACGGCGCGTTAACCCGACATTGCCGGACAGCCTCTTCCCGACGCATCCAGCATCCGGACCGCGCCATGGGGCGCAGGGAGCCGCCGGGAACCGACGATGCAAGGCAGCCGAGAATTCGCACGGGAGGAAGACGCCGCACCCGTCGACATGCTTGCTTCGTTGTTCGAAGCGCGTGGCTGGCCGTGCGAGTTCGTCGCCGAGGACGAAATTTCGGGTGAGATCAAGGGCAGCTGGGCCACCTATACCCTGCGCGGCATCTGGCGGCGCGAGGATCACGTGCTGCAATTGCTGTGCCTGCCCGACATCCGCATCCCGGACGACAAGCTGGGCAGCATCTATGAGCTGCTGGCGATGGTGAACGAACAGCTGTGGGTCGGCCATTTTGACATGTGGTCGAACGGCAATGTCCTGCTCTATCGCCATGGGCTGCTGCTGGGCGATGACGGGCTGTTGAGCCTCGCGCAGGCGCAAGTCGCGGTGGAAGCGGCGGTCGAGGAATGCGATCGGTTCTATCCCGCGTTCCAGTTCGTGCTGTGGGGCGACAAGTCCCCCACCGAAGCGCTCGCCAGCGCGATGGTCGACGCAGCGGGCGAGGCCTGACCTTTTCACACTGGACTTTCGTTATTGCGAGCGTAGCGAAGCAATCCAGAGCGTCCCGCACCGGTCCCTGGATGGCTTCGCTACGCTCGCAATGATGATATTCTGCTGGAGCAAGCGCTGATGCCTTTCGATTCAATCCTTCTGCTGGGCTGCGGCAACATGGGCGGGGCGATGCTGGCCGGATGGCTGGCGGGTGGAGCCGATCCGGCGCGCTTTACCGTGGTCGATCCCTTCCTTCCGCAAGCGCCCACCGGGGTGGAACTGCTGCGCGAACTGCCGCAGCGGAGCTTTGACGCGATCCTGCTGGGAGTGAAGCCGCAGCTGCTGGATGACGTCGCGCCCGCGCTGACTGCGCTGGCGGCGGCGGAGACAATTGTGCTGTCGATTCTGGCGGGGGTGGAACTGGCCAGCCTGTCCGCACGGTTCCCGGCGGCGAAGGCGATCGTGCGGATCATGCCGAACCTGGCCGCCGCAATCGGCAAGTCGCCCGTGGCGCTGTTCGATACCGGGCTGGACGATGCGGGGCGCGCGGCGGTGACGGCGTTGATGGACCCGCTCGGTGCGCCGGAGTGGCTGGCGGCGGAAAGCGAGTTCGACCTCGTCACCGCGCTCGCCGGGTCGGGGCCGGGGTTCGTCTATCGCTTCATCGACGCGCTGGCAGCTGGTGCAAGCGCGCTGGGCCTCGATCCCGCGCAGGCGCAGCGGCTGGCCGTGGCGACGGTGGAAGGGGCGGCGTTGCTGGCCGCCGCTTCGCCGCATTCGCCCGCCGAACTGGCCCGCCGCGTCGCCAGTCCGGGCGGCAGCACGCAAAAGGGCCTGGACGTGCTGGATGAGGGCGGGGCGCTGCTCGCGCTGGTCCAGGATACCTTGCGCGCCGCGCGGGATCGCAATGCGGAAATGGCCGCCGCCGCCCGCGCCCAGTCGTGATCCAGCTTACCCTGATACAATTTGCGACAGCTGCTCATGTCCGGTTTCGCTTGAAAGCGGAACGGAACAATCCGATATTCGGCACTTGAGCCCCGGCTATCATGTCGGGGTGACAAAGGAGTTTTGGATACAATGGCAAACTGGAACGATCCCCAGCCCCCTCGGACGGGCTTCGGCGCGTCCCCCAGCCTTAACGGTGACGCGCTTGGCGCGGCGGTCAAGTTTGACGCCGGGCTGCGCCGCCACATGCTCTCGATCTATAATTACATGGCGTCGGGCGTACTGCTGTCGGGCATCGTCGCGATGCTGTTCGCCAATTCCGGCATGGCGGCGTCGGTCATGGCCACGCCGCTGCGCTGGGTCATCATGCTGGCTCCGCTGGGCTTCGTCTTCGCGATGAGCTTTGGCGCCAACCGCATGCAGACCGGCACGCTTCAAGTGTTGTTCTGGTCGTTCTGCGTCGCCATGGGCCTGTCGCTGTCGACCATCTTCCTGGTCTTCACCGGCGCATCGATTGCCACCACGTTCTTCGCCACGGCGGGTGCGTTTGCGGGCCTCAGCCTGGTGGGTTACACTACCAAGAAGAACCTGACCGGCATGGGTCAGTTCATGACCATGGGCCTGATCGGCATCGTGATCGCGATGGTGATCAACATCTTCCTCCAGTCGAGCGGGCTGCAACTGGCCATCTCGATCCTGGGCGTGCTGATCTTCGCGGGCCTGACCGCGTATGACACCCAGCGCCTGAAGCAGGAATATGCCTATGTCGCTGGCACCGAATTTGCCGGCAAGGCGGTCGTGCTGGGCGCGCTGACGCTGTACCTGGACTTCATCAACATGTTTCAGTTCCTGCTCAGCTTCCTCGGCAACCGCGAGTAAGCACATGGCGCAGCCGCTCGGTTGAACGGAAAATACGATGCCCGGTGCGCCATTGGTCGCACCGGGCATTTTCTTTGCGGGCGAACGGGGCTAGGGAATTTGCGTGATTGCAGGTCGCGCCGTTCCGGGGCAGGACCGCGCGCAGAGAGCTTGAGGGACAGGACGAACATGAGCGCAATTTTCCGGCGCAAGGTATTGATCGGCGCAGCCGCGTTGTCCGCTGCCTTGGTGGCGGCTTGCGGGCCGAAATCGGCCCCGCCGCCGCCCCCGCCGCCGCCCGCACCTGCGCCCGTCGTTTACATCCCGCCGCGCCCGCTGCCGCCGCTGGGCGCTTCGGCCGGGCTGTTCGTGCCGCCGGTCGGCCCTGATGGCGTGCGCCAGACGGTCAATGCCAGGCTGACCCCGGCGCAGACCATCTGGAACATCCGCTCAGCCTATAACGTCGCCGCTCTCAACTGTCTGAAGGCAGAGCATGCGGAGATCCTGACCAACTACAAGACCTTCCTGAAAAACCATGCCAAGGGGCTGAAGGCGGCGAACGCGGCGGTCGACGGGGATTTCCGCAAGCGTTACGGTTCCGCCTTCATCCGCCCGCGTGAAGCCTACATGACGCAGGTCTATAACTACTACGCCTATCCCGCCACGCTGGAGGCATTCTGCGACGCGGCGACCGTGATGGCGCGCGATTCGGCCACGGTGAAGCCGGCCGAACTGCCCGCGTTCAGCCAGCGCAGCATGGCGACGCTGGAGACGGTGTTTGAAACCTTCTTCCGCACGTTCGAACAATATCGTGCGGATGTCGCTGCCTGGGATGCCAAGTATGCGCCCACCGTGTCGGCTCCGGCCACCCCCGCGGCGACAACCGTGACACGCTGATCGCAATAAGTCGCAACTTTACTCTTTCATGGGCGGTTCCCTTTCGCTAAGGGGACCGCTCCCGCAGGCCGGATCAGGTCGGCGTGGTTGCACTGGAACGGGGCCGTAGCTCAGATGGGAGAGCGCGTCGTTCGCAATGACGAGGTCAGGGGTTCGATCCCCCTCGGCTCCACCAGTAGCGATTTTTTCCCCCTGACGTGGTAGGCTGATCGTCGCAGACCACTTTCGCGACAGCCAGAACCATGCACTTTCTTGACCAGGCCAAAATTTTCATCCGCGCGGGCTCAGGCGGCCCCGGCGCCGTGTCGTTCCGGCGTGAAAAGTACGTCGAATATGGCGGCCCGGATGGCGGCAACGGCGGCAAGGGCGGGGACATCATTTTCGAAGCGGTCGCCGGGCTGAACACCCTGATCGATTTCCGCTACACCCAGCACTTCAAGGCTCAGCGCGGCGTACAGGGCATGGGCAAGAACCGCCACGGCGCCGCGGGCAAGGACCTGGTGATCAGGGTGCCGGTCGGCACGCAAGTGCTGGACGATGACCGTGAAACCGTGCTGCTCGACCTGACCGAAGCGGGCCAGCGAGTGACCCTGCTGCATGGCGGGCTGGGCGGGCGTGGCAACGCCAGCTACAAGACCTCCACCAACCGCGCCCCGCGCCAGCATCAGCCGGGCCTGCCGGGCGATGAAATGTACGTCTGGCTGCGGCTGAAGCTGCTCGCCGATGCGGGGCTGGTCGGCCTGCCCAACGCGGGCAAGTCCACCTTCATCAACCAGATCACCAACACCAAGGCCAAGGTCGGCGATTACGCTTTCACCACGCTGCGCCCGCAGCTGGGGGTGGTGCATCACCGCAACCGCGAATTCGTACTGGCCGACATTCCCGGCCTGATCGCGGGCGCCGCCGAAGGCGCGGGCGTGGGCGACCGATTCCTGGGCCATATCGAGCGCTGCCGGGTGCTGATCCACCTGATCGACGTGCAGGGCACCGACCCGGCGGAGGCGCTGGAAATTGTCGAGGAAGAACTCGCGGCTTATGGCGGCGGGCTGGACGAAAAGCCGCGCCTGATTGCGCTCAACAAGGTCGATCTGGTCGATGCCGAACTGGTTGAGGCCTTCACGCGCGAATTGCGCGAGGCCGGGGCGGAGCGGGTGTTCCCGATTTCCGGCGCGACCGGGCAGGGCATCGACGCGCTGCTCGACGCGGTGCTGGAATACCTCCCCGCCGCTACCGTCACCGAACGCCCCGATGGTGAGCGCGAGGAAACCGACGATACCCCGTGGTCGCCAGTCTAGGCGAACTTTCGCGCCCGACCGCGCGGTAGATGCGGCCAAAAAACTTGCGGGCGCGCGCCCAATCGCTAATCCCGCGCTGATGAAGATCGACCGCCTTGCCGACCTTGCCGATGCCGCGACTTGCCCCCGTCTGGTGGTCAAGGTCGGATCGTCGTTGCTGGTCGCGAAGGACGGTGTGCGGCGCGCCTGGCTGGAAGGGCTGGTCAGCGAAATCGCGGCCGCGAAGGCGCGCGGGCAGGATGTGATCGTGGTGTCGTCTGGCGCGATTGCGCTGGGAGCCAGGACGCTGGGGCTGGACAAGGGCGGGCGCGGCAGTCTGGCCGATGCGCAGGCCGCTGCCGCCGTGGGCCAGATTGCGCTGTCGGGGCTGTGGGCCGAACTGCTGGGCCAGCATGGGCTGACCGCCGCGCAATTGCTGCTGACGCTGGAGGATCTGGAAGATCGCCGCCGTTACCTCAACGCCACCGCCACGCTGACCCGCCTGCTCGATGCGGGCGCGGTGCCGGTGATCAACGAGAATGACAGCGTCGCCACGCAGGAAATCCGCTTTGGCGATAACGACCGGCTGGCCGCGCGTGTGGCGCAGGCCGCGCGGGCCAGCGCCGTGCTGCTGCTGTCCGACGTTGACGGGCTGTTCGATCGCAACCCGGCTGAGCCCGGCGCCAAGCTGCTGCCAGAAGTGCGCGGGGTGACGGCAGAAATTCACGCAATGGCCACCGGTGGTTCCTCATCCGGGATGGGTTCGGGGGGCATGACGTCGAAATTGCAGGCAGCGGAAATCGCGGAACTGGCCGGCATCGCGCTCGCCATTGCCAGCGGACTGCATGACGCGCCGATGGCACGGGCGACCGATCAGGGTGTGGGCACATTGTTTCTGCCCCGCCGCAAGGCCGGTGCCCGCAAGGCCTGGCTGGGCGGGCGGCTGCGACTGAAGGGTGCGGTGGTGGTCGATGCCGGGGCGGCGCGGGCGCTGGGCAAGGGGAGCAGCCTGCTCGCCGCCGGGATCGTGCAGACCGAGGGTGAGTTCGCGCGCGGCGACGCCATTGCGATCCGGGGCGAGGACGGGGCGACGCTCGCCCACGGCCTCAGCGAATACGACGCCGCCGAGTGCGCGCGGCTGATGGGCACGCAATCGGCGGAGCAGGCGGACATTCTGGGCTATGCCCCGCGTTCGGCGGTGGTCCACCGGGACCAGCTGGTCCTGCTGTGACAATTGCGGTTACCGGCGCGACCGGGTTTGTCGGACAGGCGCTGCTGGACCGCGCCGCGAAGGCCGGGGCGGAGGTGCGCGCACTGACCCGCCGTCCGCAGGACCCGCGCCCCGGCGTGGAATGGATCAAGGGCGATCTGGATGCGCGCGCCGCGCTGACCCGGCTGGTGACCGGCGCGGAAGCGGTGATCCACGTCGCGGGCGTGGTCAACGCGCCCGACGCGGTGGGGTTTGAGCATGGCAACGTCACCGGCACGCTCAACGTGATCGAGGCCGCGCTGGCGGCGGGCGTGCCGCGCTTTGTCTGCGTCTCATCGCTCTCGGCGCGTGAGCCGGACCTGTCGGCCTATGGCGCGTCAAAGGCGCGGGCCGAGCGGCTGGTCATGGCCAGCGGGCTGGACTGGACCGTGGTGCGCCCGCCCGCGATCTATGGCCCGCGCGATACCGAGATGTTCGAGCTGTTCAAGCTCGCGCGGCTTGGCGTGCTGCCGGTCCCTCCGCGTGAAGGGCGCTCATCGCTGCTCCATGTTGACGATCTGGCGCGGCTGCTGCTGGCGCTGGTGCCGGGGGGCGAAGGCGTGTCGCACCGGGTGTTCGAGCCGGATGACGGCAAGCCCGGCGGGTGGAGCCACTACGAGATGGCCCGCGCGATTGGCTGGGCGATGGGGCGCAGGCCATGGGTAGTGCACCTCTCCCGACGCTCGCTGGAACGCGCGGCCCGCGCGGACCGGATGGTGCGGGGCGCCAAGGCCAAGCTGACGCTCGACCGGGTTGGCTACATGACCCATCCCGACTGGGTGGTGAGCGAAGGTGCGCAACCGCCCCATGCGCTGTGGCGCCCGCAAGTGCCGACTCGCGACGGGCTGAAAGCGACCGCCCGGTGGTATCGCGACAACAAGTGGATATGATGTTGTCGGCGCGATTTTTGGCGCTAGGTTGGGGTTATGATCCTGAACGATAATACTGACCGCTACAGCGCGATTTCCATCACTTTGCACTGGCTGATGCTGCTGGTGATGGCTGCGGCCTTTGCCACGATCGAACTCCGCGTGAACTTCGAACGCGGCAGCGACATCCGCGAAGGACTGAAGCACTGGCATTTCATGCTGGGGCTGTCGGTGCTGGTGCTGGTGCTGGTGCGGATCGGCGCGCGGATCATGACTGCCGGGCCGCGTCCGATGGCCGAACCGGCGTGGCGCAAGGTACTGGCCAAGGCGGTCCATCTGGCTCTCTATGCCCTGATGATCGGGATGCCGCTTGCGGGCTGGGTAATCCTGAGCGCCGAGGGCGATCCGGTGCCGTTCTTCGGGCTGGAACTGCCGCCACTGGTCGGCCCGGACAAGGCGCTGGCCGAACGGGTTGAGGAACTGCACGAGTTGGGCGGATCGATCGCCTATTGGTTGATCGGGTTCCACGCGCTCGCCGCGCTGTTCCATCATTACGTGCTGAAGGACGGCGTGTTGCTGCGGATGCGTCCGGGCCGCTAAGCCCCGGCGGTTTGCGTCAGAACGCCGGGTCGTAGCCGGGGGGCAGCTCGTTCGCCGCGCCTTCGACGTGGATGCCGCATTCGGTCTTGTCCCAGCCCTTCCAGCGGCCAGAACGCGGGTCTTCGCCCGGCGCGACCTTGGTGGTGCAGGGGGAACAGCCGATCGACGGATAGCCCTGTTCCACCAGCGGATGTGCGGGCAGGCCGGTAGCCTTGAAATAGGCCTCGATCTGGTCGGCGCTCCAGTCTGCCAGCGGGTTCACTTTCAACCGGCCAGCGGCATCAGTGGTGTCGATTTCAAACCGCGCCAGGCCCGCACGGGTCTTGCTTTGAAAGCCCTTGCGGCCCGTGAAGCTGGCATCGAACCCGACCAGCGCCTGCGCCAGTGGCAGGACCTTGCGGATTTCGCAGCAGCCATCGGGATCATAGGACCAGCGCAGCCCGGTTTCGTCGCGTGCGGTCAGAACGTCGGCAGCGGGGGTCAGGTTGATGAGGTTGGTGAGGCCGATGCGGGCGACCAGTTCATCGCGGTAGGCCAGCGTTTCGGGAAAGTGCTTGCCTGTATCGAGGAACAGCACCGGCACGTCCCGGTCGACGCTGGCGATCAGGCGGAGCAGCACCGCGCTTTCCGCGCCAAAGCTGGAAACGGCGGCGATCCGCCCGGCCAGGCCTTCGCGCAGCAGTTCCGCCAGCATCTCGTGCGTGGCCACTCCGGCGAAGCGCGCGTTGAGCGCGTCTGCCTGCGCGGCGGTAAAGCGCGGCGCCGTGTCCAGCGTGTCGATGCGGCGGGCCGGTTCAGCCATTGGTATTTCCGGCAAGCCGCTTGGCCCAGATCGGCGCGCGGCCATCGGTGGTGGGTTGATAGACATCGGCATAACGGCCGAACGCGGCCTCGGCATCCGCCGGATCGAGTGCGATTTCGGGCGCGAAGGCATCGAACCCGCAGCGGCGCATGGCCGCGATCTGATCGACCAGCACGTCCCCCACGGCGCGCAACTCGCCGGTGTAGCCAGCTTCACGCAGGATCCGGGCGGAGGAATAACCGCGCCCGTCGCCGAACACCGGAAAGTTCACTTCGACCAGCCTGATCCGGTCGAGGTGCGGCAAGAGGTCGCGCGCGTCGTCACCCGGTTCCAGACGGACGGCGGCGGCGTTGGTCTGTTCGCCAAAGGCATCGACCGTCACGCCGGGATCGGCCACGGGTTCGTCATCACGAAAACGGAACTGCACTTCAGCCATAAATGGCCTCCTTGAACGGGGCCATGCCAAGCCGGCGATAGGTATCGAGGAAGCGTTCGCTGCCTTGCTTGTTCGACAGGTAGAAATCGGTCGCGCGCTGGACGGCGTCGACAATCCCGTCCTCGTCAAAGCCGGGACCGGTGATCTGCCCCAGCGAAGTATCCGCGCCTTCGCACCCGCCCAGCAGCAGCTGGTAGTTTTCCGTGCCCTTGCGGTCGACCCCCAGGATGCCGATGTGCCCGGCGTGGTGGTGCCCGCAGGCGTTGATGCAGCCGGAAATCTTCAGCTTCAGCTCACCGATTTCCTGCTCGCGGCCAGCAAAGCGCTGCGAGATTTTCTGCGCGATCGGGATCGAGCGGGCATTGGCCAGGCTGCAATAATCCAGCCCCGGACAGGCGATGATGTCGCCGATCTGGTCAAGGTTCGGGGTCGACAGCCCGTTGGCGTCCAGCACCTGCCACAGCGCATAGAGGTCGGCCTTCTTGACGTGGGCCAGCACGATGTTCTGGGTGTGCGTGACGCGCAGTTCATCAAAGCTGTAACGCGCGGCCAGGTCGGCCATCACGCGGATTTGTTCGCCCGTCGCATCGCCCGGAATGCCGCCAACCGGCTTCAGGCTGATGGTGACGGCGATGTAACCCGGTTGCTTGTGGGGGACACAGTTGGTGTCCACCCACAGGGCAAAGTCGGGGTCCGAACGGTCCACTTCGTCCGGAACCCCAACCTCGAACGCCGGGTCGGCAAAGAAGCCTTTGATCCGCTCCAGCTCGGCCAGCGGCGGCTCGATGTTCTGGGCCAGCAGGTGGGCGAATTCGGCTTCGACCTGGCGGGTATATTCGTCCTTGCCCAGTTCATGGACCAGGATCTTGATCCGCGCCTTGTACTTGTTGTCGCGGCGGCCGTGGCGGTTGTAAACGCGCAGGCAGGCCTCGGAATAGGTGATCATCTGGTCGATGGGCACGAAGGCGTTGATGCACGGCGCAATCATCGGCGTGCGGCCCATGCCCCCGCCGACATAGAACGCCGCGCCGATTTCCCCGGCGGCGTTGCGGACGATCTGGATGCCGATGTCATGCAGGCGCATTGCCGCGCGGTCGGTATCCGAAGCGATCACCGCCATCTTGAACTTGCGCGGCAGGAAGCTGAATTCCGGGTGGAACGTGCTCCACTGGCGGATCAGTTCGGCATAAGGGCGCGGATCGACGATCTCGTCCGCGGCCGCCCCGGCATACTGGTCCGACGTGGTGTTGCGGATGCAGTTGCCGCTGGTCTGGATCGCGTGCATTTCCACGCTGGCCAGATCGGACAGAATGTCGGGCGCGTCTTCCAGCTTGATCCAGTTGTACTGGATGTTCTGGCGGGTGGTGAAGTGGCCATAGCCGCGGTCATACTTGTCCGCGATATCGCCCAGCATCCGCATCTGCGCGCCCGACAGCGTGCCATAAGGCACCGCGACGCGCAGCATATAGGCATGGAGCTGCAGGTAGAGCCCGTTCATCAGCCGCAGCGGCTTGAACTGGTCTTCGGTGATGTGACCCGCCAGCCGGCGGCGCACCTGATCGCGGAATTCTTCCACGCGGGCATCGACCATCGCCTGGTCGTAAGTGTCGTACTGGTACATCAGATCACCCAGTTGCCGGCTTCGGGATCGGCCGGTTTCAGTGTCAGGTCGGGGCGCACGGTCGGGCCGAGCGCGCGGATGCGTTCCTTGATGTGCGAGGGGCGCACACCCTGATCGTCGCGCGACGCGTCGATCACATAGGCCGCGTTCACCCGGCGCGCCGCGCTTTCGCGGGCCAGGATCGTTTCGGCGTGGTCGCCAACGTCAACCGCGTCTTCTACATGCAGCGACCATTGCACGCCGTCCCACCAGGTGACGGCGCCGGTTTTCAGGTCATTACCGGTCAGGATCTTCAAGACAGCACCTCCAGCGCCAATGCGCGCAAATTATCCGCCTGCGGGGCCGCGGCGACTTCGCCGATCACGATCACCGCCGGGCTTTTGACTTTCTTCGCCGCCACCAGATCGGGCAGCCCTGCAATCGGTGCGCGCAGCACGCGCATCTGCGGGCGGGTGGCGTTTTCGATCACGGCCACCGGCATGGCGGGGGACAGGCCGTCCGCCATCAGCTTTTCGGCGATTGCCTCGGCCGTGGCGACGCCCATGTAGATCACCAGCGTGCGGCCCACACCGGCCAGGCCCGCCCAGTTCTGCTCCGACAGCCCCTTGCACTGGCCCGCGACGAAGCTGACGACCGATGCGCTGTCGCGGTGGGTCAGCGGCAGGCAGGCCGCCGCCGCGCCGCCAATCGCCGCACTGATGCCGGGGACGACCTCGACCGTCACGCCCGCCGCATGGCAGGCCTCGGCCTCTTCGCCGCCGCGCCCGAAAATGAACGGGTCGCCGCCCTTCAGCCGCACGACGTCGGTTCCGCCCAGCGCCTCGCGCACCAGCAGGGCGTTGATCTCATCCTGCGGCATGGTGTGGCGCGAGCGCTGCTTGGCGACCGAGATCAGCCGTGCGGTGGGGCGGGCCAGCGCCAGAATCGCGGGATCGACCAGCCCATCGTGGACGATCAGCTTCGCCTGCATGATCAGGCGCGCCGCGCGCAGGGTCAGCAGATCAGGATCGCCGGGACCGGCGCCGACCAGCCAGACTTTACCGGCAGAAATGGAGGCAGGGTTGCTCATCCCCCTGCAATGAATTGAGAGCGGGCGCGGTGCCAGCCAGTTTGCCTATGCGGGGGCTAAGCCGAACTATCAGGCCCGGTTTCGCCACGCGGCCAGCGCCTGCGCCAGATCAGCCTGCAGGTCGTCCACCGCCTCCAGTCCGATCGACAGGCGCACGCCGAAGCGGTCTGACGCATCCATGCCGGGCAGCGGCCATGCGGTAGCGGTGCGCACGCTGGCGGGGTCTAGCGGGGTGATCAGGCTTTCGAACCCGCCCCAGCTATAGCCGATTCCGAACAGTGCCAGCGCATCGATGAACCGGTCGCGCGCGGCGGCGTCGCCGCCCTTGAACGCGAAGCTGAAGAGCCCGCAGGCACCCGAAAAGTCCCGCGCCCACAGGTCATGGCCCGGCGATCCGGGCAGCATCGGGCAGAGCACGCGGGCGACCTCTGGCTGTGCCTCCAGCCAGCGTGCCAGCGCCAGCGCAGAGGCCGTTTCCTGCGCCAGCCGCAGGCCCATCGTGCGCAGCCCGCGCAGCGCCAGTGCGGCATCATCGGGGGATACGACTTGTCCCAGCAATTGCGCGGTGCGGCGCAGCTTGGCGTAATAGCGTTCGCCCGCCGCCGCGCTGCCCAGCATCAGGTCGCTATGGCCGCCAACGTGCTTGGTCAGGCTCATCACGGTGATGTCCGCGCCGCGTTCCAGCGCGGGAAAGCCGAGCGGCCCGGCCCAGGTGTTGTCCAGCACCACCGCAAGGCCGTGTTCATGGGCAATGGCGGCGAGTGCGGGAACGTCCTGCACTTCCATCGTCAGGCTGCCGGGGCTTTCCAGCAAGACGGCCTTGGTCCGCGCGCAGATCGCAGCCTGGAACGCACCGGTGTCCTGCGGATCGAACCAGCGGGTTTCGATCCCGAAATCTTTCAGCAACGCCCGGCCGATGTTGCGGGTCGGCTCATAAGCGTTGTCGGTCATCAGCAGCACGTCGCCGGGGCGCAGCACCGCCAGCAGCGCGCCCGCCAGCGCGGCCACGCCAGAGGGATACAGCATCGTTCCCGCTGCGCCCGGTTCCAGCGCGGTCAGGGCATCGGCCAGCGCCCATTGCGTCGGCGCACCGCGCCGCCCGTAATAGAAGTGGCCGTCCTCGTTCGGCTTGCCCGCGTTCAGTGCGGCAACATCGGGGTAAAGGTGCGTGCTGGCGCGCCACACGGCGGGGCTGACCACCGATCCGGGCTGGCCGGGAATGCCGGTCCATTCGGCCCGCCGCCCGCTGGTGACCAGCCGGGTCGCGGGTTTGAGGTCCTTGTCGTCAGCGCCGCCTGCCACCGGTCAGACAGCCAGGCCCTTGGGCGTTTCCGGGTCCGCGCCCCATTCGGTCCAGCTGCCATCGTAGAGCGCGGTGTCCTCCTTGCCCAGCAAGTGCAGCGCGAACAGCAGTACGCAAGCGGTAACCCCGCTGCCGCAGCTGGTGACGACTGGCTTGGAGAGGTCCACGCCCGCAGCCTCGAACGCGGCCTTCAGCGCGGCCTTGTCCTTGAACGTACCGTCTGCGTTGTAGAGCGCGGTAAACGGGACGTTGGCGGAGCCGGGAATATGACCGCAGGCAATGTGCGGGCGCGGATCGGCCTCTGCGCCGGACCAGCGGGCCGCGCCGCGCGCGTCGACCACTTGTTCGGCCCGCGTTTCGAGATTGGCGAGGACGTCGGCCTTGGCGCGGACCTGCTTGTCATCGCGCCAGACGGTGAAGTGGCGATGGCGCAGCGTTTCCTTGCCGGTCGCCAGGGCACGCCCCTCCGCCTTCCACTTGGCCAGCCCGCCATCGAGGATCGCCACGTCGTGCGCGCCGAACAGCTTGAGCATGAACCACGCGCGGGCAGAGGTTTTCACCGCGCTGTCATCGTACAGTACGATCCGGCTGCCATCACCCAAACCCAGGCTCTGCATCCGGCTGGCGAACTTTTCCGCCGGGGGCAGGGTGTTTTCAACCGGCGCGCTGGTGTCCACCAGATCGCCCAGGTCCATGAACACCGCGCCGGGGATGTGACCGGCTTCGTATTCGGCCAGCGCATCGCGATTCGCGGCCGGCAGATGCTTTGAACAATCGACGATCCGCAGATCGCTGGCGCCCATTTCATTGGCCAGCCACTCGGTCGAAACCAGACTATCCATGTTCCTCGTGTCCTCCTCTGCTGCGACAGATCGCGGCGTTTCGCCGTCGTGTTCTGACGTTGCCGCGCTCCTCAACGCTGCAACTGCGAAGAAGGTAGCGGCGGCGGCGCGCGCCGTCGAGGGGGCAAAGTGCGGCGGGGCGAGTTATTGGTGCGATCAGTTGACCGCGCGCTGGCCGATGCGGGAATAGGTGCGCGGGCCAAGGTCCAGCCGGAACGGGCGCAGCGCCGCGCCGGGCTGGTCAGGCAGTTCGCCGATCACGAACGTCTGCGCGGCGGTCAGCGGAATGTCACCGGTGGCCGCCGCCTCCACCCGGAATCGGGCCAGCGGCACGAAATAGGCAGCATCGCCCGCGCGAATCGGGGTGATCGCGGCCAGCGGCAGGCGGATGTCGCCGGCAAACTCCGCGCTTTCACCGGGGGCGAGCGCGACGTGGGCGTGGCGCAGTTCCAGACGCTGCGCCGCACTGGCAATCTGCTGTTCCGGTGGCAGCGAGGCGTGGGCGGAAATCATGTCGCCCTCGATCGCCAGCGCGGAGAGCGGCACGGCGGCGTTGTTGGTAATCCGCACCACATAGCTCAGCGTGGTTGCCATCAGCGAGGCGTTGAGCCGCTTGGCCTCCAGCACGATCTCCAGCATCGGCGGCGGGGCGGCGAACGCGGGATCGGGCAGGGGGGCGGGTTCCGGCGCAGCAGCGCGCTGAGGCACGGGTCGGTCCACCACCGGCGGTTCGAAATCGACCGCTGCGGCGCTGTCCTTGCGGCGGCGACGCCACACCAGCAGGCCGCCCAGCGCGGCGAGCGCAGCGAGAACGGCGGCGGCCCAAGGCGTCCAGTCCACCGGCGCGCTCGGCGCCGGTGCCGCAACAGCGGGGATGGCTGACGGGGCCGGGGCCAGCTCGGTTGGCAGAGCGGGCAGCGCAGCGCTCGCCGGGGCATCACCAGTCGGCAGCGTCAGCGGCGTTGCAGTTTGCGTTGGGGCGGCCTGTGTTGGGGTTGCTGCGCTCGGCGTCGCGCGCGCGGGCGTGGTCGCTGCAGGGGCGGGCCGGGTGCTGGGCGTGGGGGTCGGCGTAGCGGTGGCAGGCGTGGGGCTGGTGGTGGCCGTCGTGGTGGGGCGCGGCGTCATCACCACCGGGTTGTCCGGATCGACCGGGCCGGGCGCGCGAGTGGTGGGTGTGGCGGCAGGGGCGGGCAGGCGATAGTCCTCCACCGATTGCGCCGTCGCCGCCAGCGGCAGCCCAGCCAGCGCCGCACCGCCGATGATTCCCCCGAAAATCCGCATTATTCCGTCCTGAATGTCACACCCGCGCATCGCGCTTTGCGGCCTGAATAGGGAGTGAACCCATACGGGCCAACCGCTCACTTGTGTCTGCCGCGCGATCGGGGCATGGCGCGTGACATGACAGACACACTTAGCCCCAAGTTCCTGGGCCAGAACAGCGCGCTGCCGACCTCTCCCGAAGCGGCGGTGCTGGACTATGTGCCCAATCCGCGCGCCGGTTCCTTGTTCATGGTGCGCTTCGCCGCGCCGGAATTCACCAGCCTGTGCCCGGTCACCGGTCAGCCCGATTTCGCGCATCTGGTGATAGATTATGCCCCCGGCGACACCATCGTTGAATCGAAAAGCCTGAAGCTGTTTCTCGGCTCTTTCCGCAACCACGCGGGCTTTCACGAGGACGTGACGGTGGGCATCGGCCAGCGCCTGTTCACCGAAATGCAGCCCCGCTGGCTGCGCATCGGCGGCTACTGGTATCCGCGCGGCGGCATCCCCATCGACGTGTTCTGGCAGAGCGGTCCGGTGCCGGACGGCCTGTGGGTGCCGGATCAGGGCGTGCAGGGCTATCGCGGGCGGGGGTAAGCAACCCTGCCCCTCACACACTTCACCGTCACCCCGGATCAGGTCCGGGGTGACGGTATCCTTAAGACTTACCGCGTCCCCAGCCCGCGTGCGATGATCCCGCGCAGGATTTCGCGCGTGCCGCCACGCAGCGACCAGCTGGGGGCGTTGTGGACGATGTTTGCCAGCACGGCCGAATAAGCCCCCGCCGCGCGCGGATCGGGTTCGCAATCGATCAACTCGCGGGCAATATCGGGCAGCCCCTGTTCGAACAGCGCCCCGATATCCTTGACGATCGAGGCTTGCAGGCCGGCGTCCTGGTGGTTCTGCAGCATCCCTGCGACCGAGCGCGACAGTCGGCGCAGCACGGCCAGACGCGCGGTGACGCGGCCCACCGTGATCTGCGCGGCATCGCTCTGCCGGGTTTTCAGCACTTCGATCAGTTGCACCAGCAGCTCGATGGAGGACAGGAACCGTTCCGGGCCGGAGCGTTCGAACGCCAGCTCGCTCATCACCTGATCCCAGCCCTGGCCTTCTTCGCCCAGCAGCATGGATGCGGGGACGACCGCGTCCTCGAAATGCATTTCGTTGAAGTGGTGCTGCCCAGCCAGATCGATGATCGGGCGGATGGTGAGGCCGGGGGTGTTCTTCAGGTCGACCAGCAGCTGGCTGGTGCCCTTGTGCCGGTCAGCTGGGGTGCCGCTGGTGCGGCAGAACAGGATCACATAGTCCGCCTCGTGCGCGAAGCTGGTCCAGACTTTGGTGCCGGTGACGCGGTAAACGTCGCCGTCGCGCAGGGCCTTGGTCCGGGTGGCGGCGAGGTCGGAGCCGGAATCCGGCTCGCTCATCCCGATCCCGAATGACAGTTCGCCCTTGGCGATGCGCGGCAGGATCAGCTGTTGCTGCTCCGGCGTGCCATACTTGATGATTGACGGGCCGCTCTGCCGGTCGGCGATCCAGTGCGCGCCGACGGGCGCCCCGGCGGCGAGGCATTCTTCGACCACCACGGCGCGTTCGAACGCGCTGCGTTCATGCCCGCCGAACTCCTTCGGCCAGGTCATGCCCAGATAGCCGGCCTGACCCATCGCGCGGCTGAACGCGCGGTCATAGCCATACCAGTTGTCACTGCGCTGGCGCGGGCTGCGGTCTTTCAGCTGCTCGGCCAGAAAGGCGCGAAATTCGGCGCGCAGGGCGACAACGGCGTCGCTGTCAGCCGGGGGGGCGGGAAAGGGGATCGCGCTCATAGTTCAGTCACCATCGGCCAGAATCCGGGTCCGCCCGCGTCGAGCGCGGCCTGTCCCAGCAGTTTCGCCCACAGCACCTGCCCGCCGAATTCATCGCGCCAGGCCCACAGGGCGGTCGTGTACAGGTGCAGGCGGTGTTCGCGGGTGAACCCGATCGCGCCGTGCATCTGCGTGGCGATGCTGGCCCCCGCCGTCGCGGCTTCACGCGCGCGCAGCGATCCGGCGGCCACGCCCAGCACTTCGCCGCGGTCCAGCGCTTCGCCGGCCAGATCGGCAGCGGCGGTCGCGCAGGCCAGTTCGCCCGCCAGCTTGGCGAGTTCGTGCTGCACGACCTGATTTTTCTGGAGCGGCTTGCCGAACTGCACGCGGGTGGCGGTGTGCGACAGCGTCAGGTCCAGCGCGGCTTCGAGCGCGCCCGCAATCTGATAGGCGCGCACGGTCGCGCCGCCGGCCAGCGGGCAATATGGCAGCGGAGCTGCGGCATCGGCCGCGCAATCGATGTGGATCGTGGGGCGCGGATGGAAGTTCAGCGACAGACCGGCTTCGGCAATCGTCCAGCCCGAACGCGGCACGCGGTAGAGCGTATCACCCACGGCGACGGCCAGGCAATCGAGCTGTTCGCCCCACGCCACGCGCTCCACCGTGCCGGTCAGCCGTCCGCCCTCGACCGTCAGGTCATCGGCGCGGGCCAGCGTGGCCGCCCCTTCCGCCAGCGGCAGGCCAGCGGCGGCGAGCAGGCGGTTGGCGGCCATCGTTTCGGCCACCGGCAGCGGCACGGCGTGCAGGCCCAGCAGGCGCAGCGCCTCACCCGTTTCGGCGAGCGTCAGGCCGAACCCGCCCTGTTCCTCGGTCAGCAGGGCTAGCGGGAGGCCCATCTCCTCAACCTCGGCCCAGACTTCGGCCAGCCACTGGCCATCGCGTGCGCGGGCCTGTGCGGCGTCGTCAACCGACCGCTCAAACAGGCGCTGGATCATGTCTGCTAGCATCTTGGCCCGCCGCTCCCTTACCGCGTTATGGTGCCGGCTACAGGATTCGAACCCGTGGCCCCCTGATTACAAATCAGGTGCTCTACCAACTGAGCTAAGCCGGCTATCTGGACCTTGGGCCAGAGTGGTTTGTTGCAGCGTCCTTAGCGTCACCTTGCGCCAAAGGTCCACCCCTCTGTGCGGGCGATTTCGTCGGTGAGGGCGGGCGGGCTCCACAGCGCCGGATCATGCGCGGCGGTGCGCAGCCACGCGGCGGTGAGCAGCGCGTCGCTGGCGTGATCGGGAATCGCTCCGGTGCCGTCGACGCCCGCACTGCCCAGCGCGGCGAGGGCGGCGTTGAGGTCGGCGTAGTCGCGCATCTTGGACCGGCCCGCGCTGCGCCCCGCCGCCATCGCCGCCAGCGTGGTGTAGATTTCCGTCACGACCGAGCCAGCCGGCGGCAGCGGGTCAATCGGCCAGACCGGCAAACGTCCATCCAGCCGGTGCAGCAGCCGCATCCCCGTCAGGCTGGACTTGCCGACTTGCGCCGCGCCGACGAGGTTGAAGTTGCTGTAAGGTTTGCACCCCATTGCCGCCTGCGCGCGTTCGGTGACGCGGAAGCGGCCTTGGCCACCCGGAAACAAGTCGCCCTGTCGCCCGCCGTGGCGGCGGAAATGGCGAGCGGCGTCCGGGTGGTCGACGAAGCTGGTGGCGGACAGGTGCGGATCGTCGGCGCAGAGGCGGTCGATCAGCGCCCACAGTGCTTTGGCGTCGGGTGGGGATTCGCTCCAGCCGGGCAGGAAGGCCCCAGTATCGGCAAAGGCGAGGCTGATGCCCATGTCGAAGCCGACCAGCGTGTCGGCGGGCAAATCCTCCAGCAGCCAATCCAGCACTTCGCCGCGCGACCAGCGGTGGCCGGATCGGACCAGTTGCGGCGCGGCGCTGCCACTGGTGCAGAGCGCGACGGCAATGCCGCGATGACGCTCCCCGGCCGCGCCGGACCAGTCAATCGCGGCGAAATGGCCGAACCGATCCGCCCTCATTCCCCGCGCTTTTCGCGGCGCTTCTTGTTCCACCATTCCAGCCGTTTCAGCACTTCACGCTCGAACCCGCGCTCGACCGGGCGGTAATACGTTTGCGGAGCCATTTCCTCCGGCCAGTAGTTGTCACCGGAAAAGCCGTCTTCGGCATCGTGGTCATAGGCATAGCCAGCGCCATAGCCGATGTCCTTCATCAGCTTGGTCGGCGCGTTCAGGATGTTGGCAGGCGGGGCAAGGCTGCCGGTGTCCTTCGCGCTCTTCCAGGCTTCCTTGTACGCAACATAGGCCGCGTTCGATTTGGGCGCGGTGGCGAGGTAGAGGCAGGCCTGCACAATCGCCAGTTCGCCCTCTGGACTGCCGAGGAACTGATAGGCGTCCTTGGCCGCGAGGCACTGGGTCAGCGCTTGCGGATCGGCGAGACCGATGTCTTCGCTGGCAAAGCGGACAAGGCGGCGCAGGACGTAAAGCGGTTCCTCGCCCGCGGTCAGCATCCGCGCCATGTAGTAGAGCGCGGCTTGCGGGTCCGATCCGCGCAGCGCCTTATGCAGCGCGGAAATCAGGTTGTAGTGGCCGTCGCGGTCCTTGTCGTAAACCGCGACCCGGCGTTGCAGGAACTTGCCAAGGCCAGCGGGATCGAGCGGCTGTGCAATCTGCGCGTTATACAGCGTTTCGGCCTGATTGAGCAGGAACCGCCCGTCGCCATCGGCCGATGCGACCAGCGCCGCGCGGGCATCGTCGGTCAGGGGCAGAGGGCCGGCCAGCGCCTCGGCGCGCGTCAGCAGCGTGTCGAGCGCGGCAGCGTCCAGCCGGTGCAGGATCAGCACTTGCGCGCGCGATAGCAGCGCGGCGTTGAGCGCGAAGCTGGGGTTTTCGGTCGTCGCGCCGACCAGCGTCACCGTGCCGCGTTCTACGAACGGCAGGAATCCGTCCTGCTGGGCGCGGTTGAAGCGGTGGATTTCGTCGACGAACAGCAGCGTGCGCTGGCCTGCCTTGGCAGCGGTTTCAGCCTCCGCGAAAGCTTTCTTCAGGTCCGCAACGCCGGAAAACACCGCGCTGACCGAAATGAACCGCATCCCCACCGCGTCCGCCAGCAGCCGGGCGGTGCTGGTCTTGCCGGTGCCGGGCGGCCCCCACAGGATCATGCTGGACAGCTTCCCCGCCGCCACCATCCGCCCGATCGCGCCTTCGGGGCCGGTCAGGTGTTCCTGCCCGATCACTTCGGTCAGCGTCAGCGGGCGCAGCCGGTCGGCCAGCGGCGCATCGTCGCGCAGCGGTTCTGGGGCAGTGCCGGGCGGGACGGCGGCGGGGAACAGGTCGGTCATCCCTGCGTGTTTAGGGGCTGGCACCGAATTTTGCACGGGGATTGGCGCGGACCGGGCCGGATTTGGTTAATCCGGATGGACGTGTTAGCCTGACGCAAACCTCGAATTGAACAAGGGGGATGGGTGCATGAACGGAACTCTGGGAGAGACGCGTCCAACGCTCAGTTTCTGGGTCGTCGTGGGTGTGGGCCTGCTCTGGAATGGCTTCGGAGCCTATCTGTACACATTGACCAACCTGGGGGATGAGGCGCTGCTGAAAAGTGCGCCTCCGGCCATGCGGGACTATGTGGCGGCGATGCCCTTGTGGGCGCACGCCGCATGGGCGCTTGGCATCTGGGGTTCGCTGGCGGGATCGGTGCTGATGGCGCTGCGTTCGCATTACGCGGTTGCGGCCTTCGCCGTGTCGTTGATCGGCGCAATCGGCAGTTTTGCCGCACAGGGTCTGGCCGGCGTGCTGGAACCGGCGCAGCCCATCCTGATTCTGGCGACCATCGCGTTTCTGCTGTGGTATTGCCGCCGCGCCGCGGCCTTGCGGTTGCTGCGCTAACCGTCAGCGCGCGGCGCCCTGGCGCCGCGCAGCGGCGCGCTGGCGGATCAGGCGCAGATAGGTATCGGCAACCGCCTGGTTGATCCGGTCCCAGCTGAATTCCATCGCCCGCGCCTCTCCCGCCGCGCCGTGGCGTGCGCGCAAGTCGGCCTGTTCGACATAGCCGCGCAGCGCTTCGGCGAACTGGTGGATCGCGCCGGGGCGGATCAGGCGGCCTGACACGCCGTCATCCACCAGACTTTCGCTGCCGGTCGCGGCGGCGGCAACCACGGGCAGGCCGCAGGCCATCGCCTCCAGCGTGACGTTGCCGAAGGTTTCGGTGATCGACGGATTGAACAGAATGTCCATGCACGCGACCGCGCGGCCCAGGTCCGCGCCGCCCTGAAAGCCCGCGAATACCGCGCCGGGCAGCCGCGCCTCGAACCATTCACGCGCCGGGCCTTCGCCCACGACCAGCACCTTGTGCGGTACGCCCCGGCGGTTGAGGTCGTCGATGGTATCGGAAAACACGTCCAGACCCTTTTCCATCACCAACCGGCCCAGGAATCCGATCACCACGTCGTCGTTACCAAGGCCCAGATCGCGCCGCCAGGCCGGATCGCGGCGGCCGGGATTGAAAATCTCGCGGTCCACGCCGCGCGACCAGATGCCGACGTCATAGTTCATGCGCTGATCACGCAGCACTTGCGCCATCGATTCCGACGGCGCGACCAGCGCGTCGCAGCGGCGATAGAACCGGCGCAGGATCGCCTCCATCACCGGTTCGAACCAGGCCATGTTATAATACCGGAAATAGGTTTCGAACCGGGTGTGGACCGATGCCAGCACCGGCACCTGCCGTGCCCGCGCCCAGCTGACCGCGCGGTGCGAAACCGTATCGGGCGAGGCAACATGGACGACGTTGGGCGCGAACGCGGCCAGATCGCGCCGGACGCGCGGCGACAGCGCGATGGGAAAACGGTACTCTGGCCGCCCCGGAATGGCGAAGCTGGGAACGCTGACCAGATCGCCGGTCGGCTCGAACGCGGGTTCGTCCACTGTCGGGGAATAGACCCGCACCGCCGCGCCTTGGCGCAGCAGGTAACCCACCAGCCGGTTCAGGGCCTGATTCGCCCCGTCGCGGACGTAGTTGTAGTTGCCCGAAACCAGGGCGATGCGCAGATCGGACATGTCCATGCGCCGCCCCTTAGCGGATCGGCCTGAAAAGCGCGAGTCGCAGTCCGGCGGGCGGCGCGGATTGACTGGCGGACCCAACCGGCGCAAGTGGGCCTGGTGCGTAGCGAAAAAATGGGGTCCGATGCGTAAGGCATTGAATTTTCGCACTGGTAGAGTCGTTGCGCTTGTCCGGACGGGGCTGGCGCTGGCAGTGCTGGCCACCACGTGGACCGGTGTTGATGGCTTGTATCATGGTGATGCCACGGCGCGGATGTTCGCCGGCGGCTACCTTCTGCTGGCGATT
>JAYRDH010000043.1:0-22943 GCA_041909515.1 Novosphingobium sp. | reverse complement strand
GGTGCCTCCTTTCCCCCAAAACCCCACACGCAGCCGGTGCCCGAAGCCCCAACCTGCCTCAAATCCCTCCCACCCCAAACGCAAGCGGGGCCGGACTTTCGCCCGGCCCCGCCCTGCTCACATCAGGCAGAAGCGATTACTTCATGCCCAGCGCCTTGTCCTGGTGTGCGCGGGCGATGACGTAGTGGCGGATATTTTCCGCCTGTTCATCGGTCAGCTCGTTCTTCCAGCTGACCATGCCGTTCTGCGCCAGGGCGCCGCCGATCACGATCTGGTTCCACATCTTGGGATCGCCCAGCGAACCGGCGCGGCGCAAATCGCGCGTCACGCCCGTGCCGATGGCCGCATCCCCGTGGCACACGCCGCAGAACTGGCCAAAGTTCTTCGCACCGTCAGCCACCTGTTCCGGGGTGCCCTTGGCCACCGGCGGATCGAGCGGCGGCATCATGTGTTCGCCGACTTCCGGCAGCTTGGCCTTGCCGCCCAGCTTGAACACCAGCAGGCGCGAATGGTTGCGCACCGGCCCCAGCTGTTCACCGACATAGCCCGAAGCCAGCGGCCATGCGCCGCCCCACCCGGCCAGCACGGCGACATACTGCTCACCCTTGACCCGGAAGGTCGAGGCCGGAGCGACCACGCCCGTCTGGGCCTGGAACGACCACAGCTTTTTACCCGTAGCGGTATCCATCGCGTTGAATTCGCCCGCCGCGTTGCCCTGGAACAGCAGGTTGCCGCCCGTGGCCAGCAGACCGCCATTCCACGCCGCCGGATACTTGACCGTCCAGCGGGCCTTCTGCGCGACCGGATCCCACGCGATCAGTTCACCGGTGGTGGAGGCCATCGCCGCATCGCGGACCTTCTGGTCAGCCGGCATCGCCCCCGACGCCAGGTCCAGCCCGACGTTGAAGCCCTGCTTGTTGGCCTTCCAGTCCGGCTTGTGAATGAACGGGAATGCCGAATTGATCGCCGGAATATAGACCAGCCCGTTCTTCGGATCGAACGCCATCGGGTGCCAGTTGTGCGCGCCGATCGGGCCGGGCGAACCCAGCCAGACCTTGCCGGTCTTGTAATAGCGCGCATCCGGATTCTCGATCGGGCGGCCCGTCTTCAGGTCGAACCCGGTCGCCCAGTTCACCGGCACATAATTGTTGGCCGAGATCAGCTTGCCATCCGTGCGGTCCAGCACGAAGAAGAAACCGTTCTTCGGCGCCTGCATCAGCACCTTGCGCTTGGCCCCGTCGATCGTCAGGTCGGCCAGCATGATGTGCTGGGTGGCGGTGTAATCCCAGGTTTCGCCCGGCGTGGTCTGGAAGTGCCAGACATATTCGCCGGTCTTGGGCCGCAGCGCGACGATGGACGAGAGGTAGAGGTTGTCGCCCTCGCCGGCAGAGCGGTAATGCTGGTTCCACGGGCTGCCGTTGCCCACCCCGACATAGAGCAGGTCCAGTTCCGGATCATAGGCCATGGCATCCCACATGGTGCCGCCGCCGCCCAGCTTCCACCACTCACCCTTCCAGGTGGCTTCGGCTTTCTTGAGATGTTCTTCCTCGTTCTTGCCCGGCTCATCCGGGACCGAATAGAACCGCCACAGTTCCTTGCCCGTGTCGGCGTCATAAGCGGTCAGGAACCCGCGCACGCCCATTTCGGCGCCGCCATTGCCGATCAGCACCTTGCCGTCGATCACACGCGGCGCGCCGGTGATGGTATAGGGCTTGGACTGGTCGAGCGTGACGACGCTCCACACTTCCTTGCCGGTGGCGCGGTCCAGCGCGACCAGCCGCCCGTCGAGCGTGCCCATGAACAGCTTGTCGCCCCACGCGGCCATGCCCCGGTTCACGACGTCGCAGCACGCGGCCACGGCGCGTTCGCCCGGCACCTTGGGATCGTATTCCCACAGCACCTTGCCGGTTTCCGCGTCATAGGCCTTGGCCTTGGACCAGGCGGTGGTGATGTAGATCTTGCCGTCGATCGCCAGCGGAGTCGCCTCCTGCCCGCGCGCGGTGTCGAGGTCGGCGAACCACGCCAGCCCCAGATCCTTCACCGTATCCTGGTTGATCTGGTCCAGCGGGCTGTTGCGCTGTTCGTCATAGGTGCGGCCATAGGACAGCCAGTCATCCGGGTTCGCTGCAATAATCCGCTCGGCATTCACAGCGCCGGGCAGTTCGGAACTTGGCTGCTGCTTGCACGCGGCAAGCGGCAGCAGGACGGCTATCGCCAGTGCCTTTAATCGCATCCTTCAACCTCTCCATCACCCCGCCCCGGTTGTGTCCGGGTACGGGTCAGTTCACCATCCGATCGGAACCGCCCCAGTATGGACGGCGCAATTCCTTCTTGTTCATCTTGCCCGCTGCGGTGCGCGGAATCGAGTCTATAAATGCAACTGATTTTGGCGCCTTCACGCCGCCCAGCCGCGCCTTGGTGTGGGCGATGATCGCGGCCTCATCAATCCCGTCGGCCACGACCACCGCGTGGACCTGTTCGCCCCACTTTTCATGCGGAATCCCGAACACGCAGCATTCGCGCACTTGCGGCAACTCGGTGATCGCCGCTTCGACTTCGGCGGTGAACACATTGAAGCCGCCGGTCACGACCATGTCCTTCTTGCGGTCGACGATGTAGAGGTAGCCCTCGGCATCGAACTTGCCGACATCGCCGGTGTGATGCCAGCCGAACTTGCGGATTTCGGCGGTTTCCTCAGGCTTTTCGAAGTAGGAATCCGATACCAGCACCCCGCGCACGCAGATTTCGCCCGCTTCGCCCAGCGGCACCTGATGGCCGTCATCGTCCAGCAGCGCCACCTTGATCGAACGGGTAACCTTGCCGCAGCTGGCCAGCTTTTCCGGCGCGGACTTCGCGAACCGGGCGACGTCCTCCGGCGGGAACCACGCGACGATCATCGGGCATTCGACCTGGCCATAGGATTGGCACATGCAAGGCCCGAACACCTCGACCGCCTGACGCAGCTTTTCCGGGCTGCACGGGCTGCCGACCAGGATGAAGATCTTCAGGCTGGAATAGTCATGGCTGCCGATCTCGGGCGAGGCGAGCAGCTGGTACAGCGCCGTGGGCGGCAGGTACATGTGCGTAACCTTGTAGCCCGCGATGGTGCGCAGCACGTCTTCCGCATCGAACCCCGGCAGGATCACCTGCGTCGCCCCCAGGCTGAGCGTGGAAAGGGCAATCGGCCCCGCCGCGTGGGTGATCGGCGCGGACACCAGCGCGACCGGGCTGTCGGTGCGCCCGCCCATCCCGTCAGCGGCGGTTTCGATCATCGTCCCCCAGCCCAGGTTGGTCACGTTCGCGCCCTTCGACGGGCCGGTCGTGCCCCCGGTCGGGAAAATGCCGACCAGCTCCATCATGTTGCCGAACGCGTCGATGTCCGGCTCGACAAAGTCGGCGGCGGAAACCCCGGCCATGAACTGGTCCAGACTGGGATCATCGCCCATCGGCTGATCGAGGCAGACGAAGTGCTGCATCGTCGGGCAGAGCGCGCGCAGTTGCGCGACTTCATCCGCCTTGGACGAATGATAGAACAGCCACTGGCAGCGAACATAGTTGATGTACCCCGCGTTCGCCTCGATCGCATTGCGGGTGTTGACCGGGATCCACTTGCCGTTCGCCCGCCACATCGCCAGCAGCACCACCAGCAGCATCCCGTCGTTCGGGCCATAGAGGCCCAGCAGGTCCTGATTCCGGAAGCCCCCGCGTTGCAGCGCGGCGGCGATCCGCTCGGTCAGTTCCTTGACCTCGGCAAAGGTCAGCTTCAGCCCGCTGGCGGTGTCGATGATCGCAAGGCGCTGCGGATCGCGGTCATGGCCGCGGTCGAAATAGTCGATGGCACGCATGATGGCTTAACCCCAACGGTTGATTTCAGGACCCGGCGCCCAGCTGGACTGCGGGTTTGACACGGATGCACGGGCCAGCGCGGACTGGACCGACGGGCGGCTGGCCACGCGGTCGAGCCATGCGCCAAGCCGGTTCTTGCTGGCAAAGGCATCCGGCACAAGGTCCACCATCCCGGCCAGCCAGCCATAAGTTTCGAAGTCGGCAATGGTCAGATCGCCCATCAGCCAGTCGCGCCCGTCGGCCAGCTGGTCGTCGACCATTTTCGCCGCGTCGGTGACCTTTGTCAGACTATCGGCCACTTGCTCATCCGGGAAGTTCCCGGCGCGAACGGCGGCCCAGCGGGCGCGCAGGTCTTCGCTGGCGATGGTGGCGGACAGCGCGGTAAACGCGCCCTCATCCATCCCCGCCAGCACCGGCTGCGCGCTGGCCTTGCAGCCCAGGAATGCAGCGGCGGGGGCACAGCGCTCGGTAATCCGGCGGCACCACATCAGCATCTGCCAGTGGGCATAGGCGTCCTTGGGCTGGAGCGTGTTCGCGCCGCTTTCGTCGAGAAACTGGGCGATGAACACGCTCTCGGTCATCGCCTCGCCATCCGCCACCAGCACCGGGCCTTCGCCTTCGACGCCCATGTCGCGCGCCAGCGGTTCGGTCACATCGGCCAGCGTGTGGCGTTCACCCGCCAGCAGGTCGATCCGGCGGCATTCCACGTCCAGCCCGCTTTCGCCCAGCGCGGCCAACACGGCCAGCGACGGGCCGTTCGGCTCACCATGATAAAGGATCATCGCCATCTCAGCGCACTCCGCTCGAAATGCCCTCGGACTCGTCGCGGGGCGGGATGTAGTCTTGCTCCAGGATTTCCACGCGGCTGGCCATCGGCGTGCGGCCCAGTTTCCAGCATTCGCGCGTGGCCGGACGGCGATAGATCGCGCGCAGCCAGCGCATGATGTTGGGCGTCACCTCATCGTTGGCCAGATGCGGCTGCGACAGCGGCATGGCATAGGCCAGATTGAAGCCGTTGACGTCGGCGAGGGAATACTGGTCGCTGGCCAGCCATTCGCGCTTGGCCAGTTCCGCCTCCAGCATCTGGATGCCCACGCCGATGCGGCGGCCGCTTTCCGCCATTTCGGCTTCGCTGAACAGGCCGAACACCGCCTTGCGCCACGCCAGCTGGCGTTCGGGCAGCGGGATCTGCGCGATCTGCGCCTCGATCTTGTCCTGCCCGTGTGCGGCGAGCGCGTTGGGGCCGACGAAGAACTTCCATCCAAACATCGAGAAGCTGGGGGCCAGCCACTGGTCCATGAACTTCATCCACCAGCGAATCCGCCAGCGGTCCTGCGCATTGGCAGGCATCAGGTCCGGTCCGTCGAACTCCTCGTTCACGTATTCCATGATCGCGGTCGATTCGACGAGAACGCGGCTCCCGTGGGTCATTGCCGGGATCGTGCCCTGCGGGTTGATCGCCAGGTATTCGGGCTTGTGCTGATCGAAGTTCAGCATATCGATGTAATGGCTGTCGAACTGGACGCCCTTTTCCATCAACGCCAGCATCGGCTTGCCGGAATTGGCATTCGGCTCCCAGTGGTAGAGGGTGACTTGGGCCATCCCGGCTCTCTCCTGCTTTTTGTATGTAAGGCATACTAAAACAGCTTGAGGGTTGGTCAAGCGCGATGTTAGCCTTCCTGACAAATGCAACAGGCGAGAGGAACCGGACATGAGCGATGTCGTTACCGAGGACTGGACCGGCGAAGTGGGTGACCGCTGGCTGGCCCATATCGACCAGTTCGAATCGATGATCGGCGCCATCGGTGATGCCTTGCTGGCGGAAGCGCAGTTTCAGCCGGGCGAGCAGGTGGTCGATGTCGGCTGCGGCGGCGGGCTGACCACGCTGCGGATCGCCCGCGCGGTGGGTCCGCAAGGCCGTGTAACGGGCCTCGACATCGCCCCGCAACTGGTCGCGCTGGCCAGTCAGCGGCGTGATGCGGCGGGGCTGACCAACTGCACGTTCCAGTGCGCCGACGGGCAGGTCGCACAAGCGGATGGCGCGCCGTTTGACCGGCTGACCTCGCGCTTCGGCGTGATGTTCTTTGCCGACAGCACCGCCGCGTTCCGCAACATGCGCGGCTGGCTGAAGCCGGGCGGCGAAGCGGTGTTCGCGTGCTGGGCCTCGCCCATGCTGAACCCGTGGATCGGGATCGTCGGCGCGATCATCAACCGCTTCGCCGACGTGCCAACGCGTGATCCCGACGGCCCCGGCCCGTTCCGCTTCGGCGATCCGGACCAGACCACCGCCATGCTGCAAGCCGCCGGGTTCACGGACGTCACCATGACCCTGCACCAGGCCGACCAGCCGCTGGGCGGCAGCGGCGCCAGCGTGGCCGATGCGGTATCGTTCGTGCTCGATGCGATGGCGATGCGCGAAGTGCTGGCCGCCGCCGGGCCGGACAAGCTGGCCGAAGCCGAAGCCGCCTTGACCGAGGCGCTGGGCGGTTACGTCCGCGACGGGTCGGTGATGATGCCGGGGGCCAGCTGGTTCGTCCGGGCGCGCAATCCGGGCTGAGGGTTGCAAACCTACCCTCCTCGTCACCCCGGACTTGATCCGGGGTCCAGCTACCTTGTGGCGCAGCGCCGGAAGAAAGAAGCGGGATCCCGGATCAAGTCCGGGATGACGGGAATGGAGAGTGCAAACTCAGCGCCGCGCCATGCTCCAGCGCAGCAAGCGTTGGCGTGGGCTGGCGATCTGTTCGGAGGTGACCCGCCAGCCGTGGCTTTCCAGTTCGCTACGCAGCGCGACCCAGTCGCTCCAGCGGGTCAGCCCTTCCAGCGATTTGCCCTGCGGCACCCCACTGCGGATCGTGGCGAAATGGGCGTCGTGCTCGGCGGCAAGGTCCAGCGTGCGCACCGCGCCTGCCGTGCGGGCAAAGGCCAGCGATTCGGGCAACCGGCTGTCGAACACCACCAGCCCGGCCTGCCGCAGCGCGGCAGCGCCCGCCGGGACTGCCACCGCGGCCCCGGCGATAGCGCTGCCTTTCAGCAGGTTGCGACGGGTGAGCGCAGTCACTTCGCCTTCCCCAGGTAGAGCGCGACCGCGTTCAGCTCGGCATCAGTGATGTCAACCTTGGTCTGTTGCGGCATCGCGTTCTTGCCCATCCGGACGACCTGCCTGACGTAATCCGGCGTCAGGTCCGTGCGGTTGGTCAGCAGGCCGTTTTCCGGCGGTTCGCCCGCCATCATCCGCTGCTTGGTGAGCAGGTTGGTGCCCATGCCGCCGGTCAGGTGGCAATAGCCGCAATGGACCTCATAGGCGCGCTGCCCGTCGCTGGCGGTCAGGCGGTTACCCGACGCGGCTTCGGGCCGCATCTGGTAGGGCGGCGGCGGGGGCGGTCCGCCCTTTGCAGCTTGCGGCGGTGGAGCGGCTTCCTGCTGGTTGCAGGCGGCCAGCAGCGACATCGCAGCGATGGTCAGAACCCGCTTCATGCCCGGCCCTCCTTCGCCTGATCACGATAGGCCGATGGCCAGACGCCCTGCTTGCCCGGCGCGATGATCCCGTTGGGGTCGATCGCGTCCTTCACCTTTTCGTTGAACCGGCGGAACGCGTGGTCGTTGAAATCGAACGTGTCCATCACCCGGTCCATCCAGCCCAGATGCGTGCGGTATTCGCCGTACCCGGCCTTGGCAGTTTCATCGATCAGCGCATTAAACAGCTTTTTCATCGTGTCGATCTGCTGCGGCTGATCGCGGTCGAACATCAGCATGTTGACGTTGTTGGCAAACCGCCCGCCGATGGTGAAGCTGGCGTAGAAATCGACATCGAAGCTGTCGATGATCTTGCGGGACAGCTTCATCTGATCCAGCACCGCCTTGCCCGTGGCCGGAACGACGGGCGAAAAGCCCATGTGCGCACCGCGCCCGCCAATCCAGTCGCTCATCTGCAATGGCACGGCAGACGGCACGCCCATCGTGGTTTCATAGGCGTTGATCGGATCGCCGGTGCGCCACCAGTTCTCCACCGGCGCGGCTTTCAGGTTGCGGGCCATCGCGGCCTTCACGACCTCGGCCTTGGCCTTGACCACCGGTTCTTCACCGTAAAGCCGCAGCGCAACCTGCCAGTAACCCAGCTTGTGCTCTTTCAGCAGTTCCGCCACGCGCCATTCGGGGATGGCAGAGGGCTTGTCCCAGAAATCCTTGCGCTGGCCCTTCAGCACCATCTTGCCCAGCCAGCTGGGGATGAAGACGTTCTGGTCGATCAGGCCGGAAATCTTGAGCGGCGCAATCGTGTCGATCACCCAGCCGATATCGTCCGCTTCGGGAATATCGAACACCAGTTCCAGCGAGCTTTCCGGCGCGGGTTGCAGCCACAAGCCCATTTTGGTCACCACGCCGAAATTGGACTGCGTAAACGCCAGGTCCCAGGTCGGGCCATAGCCCATCGGGAACAAGTGCCAGGCCGGGTTGTCCTTCATCGCGCCCATGCCGGTGCGCACCACATCGCCATCGGGCAGCACCGCTTCCACCCCGCAGACATTGCGGGCGTGCAGGCCGTACGAGGTATAGCCGATGCCGTGTTCCAGCGTGTTGCCCATGACCGAACCCCAGGCATTGCCCGGAACCGACAGCCACAGCGGCAGCTTGTCGCGCTGGATCGCTTCGTAAAGATCGAAGTAGCCCACCCCCGGCTCGACCACGCAGTAGGCCAGCGTGGGATCGAGTTCGAGGATCTTGTTCATCCGCCCCAGGTCCAGCACCACGCTGCCCGCCATGCGCGGGGCGGCGGTGCCATATCCCAGGTTCTTGCCGCGCGCGACTGGCCACAGCGGGGTCTTGTGCTCGTTCGCCAGCCGGACGATCGCCTGCACTTCCTCGACCGAGGCGGGAGCGACCGCTGCCCCTGCGGGCCACTGTTCCTGCGGGCCGGGGGCATAAGTATCGGCATAGGCCGACCGGTCAGCATCGCTGGCCATAACCCAGTCCTTGCCGACAACCCCCGCAAAAGCCTGCATCGCGGTATCGAAAGCCTGCGGACTGACCCGCGGAGGTGTGACGAGCTTCACGCGCTCTCCCTTTCGTTTTTATAACAATTGTTATGATTGAAAGCACAGTTTGCAGGTTGAAGCAAGCCAATCTCCCCCTCCTCTTCAGAGGAGGGGGCTTCAGGTTCAGGTCAGCGCGTAGTAGCGAACATAGTTCCCATCAGGCTTGCGCTCACCGACCCCGATCCAGACGTGGCGCGTCAGCCATTCGTACTTGCCGCGCGGCGCCTCGAACGTCGGCTGCGCCCGCAGGTAGTATTCGGCGTGCGGCACCGGTTCACCGCCCTCGAACGCCCACTTGCGCAGCTTCGCCATCGTGTCCGGCTCACGCCCCCACAGATAGCCCTTGTTCTGCACATAGATCGTCACGCCATCATCGGTTTCGAGCATGTAGCGCGCATCGAACACGGCGGTGTCGTCGGGGCGGAAGTGGGCATAATCCCCGCCCGAATTCGGCACCGCGCGGCCTTTCATGCGCGGGCCGTCGATTTCCCCGCTGTCGACATAGACCGCGCTGCGCCAGCCGCCGGTCGGGATATCCGGCACCATGCTGGTGCGGGTGAATTGCAGCCGGATCGCGAAGGCGAATTCCAGCTGCGGGTTGTCCATGGTCGAGATCATTGCAGTCCCTCCTCCCACTAATAGTTCGACAGGATCGCCAGACTGGGCGCATCCAGCGGCAACCCGGCTTTCACCTTGGCCAGTTCATCCCGCCGGGTCGTCACCTGCAATTCGATCAGATAGGCATGGACCGCCGCCACCTCGGCCGGGGTCAGCACATCGTTCCAGCGCGGCATTCCGTTCGCCACCAGCGCGCCATCCAGCACGATCGCCTTGAACGCGTGGTGCGTACCGGGCTGCATCCGGCGCAGGTCCGGCGTGATCGAGCGGTGCTGGTTCGCGTGGCAGATCGCGCAATTGGCGAAGAACAGCCCGCGCCCCTGCGCGATGGTTTCCGGCGTGACGCCAGCAGCCTGCTTCGGCGGCTCTGGCGCGACTTCCAGCGGCGGCAGTTCGGGCGGGATCGGCACCGCGCCGCCATCCAGCTTGAACACCAGCAACCGGCCCGTATTGCCGCGCTTATAGGCAGCCGCATAGCGTGGGACATAGGGATAGCCGCCCCCGCCCCACGCGGCCATCACCGCTATATATTGCACGCCCTTGACCTTGTAGGTCATCGGCGCGGCGAGGATCGTGGTGCCGGTGTCGATTGTTTTCAGCACTTTGCCGGTCTTCGCCGCGCGCACCACCAGTTGCCCGCCGACCGTGCCGTGGACCAGCAGGCCGGACGCGGTGGACAGCACCCCGCCCCGGTCCTGCCACCCTTCCATCGGCTGCGCCCAGACGGTCTTGCCGGTCAGCGGATCGATCGCGCGCATTTCGGCGCGGCCCGGATCCTTCAGCACGTCCTGATAGGCCGGGAGCGCCTTCACCCCCGCCGCGACCGGCGGCGGCAGTGTGGCCAGCGCGGCGACCAGATCGGGCGTGAAGATCAGCGCCGCGTCGTTGTTCAGCCCCTTGGCCTTGAACGGCTTTTGCCCCGGCGTCTGGAACATCAGGTTGCCCATATCCAGCACTGAGCCAAAGAACAGCCCGCTGGCTGGATCATAGGCGGCTGGGAACCAGTTGCGCGCGCCCGGCGTGCCGGGGAAGACGATCTTGGCGGCTTTCGAATAATCCGCCGCGTCCCGGTCGATGATCGGCGCGCCGGTCTTGGGGTCGATCCCCTTCATCCAGTTGACCCGGACAATCGGATTGGCGCGCAGCAGTTTCCCGTCGCGCCGGTCGATCACGTAAAGGATGCCGTTCTTGGGCGCGTGGAGCAGCACCGGGCGGTCTTCGCCGTCCACGTTCAGCCGGGTCAGGATCATTGGCTGGGTGGCGGTGAAGTCCCAGCTGTCACCCGGCACTTCCTGATAGTGCCATTTCACCCGGCCGGTTTTCACATCCAGCGCGACCAGCGATGAGAGGTAGAGGTTGGTGCCGCCAGCGGGTGAGCGCTTTGACAGGTCATACGGCCCGCCGTTGCCGGTGCCGATGATGACCAGTCCGGTTTCGGGGTCATAATTGATCGCATCCCACGGCGTGCCGCCGCCGCCGATGTCCCAGCGGCTCTTGGGGTCCCAGGTCTTCGCGGCCACTTCAAGATCGGGGTGGTCCTGCGGCCCCAGCGCCGGGTCGCGCGGGACGGTGTGGAACCGCCACTTCAGCTTGCCCGTGGCGAGGTCATAGGCCGAGACATAGCCGCGCACATCGTATTCGGCGCCGCCATTGCCGATCACCACCACATCGCCCGCCACTTCGGGCGCACCGGTGGAATTGATCCCGCGCTGCTTGTCATCCACGGTATCGGCCTGCCAGACGATCTGGCCGGTCTTGGCGTCCAGCGCGTAAAGCTGCGCGTCGAGGCTGGCGACGTAAACCTTGCCATTGGCCAGCGCGATGCCGCGATTGGCCATGTCGCAGCAGACCGTGCGGTTGACCTGCATGTCGACCGGGGGTTCAAACCGCCACAGCTCCTTGCCGCTCGCCGCATCGAACGCATAGGCGCGGCCCGCCACGCCACTGGTGTACATCACCCCGTCCACCACCACCGGCGTCGCTTCCAGCACGCGGTTGGTGCCAAGGTTGGCTTCCCACGCCAGCCCCAGCCGCTCGACATTGGCGGGGGTGATGTCGGTCAGCACCGAATGCCGGGTCTTGCCCGCATCGCCGCCGGGATTGGTCCAGTTCTCGCCCGCCTCAGCCTGTTGCGGCGGGGCGGTTTCGCTGGCCGAACAGGCGGCGAGGGCAAGCGACAGGACTATGGCAAGGCGCTTCATCACTGCCCCTCCCCTCATTGGCCGTCCCACGGGCTTTTCATGTGATAGGGCACGGTGATGAAATTCGCCTCGATCTGGCGGATCATCCCGGCATCGATGCGGAACAGTTCCGCGAGGTAAAAGCTGTGCGGATAGCGGATCGGCGATTGCACGGTGCGCCCGTCGGTCAGCTGGTATTCCTTGATCCGCCCACAGTGGTCGATGAACCCGAACGCCATCACGATCCCGCGCTCCTCGTCCACCAGCGGGAAGCGCCGGCCGCGCAGGCGGTCGTCATAGCGGTAATTGCCCATCCGGAACTGCTCCTCACACCCCAGCGCGGCGACTGGCACGACATAGGCGAATTCCGGGTTGCGGGTGGTTTGCACGCCGTTTTCCACCCGGTCGCAATCGGGGTGAAATTTGGTGCGGATCGTCCCGTCGTTCTGCTGCAGCGTGGAGAAGTAGCCATCGGCCAGCGCGATCATTTCCGCGCGCGGGGTCGGCACTTCGGCCAGCGAATTCATGATCGGCTTCTCCCAGAACCGGGGGTTCAGGAACTTGATCCCCGAATCCGACTGGCGCACCACGATGCTTTCCGCTTCCTCGATCGCGCCGTCCGCCGCCACTTTCAGCCGCAGCGCAAAGCCCGATTCCTCAGCATGTTCGTGCGTCACCCCAAAGAACCCGACCTGCCCCGTGCGCGTATCGGCAAAGCGCAGGTCATAGTCGCCCAGCCGGTCAATCGTGCCCCACAGCCCGTCGCCGACCTCCAGCATCACGTTGTTTTCAGACGTTTTCGCGCCCTCCACCCAGTGCAACCGTTGCGGCGCGCGGTCCTGCAAGGCGGCCAGATAACCATCGAGGACGGCGTAAAGCTCAGCCCGGTCCATACACTCTCCCAATCGGGCTTAACGCCCTGTCATGGACCCGGCATATCTTACCAATTGTTATAAATACAAGCGGAGAGTGCGATGCCGCGGCACAGCGGCGGCGGGAAGTTTCCACCACCCGCCTTTCGCCCCTTACAGGATGAAGTGATCGCCCGCCGCGCGCACGGTGATATCGCCGATGGACACGCCCGCCGGCTGGTCAATCGCGTGGATGATCGCGTCGGCAATGTGTTCCGGCGCAAGGCTGGCGTAATCGATGTTTTCAGGATCGAGCCGCTCGGCCGGGAATGTCCCGTCCTGCATCCCGGCGACCATCGCCATGAAGTCCGGGGTATTCTGCCCCAGAATGCCGACGCTGGCCGCCTGGTTGACCACCGTGCCGCCAAGGCCGGTGGCGGGAACCCCGGTCGGCTTGACGATGGTGACCTTGACCTTCCCGCGCGCTTCGACCCTAAAGCTTTCCGACAGGAAGTTCACCGCCGCTTTCGACGCGCCATAGACCGCCGCGCCCGTTACCGGGAAATTGCCATAGATCGACGAGACGTTGATCACGTGGCCGCTGCCCTGCGCGATCATCGGGTCGTGCGCGGCGACCATGCCGTTCAGCACGCCCTTGATGTTGATGTCGATGCAGCGCTCCCACGCGGCATAGGCGGCTTCGTGATCGGCGATGAAGGCCAGCGGCATGATCCCGGCGTTGTTGAGCATGACATCGACCGCGCCGTAGGTTTCCAGCGCCTTGGCCACCAGCGCTTTCACTTGGCCCAGCTGGGTCACATCGACCGCGACCGCCTGCGCCTGACCGCCCTTGCGGCGGATTTCCGCCGCAACTTCATCGGCAGCGGGCAAATTGATGTCGCCCAGCGTCACCTTCGCGCCGCGTGCGGCGGCTTTTTGCGCCACGAGCCGGCCAAAACCCCCGCCCGCGCCGGTGATGACGATGGATTTGCCGTTCACGTGATCTGCCATGCTGTTCTCTCCCGATTTTGTGGACGTTATCAAAGTTGCGCGGGCATCGCGTCAAGCAGCATGGTCTTGGTTTCGAGATAGCCCCACAGCCCTTCCGGCCCGCCTTCGCGCCCGATGCCGGATTGCTTGAACCCGCCGAACGGCAGGCCAAAATCCATCCGCAACCCGTTCTGCCCGAACCCGCCGGTGCGGATGCGCCGCCCGATGGCATAGGCCGCCTGTGCATCCTGCGTCAGGACCGAACCGTTGAGGCCATAATTGGACTCGTTGGCGATGCGGATCGCGTCCTCCTCATCCTCACACGGGATCAGGCTCAGCACCGGGCCGAAGATTTCCTCCTGCGCGATCCGGCTGCGGTTATCGACGTTGGCGAACAGCGTCGGCTCGATGAAATAGCCCTGGTTGAGGTGCTTGGGCCGCCCGCCCCCGCAAACGAGGTCGGCGGTGCGCTTGCCCTCCTCAATGTACATCTCCACCCGCTCCAGCTGGCGCTTCATCGCCAGCGGTCCCAGCTGGGTGGCGGGATCGTCAGAATGGCCGATCACGACTTGGCTCATTTCCGCCGCGATGGCCGCTGCCAGTTCATCGTGCCGCGCGCGCGGGACGATGGCGCGGGTCAGCATCGCGCAGACTTGTCCGCTCATCATGTTGAGCGTGCCGGTCAGCAGCTTGGCCGCTGCCTCGGTCGGGAAATCGTCGCGGATGATCGCCGCGCTCTTGCCGCCCAGTTCCAACGTGTAGCGCGCGATCCGCTCGCCGCAGACCTGGGCGATGCGCTTCCCCGCCAGCGTCGATCCGGTGAAGCTGACCTTGTCCACACCGTGATTGTTCACCAGATGGTCCGCCGCCTCGCGGTGGCTGGGCACCAGGTTGACCACGCCCGCCGGAATGCCTGCCGCTTCGGCGGCTTCGGCGATGATATAGGCTTCCAGCGGGGTTTCCGGGCTGGGCTTCATCACCACGGTGCAGCCGGTCAGCAGCGCATAGGCGACCTTGTTGGCCATGATCCCGAACGGCCCGTTCCACGGCGCGATGGCGGCGACCACGCCGACCGGCTCATGCACCACGATCCCCGCCGCCGCGCCAACGGTGGCGCGCTGCTGGACGAATTCGAACTGTTCCGCAAAGTCCGCGATCTGGGCCAGCCCCATCACCGATCCGCCGTGCATCGGCCCGGCAAAGCTGGCCAGACCGCCCATCTGCGCGGTCCACACGGCGGCGAGTTCGGGTACACGGCCCTCCAGATGCGCCACCATCCGACGAAATACCGCGACGCGCTCGGCAGGAGGCGTCGTCGGCCATGGACCGCAGTCAAACGCCGCGCGCGCGGCGGCAACGGCGGCGTCCATGTCCGCCTGGTCCGCTTCGGCGCAAGTGGCAACGATCTGTTCCGTATTGGGCGACACCAGTGCCAGCATCCGCCCGGAATGCGCGGGCACCCACTGGCCGCCAATGTACAGCTTGTCAGGATGGGCGATCTTTACGCCGTTGGGCAGCATCGGATGGTCTCCCGGTTTATTTTATAACGTTTGTTAGTGATTGTAGAGCTGCGGAGGCCGCCGCGCAAAGAAAAAGGGGCAGCCATTGCTGGCCACCCCTTTCCCGATTTCCCCCACCTGGTTTTTCAGGCGAGCAACCCGGTCAGAACTGCTTCTTGACCGTGATCGCCCATTCCCGCGGACGACCGACCTGTGAGTAGATCGTTCCAGAGAATGCATAGACCGTCGCAAAGCGCGCCGGCGTGTAGTACTTGTTGAACACGTTCTGCACTTCCAGCGCAATCGACAGGTCTTCATCGGCGTTGCGCCAGGTCAGGCGGGCGTTGGCCAGCGTGTAGGCCGGGAAGTAATCGATCGGCCCGCCCGCCGCGACGCGGCCCGCGCTGGTCTTGCCGGTATAGGCTGCGTCAAAGCGTGGCGTGATCGACCCGGCCGTCCCCAGATCGGCCTTGTACTGCGCGCCGATGCTCCACTTCCAGCCCGGCGTCACGATCGGGTCGGTCAGCAGGATCGCGTTGCCGACGCGCGGGTCGATCGATGACCAGTTGCCCGCCAGATGGCTGAGCGACGCGTCGATGTCGAACCCTTCGACCGGCGAAGCGGTGACTTCGACTTCGAAGCCCTTGATCTTGCCGTCACCCGCATTCTGGCGGGCGCCGCACGGGGCATTGGACCCCAGCGAGGCGCAGCTGATCAGCGGCAGCTGCACGGCCTTGTAATCGTTGATGAAGCCCGAAATGTTCACCCGCAGGCGGCGGTCGAACAGGTCGGTCTTGATCCCCGCTTCATAGGCGGTGACGGTTTCCGGGCCGAAGCTGCCGTTCAGCGCCTGCGCGGCATCGAACGGACGCGCGGTCACGCCGCCGCCCTTGAAGCCGGTGCCAACCGTGACATAGGCCAGGATCTGCGGCGAGAAGCGATAGTCCGCCGAAACGCGCCAGTCCCACCGGCTGCCGTCATAAGTGGCCTTCACCCCGTCCAGCGCGCCAAGGAAGGTCGATACCGTGCCGTCATAGTTCTTGCGGACAAACGTATAATCCTTGTGCTCGTCCGTATAACGAATGCCGCCGGTCAGCGTCAGCCCTTCGATCGGGCGGGCGATGATCGTGCCGAACGCGGCCTTGCTGTCGGCGTTGACCGGGTCGTTGCCCATAAACTGGAAGTTCAGGCCCGGCGCGATGTAGCGGATGTCCTGGCGGGTATAATAGAGCGAACGCTGGTCGGACATGAAGCCACCGACGGTCAGGTCCACATTGTCACCCAGCTGGGCGTTAACGCGCAGTTCCTGGCTGAAGAACCAGAACTTCAGATCGTTGTAACCGCCCGCGCCCTTGCTGGCGATCGGGCCGAAGTCATCGTCGGTGCCCCAGATCTGGCGATAGTCGCGATAGGCCGTAATCGACTGGATGTTGAGCGTGTCGGACAGCTTGAACGTGCCGTTGGCCGAAACGCCCCAGCCATCGAACTTGGTGGTGTTGGGCATGAAATAGCCCTGACCAACCTGGCCGCCCGCCGGCAGATAGAAGCTGGCATAGGTGCAGAACTTGCCGCAGATCACGCGGTCCAGACCGTTGGTCTGCGTCACCACTTCGGCCGAGTTATAACGGTCTTCGCGAGTGTAGTCCGCCGTGACGGTGAAATCGATCGCGTCGCTGGGGTTGAAGCGCAGCGCGCCGCGCAGGCCCGCGTAGTTCACTTCGCCCAGATCAGCCATCACGCAGTCCGAACCGGCGCCTGGGAACGCCGTGATGCCGTCGGGATTACCCGGATTGGCACAACCGTAATCGACCTGCTTCACATAGCCGTTCTGACGCTTGTACACGCCCGACATGCGGGCATAGAGCCCATCGGCCAGCACGAAGTTGGCGCTGGCGCGCAGTTCCACGCGCTGGCGTTCGCCATAAGTGCCCTGGATCGAACCGGAATTTTCATCCGACGGCTTCTTCGAGAACAGCTTGATAGCGCCGCCAATCGCATTGCGGCCCGTCAGCGTGCCCTGCGGGCCGCGCAGCACTTCGACCCGTTCCAGATCGAGCAGGTCGAAAATCCCGCCGGTCAGCGTGGCGTAATAGACATCGTCGACATACATGCCCACGCCGGGTTCATAAGCCGGGTTGAAGTCAAACTGGCCGACACCGCGGATCGAGGCACCCAGCGACGAACCGTACGCACCGCCCATCGCGTTCAGCGTGACGTTCGGGGCCTGGCGGGCCACTTGCGACAAGTCGGTCTGGTTGCGCGATTCCAGCAGGGTCGCGTCGACCGCGGTGATCGACAGCGGCGTATCCTGCAATTTCTGTTCGCGGAACTGCGCGGTGACCACGATTTCGCGGCCCGCTTCAGAGGTGTTCTGATCGTCCGCGGTCTGCGCGAAGGCGGGGACCGCCAAGCTCATCGCGATCATGGAAGCGCCAGCCGCAAGGCCCACGCGCGCAAGTGCAGTCATGCCAGAAAGCTTGGCCATCTCATCCCTCTCCTCTTACGGACCCTGTTTCGGGCCTCCCTATTTTGTGAGTAAGACATACAAAATAGGGCTTGGCAAGCATTCCGTAAACGTCAATCAACGGGAGCTGTGCAGTGATGCAAAAAGGTCACGATTGTTAACGATATGGCCCATAGCCCTTGCGTCCGCGCGGTGGTGAGCCGATAGGCGGGGCCATGGACGCAACCACTTTTTCCGGACCGATCCCGCCCCCCGGCGACGGACACACGCAGTTCGCGCTGCTGATCCGGTTGCTCAAGCTGGGCAGCTTCATCAACGGGCCGATGAAGGACGGCGTGTGCGATCCGTCCGGCGTATCCCAGATTGAACTGAAAGTGCTGATGGCACTGGCGGGCGAAGGCGATCTGGCCGGACACGATCTGGTGGAGATCATGGGCGTACCCGCGATGAACGTCAGCCGCGCCCTGGCCGCATTGCGGGATCGCGGCTGGATCGAGGATACAACCGATCCCGAAAACCGCCGCCGCAAGCCAGTGCGGCTGACCGCTGACGGCATCCAGGCCTATCAAGCGCTACTGCCCGCCGTCGAAACCGTGGCGAACGCGGTGCTGGGCGGGCTGACCCCGCGCCAGCAACGCGATTTCGCCGCGATTTCCGACAAGCTGATCGCCGCGATGACCGACTGGATTCGCAGCCACCACGAAGGCGTGAAGCTCTAACGCTGGCTTAAGGCCACTGCTTCTGCAGCCTGGTGAAGTTTTCGACCACGAAGGCCGCGCCCAGCACCGGGTGGGCAAAGCTCATCGCCACCTCCTGCCGGTTGGGCCAGGTCGGGCGCCATTCTTCCTCGGCCAGAATCACGTCCGGCCCGATCGGATTGTCCGGGAAGCACTGCGCGGCGGGTTGCAGGTGGGCAACCGTGTGCGACCAGCCGGTCTCATAATCGGCCTGCCACTGCATCATGTAGTTCAGCCGCTTGATCTTCCACACGCCGCTTTCACGCACGTAATCGTTCTCGTAAATCCCGGCTTCCCAGAACTGCTGCGGCATCCCTTCGGGCAGGCTGTCCTTGATCGCATCGTGCCAGCCGCCGGCGAGCACGCCCCGGAACCGGGCCTTCGCCGTCTTGCGATCCGGCGCGACAGTGATGACGTCCTGCAACTGGAAATGATCGAGCAGCAGCCCCTTGACCGGCCCGCGCCGCCCGCCGGTGAACAGGTTCTGGAACCACGTGCCGTACAGCCGCATCACCCCGGCGTGGCCGCGATACTCGCCCGACAGGAACACGACCGCGCCGTCCTCGGCAAACAGCCCCGCCACTTCCTCAGGCCGGTTATAGTCGATGTAATAGCCATAGGCCCATTGCAGCTTGCGGATCGCGGCCTGATCCTCAAGCTCTGCCACCCGGCCTTCCAGTGCGGCGAAGCGCGTTTCCAAATCAGCCATTTCGACTCTCCCAAATTATTTGTATGCAACACTAACAAATGAAAATGTCTTGGCGAGAGGGAAAATGCAGATGAGCGACTGGCAGGGCCGGGTGGCCTTCATTTCGGGCGGAGTTTCCGGGCTGGGACTGGGCATCGCGCAGGCGTTCAGCGATGCGGGAATGCGCCTCGCCCTGTCCTATCGCAACGAGGAATACCGCGCGCAGGCGGCCCAATGGTTCGCCGCCAACGGGCGCGAGGAGCCGCTTTGGATCAAGCTGGACGTCATGGACCGTGCGGGCTGGGCCGCTGCGGCGGACGCGGTGGAAGCGCACTTTGGCGAAGTCCACGTGCTGTGCAACAACGCCGGGGTCAGCGTTTTCGGCGATACGGCCGAGGCATCGTACGCCGATTATGACTGGATCATGGGCGTCAACTTTGGCGGCGTGGTCAACGGGATCGTCGCGTTCCTGCCCAAGCTGAAAGCCGCACACGGCAAGCGCCATGTCGTCAACATCGCCAGCATGGCCGCCTACCTGTCCGGCCCGCAGGCGGGAATCTATACCGCGAGCAAGTTCGCCGTGCGCGGCCTCACCGAATCGCTGCGTTATAACCTGGTCCCGCTGGGGATCGGCTGCACGCTGGTCTGCCCCGCGCTGATCCGCACCAACGCTTGGGATTCCGCCTTCCGCCGCCCCGCCGAATTTGCCGGAAGCGGATTTGGCGAAGTCGACAAGGCGCAGCTGGAACAGTTCGGCAGCGTGTTCCAGGCCGGGATGGACCCGCACGAGGCCGGGACCAAGATCGTCGCGGGGATGAGCGCGGATACCGGCCTCGTCTTCACCCACCCCGAATTCGCCGAGGACTTCAAGGCGATCTATGAGGACAGCCTCGCCGCCCTGCCCGATGAAGTCGCCCCGCCGGAACGGTTGGAGGTCGAGCGAATGCGCCGCGAAGCCAACAAGGCCGCGCTGGCGGGCAAGGCGATCACCATCGACGATCTCAGCTAGACGCCGCCCATCCCGTCACTATCTTGGGTGCAATCTGGAGGGGTTCAGAGGAGAACGACTGATGTGCGATGACCTGACCGCTCACGCCGAGGAAGCCGCGCTGGCGCAGACCGGCCTCAACCGCCGCGAATTCGCCGCGATTGGCGCGGCGGCGATCCTGGCATCGGGCTTTGCCACCACCGCCAGCGCCAAGGGTGCGCCCAAGCTGAAGGAACAGACCGTCAGCTTCACCACGCCCGATGGCACGGCAGATGCGTTCTTCGTTCACCCGGCCAAGGGCAAGCACCCCGGCGTGATCATGTGGCCCGACATCGCGGGGCTGCGCGAAGCCTACAAGGTCATGGCGCGGCGGCTGGCGGAATCCGGCTATGCCGTGCTGGTGCTGAACCAGTATTACCGCTCCAGCCCCGCGCCGATCATGGACAGTATCGCCCAGTGGCGCACGCCGGAAGGGCAGGCCAAGCTGGGGCCGATGATCAAGCTGATCGACCCCGCCGCGACGATGCGCGATGCGAAAGCCTGCGTGGCATTCCTCGACGCGCAAAAGGCGGTGAACCGCAAGCGCGGGATCGGGTCGTGCGGCTATTGCATGGGCGGGCCGTTCACCGTGCGCAGCGCTTATGCCGTGTCGGACCGGGTCAAGGCCGCCGCATCGTTTCACGGCGGCGGGCTGGTGACGGACAAGGCCGACAGCCCGCACAAGTTGCTCGCCGCGACCAAGGCCAGCTACCTGATCGCCATCGCCCGCAACGACGATGCGCGCGCGCCAGCCGACAAGGACACGTTCCGCGAAGCCGCCAAGGCGGCTGGCCGTCCGGCAGAGATCGAAGTCTATGCCGCCGATCACGGCTGGTGCACCATCGACGCCCCGGTATTCGACAAGGCCGAGGCCGAGCGTGCCTGGGGCCGGATGCTCGCGCTCTACAAGGAGCTGTAACCGCCCCTTACGCCCACCAATAGGCCGTCGCGCGCATTTCGATGCTGATGCGCGGCGGCGCATCGGCGGGGGCCAGCGGATCGTCGAACGCCACGTGCGGCACACAGTGCGCACGGGTGGGGTCGCTGTCATTGGTCTTGAACAGCACTGCTTCGTCCGCCGTCATGTCGGCAAAGAAATACCACTGGTGCGCCGGGTTATGCCCGACGACCCAGCTTTCGAACGACCATTCGGGCGCGCCATTTGGCGGGTCGAAAATGGCGTCGGCCACGATCAGGTCGTCCGCCGCGACACTGCGGATATCGCAAAACGCCAGCGGCACGTCCTGCGGCGGCGGGGACAGCGCGCGCCACAGGTTGTAGGCGGCGCAGCGGGTGAAAGCCCGCCCCCCGGCCCCGCGCTCTGCAAACTGCGCGGCGGTGACGTCGTTGATGTCGATGTGGGCGAAGCGCGCCGGGTGCGAATTGTCGCTGCTGCCGGCCTTACCGCTCTTTTCGCTGTAGCGCAGGATGCCGGGGCTGGTGACGAAAACCTCGTCCGCCCCGGTCAGCTGCTGGATCAGCGCCGCCACTTCATCGCGGTGGAGCGCGGCCAGCATGTCGCGGTCCGTCCAGTCCGTCACCGCGCTGCGGCGGCGGACCAGCTGGAACCCTTCGCGATCAACCTGGGCGTCAATCGCGCGGGCATCGCGGACCGGCATGGCCCGCAAATCCACCGGCACCTGATCCTTCTCATGCGCGTTGGCATAGTAGAAGGGGCGGGGACCGCCCCGCTCCACATAGGCGATCAGGGCGGTGCGGTCTTTCACCCCTTAACCTTCGAGGCGTCGAAGGTTTCCAGACCGGGCTTGAAGCTCTTTTCGTCGAGGAACTGGCGGGTCGCTTCCTTGCGGGCCGCCGCGCCGCCAAAGCTGTGCAGCGCTTCCTGCGCGCGGATCTGGTATTCCAGCCCGTTGTCATAGGTCATGTCGACCATCCGGCGCATGGTCCACTTGGTCGCGCGCAGGGCATGGCTGTCCTTCTTTTTCAGGACATTGGCGATTTCCAGCACGCGGGCGTGGAGTTGGTCTGCCGGGACGGCTTCAGTCACCAGCCCCTGCTCCTCGGCCTGCTTGCCGGTCAGGTTTTCGCCCATCATCGCGTGGTACATCGCCTTGCGGAACGGCATCAGTTCCTGCGCGACCTTGGACGCGCCGCCGCCGGGCAGGATGCCCCAGTTGATTTCCGACAGGCCGAACTGCGCATCTTCGGCCGCAATGGCAATGTCACAGCCGAACAGCGGGCCATAGCCGCCGCCAAAGCACCAGCCATTGATCATCGCGATGGTCGGCTTTTCATACCAGCGCAGGCGTTCAAACCAGCCATAGCTTTCGCGCTGCGACTTGCGGATCGCCCACAGGCCCTGCTCTTCGGTTTCGCGGAAGTATTCTTTCAGGTCCATGCCCGCGGTCCAGGCATCGCCCTCGCCGGTCAGCACCAGAACTTTCACGTCGTCGCGGAATTCCAGCTCTTCCAGCACCTGCTTCATCCGCCGGTTGAGCTTGGGGCTCATGCAGTTGCGCTTTTCGGGGCGGTTGAACGAGACCCAGGCGATGTCATCGGCGACGGTGTAGGCAACGGTATCTTCTTCGGCGCGGTCGGGTGCGGTGCTCATGGCAATCCTCTTTCGTGACAATTGTTGCTATGAGATATAACAATATGGATTGCTATGCGCAATAGCCAAGGTTAGAGGGGCGGTGTGAAAGATCCGCTGCTCGACCTGCCCGGCTATTCGCTGCGCCGCGCCGCTTCCGCGATGATGGCGGAATTCGGCGCGCGGATCGAACCGCTGGGTCTGCGCATTGCCGATGTCTCGGCGCTGCTGGTGATCGGGGCCAATCCCGGCGTCACCGCCAGCCAGCTGGGCCGCGCGCTGGACATCCAGCGCGCCAACATGGTCCCGCTGCTCAACCGGATCGAGGATGCGGGCCTGCTGACCCGCCGGCCACTCGACGGCAAATCGCACTCGCTGCACCTGACCGAAGCGGGCGAGGCCAAGCTGGCCGAGGCCCGCGCCACCATCGCCACCTTCGAAGACTGGCTGGTGAACCGCGTT
>JAYRDH010000042.1:0-23313 GCA_041909515.1 Novosphingobium sp. | reverse complement strand
GCCAGGCGGTTGGACAGGATGTTGCGGGCAATGCCCAGCTCCCCCAGGAACTCCTCGAAATGGTGCAAGCCGTTGAACGCGGCACGCAGGATCATGAACGACCAGCGCTCCCCCATGACTTCCAGCGCAGACGGCAGCCCGCAGCTCTGGATCTGATCAAGCGGTTCGCGAAGAATACCCATCGGTCGAATGTCCCCAATCCCTGAATCCAAGCCTATCCCAATCGGGCTTCGGATGTGACAAAAAAATCTTTGCTGCAATGCACCGTTTCAGGTTGCAACCTAATACCTATCGCACTATCTGGCGCCCAGCAACGCAAATCGGCACCCTCCCTCCCAGGCGCTTCGGTCCCTGCGTTCGGCAACGAAAGGGAAGTATCATGACCACTGTTTTCCAGCGTCCGCTTGCGCGCACCCTGTTTGTCGGTGCGCTGGCCGTCGTCGGCACGATCGGTTCGTTCACCGCCACCACCACGCCTGCGCTGGCTCAATCGGCCCGTTACACCGCTGTGCTGGCAACCGCGCTTGAAGCGCCGGCTCGCAAGGTCGTGAACGGCGCCGCGTGGAACTGCACCGGCACCACCTGCACCGGTTCCAGCGATGGTTCGGCGCCCGCGCGCACCTGCGCGCGCGTGGCCAAGGCCTTTGGCCCAGTTACCAGCTTCGCCACCCCGAAGGGCGAATTGAGCGCCGACCAGCTCGCGCGCTGCAACGGCGCTGCCTGACGCCAGTTTACCCAGGCACTCCTTATAACACCCCCCTTGCGTGGCCTCCGTCTTCGGACGGGGGCCTTTTTTGTCGGGTGCGGTCGGCCCATCCGGGCCTCCCCTGGCTGTGCCTTCCCGCTCCCCCGGCAGGGGAGGACGTGAGTCAGAGCAACCCGCGCGCGGTCAGTTCGGCCTCAAGCCCGGCGGCGTCGGTGAAGTGGTGGGCGTGCCAGCCCGATTCGCGGGCCGAGCGGACATTCGCTTCGCTGTCATCGATGAACAGCATCCGCTGCGGGGCATGGCCAAACCGGCGGGCCGCCAACGCGTAGATTGCGGGATCGGGCTTGGCCAGTTTCTCTACGCCCGAAACCACCACGTCGCGGAACCGGTCCGCCAGCGGAAAGTGCGGGCGAAAGCCGGCCCAGGTGTCTGCGCCGAAATTGGTGATCGCATACAGCGGCACGCCGCGCGCGTGCAGCGCCTCAACCAGTTCGGGGCTGCCGGGGACGGGGCCGGGGATCGTTTCGTTGAAGCGGCCGAACCAGTCGGCGATCAGCGCCGCATATTCAGGGAACAGTGCGCTGCGTTCCGCGATCAGCTCTGCCGCCGGGCGGCCAGCGTCATGTTCCGCGTGCCAGTCCAGCGGGATCACCGTATCCATGAACCAGTCCAGCTGCGCCGGATCGGCAAAGTGGTTCACGTAAGGCAAGTGCCGTTCCCAGCGGACCAGCACTTTGCCGACATCGAACACGACAGCATCGATCGGTGCATCGAATCGCACGGCCATGGCAGCGGCTCCGCAGTGGGTAAAACAGCTTCGGCCCGCTCCCCGGTGTGGAGGCGGGCCGTTAAGCAGGACGGCCCGGCAGTGCCGGGCCAGCCAAACGCCGGGTGATTAGCCCTGGCGCGCCTTGAAGCGACGGTTGGTCTTGTTGATCACATAGGTCCGGCCACGGCGGCGGATCACGCGGTTATCCCGGTGGCGGTCCTTGAGCGACTTCAGGCTGTTGCGAATCTTCATGATATCCTCGTGCGGCGGCAGGCCGCTGAAAATGGAGACCGGGCCGTTAAGGGCGAGTCCCGGCCAAGTCAAGGCAGGAGTCGCTTGTTTGGTGCGGTCGGGCGGGGGAGCGGGATGGCACAGCAAGCCAGTTCTGCTTACTCTCCCCGGATCTCGCCCAGTTTGCGTTCCCATGACAGGGCGTGGCGTACGATCAGGTCGAGGTCCGCGAACTTCGGTACCCAGGGCAGGGTCGCCTTGATCCGGCGGTTGTCCGAAATCAGCGAATCGGGATCGCCCGCGCGGCGGGGGGACAGGGTGCGCACGATCTTGTTGTTGGTCACGCGGTCCACCGCATCGAGCACTTCCAGCACGGAATAGCCCTGGCCATAGCCGCAGTTCATGGTGAGCGAATCGGCCGGATGGGCGATCAGGTGCTCCAGCGCCAGCACGTGGGCATTGGCCAGATCGCTGACGTGGATGTAATCGCGCACGCCGGTGCCGTCGGGGGTGTCGAAATCGGTCCCGAACACTTCCACGCCCGCGCGCTTGCCAAGGGCAGCCTCTCCCGCAACCTTGATCAGGTGGGTGGCCCCGGCGGTCGATTGCCCGGTGCGGCCCTGCGGATCGGCCCCGGCAACGTTGAAGTACCGCAGCGCGCAGAAGTTCATGGGATGCGCGGCCGCCGTGTCGCGCAGCATGAATTCGGTCATCAGCTTGGACATGCCATAGGGGTTGATCGGGCGCTGCGGCGTGTCCTCTGTCACCGGCGACACGTCGGGGATGCCATAGGTCGCGGCGGTGGAACTGAAGATGAAATGCGGCACGCCCGCGGCGACGGCAGCGGCGATCAGCGCGCGGGTCTTGGCGGTGTTGTTGTGATAATACTTCAGCGGGTCGGATACGGATTCCGGCACCACCACCGATCCGGCGAAGTGCATCACCGCGCGAATGCCCTGTTCGGCAAAGATCCGGGCAAGCAGTTCCCCGTCCTCGATATCGCCCTGATAGAACGGGACGCTTTCCGGCACGGCCCAGCGAAAGCCGGTGACCAGATTGTCAATTACGGCCACCGGCCAGCCGGCATCCTGAAGGGCGAGGACCGCGTGGCTGCCGATATAGCCGGCGCCACCGGTGACGAGCACGGGGAGCTTGGTTGTCATGTCGACCAGAGTGTTAGCACTCAAAGATGACAAAGTGGATGCCCCGCAATCGAATTTCCTGCCCGTTCAGGTCCGCGCAAAGCGGGCATCCCTACCCGCACGATAAACATCGGTTTTCCGGAGAATTTCATGTCCTTGCCCCGCATCCTGGCCGCCTTGTCCCTTGTGGCCCTGTCCCTTGTGGCCCTTGCCGTTCCGGCGCAGGCGCAGCCAGGAGTGTGGGGGGATCGCGGCTGGACCACGGCCCCCGGCGGCTATGCCCGCAGCGCCCGCGCCGCATCGACCAGCCGTGAAGGCAAAGTGCAGGTCGCCCGTTTCGTTACAGAAGACCCGGCGCTGGCGGCCGCGCTGGGCAAGGGGACGGTCAGCGTGGTCGAGGCTGCGGCCACCAGCCCGGTCGATGCCCGCGAAATGGCAACCTTTCAGGCGGCGGTGATCGATGCGCTGGCGGGCGTGGGATACCAGACCGCCACGCCCGATGGCGCGCAAGTAGCCGAAGTGCGCGTGCTCCATTCTGTCGCCGAGCCAGAGGAAGCGCCGCGCAAGCCGGTCAGCGGCGAGATGGCGGTGGGCGTGTCGAATCGGGGATCGATGATGGGGCTGGGGATCAACATCGACCTGACCAAGCCCAAGGGGGCGCTGGTTTCCACCCGGCTGGAAGCACGCATCAAGGACCGCGCCAGCGGGGCAGTGTTGTGGGAAGGGCGCGCCGATATGCTCACCCGGCAGGGCGATGCACGCTGGAGCGACCACAAGATTGCCGGGCGATTGGCCGCCGCCCTGTTTGAAGGCTTTCCGGCGGCGGGTGCGTGACGATGCTTGCATCGCGCGGCGGCCGGTCGCACAATTGCCGTGCCAAGCCGTGAGAGAGAGGTCGCCCGCGATGAAGTCCCTGCAATTCGCCGCATTATGCCTGGCGCTGACCCCGCTCGCGGGCTGTGTCGCACCGACCGGGCCGGTGGAAGTGACGCGGTTTCACGCGCCGGATGTTTCGGCTCTGGGCAAAGGCACGATCTCGGTCGAACCAGCACCGGGCATGGACGGCGCGTCGATCGAATGGCGCTCTTACCAGATGGCGGTGCAGCGCCAGCTGACGCTGATCGGCTATACCGAGGCCGCTGCCGGGGCGGGCGCGCAGGTTGCGGAACTGCGTTTCACGCGCGGCACGTATCAGCCGGAGCGCAGCGGCAGCCCGGTGAGCGTGGGACTGGGCGGCTCGACCGGCAGCTATGGCTCCGGGCTGGGCGTGGGGATTGGCATCAACCTGTCGCCCAGGCCTGCGGCACAAGTGGAAACGGCACTGGGGGTGATGATCAAGGACCGCGCCAGCGGGCGGACCTTGTGGGAAGGGCGGGCCAGTTTTGCGGTCCGCGCCTCGTCCCCGCTGGCCAGCACCACTCTGGGTGCGGGGAAGTTGGCCGAAGCCTTGTTCCAGGGCTTTCCGGGGCAATCTGGTGAGACTATCGAGGTGAAATGAACACCGCCCCGATCCAGATCGACGCCGCCTTTGACAGCGGCAATATCCAAGTCCTGTCCATTGACGGCGCGGCCGCCCGGCTGGCGATCCGCAAGGATGCCCATTCGGACTTCCACCAGTGGTTCCACTTTCGCGTCGCGGGCGCGCAGGGGCGCGAGCTGACACTGAAGATCACGGGCCTAGCCGGATCGGCCTATCCCGATGGCTGGCCCGGTTATCGTGCGGCGGTGAGCGAGGACCGCGATTTCTGGGGCCGCGCCGACAGCAGCTATGACGCGGGCGAGGATGGCGGCACGCTGACGATCCGCTATCGCCCGCAGGGCAATCTGGCGTGGTTCGCCTATTTCGCGCCCTATTCGATGGAGCGCCACCACGATCTGGTCGCCGCGATGGCCGAGGCTGACGGGGTCGATTACCGGGTGCTGGGTTACAGCCTGGACGGACAGGCGATCGATTGCCTGGAACTGGGCGAGGGGACCAAGCAGGTCTGGCTCTATGCCCGCCAGCATCCCGGCGAATCGATGGCCGAATGGTGGATGGAAGGCGCGCTGGAATGCCTGACCGATCCGGCCGATCCGATCGCGCGGCGGCTGCGCCAGCTCTGCCGGTTTCACATCGTACCCAATGCCAACCCCGACGGGTCTTGTCGGGGGCACTTGCGCACCAATGCGGCCGGCATGAACCTCAACCGCGAATGGGCCGAGCCGAGCGCGGACAAATCGCCTGAAGTGCTGGCGATCCGCAACGCGATGGATGCCACCGGCGTCGATTTCGCAATGGACGTCCACGGCGATGAAGCGATCCCGCACGTGTTCCTGGCCGGGTTTGAAGGCATCCCTTCGTGGACGGAAGACCAGCAGGGCGGGTTTGATCGCTACAAGGCGATCCTCAAGCGGCGCACGCCCGATTTCCAGACCCGGCACGGCTACCCGGTCGCGGGCAAGGGCCGCGCCAATCTGGCAATGTCGACCAATCAGGTGGCCGAGCGGTTCGGCTGCACCGCTATGACGCTGGAAATGCCGTTCAAGGACAACGCCGACCTGCCCTGCGCCGCGCAAGGCTGGTCGGCGGAGCGCAGCAAGCTGCTGGGCCGCGATTGCCTGGGCGCGCTGCTGGAGTGGCTGGAGGGTTAGATCAGACTATCCGGCCCGAAGGCATGGGGCAGCAGGGCCGACAGGCGCAGTTCCAGCACCTCGTCCTCGCCCACGCACCACACCAGCGGGTCGCTGGCGCCCAGCGCGGCGACTTCGTTGAGCATCTGGCGGCAGCGCCCGCAGGGGGTGACGGGGGCGCCTGCACCCACTTCGTCCGCCTTGCCGCCGATCACCGCGACAGCTTCCAGCGCGCCGCGCCACTCTTCGGACAGGGCCTTGCCCACCGCGACGGTTTCCGCGCACAGCGTCAGGCCATAGCTGGCGTTCTCCACATTCGCGCCGGTCACCACCGAGCCATCGGCAAAGCCCAGCGCCGCGCCGACGTGGAAGTTGGAATAGGGCGCGTAAGCGGAAGTGGCAGCCGCGCGGGCGGCGGCGATCAGGGTGTCGCGGTCAATCGTCATAAGCCTGTCCCTAGCCGTTTCAGGGTTGCACCACCACCCAGCGTACCGGGGCAGCGCCTGCCTCGTTCGCCAGCGCGCTGTTGGCGGTCCACAGCATCCACGGGCGGCCCGCATAGTCCGGCTGGAACCGGTCGCGCACCAGCCACAGGTTGCGGTCGATCGCGGCGGCGACGCCATAGCGCTGCTGGAATGCGCGCGACACTTTCAGGATCGAGGACTTGCCGGTGTGCGTCTCGATCTGATTGATGAAGGTCGTCAGCTCGCTCTGGACGGCGGCGTCGCTGACCTTGATCGGGCAGTCGTCGGCCAGCATGTCTAGGTCGATGGCCGGGGGCAGCATCTTGGCATCACGCGGCACCACGGTGACGAAATTGCCCGCCTGCTTCTCTGCGGGTTGGCAGGGGTCGTAACGATGCACCGCGCCGACTTGCAGCTTGGCCGCGCGGGCGTCTTCCAGGTTTTTCACAAAGGCCCCGTCGCGGGCAAAGGCACTGGCCGAGGCATCGAGATAGGCAAAGTCCGCCCCGATCGCTTTCAAGGCCTGCCAGTCGACCGCGCCGTCCTCCGCGCCGATTTCCACCCCCTGCATCGGGAAGGCGGCACGCGGCGGCACCCAGTGGTGCAAGTCCCACCACGCCCAGCCGCCGCCGATCAGGGCGAGCAGCAGCCCCGCGCCGAGCAGGCGCAGCCGCCAGCGACTGGATGATTTGCGTGCCATGATGTGTGCGACCCTATAACTTCTAGCCCCTGATATGCAGCACGCAGATCAGGGTAAAGAGCCGCCGGGCGGTCGGAAAGTCGGTTTCCACTTTTCCTTCAAGGCGTTCCAGCAGCATTTCGGCTGCCTCATTGTGAACGCCGCGCCGGGCCATGTCGATGGTTTCGATCTCGGCCGCGCTGGCCTTGCGGATGGCCTGGTAATAGCTGTCGCAGATCGCGAAGTATTCGCGGATGTGGCGGCGGAACCGGCCCAGCGCCAGAATCAGCGATTCCAGCAGCGTCCCGTCCTCGGCGCTGATGTCCAGCACCAGCCGACCTTCGTTGACCGACAGGCGCAGCCGGTACGGTCCCTGATGGCCGGCACCCCAGGCGCGCACGGGCCTGAAGGTGTTTTCCTCGATCAGGTCGAAGATCGCGATCCGGCGTTCCTGTTCGATGTCGGCGTTGCGCCACAGAATCGTCGCCTCATCCAGCGCGATGTCGATGATCCGTGCGTCTGCCATCCTGTCCGCGCTTCTCGCAGATGCAAAATGCTGCGGCAAGGGGGGGAATGATGCGCCGCACCGGGGGCGTGCCAACAATTCCACACCCTGTGTAAAACTCGCCCCCGCGCGCGGCCTTGAACCGCACCGGGACCGCGCGCAAAGAAGGCCGGCATGTCTGAACTCGATCTCATTACCCGCCCGACCGAACCCGCCGCCCGCGCGCTGCCCAGCAACGTCGAGGCTGAGGCCGCGTTCCTGGGCGCGGCGCTGATCGACAACCGCGTGATCGAGGAACTGGTCACGCCGCTGCGTCCGGACCATTTCTTCGAGCCGGTGCATGGCCGCATCTACGAGCGTATCCTGCAACTGCTGGACCGCAAGGCCGTGGTCACGCCGGTCACGCTGAAACCCTATTTCGAAGCAGACGAGGCGCTGAAGGAACTGGGCGGCGCGTCCTATCTGGCGCGGCTGACGGCGGATGGGCAGGGCCTGCTGGCCCCGCGCGAACTGGCCGAGCAGATTTACGATCTGGCGCTGCTGCGCGAACTGGTCGCGGTGGGCCGCAATCTGGTCAATTCCGCGCTCGACACCTCCGAAAGCGTCGAGCCGATGGCGCAGATCGCCGAGGCCGAGGCGCAGCTTTACAAGGTGGCCGAAGGCGCATCGACCGGCAGCGAGGCGCAGGAATTTTCCACCGCGACCCGCACCGCACTGGGGATGATCGAAAAGGCGCTGCTGTCTGGCGGGCACGTGTCCGGCACGACCACGGGCCTGACCTCGATCAACGAGAAAGTCGGCGGCCTGCACGATTCCGACCTTATCATTCTGGCCGGACGTCCGGGGATGGGCAAGACCTCGCTGGCCACCAACATCGCCTTCAACGCGGCGGACCGGTTGCGGCGTGACTTGGCCGACGGCATCGACCGGGCGAAGTCAGTCGGCGCGGCGACCGCGTTCTTCAGTCTGGAAATGAGCGCGGACCAGCTGGCCACGCGTATTCTGGCTGAACAGTCGGGCATCAGTTCCGAAGCCTTGCGCATGGGCAAGATCAGCCGCGAGGATTTCCAGCAGTTGTCCTATGCCAGCCAGCGTCTGGCCGAATTGCCGCTCTATATCGACGATACGCCCGGCCTGACCATTGCCGCGCTGCGCACCCGCGCGCGGCGGTTGAAGCGGCGGCACAACATCGGGCTGGTGGTGATCGACTACCTCCAGCTGTTGCAGGGATCGGGCCGCGCGACCGACAACCGCGTGAACGAAATTTCGGAAATCAGCCGTGGTCTGAAAACGCTGGCCAAAGAACTGTCCGTGCCGGTGATCGCGCTGTCGCAGCTCAGCCGTGCGGTTGAACAACGCGAGGACAAACGCCCGATGCTGTCGGACCTTCGCGAATCCGGCTCGATCGAACAGGATGCGGACATGGTCTGGTTCGTGTTCCGCGAGGATTACTACGTCGCCGCGCGCGAACCCAAAGTGCCCGAAGGGTCGGATGACGCCAAGATCCACGAAGCCCACGCCGCCTGGCAGGCCGAGATGGAGCGCGTGTTCGGGACGGCTGAACTGATCGTGGCGAAGCAGCGCCACGGCGCGACCGGCAAGGTCCGGATGCGGTTCGAATCGCGGATCACCCGGTTCAGCGATCTGGCCGATGATTCGATGGCGGGCTATAGCGACGACTGATTTATAAAACCGTTTTATAACAGCTGTTTATGCGAATTTTTCTTGACTTGCGAATCAGCGGGCGTGTAGCAGCCATGCTTTCCCCGATTTCATGGACTGGAGTGCCCGATGGCGCGCGTTACCGTTGAAGATTGCGTCGACAAGATTCCCAACCGTTTCGACCTGGTGCTGCTCGCCGCACAGCGCGCGCGCGAGATTTCGGGCGGTGCCGAACTGACCATCGACCGAGACCGCGACAAGAATCCGGTGGTGGCCCTGCGCGAAATCGCGGAACAGACCGTGCGTCCGGAAAACCTCAAGGAATCCGTGATCAGCTCGCTTCAGCGCGTGCTGCCGGATGACGATGATGAAGTCGATGACATCGGCTCGCTCAGCCAGTCGGCTGAAGCGCTGCGGATCACGGCGGCCGCGCCGGTGCGCAACACCTCGATCGGCGGCGACTACGACGGCTGATTGGCTGTCTCGCCTGCCTGATAAAACGGCCCGCTTCCCCCTTGGGGAGGCGGGCCGTTTCGGTTGGGGATCAGCGGCGTTGGGGATCAGCGGCAGGGATAGGTCTTGATAAAATACTCTGCCATTGCGGTTTTCAGCGTCGTGCCCCCGCGCGCCGGGGCGGGATAGGCGCGCAAGTGGGTCAGCAACTGATCGGACGAAATCCGCGCCTTGCCGCCGGGGGGCGGGCAGCTGCTGGGCTTGCCCGCGGCGCGCTCGGCCGCCAGGCGCGCGCGATAGGCCGCACCGGCCGCTTCGCCTTCGGTCTTCAGCACTTTCATGTCACCGGAAAACAGCGCGGCTGGGCCTTTGGCGCGTAGGGCCTCGGCCTTGGCCAGGAACGTCGCCACGCTCATCTCGCCGGGAGTGGCAAGGGCCGGGGTGGCTAGTAACAGGCCGCACCCGGTGATGACGGCGGCAATGGACTTCATGCGCTTCTCCCGATTTGTCGTGCCGGTGGCTTGACCCCAGCTGGCTGACGACAGCATGAACCGGATTCTGGCCGGGGGAATAGCATGGGTACCGATGGCGGTGAAATCGTTGGGGATATTGCGCAGGGCGCACTGACCGCGCAGGCGGTGGAACCGGATCACGGCAGCGGGGGTGGACACGGCCATCCGGCAGCCTGTCTCAACTGCGGAACGGTCTTGCGTGGCAGCCATTGCCATGCCTGCGGGCAAGCGGCGCACGTGCACCGCACGCTGGGGGCGTTCTTTCACGATCTGCTGCACGGGGTGTTCCATTTCGAGGGCAAGATCTGGCGGACCCTGCCGCTGCTGGCCTGGAACCCCGGCCGCCTGACCCGCGAATACATCGATGGCCGCCGCGCCAGCTATGTCAGCCCAATCGCGCTGTTCCTGTTCAGCGTGTTTCTGATGTTCGCGATGCTGATCCTGGCTCAATCCGGCGGCTGAGCCGGACCGAGCCAGTTACGGTCTGATCAGGCGCCCTGCGGCGCTTCGGCAAAGCGGCGGCCGGCCTTGGGAATGGCCGAACCCTGCACCGGGATAGGGCGGGCCGGGCCGCTCGGCTTGTCGGGGCGGTCGATCTTGCCGGTGTCGAGCAGTTCCTTGATCTCGTCCCCGGTCAGCGTTTCGTATTCGAGCAGCGCCTGAGCCAGCAGGTGCAGCTTGTCCTCGTGGGTCTTGAGGATGTCGGTTGCGCGCTTGTGCGCCCCATCCACCAGGCCGCGGATTTCGCTGTCGATCAGCTTGTTCGTCTCGTCCGAGGCGAAGGTGCGCTGCGACCCGCCCATGCCGAGGTAGCCTTCCTGCTGGTCCTCGTATTGCAGCGGCCCCAGCTTGTCCGACATGCCCCACTTGGTGACCATGCTGCGCGCAAGGCCGGTGGCATACTGGATGTCGGACGAGGCGCCGGAGGAAACCTTGTCATAGCCGAAGATCAGCTCCTCGGCCACGCGGCCGCCCATGCTGACCGACAGGTTGGCGTGCATCTTATCACGGTGATAGGAATAGCTGTCCCGCTCCGGCAGGCGCATCACCATACCCAGCGCGCGGCCGCGCGGGATGATTGTGGCCTTGTGGATCGGATCGCTGGCCGGCTCGTTGACCGAGACGATCGCATGGCCCGCCTCGTGATAGGCGGTCATCTTCTTCTCGTCCTCGGTCATCACCATGGAGCGGCGTTCCGCGCCCATCATGACCTTGTCCTTGGCGTCCTCGAATTCCTGCATGGCGACCAGCCGCTTGTTGCGGCGGGCGGCGAGCAGGGCGGCCTCGTTCACCAGATTGGCGAGGTCTGCGCCGGAGAAGCCGGGCGTGCCGCGCGCGATGACGCGCGGGTTCACGTCGGGGGCCAACGGCACCTTCTTCATGTGGACCGAGAGGATCTTTTCGCGGCCCTCGATGTCGGGGATCGGCACCACGACCTGGCGGTCGAACCGGCCCGGACGCAGCAGCGCCGGGTCCAGCACGTCGGGGCGGTTGGTGGCCGCGATGATGATGATGCCCTCGTTCGCCTCGAACCCGTCCATCTCGACCAGCAGCTGGTTCAGCGTCTGTTCGCGTTCGTCGTTCGAATTGCCGAGGCCATGCCCGCGATGCCGGCCGACCGCGTCGATTTCGTCGATGAAGACGATGCACGGCGCGTTCTTCTTGGCCTGCTCGAACATATCGCGGACGCGGCTGGCGCCGACACCAACGAACATTTCGACGAAGTCAGAACCCGAAATGGTGAAGAACGGCACGCCCGCTTCACCCGCGATGGCGCGGGCCAGCAAGGTCTTGCCGGTGCCGGGCGAGCCGACCAGCAGCGCGCCCTTGGGGATCTGGCCGCCCAGCTTGGAGAAGCGCTGCGGATCGCGCAGGAACTCGACGATTTCCTCCAGCTCCTCGCGCGCTTCGTCGATGCCCGCCACGTCGTCGAACGTGACGCGGCCCTGGCGTTCGGCCAGCAGCTTGGCCTTGGACTTGCCAAAGCCCATCGCGCCGCCGCCGCCGCCCTTCTGCACTTGCTTCAGCGCAAAAAACGCCACGCCCAGGATCAGCAGGAATGGCAGCGACTGGACCAGAATATAGAGCAGCAGGTTGGGTTCTTCCTGCGCCTTGCCTTCATACTTCACGCCGTTTTCCTGCAACAGCGGTTGCAGGGTGGGATCGTTGGGGACGGGCACGGTGGTGAACGCATCGTTGTTCTTGAACTTGCCGGTGATGCGGGTTTCGCTGATCTGGACCGATGCCACGGTGCCTTCGGATACGCGGTTGCGGAATTCGGAATAGCCGATCGCGCTGCCCGCCGGTTCGCTCCGCGCGTTCATCATCGATACCACCAGCAGCAAGGCCATGATGATGCCGCCCCAGATCAGCAGGCTCTTCATCAGCGGATTGCCGTTCGGCTGTTCCTCATTCATCGCAAAAAGTCCTTTCGCCGCCAATGTAGGACGGCATGGCTGAATCGCAAGCTAACGCAGCTGCTGGCGCCGTGATAGTTGCGATGGCTTGCACCACGGCGCGGGCCAATGCACAAGCTGGCCTCAAGACCTTGGGGGATTTCAATGAACCAGACCCGTGCCGCGCTGGCCGAAGACCGATTTGCCAGCTGGCCAAAGCTGCCCGCCCGGCTGGCGCTGCTGGCGTTTGCGCTGTTGCTGGTGATGTCCGCGCTGGTGCCGATTACGGCGGGCAAGCAGGACATCGTCACCAAGGATTTCGTGGAGAACCTGGCGGGCACCGAAGTGCCGGGGGCAGAGCGTCCGCGCGATGACGATCTGGCGCTGTACGACACGGTGATCGAACGCATCGGCAAGGGTGAGAATTACTATACCGTCGTGGCGGAAGAGCATCGCCGGTCGGATTATCCGGTCACCCCCGGCTGGGCGGTGCGTCTGCCGACGCTGGCTTACCTTGCGATGTGGCTGGGGCCGGTCGGGCAGATGGTGGCGGCGATCGTGCTGATGCTGGCCGTGCTGAAAGCGTGGTGGGACCGGCTGGCCGAGGAAGCGGGCGATCCGCGCACCCGGCGGATCGGGCTGGCGCTGGTGTTCTTTGGCGCCTCGCTGGGGCTGAACCGCTATTACTTCGTTCTGCACGAATTGTGGGCCGGGATGCTGATCGCGTTGGCGTTCGGCCTGCACCGGCCGGGGCGGAAATGGGGCACGGCGCTGGCCGTGACGGCGCTGGCGCTGGCAATTCGCGAACATGTGTTCCCGTTCGTGCTGCTGCTGGGGGCGATGGCGGTATGGCGGCGCAACTGGAAGGAAGCGGCGGCCTGGAGCGTGCTGGCGGTGGCGTTCGTCGGGCTGCTCATGGCGCACCACCACTACACCGCGTTGCAAGTGCTGCCGACGGACCGGCCCTCGCCCGCGTGGCTGGAAATCCGTGGACTGTCGGGCTGGCTTTCCAACGTCGCCCTGTCCAGCAACTTGCGCTTTTTCCCGCACTGGATCGCGGGGCCGCTGATCGTGCTGGCCTTGCTGGGCTGGGCGGGGTGGCGCACGGCGGCGGGGGTATTCGGGACGCTGCTCTATCTGGGATACGGGCTGGCGTTCATGCTCGCCGGGCGGCCGGACAATTTCTATTGGGGGGCCGTGGTCGCCCCGGTGATGTTCCTGGGGCTGGCCTTCGCCCCGCGCGCGTTGCAATCGCTGTGGCGCGGGGGAGCGGGCCGGTGCCGCTGCCACGTACGTGGAAAAGACTCTAGTTCGCGATCTCGCTGATCTTGTGGTGCGGCAGCACGCGCCATGCGGCGATGGCCAGCACCACTTGCAGCGCCTCAACCGCCATCGGCATGGCGAAACCGGGGGCCGTGCCATCCAGTGTGGCGCTGATCGCGCGGCCGGTAAAGGCAACGCCGAACAGCAGTGCCGGCACCAGCAGCAGATCGCCATTGCGCCGCCAGCCGCCCCACAGCTGGCACCCGCCCGCCACCACGAAGAATGCCGTCATGTCCGCGCGCAGCACGGCAAGGCCGCCGGGGCCGACCGGGTCTAGGTTGAAGGCTGCGCCCAGCCGGGCCGGATCGAGCAGGAAGCTGACGCCTAGGAACAGGTTGAACAGCCCCGCCAGGAACAGCACGGCGGTCAGGATGATGCGCATTTTCCGGTAACTCCCCCTGTTAACGCGACCTTGACCACTGTGGCGCAGGGAGTTGCGGAAAGCAAAGCCTGTTGCGCGAAAGGGTGCGGCATTGCACAAGCGGTTCACCATGAGGAAACCCCGGATACTCCTGATCGTCGGCGGCGGTATTGCCGCTTACAAGTCATGCGAACTGGTGCGCCTGATCCGCAAGAACGGCGCGGAGGTAACTTGCGTGCTGACGGAAGGGGGGGCGCAGTTCGTCACCGCGATGACACTGGCCGCGCTGAGCGAGAACCCGGTCCACACCACGCTGTGGGACCTGACCGCCGAGGTCGAGATGGGCCATATCCAGCTGTCGCGCGCCGCCGATCTGGTGGTGGTCTGCCCGGCCACCGCCAACCTGATGGCCAAGATGGCTGCCGGAATTGCCGATGATCTGGCGACCACGCTGCTGCTGGCCACGGACAAGCCGGTAATGGCCGTGCCCGCGATGAACGTGCGGATGTGGCTGCACGCTGCAACCCAGCGCAATGTCGCGACGCTGGTCGCCAGCGGCGTCACTGTGCTCGATCCCGACGAAGGGAGGATGGCCTGCGGCGAATACGGCCCCGGCCGCCTGCCCGAACCGGAGGCGGTGTGGCAGGCGATTGCGGCGATGCTGGGGCTGGAGGGCTTCGCGCCGGGTGACGGTGCCGCAGCGGCCGAAGCCGCTGAACCGGGCGATCTGGGCGGGCTGTCGGCCAGCCTCATTGCGCGCAGCACGGTCAGTTCCGCCGTGTTTGGTGATGACTTTGCGCCATTGCCGGAACTTCCGGTGCCGGAAGCGACCCCCGCCGCAGCTGGCCTGCTCCTGCCGAAAAAGGGCAAGGCCAAGGCCGCGCCGCCAACCGATGCGGAGGCGATCAATCATCTGGTTTCAGACCAGTCCGAGCCTGAGCCGCTGGGCGAGCAACTCGTCGAGGATCCACTGACGTTCCAACCCGATTTCGAGGAAGACCCGCCGCACCGCCCGCTGTTCGGCAAGCATATCCTGATTACTGCTGGGCCGACGCATGAACCGATCGATCCGGTGCGTTACATCGCCAACCGCTCGTCCGGCAAACAGGGCTTTGCGATTGCCGCTGCCGCAGCGCAGTTGGGGGCGCAAGTCACGCTGGTGGCCGGGCCGGTCATGCTGCCGACCCCGGTCGGGGTGGACCGGGTTGACGTGGAAACCGCGCGCGACATGGCCGAAGCGGTGAAGCGGGCGCTGCCGGTCGATGTCGCGATCATGGTCGCCGCCGTGGCGGATTGGCGCACGATGGACGTGGCGAGTGAGAAAATGAAGAAGCGCGGATCGGCTCCGCCCGCGCTGCGGCTGACGGAAAACCCGGATATTCTGGCAATGGTTTCGGTCAGCGACAAGCGCCCGAAACTGGTGGTCGGCTTCGCCGCCGAAACCGAAAAGGTGATTCAGCACGCCACCGAAAAACGCCAGCGCAAGGGCGCGGACTGGATCGTTGCGAACGATGTGTCGGGCGATGTGATGGGCGGCAATATCAACGCCGTGCATATCGTCACCGCGCAGGGTGTCGAAAGCCTGCCCGAAATGCCAAAGGACGATGTCGCCCGCGCGCTAGTCGAAAGGATCGCCGATGCACTCGTCCCCCCCGTCCGTTCCGATCCGCGTTAAGCGGCTGCCGCATGGGGAAGGGCTGGACCTGCCTGCCTATGCCACCGCCGGGGCGGCCGGCATGGATGTCGTTTCGGCCGAGGATGTGACGCTTGCGCCCGGCGCGCGCCATGCGGTCGCCACCGGCCTCGCGCTGGCTATTCCTGCCGGGTATGAAATTCAGGTCCGCCCGCGCTCTGGACTGGCGCTGAAGCATGGCATCACCGTGCCCAACACCCCCGGCACTATCGACAGCGATTATCGCGGTGAACTGAAGGTTATCCTGATCAACCACGGTCAGCAGGCATTCGAAATCCGGCGCGGCGACCGGGTGGCGCAGCTGGTGCTGGCCCCGGTGACGCAAGGCAACTGGCTGGAAGTCAGCGAACTCGATGAAACCACGCGGGGCGAGGGCGGGTTCGGTTCGACCGGCGGCGTGGCGGCGCTGGGGAATTAGGCGCGTACTGCTCCCTCCCCGGTGGGGAGGGGAATTCTGGCGGCAGGCCTCGCCCCCACGAAAAAGGGCGGGACCGTTGCCGACCCCGCCCTTTCACTCTCGGTGGTGTGCTGATCAGTTGCCCCGCTTTTTCTCCGGAGCGACCGAAATCCGCACGGTTTCCCCGGAATTACCGGGGAAGTCGGTAAACATCGCCTCGACCAGGTTGGGCACCAGGTGCTGGAGGCGGTTTGAAGTCGATACCGCTTCGGCCTTGCCTTCGAACAGGCGCTGGCCATCGGCCTTGCGGTCGATCTTCAGCGATATGCCGCTGGTATAGACGGTATAGCTTTCCACTCCGTTATCGAACCACGGATCGTACCAGCCATAGCCCCACGCGCCATACGGGGCGTAGCCGTAAGGACGGTAATAACCGCGCCGACCGCCCCAGTAACCCAGGCGGGGCGAATACCATGAACCCCAGTAGGGGTCGGCAAAGCCGGTGGACCGCACCCGCTCACGCCCTTTGTCCACGCCGTAATCGAACCGTACGATCAGTGTGGCGGCATCGGCGCTGGCGGCCGGGGCATAGCCCAGCTGTGCCATGCGCGCTTCGACCAGGCGCGCGTATTGTGAAAATTCCAGCCCGCCCGCCAGCGCCGGATCATCGGCGACAATCGCAAAGGTTTGTCCCTGCGGCGCGGGCAACTGGCTGGCAAAGCGCGAGACATCGGCATTGAACGGCGTGGCGCAAGCGGCCAGCGTGGCCAGCATCAGCGGCGCAAGCAGGGCCTTCAACCAGCCGAGCGGCGAAGTGCGGAAGTGCGACATGGACCCGTTATCTCCCAAGCTTGCCCCGGCGCGATTCGCGCAGTGAAGCAGGCGGAACGTTAGCAGTCTGGCACGCGTAGGCCAGCGTGCCTGAATGGCGATTGAATGCGCGTCAGCCGCGCACCAGCCCCAGCGCATCGTAAGTGGCCGCCAGCGTCGGCGCGGCCAGCGCGCGGGCGCGCTCGGCCCCCTGGCGCAGGATCGCGTCGAGCGCTGCGCGGTCCTGCCGCAGTTCGACGAAGCGGGCGTTAATCGGCGCCAGCTTGTCCACCAGCAGTTCACCCAGCGCGGGCTTGAACGCGCCAAAGCCCTTGCCCGCGAAATCCGCCAGCACGGCGTCAACACTGCACCCGGCCATCGCGGCATAGATGCCGACCAGATTGGCTGCTTCGGGGCGGCCTTCCAGCCCCTTGGCCTCCGCGGGCAGCACTTCCGGGTCGGTCTTGGCCTTTTTCACCTTGGTCATGATGGTGTCGGCATCGTCGGTCAGGTTGATACGGCTCATGTCCGACGGGTCGGACTTGCTCATCTTGCCGCTGCCGTCGCGCAGGCTCATCACGCGGGCGGCTTCGGGCGGAATGATCGGTTCGGGCAGGGTGAACACGGGCGCGTCTTCCGAAGCGAAGTCGTTGTTGAACTTCTGCGCGATGTCACGGGCCAGTTCCAGGTGCTGCTTCTGATCCTCGCCCACCGGCACGTGGGTGGCCTGATACAGTAGCACGTCGGCGGCCTGGAGGACGGGGTACGTGAACAGCGCGACGCTGGCCCCTTCGCGGTTCTTGCCGGCCTTGTCCTTCCACTGGGTCATGCGGTTGAGCCAGCCCATCCGCGCCGTGCCGTTCAGCAGCCATTGCAGCTCTGCATGGGCGGGGACCTGGGTCTGGTTGAACAGGATCGACTTGTCCGGATCGATCCCGCAGGCGACCAGCGCGGCGACCATTTCGCGGGTGTTCGCGGCCAGGTCGGTGGGGACGTGCGGCATTGAGATGGCGTGGAGGTCGGCCAGGAAATACAGGCTCTGCCCGCCGCTGGCGGCCACTTCGTCCTGCATCTTCACCCAGTTGCGGATCGCGCCCAGATAGTTGCCAAGGTGAAGGTTGCCCGTGGGCTGGATGCCGGAAACGATACGCATGGGATTTCCTAAATATTGTCCTGATCAGGCCTTGCGCCGCCGCAACTGGCCGATGGTGGCGCGATTGACCACTCCGAAAGCAATCGCAAGCCCGAAGAATACGATCATGCCCGCCAGCACCAGTCCGGCGATGGATACGATCCGTTCCAGCACTTCGCCGACATACCAGGCCGTGCCCAGCGGGACGAGCCACCACAGCACCCCGCCCATCGCGGCAGAGGCGAGCACGATTCGCGCGATCCGCGAGGCGACCTGGCCGGTCAGGCGGAAATGCCCCTTCCACGCCAGGATGCCATACAGCATCGCGCAGTTGGTCCAGGCCGAGAGCGACCCGGCCAGCGCCAGCCCCTCCACGCCCAGGCGCGGGACCAGCAGCAGGTTGAGCGCCACATTGAGCGTCAGCGAAATCGCGGCGGTCACGACTGGCGTCCTGGTGTCGCGGCGCGCAAAGAAGCCGGGGGTCAGCACTTTGACCAGCACATAGGCGGGCAGACCGACCACCAGCATCGCCACGACCGATCCGGTGGCCATGCTGTCCGCGGCGGTATAGGCGCCGCCGGTATAGAACGCGCGGGTGATCGCGCTGCCGGTGACATAGAGCGCAACCGCAGCGGGCAGCGTCAGCAGCAGCGCCAGTTCCACCGCGTTGCTTTGCAGGCGGAACGCTTCGCCGTCCTCGGACTGGGCGATATAGCGGGACAGCGCGGGCAGGATCGCCGTGCCCAGCGCGATGCCGATGATCCCCAGCGGCAGCTGGTTCAGGCGGTCGGCCATGGCCAGAAAGGTAATGCTCTTGTCCGGCAGGCCCGACAGGAAGAACAGGTCGATGAACCGGCTGATCTGATAAACGCCCGCGCCCAGCACGGCGGGCAGGATCAACCGGCCCAGAGCGCCGACTTCGGGGGTCAGGCGGGGGCGGCGCAGCTTCAGGTGGAACCCGCACTTGCGCGCCCAGAACCACAGCCACACGAATTGCAGCAGCCCCGAAAGCGACACCGCGATGGCCAGCAGCAGGCCGGTCTGGTGCTTGGCGGCTTCCCCCGTGCCCAGCAGCGAGCCAATAACCAGCGCGCCGACAAGGCAGAGGTTGAGGATGATCGGCGCGGCGGCGGCGGCGGCAAAGCGCGACATCGAATTGAGGATTGCGGCCAGCAGCGTCGCCAGGCTCATGAACGCCAGATAGGGAAACGCGATCCGCGCCATCGCCACGCCCAGATCGAAGCGCGCGCCATCGGCGGCCAGCGCGTCGCTGGCGAACACGCCCATGACCCACGGCATCGCGATCAGGGCGAGGGCGGAAAAGCCCAGCAGGATCGGCACCAGCACTGCCAGCACGTCGTTGGCAAAGCGGAACGCGTCGTCGTTGCCGTCCTGGCCCCCGACCCGCTGGTTGAACAGCGGGACGAAGGCCGAGGCGAATGCCCCTTCGGCGAACAGGCGGCGAAAGATGTTGGGCAGCTGGAACGCCAGCTGCCAGGCATCGGCCACGCCGCCTGCACCCAGCACGCGCGCCAGCAGCATGTCGCGGGCGAACCCGAACACGCGGCTGATCGCGGTCAGGCCGCCGATTGTGCTGACGTTCCTGATCAGGCTCATGCGCGGTTCAATCCTGCGCGCGGCCCGGCGGGACGCTTACGCGTTGCCGACGGGTGCGCCGCCAGCGGCTTCGGCTTCGCCCTGCTGCGCGGCCAGCTGTTGCAGGTAGATGCCGTTGAAGTCGATCGGTTCCAGCAGCAGCGGCGGGAAACCGGCATCGCGCACGGCGTCCGAAATCACGCGGCGCGCGAACGGGAACAGGATGCGCGGCGCTTCGGCATAGGTGAAGGCATGCATCTGCGCATCGTCCAGATTGCGCATGCCGACCAGCCCGCAATAGGCCAGGTCGATGATGAACGCGGTGCCGGCCTGCGCGCGCGACTTGATCGCGATCTTCAGTTCGATCTCGCTCACTTCCTCGCTCAACTGGCGGGCGCCGATGTTGAACTGCACGTCGATTTCCGGCGCGTCGGTCCACTGGAAGCTGTCGGGGGCGTTGGGGTTTTCGACCGAGAGGTCCTTGACGTACTGCGAGATGATCCCGGCGGCGGGCAGCGTGTCTGCGCCGTTCGGCACGGGGGCGCCCAGGCCCATGTCGGTGATGATGCTGCCTTCGTCGGCCATTTGGTCGTTCCCGCTTTCGATCAGGTGAAAAGGATTGGGGTTAACAGAATTGGGGCGCAACTAGCACCCACCGGGGCGGGCGGCAAGGCTGGCAGAGCGGCGGTGCGGTGCAGTGCAGGGAAAACGTCACACCCCGGCGCAAAAATCGCAATGAAATCGCACCAGGCGCGTTGTTCATCTGTCATTGCTCCCTATTTGGTCATAGAGTGGGTTATTGGCCGCATTCGCGCGGCAGGGACTGGAAAGTGGATAGCACTGTGGAGATCGTGATCCTGGCCATGGTTGCGGCCTTTCTTGGGCTGCGGCTCTATTCCGTGTTGGGCCGCCGGGCCGAGCATGAGGAGGAACCGATTCAAGGCCGGTTCGATGACAAGGGCGCCGCGCCCGCGCGGCCCCGCGCCGCCGATCCGGCCGACCGCACCGTCACGGCGCTGAACCCCCAGCCGCGCGCGTTGATCCCTGGCGTGGCCCCGGCCATTGAACGCGGGCTGCGCGAAATCGTTGCGGCTGATCGCAAGTTCGATCCGGGCGCGTTCGTCGAAGGTTCGAAGGGCGCGTACCGCATGGTGCTCGAAGCGTTCTGGGCAGGGGACAAGGAAACCCTCTCGCAACTGTGCGACAGCGATGTTTACGCGGGCTTTGCCGCCGCGATCGACGCGCGGCTGGCGGCAGGCGAAACGCTGGATAACCGGCTGGTGCGGATCGAGGGCGCGGAGATTGTCGCGGCCAGCTTTGAGGCGCCGATTGCCCGTATCACGGTGCGTTTTACCGCCGATATTGCCGCCGTGACCCGTAACAGCGACGGCGCGGTGATCGCCGGTTCGCTCGACGACGCGGTCGAGGCACGGGACATGTGGACCTTTACCCGCAACGTAACCGCTGCGGGGCCGGACTGGCTGCTCGACGAAACCGACGAAGGCTGACCGGATCATGGCCGGATGGGTGCCGCGCGCGCGGCTTCGCAGTGCGGCCGCCCTTGCCTTGCTGACCGCGCTGGCGGCGTGCGGGCGGATCATTCCGCCGGGCCAGCCGCCGGCTCCTCCCCTTGCCCAACCGGTGGCTCCTGCTGTTGCCAACGCTTTGCTGGCCGGGGTCGCGGCCGGTCCTGCGGTAACCCAGCTGGGGCTGGATCGTCGCAACGCGCTGGGGGCGCTGCGCTCCTTCCGTGAAAGCTGCCCGCGCCTGACCGCCCGCGCCGATACATCTGGCCTGACCCGTCCCGCGGATTGGGTCCCGGCGTGCACCGCTGCCGCGAAGTGGCCGGATGCGGAGCCGGAGAGTTTCTTCCCGACGTATTTCGAAACGGTTCGCGTGGGTGACGGCAAGACCCTGGTGACCGGCTATTACGAGCCGGAAATCGCCGGCACGCGGACCCGTCAAGCCGGCTTCGATGTGCCGGTCTATCGCGTGCCGCCCGATCTGGTGCGCGCGAAAGCGGGCGATGCGCCGCCCAATCCCGATGGAACGCAGCCGCTGGGCCGCTATGACGAAAAGGGACAGTTCGTGCCCTATTTCGACCGGGGCGAGATTTACGACGGCGCACTGGCGGGCAAGGGGCTGGAAATCGGCTGGGCGGCCGATCCGGTCGAGATGTTCTTTCTGCAAATTCAGGGGTCCGGGCGCCTGCGCGCGCCTGATGGCACGGTGCTGCGGATCGGTTTTGCCGGGCAGAACGGCCATGCCTACACCGGGATTGGCGGCCTGATGCGCGAACGCGGGCTGCTGGGCAACGGTCCGGGGCAGTATTCCGGCTCGATGCAGGGCATCATGCAGTACATCCGCGAAAACCCGGAGGCCGGGAAGGCGCTGATGCGCGAGAACCGCAGCTTCGTGTTCTTCCGGGAACTGACCGGCGACGGTCCGCTGGGCGCGCTGAGCGTGCCGGTGCGCGGGCGGCATAGCGCGGCGGCCGATCCCGCGTTCGTGCCGCTGGGCGCGCCCGTCTGGCTGGACGTCGACCGGGCCGAAGCCAATGGCCTGTGGATCGCGCAGGATACCGGCGGGGCGATCAAGGGGCCGAACCGGATCGACAGTTTCTGGGGTGCGGGCGATGAGGCGCGCGTGATCGCGGGCGGGATGAGCGGCCGGGGCAACGCCCTGCTGCTGGTGCCGCGCGGCACGCTGGCGCGGATCGGCACTGTGGCTGGTAGCAAGTAATGCGCCCCCCGCGCGGCCTTTCGCCGCAGGAGGCGGAACTGTGGGCGCGTGTGGCCGCGACGGTCAAGCCGCTGCGCCCACGGGTATCCGCCTCTGTCGCGGCCGGTCCCGCGCCGGTTGCCGCAGCAGCGCCACCACCACCGGGCAAGCGCCCGCCGCGAGTGGGCCAACCAAGGGTTACCCCACCGCCTGCACCGATCGCGGCGGCGGTTCGGCCCACTCGGCCGCTGGACCGCCACGGACTGGACGGATCGTGGGAAAAGAAGCTGGCGCGGGCGGAAGTCCATCCTGACTTCACGCTGGATTTGCATGGACACGGGCTGGATGCGGCCCACGCGCGGCTGGATCACGGGCTCACGCAGGCGATTACGCTGGGTGCGCGGGTCGTGTTGCTGATTACCGGTCGGCCGCGCCTGACCGAAGCCGCGGATCGCGGGGAGCGGCGCGGGGCGATCCGGGCCAAAGTGCTCGACTGGCTGGCCGCGGGATCACATGCCAGCCGGATTGCGGCAGTACGCCCCGCGCATCGCAAGCACGGCGGGGCCGGGGCGCTTTACATCATCCTGCGCCGCCCGCGTTGATCGGCGCGGGGGGGGGGCTGACGGACCAGACGTAAACAGGGCCCCGGTTGGGGCCCTGTTTTTTGCCTGCAAGTGTTTCCCCGCGCCGGGAGGAGAAGCGCGGAGAAACCCTGGTTTGGCTCAGAAGTTGACGGTTGCCGTCACGAACACCTGGCGCGGGTTGCCATAGAACGTGGTCAGCGTGCCTTCGCGGCCCAGCGACGGGATCAGGTTGCCACCCGAAGTGAGCAGGTCGCCCGTGGTCGCGTTGGCGGCCATGAAGGTATAGCCCGACGTCTTGTACTTCTTGTTGGTCAGGTTCTTGCCGAACACGCCCAGCGTCCAGCGCTTGTTCGGCGCGGTGTAGATCAGGCTGGCGTCGACCAGCGCATAGCTGGGCTGATCGAGGTACGGGTTCGGCACTTCGAACTGATAGGTCTTGCTCTTGAACGAAACGCCCGCACCGATGCCGACTTCGCCTTCGCCCAGCGCCATGTCATAGCGCGCATTGACGTTGCCGGTCCACGCGGGCGTGTTCTGCACCTTGCGGAACTTGGCCACGTCGGTTGG
>JAYRDH010000041.1:0-23513 GCA_041909515.1 Novosphingobium sp. | reverse complement strand
ATTCGATAGCGAAGGCACGCTGAGCGGGCAGGACGTCCGGCCCGGCGCGGCGCTGGACGGGCAACTGGCCGGGTTAGCGCGCTCGCTCAATGCCACGCTGGGCGGGCCGCTGCTCGCGGGCGTGCGGCAGGGGCTGGCGCGCGAGGGGCAGGGTAGCCGCCTCAGCGCGGGTTATACCTTCCGCCAGACTGGCGAGTTGACCAGTGTGGTGATCCCGCGCGGCGTGCTGCGCGGGCGCAGCGGGGCCGACGTGCTGGCCCTGTCGCGGTTCCAGCTGGCCGCCGGGGGCACGTCCGGCCTGCGCCTGTCGGGCAATGTCGTGACCGGCGGGGCGGGACTACCCCGGCTGGACGGGCGGATCGAACGCCAGGCGGGCGGAACGATGCTGGGCCGGTTCCGGATGCCGGAATACCGCGCGGCCGATTCGCGCCTCGCCCTGCCGGAACTCGTGCTGGTCATGCGTTCCAACGGGACGCTTGGTTTTTCGGGGCGGGCGATTGCCAGCGGCAAGCTGCCGGGTGGCTTCGCGCGCGGACTGAGCGTGCCGCTGGACGGCAACTGGTCGGCGCGGAGCGGGCTGGCGGCGGGGCGGCGCTGCCTGCCGCTGACGTTTGACAGCCTCTCGCTGGCCAACCTCACCATCGACAGCCGCTCCCTGACCTTGTGTCCGCCATCCGGCGGCGCGATCCTGCGCAGCGATGCGCGCGGGGTGCGCTTCGCGGCGGGGGCGGGCGCGCTGAACGTGGCGGGGCGGCTGGGCAATACCCCGGTCCGCATCGCCAGCGGCCCGGTCGGCTTTGCCGTTCCCGGCACGCTGGTGGCCAACCGGCTCGATGTCGTGCTGGGGCCACCAGACAGCGCCAACCGCTTTCAGGTCAGCAACCTGACCGCCCGGATCGGCCAGGACGTCGCGGGCCGATTCGCGGGCGCGGACGTGCGGCTGGGTTCGGTCCCGCTCGATATTCTGGGGGCGGAGAGCGACTGGCGCTATGCCGATGGCGCGCTGACCATCGCGGGCGGCAGTTTCCGCCTGGAGGACCGCGAGCTGGATGATCGCTTCCGTCCGTTGATCGCGCGTGACGCCGCGCTGACCCTGCGCGACAACCGCATCAGTGCCGAGGCGCTGCTGCGCGAACCGGCCAGCGACCGCGAAATCGTGCGCGCGACCATCGCCCATGATCTCGATACCGCGCACGGCCACGCCGACCTCGCGGTGCCGGGGATCCTGTTCGACAAGGTGGTGCAGCCCGACACGCTGACTTATCTGGCGAAGGGCGTGATCGCCAATGCGCGCGGCACGGTCAGCGGGGCGGGGCGGATCGACTGGACGCCGGACAAGGTGACAAGCACTGGCAGGTTCGGCACGGAAAAACTTGATTTTGCAGCGGCATTCGGTCCGACCGACGGCGTTTCCGGCACGGTCGAGTTTACCGATCTGCTGGGCCTTGTCACCGCGCCCGACCAGCAGCTGAAGATCGGTGCGATCAATCCGGGGATCGCGGTGTACGACGGCGAAATGTCGTTCGCGCTGTTGCCGGATCACGTGCTGGTGGTGAACGGGGCGAAGTGGCCGTTCATCGATGGCACGCTGGAATTGCTGCCGACCCGCATGGCGCTGGGCGTGGCGGAAACGCGGCGTTACACGCTGCGGGTGACGGGCATCAACGCGGCCAAGTTCGTGGAGCGGCTGGAACTGGGCAACATCGCCGCGCGCGGCACGTTCGACGGTGAATTGCCGCTGGTGTTCGATGAAGACGGCGGCTGGATTCGTGGCGGCCTGCTGACCTCGCGCGCGCCAGGGGGCAATGTCTCCTACGTGGGCGAGCTGACCTACACGGACTTGTCGGCCATGGGCAATTTCGCCTTCCAGACGCTGCGCTCGCTCGATTTCCGGCGGATGGAAATCGGGCTGGACGGCGCGCTCGACGGTGAAATCGTCACCAAGATGAAGATCGAGGGCGTGCGGCAGGGCGACGGCGCGAAGCGCAGCATCGTCACGCGCAGCCTGGCGGGCCTGCCGATCCAGTTCAACGTCAATATCCGCGCGCCGTTCCAAAGCCTGATCTCCTCGTTCAAGTCGATGTACGACGAGGAATTCATCATCGACCCGCGCGTGCTGGGCCTGCCCGGTGCGGGGGGCGAAGCACCGTCGGCACCTGCGGCAAACCCCGCACAACCAGCCATTCAGCCCCCAGTCAGCAGGAACAAGCCATGAAGCGCCATGCATTGACCAACCGCGCCCGGATTGCGAAAACCGGCCCCATGCAGGGGACGCGCTTCGGGAAACGGTGGTCGGCCTGGCCGGGCGTGAGCCGGCTGGGGATGGTGATGGGCGGCGCGTTGGCGCTCGGCGGGTGCATTTCGGTGAAGGCGCCGGACAAGCCGATCGTGATCGAACTCAACATCAACATCAAACAGGAAGTCGTGTATCGGCTCGCGGCGGATGCCGGGAAGACGATCGAGGAAAATCCTGATATCTTTTAACGGGTTGGAGAATTGACGATGTTTGGCCTTACCGACCGAGTGCAGCACAAACCCTTCGCCCGGCTGGCTGGCGCGGCGGTGCTGTCCGCCCTGGTCCTGTCGGCTCCGGCCTCCGCGCAGCAGCGCGATCCGGCCTATACCGCCGCCCGCGCTGCCGGGCAGGTGGGGGAAAAGACCGACGGATTTCTGGGCTATCCCGTTCCGCCGACGCCGGAAGTGCGCAAGCTGGCCGAGGACATCAACATCAAGCGCCGTGACGTCTATGCCCAGAAGGCCGCCGCCCAGAAGGCGACGATCGATGCTTATGGCTTCACTTCCGGCTGTCAGCTGATCCTGGCGACCGTTCCGGGTGAGAAATACCAGGCGCCTGACGGCAGCTGGCGCACCCGCACGAGCGAACCGCCGCTGCGCGATAACAAGTGCCCGTAAGGCACCACTGCCGGACAGGAACCGGGTACGAATTCGGCCTCCTCCCGCCTCGCGTGGGGGGAGGCCTTTTGGTAGCAGTTGACTCGGCCATAGCCTCTGCCTAAGGGGCCGTTGCCCTCGGCGGGTGCCCGTCGCCCGTGCCGTGGAAACCTTGTGAAAGGGAACCTGGCATGAATGACGAGCAACCAGCGCGAGAACCCATTGGCGAAGATGCGCGGATCGACGCGCTCGATACGCGGCTCAAGGCCGCACGAGAGCGGGAAGAACAGCGCACAAAGCCCGTCGTTGGCGCGGAAGCTGATGCGAATTATCGCATGGGCAACCGGGTCCTGGCGGAATTGCTGGGGGGGATCGGTGGCGGCGCGTTCATCGGCTGGGTCATTGACCATTTTGCCGGGACCGCTCCCTGGGGCCTGTTGGGGGTGATGGTCCTTGGGATCATCGTTGCCTTCAGGAGCATTATCCGGATGACGTCGCAGCGCCCGAAATAAGGGCGCTGTTGCGCATGTATCGAAGTGAAAGAGGTAGGACGCGTGGCAGCCGAACAGGCCAAAGTCGATCCGATGCACCAGTTCACGATCGAGCCGCTTTTCGGCACCGATCACTGGTCGATCGCAGGCTACAACATCGCTTTCACCAACTCGTCGCTGTGGATGGCGATTGTCGCCGTCGTGCTGTTCGTGTTCGTTGCGGGCGGGCTGAAGCGTCAGCTGGTACCGGGCCGCTGGCAGATGGCGGTTGAGAGCCTGACCGGCTTCATCGACAACCTGCTGGCCGCCAACATCGGCCCGGCGGGCAAGAAGTACGTGCCGTACATCTTCTCGCTGTTCATGTTCATTCTGTTCGCCAACCTGCTCGGCCTGATGCCGCTGGCGCTGCTGGGGCTGCATCCCTTCACGCCGACCAGCCACTTCTCGGTCACGGGCGTGCTGGCGGTGCTGTCGTTCGCGATCGTGCTGATCGTCGGTTTTGCCCGTCACGGGTTCCACTTCTTCTCGCTGTTCGTGCCGCACGGTACGCCGATGTGGCTGATGTGGCTGATCCCGGTGATCGAGCTTGTCTCGTTCCTGGTGCGCCCGTTCAGCCTCGCGCTGCGTCTGTTCGTGGCGATGATGGCGGGCCACGTCTTGCTGGAAGTGCTGTCGAGCTTCGTGATCGACGCCGCCAACGCCGGTCCGCTGTGGGGCGGCATCGTTGGCCTGCCCAGCTTTATCCTGATGGTGTCGATCTGCGCTCTGGAGCTGCTGGTCGCGGGCATCCAGGCCTATGTTTTCGCGCTGCTGACTTCGCTGTATCTCAACGACGCGGAAAATCTGCACTGAGTTTTTGAATAGTCATCCCCAAACGGATTTATCAAAGGAGTTACGGAAATGGACGCTGCAAGCGCAAAGATGATTGGTGCCGGTCTTGCCGCCATTGGTGCTGGCCTGGCCTCGCTGGGCGTGGGTAACGTGTTTGCCAAGTTCCTCGAAGGCGCGCTGCGCAACCCCGGCGCTGCTGACAGCCAGCAGGGCCGTCTGTTCATCGGCTTCGCGGCCGCCGAACTTCTGGGCCTGTTGTCGTTCGTCATTGCGATGATCCTGGTCTTCGTCGCCTGACAATTGACTGACAGACCGGCCGGGCGTGTCCGCTGGATGCGCCCGCCGGCCAGACCTGGACGCTGAAATGCCTCAAATCGCGCAATTTTCCGACACCGTTGCCAGCCAGGTTTTCTGGATGCTGGTGTTCTTTGGTTTGATCTTCTTCGTCATCGGCCGGGGCATGGTGCCCAAGGTCATGGCGACGATGGACGCGCGCGATCAGCAGATCGCTGCTGACCTTGCCGCTGCCGAAGCGGCCCGGTCCGCCGCTGATGCCCAGGAAGAGGCCTGGCGCGTCCAGGCCGGTGCCCAGCGCCTTGCAGCGCAGGCGCTGATCGCCAAGGCGAAGGCCGAAGCCGCTCAGGCGACGGAAGCCCGCCTGGCGTCGGCCAACGCGGCGATCGACGCCCGCGTGGGCGAGGCCGAGGGCCGCATTGCCGCCGCGCGCGGTGATGCGCTCAAGGAAATCGAAACCGTTGCCGCCGAAGCTGCGGGTGACATCGTTGCCCGCCTCGCCGGTGTGACGGTTGACGCCGCCGCCGCGCAAGGCGCGGTCAAGGAGGTGCTCCATGGCTAAGTTCCTGCTGCTGTCCGAAGCCGCAGCCGGACACGGCGCGGCGCATGCCCAGCCGGTCGCATTCGGGTTCGTGAACCCCGGCATGTGGGTGGCGCTGGCGATGACCACACTGATCGCCATCCTGGTCTGGAAGAAGGTTCCGGGCCTGATCACGTCCGGCCTGGATTCCGGCATTGCCGAAATCCGCAAGCAGCTTGACGAAGCCAAGGCGCTGCGCGCCGAAGCCGAAGCGCTTCGCAAGGAATATGCCGACAAGATCGCTGGCGCCGAACAGGACGCTGCCGAGATGCTGGCCCACGCCAAGGGTGAAGCCGACGCGATCATCGCGAAGGCCGAAGCCGATACCACGGCGCTGATCGCGCGCCGTGAGAAGATGGCGGAAGACAAGATCGCCGCCGCCGAACGCGGTGCGGTGGCCGAACTGCGCAACAAGGCAGCCGAAGCGGCGACCGCCGCCGCGCGCGGCCTGATCGCCGCCAAGCACACTGCCAAGGCCGACAAGGTCCTGGTGGATGAGGCGATTGGTGGCCTCTGACGAGATCCAGAGTTGGAGAGGGAAAAGGGCGGTCTTCGGGCCGCCCTTTTTCGTTGCGAACGGCTGATGGTGGCGAAACGGCTGGCGCGGACGCTCCGTGTCAGGGTTCCAGCACGATCTTCCCGACGATCTGGCGGGCGGCCATCGCATCGAAAGCCTCTCGCCAGCGCGCCAGCGGCAGGGTCCGGTCGATATGCGGGTTGAGCCGGCCATCGGCGGCGAGCGTCGCCACCGCCTCGCGGATGGCGCGGCCGCGTTCGGGGAAGCGGCGGGCATATTCCCCGGCGCGCACTCCCACGACCGAGAAGCCCTTGATCAGCGGAATGTTGGTTGAAATATCGGCGATCCGTCCGCTCGCGAACCCGATCACCAGCAGTTTGCCGCCAAACGCCACGCAGCGCGTGCTTTCATCGAACACATCGCCGCCGACGGGGTCATAGACCAGATCGCACAGTCTGCCACCCGTCAGCTCCGCCACTGCCTCGCGGAAGCGGCCAGTGGCCGGGATCACGGCATCGGCGTCGCTGGCGGTGCGCAGCCGTTCCACCTTGTCCGGCGATCCGGTGGTCGCGATCACGTGGGCGCCCAGCCGTTTCGCCAGTTCCACCGCCGCCAGTCCGACCCCGCCGCTGGCGCCATGCACCAGCACCCATTGCCCGGCCTTGAGGCCGCCGATTTCAACGAGCGCGGTATAGGCCGTGCCATAGGCCGCGCCGAGCGCGGCCGCCGCCGGAAAGCCGATGCCGTGCGGCATCCGCGACACCGCCCGCGCGGGCACCACGGCATATTCGGCAAAAGCCCCGGTCTTGTTGCCGCCATAGACGTAGTCGCCGGGGGCAAGGCCGCTGTCGGCTTCGGCTTCCACCACTTCGCCCGCGAATTCCAGCCCGGAAACGAAGGGCAGCTCCGGCTTGAGTTGGTATTCACCCTTGGTCATCAGCAGGTCGGGGAAATTGAGCGAGGCTGCACGGACCCGGACCAGCACTTCACCGGGGGCGCGCGGCGGGATCGGCAAATCCGCCAGGCGGACGCCAGACAAGTCAGGCGACAGCGATTCGACGCGCAGGGCTTTCATGAGCAAGCCCCCTCCTCTTCAGAGGAGGGGGTTGGGGGTGGTGGGAGTGCGGCCCAATCGCTGCGCGAACGCTGCTGGTGCTGCGCCACCACCCCGGCCCCTCCTCTGCAGAGGAGGGCGAAGACGATTCTCGGTCGCATCGTCAGAACGTGTCCTTGGCGGCGCGCAGCGCGGCAAACGTGGCGACGGCATCGCAGGGATGGCCCCAGCGCGCCTGCAGCGCCGGATCGTCAGCCCGCAGGAAGGGATTGGTCGCGAGTTCGCGCGACAGCGGCGTCGGCACAGTCGGCAAGCCATCGCCGCGCGCCTTGGCGATTTGTTCCGCATATTCCTGCAGCGCCGCGTTGTCGGGATCGGCGTGGAGCGCGAAGCGGGCGTTCGACTGGGTATATTCGTGGGCGCAGTACAGCAGCGTCGCCGGGGGCAGGGCCTTCACGCGCGATAGGCTGGCCCAGAACTGGTCGGGCTGCCCTTCGAACATCCGCCCGCAGCCCAGCGCAAACACCGCATCGCCCACGAACGCCAGTTCCGCTTCGGGCAGGTGATAGGCGACATGGCCGTTGGTGTGGCCCGACACATCGATGACCTGCGCGGTAAAGCGCCCCAGCGTGACCGTGTCGCCATGCGCGACCACGCGGTCGGGCGCGGCAATTCGCTCCACTTCGGCGGGGGCGGTGACGGTGCAGCCGGCCGCGGCCTTGATCGCGGCGTTGCCGCCCGCGTGATCGGGGTGCCAGTGGGTGTTCCAGACCTGGGTGATCTGCCAGCCTTTGGCAGCGGCTTCGCGCAAATATGCATCGGCATCGGGCGTATCGATACAGGCCGTTTCGCCCGATTCGGGGTCGTGGATCAGATAGCCGTAATTGTCGGACAGGCAGGCGAACTGGTGGACTTCAAGCATCATTTTCAGGTTCACCTGCGTCCTTCGGGAAAGTGCTGGATCTCGCCGGGAATGGTCACCCAGGCATGTTTACCCGATTCCCAGACCGAACGCACCGGTGCCGGGAAATCGGGATCGGCAAATGTGCCGACGGCGATGCCGATGGCATCCGGTTTGGCTTCGGACCGAAACCAGAGGGACGTGCCGCAATCGGCACAGAAGCCATTAGTGAAGCGATTGCCACTATCGGCCTCTCGCGAATATTCCTTTGCAGTGCCGGAAAGGCGGACCGCTTCCCCAGGGTAATAGGCAATGATGCCAAAAGGGCTGCCCGTACGGCGCTGGCAGGCGTGGCAGTGGCAGGCAACGATCTGGTCGGTCGGTGCGGTTATCTCGGCGGACAATTGACCGCATTGGCAGCTGGCGCGCATCAGTTCCTCCGTTGTCGATCTTTCGATCATAACCGGAATCCCGCACAGAAAAAGCCCGCCCGGATCGCTCCGGACGGGCTTTTCTGTAGGCCGGTCTTCTCCCGCGCCGAGGCGGGAGAAGCGTAAGGCTTACTGCTTGGCCTTCAGCGCGGCGCCGAGGATGTCGCCCAGCGAAGCGCCGGCATCCGACGAACCGTACTGTTCCACGGCTTCCTTCTCTTCATGGAGCTGACGCGCCTTGATCGAGAAGTTCGGCTTCTTGGAACGGTCGAATCCGGTGACCATGGCGTCGATCTTCTGGCCAACCTGGAAGCGGTCCGGACGCTGTTCGTCGCGGTCGCGGCCCAGGTCCGAACGCTTGATGAAGCCAGTCGCACCGTCGTCGCCAGCCTGGACTTCCAGACCGCCGTCGCGCACTTCCAGAACCGTCACGGTGACGACTTCGTTCTTGCGCAGTGAACCGGTTGCAGCAACGCCGCCAGCCGCCGGAGCGCCCTTTTCGAGCTGCTTCATGCCCAGGCTGATGCGCTCCTTGTCGACATCGACGTCGAGCACGATCGCCGAAACCTGTTCACCCTTGCGGTGCAGGGCCAGCGCGTCTTCACCCGAAATGCCCCAGGCGATGTCCGACATGTGAACCATGCCGTCCACGTCGCCATCCAGGCCGATGAACAGGCCGAATTCGGTCGCGTTCTTGACTTCGCCTTCCACGACCGAACCAACCGGGTGCTTCTCGGCGAAGGCTTCCCACGGGTTCTGCTGGGCCTGCTTCAGGCCGAGGCTGATGCGGCGCTTGTCCGAATCGACTTCCAGCACCAGTACGTCGACTTCCTGCGAGGTCGAGACGATCTTGCCGGGGTGGACGTTCTTCTTGGTCCAGGACATTTCCGAAACGTGGACCAGGCCTTCGATGCCGGCTTCCAGTTCCACGAACGCACCGTATTCGGTGATGTTGGTGACGGTGCCGCGCAGCTTCGCGCCGACCGGGTACTTGGCGGCGACGCCTTCCCACGGATCCGATTCCAGCTGCTTCATGCCCAGGCTGATGCGCTGGGTGTCCTGGTTGATGCGGATGATCTGGACCTTCACGGTGTCGCCGATGGCGATCACTTCGTTCGGGTGGTTCACGCGCTTGTAGCTCATGTCGGTGACGTGCAGCAGGCCGTCGATGCCGCCCAGGTCAACGAACGCACCGTAATCGGTGATGTTCTTGACGACGCCGTCGATGATCTGGCCTTCCGCCAGGTTCTGGATCAGGCCCGAACGCTGTTCAGCGCGGGTTTCTTCCAGCACGGCGCGGCGCGAGACGACGATGTTGCCACGGCGACGATCCATCTTCAGGATCTGGAACGGCTGCGGCACGTCCATCAGCGGAGCGACATCGCGCACGGGGCGGATGTCGACCTGCGAACCGGGCAGGAAGGCCACGGCGCCGTCGAGGTCGACCGTGAAGCCGCCCTTCACGCGGCCGAAGATCACGCCTTCAACGCGCTTGCCTTCGCCGAATTCGGTTTCCAGCTTGTCCCAGGCGGCTTCGCGGCGGGCGCGGTCGCGCGACAGCATCGCTTCGCCTTCGGAATTTTCGACGCGGTCGACGTAAACTTCGACTTCATCGCCGACCTTCAGCCCGTGGGGCTGGCCCGGCATCGCGAATTCCTTGAGCGCGACGCGGCCTTCGCTCTTCAGGCCAACGTCGATGACGGCCTTGTCGTTTTCGATCGCGGTAACGGTGCCCTTGACGACGCGGCCTTCAAAACCGCCATCAGCGGCAGTGCCAAGCGTTTCGTCGAGCAGCGCGGCGAAATCGTCGCGCGTGGGGTTGGTAGCCATTGCTAGGTTCCTTCAACGTTTTTTCCGGCCAGGCGGTTGTTTCCGCCGGTCTTTTCTCCGCCACGGCACCATTGCCAGGGCGGGCCAAAAAGTAGCCGAACTGCCTGCCGGGCCGAATGCCGTGGCAGGCACCCGCGCAGCCATACGGCCTGCGGACCGGCGGCGCTTAGGCGCGCAGCTGCCGAAAAGCAAGGAAAATGGCAGGTTTCCGCCCGCACCCGATCAGATCGCGGGGCGGTAATCGGGGCGCTGCAAGGTGACCATGTAATCGGCCAGATCGCGGATCCGGCGCGGGGGGACGGCAAAGTTCATTGCTTCGGGGAAGTTGTGCGAATCGCGCAGGAACGTGCGCAGCGTTTCCCGCGTCAGGCCGGGGGTGTTGGCAATATCCTCGAACGCGGGGGATTCCGGGTTGGGGGAGGCCGCGTTGGCCGTCACGCCATGGCACGCGGCGCAGCGCTGCTGGGCAAAGGCCAGCCCGCGCTGGGCCGATGGGGACAATCGCGGTTGCGCCGGGCCGGCGGCATTCACGGCGCAGGCGGTGGACAGCAACAGGGTGGATGCGGCGAGCAGTTTCAGCATGATCCGGCAGCTTTCGTGACGATGGCGATGGCGGCGGCGATGGCTTCGTCGCGGTTCAGGTCCGACGTGTCCAGCAGCACTGCGTCGGCAGCGGCGACCAGCGGGGCTTCGGCGCGGGAGCGGTCGCGCGCGTCGCGGGCCGCCAGGTCGGCGGCAATGTCGGCCAGCGCGACGGGGCGGCCCTGCGCCTGCATTTCCTTGAACCGGCGCTCGGCCCGCGCGGACACGCTGGCGACGACGAACAGCTTGGCCAGGGCTTCGGGCGCGATCACGGTGCCGATGTCACGCCCGTCCAGCACCGCGCCGCCGGGCTGGAGCGCAAAGGCGCGCTGGCGTTCATAGAGCGCACGGCGGACGCCGGGGTGGACCGAAACCCGGCTGGCGAGGCCGCCGCTCGCCTCGCTGCGCAACTCAGGATCGTTCAGCAGGCTGTCCGGGAAGGCGCAGGCGGCCAGCGCGTCGGCCGCGTCATCCGGGCTGCCGCCATTCAGCGCCACCTGCCGCCCGGCCGCGCGATAGAGCAGCCCGGTATCGAGATGCGGCAGGCCGAAATGCGCGGCCAGTGCCTTGGCTATGGTGCCCTTGCCCGATGCGGTGGGGCCGTCGACCGCGATGATCATGCCGCATTGCTCCGCCCGCGCCACGCCTTGGCCAGCCCCCACAGGGCAATGGCCGCCCAGAAGAATTCCAGCACCAGCGAGGCGAGGTTGAAATTGACCAGCAGCGACACGGTCAGAAACGCCGCGCCGAGCAGGTTGACGCCGTGCTGCACGAAGGGGTTGGGTGCGCGGCTGCCGGTGGCATAGGCATAGGCGAAGATGATGCAGGCCGTGCCCAGCAGGCCGATTGCATTGGCAAGCGTTTCGTTCATCCCCGCAACCCGTCAAGCAGTGCCTCGAACACGGGGAAGCTGGTGGCGATCGGGCGGGTGTCGTCCACTTCGACGCCGCCGGTGCTGACCAGCCCCGCGACCGCCATCGACATGGCGATGCGGTGGTCAAGGTGCGTAGCAATCGCATGCGCCGTGCCGGGCAGGGGATCACCGCCGGTGCCGTCGATGATAAGGCCGTCCTCCGTCTCGGTCATGTGCGCGCCCGCAGCCGTCAGCGCGGCGGCCATGACGGCCAGCCGGTCCGATTCCTTGACCCGCAGTTCCTCCAACCCGGTGGTGGTGGTGCGGCCCTGCGCCAGCGCGGCGGCGACGAACAGGGCGGGAAATTCGTCGATCATGCTGGGGGCGACGGCGGGGTCAACGGCGATCCCGGTCAGCGCAGAGTGGCGCACGTGCAGGTCCGCCACCGGCTCGCCGCCGACTTCGCGCGGATTCAGTTCCGCGATTCGCCCGCCCATCTGGCGCAGCACGTCGATCAGCCCGGCGCGGGTGGGGTTCAGGCCGACATTCTCGATCACCACGTCGCTGCCCGGCACGATCAGCGCGGCCACGATAAAGAACGCGGCGGAGGAGGGATCGCCCGGCACATCGATCACTTGCGGCTTCAGTTCCGCCTCACCCACGATGCGGATCGTGCGCACGCCCGCCGCGTCGGTTTCCACGTCCAGCTGCGCGCCGAACCCGCGCAGCATCCGTTCGGAATGGTCGCGGGTGGGGATGGGTTCGATCACGGTGGTGATGCCGGGGGTGTTGAGGCCCGCCAGCAGAATCGCGCTTTTGACTTGCGCGGAGGCAACCGGCAGGCGGTATTCGATCGGCACGGCGGGCGCTGCCCCGCGCAGCATCAGCGGCAGGGTGCCGCCGGGGCTGGAGGTAAAGCTCGCGCCCATCTGGCTCAGCGGTTCGATCACGCGGCCCATCGGGCGTTTCGACAGGCTGGCATCGCCGATGAAGCTGGCGGTGATCGGGTGGCTGGCAACGAGGCCCATCAGCAGACGGGTCGAAGTGCCGGAATTGCCCATGTCGAGCGCGGCTTCGGGCTGCAGCAGCGCGCCGACGCCCACGCCATGCACGCGCCATGCGCCGTCACCGATGCGTTCGACCGTCGCCCCCATTGTCCGCATCGCGGCGGCGGTGGCCAGCACGTCTTCCCCTTCCAGCAGTCCGGTCACGCGCGTCTCGCCCACGGCTAGCGCGCCCAGCATGATCGAGCGGTGGCTTATCGACTTGTCGCCCGGCACGCGAATCCGCCCCTGCAAGGGGCCGGTGGGCAGGAAGCGGCGGGGACGCATCTGGGTGGGGTCGGCGCTGGACAAGGGTGCGGGCTTTCAGTGATAGGGCCGGGAAATGCGCGCGGCTTTTGACAGCGGGCGCGCGCTATGGCAAGGCGCGCGCCGCGCTGGGACAAGCGCAAGCTGTCTCCAATACGGATTGAAAGTTTCAGCCTGCTGCGGATGGCAGCGGGCAGTATCGAGGAATTGACATGGTCAAGGCTGAATGGGGCGCCAAGCACGGCTGCCCGAAGTGCGGCACCCGCTTTTACGATCTGGGCAAGGATGACCCGATCACATGCATCGAATGCGGCTATGCCTGGAATCAGGAAGCTGTGCTGAAGTCGAAGCAGCCGATTCCCTATGAAGAAATCCAGAAGGAAAAGGCGGACGTGGTTGAGGACGTCGATCTGGCGGCTGAAGATCTGGACATCGACGAAGACGGCGATTCGCCGGACAACGACGTTGACCTGGGCGGCGACGACGACCTGGGCGTGGGCCTGGATAACGACGGCGACGCGGACGACGTCTAATCTTTTAAAAAACCCTCTTGCCAAGCTGGAAGGCCGCAACTAGAGGGGCGGCCTCCCAGCGAGACGCCGGGGGAACGGTAAGCCTTTCGGGGCAAGCCACGATGAATGAATGGGGCCTTAGCTCAGCTGGGAGAGCGCCTGCATGGCATGCAGGAGGTCAGCGGTTCGATCCCGCTAGGCTCCACCATTCACCGGATGAACGAGTTTTAGCGGCAAGCTGGTCGGCGAGGTTTCGCCCACCGGCTTTTTTCGCGTTACGGAGTTTGCGAACGGATGTTCGATACCCTTTCAGATCGCCTGGGCAGCGTCTTTGACAAGCTGCGTGGCCGGGGTGCGCTGAAGGAACAGGACGTCCGCGATGCGATGCGCGAAGTGCGAATCGCGCTGCTCGAAGCCGATGTCGCGCTGCCGGTCGTCCGCCGGTTCATCGATGACGTGACTGAACAGGCCGTGGGCCAATCGGTCCTGCGCTCGGTCACGCCGGGGCAACAGGTCGTCAAGATCGTCAACGATGCGCTGGTCGAGATGCTGGGCGGGGCGGAAACGCCGGGCCTGGACCTGAACGCCGCGCCGCCGGTGGTGATCATGATGGTCGGCCTGCAAGGCTCGGGCAAGACCACCAGCACCGCCAAACTGGCCAAGCTGCTGAAGGAAAAGCAGGGCAAGAAGGTGATGATGGCGTCGCTCGACGTCAATCGCCCGGCCGCGCAGGAACAGCTGAAAGTGCTGGGTGAGCAGGTGGACGTTGCCACCCTGCCGATCATTGCCGGACAGGCTCCGGTCGACATCGCCACCCGTGCGCTGCAATCGGCCAAGCTGCAGGCCGTGGACGTGCTGCTGCTCGACACTGCCGGCCGTCTCCACGTCGATCAGGCGCTGATGGACGAGATGCGCGCCGTCGCGTCGATCTCGGTGCCCAAGGAAACGCTGCTGGTCGTCGATTCGCTGACCGGTCAGGACGCGGTGAACGTCGCGCAGAGCTTTGCCGGGCAGGTTGACCTGACCGGCGTGATCCTGACCCGGATGGACGGCGATGCGCGCGGCGGTGCGGCGCTGTCGATGCGGGCGGTGACCGGCAAGCCGATCAAGTTCGCAGGCACCGGCGAAAAGCTGGACGCGCTGGAAGTGTTCCAGCCCAGCCGCGTCGCGGGCCGCATTCTGGGCATGGGCGACATCGTCTCCATCGTCGAGAAAGCCGCACAGGCGATCGAGGCGGACGAGGCCGAGCGCATGGCCGAACGCATGGCCAAGGGCCAGTTCGACCTCAACGATCTGCGCACGCAGTTGCGGCAGATGCAGTCGATGGGCGGGCTGGGCGCGCTGGCGGGCATGATGCCCGGCATGAAGAAGGCCAAGGCCGCGATGGCGCAGAGCGGGATGGATGAACGCGTGCTGCTGCGGATGGACGCGATCATCGGCTCGATGACGCCCAAGGAACGCGCCAAGCCGGAACTGCTCAACGCCAAGCGCAAGATCCGCATCGCCAACGGTTCCGGCACCCAGGTGCAGGACGTGAACAAGCTGCTCAAGATGCACCAGGAAATGGAGCGCGCGATGAAGCAGATCAAAAAGATGGGCGGCCTCAAGGGCCTCGGCGCGCTGTTCGGCAAGGGTGGCCTGGGGGCCGCAATGCCGGGTCTGGGTGGTCCGGGCGGCGGTCTGCCGGGGCTGGGCGGACCGCCCGACCTGTCGAATTTCCTGAACAAGAAATAAGTTATCAAAGTTTGTTAGAAAGGTAAGTCAAATGTCTGTTTCCATGCGTCTTTCGCGCGGCGGTTCCAAGAAGCGCCCGTACTACAAGGTGGTCGTTTCCAACAGCCGTGCGCCGCGTGACGGCAAGTACCTGGAACAGGTCGGCACCTATAACCCGCTGCTCGCCAAGGACGACGCCAACCGCGTGCGTCTGGTCGAAGACCGCGTGCGTTACTGGATCGGCGTTGGCGCCCAGCCGACCGACCGCGTTGCCCGCATGCTCGACAAGGCCGGGATCAAGGAACGCGCCGCGACCGTGAACCCCAGCAAGGGTGAACCGGGCAAGAAGGCCAAGGAACGCGCTGAAGAAAAGGCTGAAAAGGCCGCTGCTGCTGAAGAAGCCGCGCGTGAAGCCGCTGAAGCCGCTGCCGCTCCGGCTGCGGAAGAAGCCGCTCCGGCTGAAGAACAGGCTGAAGGCTAAGCCTTGGCCGTGGACCGCCCCGTTACGCTGGCCGCCGTCGCTGGCGCGCACGGCGTGACGGGTGAGGTTCGGCTCAAGCTGTTCGGTGAAGGCGTGGAAGCGTTAAAGCGTTACCGCGCCTTCAACGCTTCCAGCCTGACGCTGACCAAGCTGCGCGACGATGGCAAGGGCGGGGCAATTGCCCGCTTTGCCGAAGTGACGGACCGCACCGCCGCTGAAAAGCTGCGCGGCACCGCGCTCACTGTGCCGCGTTCGTCCCTGCCGCCGCTGGCGGAGGGGGAATACTATCATGCCGACCTGCTGGGCCTGCCCGCCGTTTCGACGGAGGGTGAGGATCTGGGGGAATGCATTGCCATCGACAATTTCGGCGCGGGCGATGTTTTGGAAATCCGCCGCCCCGACGGCAAGCGCTTCATGGTGCCGATGCGCCTTGAATCCGTGCCCGAATGGGACGCGCAGCGGATCGTGATTACGGCTGCTTACGCGGCTGAGGATTGACGAGCGCGCCCAGTTCGGCCGCAAAGCGCTCCAGCTCAAAATTCTGCGGATCGTCGTGGGCATCGGGAATGCCGCTGTCGACGGTCGCGTGGAACCCCGGAATCAGCCAGCGCCCGGCCCGCGCGCTGACATAGACGTACAGCGCGGCGAGCATCCGGTACTGCTCCGCCGAAAAGCCCGGCTGCGGCCCCTCGGTCTGCCCGCGCGAGGTTGCGCCGGGCAGGAACCGGCGCGGCTGGACCGTTTCGATATGCACGAACCGCCCACGCGCCGCCGGGCCGACGACGCGGCTTTCCAACTTGGTCGCCCGCCACGGCTCGATGAATTCATGCCCCGCCCAGATCTGCCCGACCCGGTTGAGGAAAATGTGCGCCACCGGCTGCCTGGCAAACGTTCCGTCCATGTAGGGGGTGAAGTCGTTCACCTTCCAGTCGTTGTGGACATCCTTGGGGAACGGCTCGTTCGCATAGAACGGCGTGCTGGTATCGTGGATGACATAATAGAGCAGCGGCACCCCCGCTTCGGTCTGCGAGACGGGCGCATCGGCATATTTGGCCGCATAGGCCCGGTACGGTTCGGGAAACTGCGCGAGCGCCGCCTGCTTCATCGCCTCGGTCGGCGCCGTGGGGCTTTCGAGCAGGTTCCTGATCACCTCTGGCAGCGGTTGGTCGCGCTTGGCCCCCATCTGCTCCACCTTGCGCAGCAGGCAGGTCGCCTGCTCAACCGGGCTTCCCGCAAAGGTCAGCGTGTCGCGGTCAAACCGGCATTCGCCGATTTCCTCGGCCTGGGTGGTTGATGCAGCGAACAGCAAGGGCAGGGCAAGCAGGTGTTTCATCGCCGCATTGTTCCCGGTCGCGAGGGTTCACGCAAGAGTCCGATTGCCCCCGCGCTGCCAATCTGGAAAAGGCTGCGGCCATGACCTTCTCCGCCACCGTGCTCACCCTCTACCCGGAAATGTTCCCCGGCCCGCTTGGCGTTTCGCTGGCGGGGCGGGCGCTGGGTGAGGGGAAGTGGGCGCTCGATACCGTCCAGATCCGCGATTTCGCGATCGACAAGCACCGCACTGTCGATGACACGCCCGCTGGTGGCGGGGCGGGGATGGTGCTGCGGGTCGATGTGCTGGCCGCCGCTGTCGATCATGCGCTGGCGGCCCATCCCGGGTGTCCGGTGATCGCGATGACCCCGCGCGGAAAACCACTGACACAGGCCCGCGTGCGCGAGCTGGCCGACGGCCCCGGCGTGATCGTGCTGTGCGGCCGGTTCGAGGGATTTGACGAGCGGATTTTCGAGGGCCGGGCGATCGAGGAAGTCTCGGTCGGCGATATCGTGCTGTCCGGCGGCGAGCCGGCCTCGCTGATGCTGCTGGACGCTTGCATTCGCCTGCTTCCCGGCGTAATGGGCGCGGCTTCTAGTGGGACCGAAGAGTCGTTTGAAAACGGCTTGCTGGAATATCCCCACTATACCCGACCCCAGGAATGGGAAGGGCGCACGATCCCCGAAGTGCTGCGATCGGGGGATCATGCGAAGATCGCTGCCTGGCGGAAACAACAGGCGGAAGATCACACTCGGTTACGCAGGCCGGATCTTTGGGAGCGTCATTCGGGCGCTCGGGTCCAGTCTGCCTCTGGCGCGCGGCGAAAAGATGAGGACCAGGGTCAATGAACCTGATTCAGCAGATCGAGGCCGAGGAAATTGCCAAGGCCGCCAAGGATATTCCCGAATTCCGTCCCGGTGACACCGTGCGCGTCGGCGTGCGCGTGGTTGAAGGCGAACGCACCCGCGTCCAGGCCTATGAAGGCGTCTGCATCGCGCGTTCGAACAAGGGCTTCAGCTCGAACTTCACCGTCCGCAAGATGAGCTTTGGCGAAGGCGTGGAACGCGTGTTCCCGATCTACTCGCCGAACATCGAATCGATCACCGTGGTGCGCCGCGGCGTCGTGCGTCGTGCCAAGCTGTACTACCTGCGTGGTCGTACCGGTAAGCGCGCCCGCATCGCCGAGCGTCGCGACACCCGCAACGAGGGCTGAAACAAGCCCTCTGGCGCCGCATAGCGGAACCAGCTTAAGAAGGCGTCCTGGCCCGGCCAGGGCGCCTTTTTGCTTATCAGGACCAATGCCTTGTCATGCGAATGCTTCGATACCTGCTTGCCGCAACCATCTTTGCCGTCCCTGCCGTTGCTGCCGCGCAAGGTACGCCGGTGACCGCGCCTGCCGCCGCCGAAACGGGCGGCCTGTCGTTCGCGCGTGTCTATGCCAGCCCCAGCTTGAACGGGCCGGTCCCGCGTGAGGTCAAGCTGTCGCCCGATGGCCGGTTCCTGACTCTGCTGCGCGGGCGGGCGGACGACCGCGAGCAGTATGACCTGTGGGGCTATGACCGCACCACCGGGCAATGGACGATGCTGGTCGACAGCCGCAAATTGGGTTCGGGCAAGGACTTGTCCGAGGCAGAGAAAATGCAGCGCGAGCGGCTGCGGATCGGCGATCTGAAGGGCATCGTCAGCTATACCTGGTCGGCGGACAGCCAGTCGATCCTGGTGCCGCTGGACGGGGACCTGTTCCTGGCCAAGCTGGACGGCACCGCTACCCGCCTGACTGATACCAGCGAGGGCGAGCTCAACCCCGCACTCAGCCCGCTGGGCGGCCATGTCTCGTTCGTGCGCGACCGGCGGCTGTGGACGGGCAAGGTCGGCGCAGAAGCCGCGCCGGTGACCCCGCAAGAGGCGGCTGAGGCGGTGCACTGGGGTGAAGCGGAGTTTGTCGCGCAGGAGGAGATGGACCGCCACACCGGTTACTGGTGGGCGCCTGATGACAGCCGCATCGCCGTCCAGCGCTTTGACGAGAGCGGCGTGGCGGTGATCACCCGCGCGGCCATCGGCGCGGAAGGGACCAAGACCTATGACCAGCGCTATCCGCTGGCGGGCACGGCCAATGCGGCGGTTTCCCTGCATGTAATGCAGCCCGATGGCAGCGACCGGGTCGAGGTCGATCTGGGGTCGGACAAGGACATCTACCTCGCCCGCGTGAACTGGGCGAGCGACGGCAAGACGCTCTATGTCCAGCGTCAGAACCGCGAGCAGACCCGGCTGGATATGCTGGCGGTCGATCCGGCCACCGGCAAGGCGCGGGTGCTGTTCACCGAAAACGCGGCGGAGCGCAGCTGGATCAGCCTGTCGAACGATTACCGCTTCCTGAAAGACGGCAGCCTGATCTGGTGGTCAGAGCGCGATGGGTTCGGCCACCTGTACCACTTCAAGGGCGGCAAGTGGCGCCAGCTGACCAAGGGCGACTGGGTGGTGACGGCACTGGTCGGCGTCGATGAGGCGCGCGGCAAAGTCTATTTCACCGGCACCAAGGACGATGTGCTGGCGCAGCAAGTCTATGCGCTCGATCTGGCCGCACCGGCCAAGATCAAGCCGCTAGGCGAGCCGGGCTATGTCCATTCAGCCACGATGGACAAGGGCGGCCAATCGCTGCTGATCACCCGCCAGTCGCCCAGCCAGCCGCCGCAGGTCTATCTGGCCGACACCAGCGGCAAGCGGATCGCATGGGTGGAGGAGAACCGGCTGGACGCCGCGCATCCCTATGCCCCGCACCTTGCCAGCCACAAGCTGCCCGAATTCGGCACGATTGCGGCGGCAGACGGCACGCCGCTGCACTGGCGGATGCTGAAGCCCGACATGGTACCGGGAAAGCGCTATCCGGTGTTCTTTGATCACTATGGCGGCCCGTCGAACCAGCAGGTGACGCGCGGCTGGATCAGTCCGCTGGCGCAGGCGATTGTCGATCAGGGCTATGTCTGGTTCCAGATCGACAACCGCGGCAGCGACAATCGCGGCGTGGCGTTTTCCAAGCCGATCTGGCGGGCAATGGGCAGCGTCGAGGTGGCGGACCAGCTGGCGGGCGCGCAGTTCCTTAAAACGCTGCCGTTTGTCGATCCGGCCAAGATCGCGACGTATGGCTGGTCCTATGGCGGCTATATGACGCTGAAGATGCTTCAGGCCAATCCGGGGGTCTATGCGGCGGGCATTTCCGGCGCGCCGGTGACCAAGTGGGAGCTGTATGACACCCACTACACCGAACGTTACATGGGCGACCCGCGCAAGGTTCCCGAAGCCTACACCGCCGCCAACGCGATGGTCGACACCGCGAAGATCAGCGACCCGTTGCTGCTGATCCACGGCATGGCCGATGACAACGTGGTGTTCGAACATTCCTCTGCCCTGATCGCGAAGCTGCAGGGCGAAGCGGTGCCGTTCGAGATGATGCTCTATCCCGGCTACACCCACCGCGTCGGCGGGCCGAAGGTTGGCACGCACTTGTGGGAATCGATCTTTGCGTTCCTGCGGCGCAGTGGGGTGACGCCGCCCAAGTGAGGGGCTAGGGCGGGCACACAGAATTGGAGTGAAGCTATGGGTTACCGGGTGGTAGTGGTCGGCGCGACCGGCAATGTCGGGCGTGAAATGCTGCACGTGTTGTCAGAGCGCGAGTTTCCGGTGGAGGAAGTTGCGGCGGTCGCCAGCCCGCGCTCGACCGGCACGGAAATCGAGTTCGGTGAAACCGGACGGATGCTCAAGGTGAAGAACATCGAGCATTTCGATTTCACCGGCTGGGACATCGCCCTGTTTTCCGCCGGCTCCACCGTGGCCAAGGAATACGGCCCGCGCGCGGCGGCGGCGGGCTGCGTGGTGATCGACAATTCCAGCCAATACCGCATGGACCCCGACGTTCCGCTGATCGTGCCGGAAGTGAACCCAGAGGCGATCGACGGCTACAAGGCCAAGATGATCATCGCCAACCCCAACTGCTCGACCGCGCAGATGGTCGTCGCCCTGAAGCCGCTGCACGATGCGGCGAAGATCAAGCGGGTGGTCGTCAGCACCTATCAGTCGGTGTCCGGCGCGGGCAAGGACGGCATGGACGAGCTGTTCGAGCAGAGCCGCAACATCTTCGTCGGTGATTCCGCCGAACCGAAGAAGTTCACCAAGCAGATCGCCTTCAACGTGATCCCGCACATCGACAGCTTCCTGGACGACGGTTCGACCAAGGAAGAATGGAAGATGGTGGTCGAAACCAAGAAGATCCTCGATCCCAAGATCAAGGTAACGGCAACCTGCGTGCGCGTGCCGGTGTTCGTCGGCCATTCGGAATCGATCAACCTGGAATTCGAGGACGAGATTTCGGCCGAGGAAGCCCAGAACATCCTGCGCGAAGCCCCCGGCGTGATGCTGATCGACAAGCGCGAGGACGGCGGATACGTGACCCCGGTTGAATGCGTCGGCGATGGCGCGACGTTCGTCAGCCGCGTGCGGGAAGACCCGACGGTGGAAAGCGGCCTGTCGCTGTGGTGCGTGTCCGACAACCTGCGCAAGGGCGCGGCGCTGAACGCCGTGCAGATTGCCGAACTGTTGGGGCGGCGGCATCTGAAAAAGGGCTGAGCGGCATGGACCTGATCCCCGGTTTCGATGGCACGCCGCTGGCGGTGCACCGCGTTGGTGCGGGGCGTCCGCTGGTGCTGCTGCACGGGCTGTTTTCCAGTGCAGAGATGAACTGGATCAAGTGGGGCCACGCCGCCACGATTGCCGAGGCCGGGTTCGAAGTGATCATGCCGGACCTGCGCGTCCACGGTGCCAGCGGCAAGCCGCACGATCCGGAGGCCTATCCCGGCGATGTGCTGGCCAAGGACCTGGCGGCGCTGATCGATGCGCTGGGTCTGGTTGATTATGACCTCGGCGGGTTCTCGCTGGGTTCGCGTACCAGCGTGCGGGCGGTGATCGGGGGGCTGACCCCCACGCGGCTGGTGCTGGGCGGGATGGGGCTGGAAGGGCTGGCCGGGTGGACCGGGCGGCAGGCGTTCTTCATCGACGCGATCGACCGGTTTGATGACATCCGCCAGGGCGATCCGGCCTATTACACCGTGCAGTTCATGAAGAGCATGAAGATCGACCGGGTTGCCGCGCGGCTACTGCTTGGCACCATGACCGATACCGATCCTGCCGCGCTGGCCGCAATCACCATGCCGACACTGGTGGTCTGCGGCGACGACGACCGCGACAACGGTTCGCCAGAAAAGCTGGCCGCCGCGCTGCCGAACGCGGTCCATGCGGTCATTCCCGGTACGCACATGAGCTGCGTGACCAAGCCGGAACTTGGCCGCACGATCCGCGACTGGCTGGCGGGGTAGCCGACGCCGTTACCGGAACGGCGGCTCCTTGAACGCGCGCAACTTGCGCGAATGCAGCCGTGCCCCTTCGGCACGGAGCAGATCGCAGGCCGTGGTGCCGATCTGCAGGTGGGCGGCAATCGCTTCCTCATAGAACCGGTTGGCCTGTCCCGGCAGCTTGATTTCGCCGTGGAGCGGCTTGTCGGAAACGCACAGCAGCGTGCCGTAAGGCACGCGAAACCGATAGCCCTGCGCGGCAATGGTCGCGCTTTCCATGTCGATCCCGATCGCGCGGCTGAGGCTGAGGCGGTGGGCGGACTGGGTATAGCGCAGTTCCCAGTTGCGGTCGTCCGTGGTGGCGACGGTGCCGGTGCGCATCCGCTTTTTCAGGTTCGCGCCAATATCGCCGCTGACCATTTCTGCCGCGCGGGCCAGCGCAATCTGCACTTCGGCAATCGCGGGAATCGGGATTTCGGGCGGCAGCACCGGATCGAGCACATGATCGTCGCGCAAGTAGGCGTGGGCCAGCACATAGTCACCAATCCGCTGAGTATCGCGCAGGCCGCCGCAATGGCCGATCATCAGCCAGGCTTCGGGGCGCAGCACGGCGAGGTGGTCGCAGATCGTCTTGGCGTTGGACGGGCCGACGCCGATGTTGACCAGGGTGATCCCGGTCCGGTCGGGCCGGACGAGGTGATAGGCCGGCATCTGGTGGCGGCGCCAGGCGGTATCGGATAGGCGTTCGCGCGCGTGCTCGGTCGGCTGATCGATCATGAGGCCGCCCGCGCCTGACAGCAGCGTATAGCCGTCCTTGCCCAGCTGCTGCGCGGCCCAGTCAACGAATTCATCGACATAGCGGTGATAGTTGGTGAACAGGATGAAGCGCTGGAAATGCTCGGTCGCGGTGCCGGTATAGTGGGCGAGGCGGGCCAGGCTGAAATCGGTGCGCAGCCCGTCGAACAGGGCCAGCGGGTGGATGTCCTCCATACCCTCGACCGCGATGCCATCGGCCAGCTCATCGCCAATCGCGGCCAGTTCGGTCGTCGGGAAATGTCGCGCCAGATCGGCCGGACGCAGCGCGCCCAGCCCTGAACTGGCATCAATCACATAGGGAAACGGGATTTCCTGATCCGAACGCCCCACCTCGATCTCGATCGCGTAGTCGTCCTCCAGCAAGGCAAGCTGCTCGGTCAGGTAATCCGCGAACAGCGCGGGGCGGGTGACGGTGGTGGCGAAAGTGCCGGAATGGGCCAGGCGGCCAAAAGCGCGGGCCAGATCGGGCCGGGTTTCCTCGCCCGCATAGTGCAGCCGGATTTCCGGGTAGCACCAGTCACGATTGGCGCGGCGGCTGGCCGGGGGAAGGGTGCCGTCGGCCGCGAAAGCGGCGATGTCCGAACGGAGCGTGGTGACGGCGGCGTCGTAAACGCGGACCAATTCCGCGATGATGTTTTCTGTCTTTTCCATCACGGACTTGTAAAGCCTTTGTCAGAATGTTTCAACTCAGCGCATGAAAGTGGTCAGCCCGACCCCTGAACTCCCGTCACCCCGGACTTGATCCGGGGTCCAGCTTGATCCGCAACGCCG
>JAYRDH010000040.1:0-24581 GCA_041909515.1 Novosphingobium sp. | reverse complement strand
CGACGCCTTCGATGTCGAGGCTAACGAACGGATCACGCGGGTAGATGCCCTGTTCGACGTAGGGGCTGAGGAACTTGGCGGCGTCATCGCGGCTGACACCCAGCGTCGTCTGGGTGAGATCGTTGGTGCCGAAGCTGAAGAATTCGCCCACTTCGGCAATTTCCCCGGCCATCAGGGCGGCGCGCGGCAGCTCGATCATGGTGCCCACGTGATAGGCGACTGAACGGCCCTTTTCGGCGAATACTTCCGCCGCCGTCCGATCCACCAGCGCCTTCAGGATTTCGAGCTCCTTGCGGGTAGCAACCAGCGGGATCATCACTTCCGGGACCGGCGCTTCGCCGGATGCCGCCGCGACATCGCAGGCGGCTTCAAAGATCGCGCGGGCCTGCATTTCGTAGATTTCCGGGAACGTAATGCCCAGACGGCAACCGCGATGACCCAGCATCGGGTTCATTTCGTGCAGTTCTTCGGCGCGGCGCTTCAGCGTCGCGACGCCAATCCCGATCACGTCGGACAGTTCCTCGAACTCCGCATTGGCGTGCGGCAGGAACTCGTGCAGCGGCGGATCGAGCAGGCGGATGGTGACCGGCAGGCCCGCCATCACATCGAAGATCGCGTGAAAGTCGGCGCGCTGTTCCGGCAGCAGCTTGGCCAGCGCGGCGCGGCGGCCAGGGCCGTCTTCGGCCAGGATCATCTGGCGAACGGCGGCGATGCGCTGATCGTCGAAGAACATGTGCTCGGTCCGGCACAGGCCGATGCCTTCGGCCCCGAACTGGCGCGCGGTGCGGCAGTCGGCGGGGGTTTCGGCGTTGGTGCGCACTTTCATGCGGCGGTGCTTGTCGGCCCACTCCATCAGCACGCCGAAATCGCCGACCAGTTCGGGTTCGATGGTCGGGACCGAGCCGGCCATGACGTCGCCCGCCGCGCCGTCGAGCGTGATGACATCGCCTTCCTTCAGCTCGCGGGTCCCGATCTTGAGGGTTCGGCTGGCCATGTCGATGGACACTGCCGCTGCGCCTGAAACGCAGGGGCGGCCCATGCCGCGCGCGACCACGGCGGCGTGTGACGTCATGCCGCCCCGTGCGGTGAGGATGCCCTTGGCCGCGTGCATCCCGTGGATGTCCTCGGGGCTGGTTTCGACGCGGACGAGGATCACGGCGTCGCCGCGCTCGGCCCGGCGTTCGGCGGTATCGGCATCGAGCACGATGGCACCGGAGGCAGCACCGGGGGATGCAGGCAGGCCCTTGGTCAGCAGGTCGCGCGGAGCCTGGGGGTCGAGCGTGGGGTGGAGCAACTGGTCGAGCGCCATCGGATCGACCCGCAGGATCGCCGCGCGTTCATCGATCAGGCCTTCCGCGACCATGTCGACCGCCATCTTGAGCGCGGCTTTGGCGGTGCGCTTGCCAGAGCGGGTCTGGAGCATCCACAGCTTGCCGCGTTCCACCGTGAACTCGATGTCCTGCATGTCGCGGTAGTGCTTTTCGAGCAGTTCGAACACGTCGGCCAGCTCGGCATAAGCCTCCGGCATCGCCTCTTCCATCGACAGCGGTTTGGCACCGGCGCGTTCCCGCGAATACTTGGTCAGGTACTGCGGGGTGCGGATGCCGGCGACGACGTCTTCGCCCTGGGCGTTGACCAGCCATTCGCCGTAGTAGGCCTTCTCGCCGGTCGCGGGATCGCGGGTGAAGGCGACGCCGGTGGCGCTGGTATCGCCCATGTTGCCGAAGACCATCGCCTGCACGTTGACGGCGGTGCCCCAGTCACCGGGGATGTCGTTCAGGCGGCGGTAAACCTTGGCGCGGTCGGAGTCCCAGCTGTCGAAGACGGCGCGGATGGCGCCCCAAAGTTGATGAAACACATCCTGCGGGAAGGGTTCGCCGAGGGCGGTCTGGACGATGGCCTTGTACTCGGTGACGAGGGCTTGCCAGTGTTCAGAACCCATCTCAACATCGGCGTAGAAACCGTTGTCTTCCTTGGCGATTTCAAGGGCATCTTCGAACAGGTGATGGTCCACGCCCAGCACCACGTCGGAATACATCTGGATGAACCGGCGGTAGCTGTCCCACGCGAAGCGGTCATCGCCCGACGAGGCGGCGAGGCCCTGCACGGTTTCGTCGTTGAGGCCGAGGTTGAGGACCGTGTCCATCATCCCCGGCATCGACACCCGCGCGCCGGAGCGGACCGAGACGAGCAGCGGATCGGCGGCATCGCCGAACTTCTTACCGACGGCGGCTTCGATGTGGGTCAGCGCGGCGGCGACTTCGGCCTGAACGTCAGCGGAAAAGTCCCCGCCCTCGGCCAGATAGCGCACGCATTCTTCGGTGGTGATGGTGAAGCCCGGCGGCACCGGCAGGCCAATCCCGGCCATTTCGGCCAGATTGGCGCCCTTGCCGCCCACAATCGTCTTGTCCTTGGCCCGTGGGTCCTGATGAGTAACGCCGCCACCGAATGTGAATACGTATGCAGTCATGGATATCCGCCACTTTCAGGAACCGCCGACTCATTGGACGGTGTGCGCCGTGCCTACCCTTCGATCCGCGAAAAGTCAGCCACTTTGTGCACCGCAGCACGGAAACTGGACAGCAGCCCCAGACGGGCCGCGCGGACCGCCGGATCATCGGCGTTGACCGTGACGCTTTCAAAGAACGCATCGATCGGCGCGCGCAGCGAAGCCAGCGCGGCCATCGCGGCGGTGAAGTCCTCCGCCGCGATGGCGGCATCAGCCAGCGGCGCGGCGGCATCGAGCGCGGCGATCAGCGCAGCTTCTGCCGGTTCGGGGGACGGATTGACGGCCCCGGCGGTGAACTCTTCCTTCTTCAGGATGTTCGCGGCGCGCTTGTACCCGGCGAGCAGGTTGGTGCCGTCTTCCGAACCGACGAACGCCTGAAGCGCGTGGACGCGGGCGAGCAGGCGGACCAGATCGTCCTCTCCGCCCAGAGCAAAGACAGCGTCGATCAGGTCGTGGCGAACCCCCGCTTCCTTTTGCTGGACCTTCAGGCGGTCAGCGAAGAAGGAAACTAGTTCAACCTGATTAGGCTTTGTCCAATCTCCAACTGAAATTGCTGACTCAAGCAACATCGCCCCTTTAGCACTGATCCCTGGCGCAATTTTGAAATTCCTATTGCGCAAAGTATGCTTTAGATTCTCCCCAAAATGGGGATCACTCCAGCGCAATTGATCCTGCATCTCCAAATGCAAGGCCTTGCAAAACTCATCTTCGATTGATGCTCGTGCCAAGTACCACTCTGCATGACGAACAGAAGTTGATGCCACCAAGTTGCGCAAGGAAATCCTAATTGAGTTATTAAGGACTATTGTAATAATCCCAATAGCCGCCCTTCGAAGCGCAAAAGGATCCTTCGATCCCGATGGCTTTGAAACGACCAAGAAGAACCCAACCAAAGTATCCAGCTTGTCCGCCAGCGCCACCGCCACCGTCACCGGCGCGGTCGGCACATCATCGCCCTGCCCGACCGGCTTGTAGTGATCGCGGATCGCGTCGGCGACCGCATCGGGCAGGCCTTCGGCGCGGGCGTAGTAGCCGCCCATCAGGCCTTGCAGTTCCGGAAACTCGCCAACCATTTCAGTGACGAGGTCGGCCTTGCACAGGCGCGCGGCGAGTTCGGCCATGTCCGCGAGGGCATCGCGCGTCGGCACCTGCCCCTCCACCAGCTGCGCTGGTCCCCCTCCCCGGTTCGGGGAGGAAGTGACGATGCCTTGTTCGACCAGCCAGCGGGCCAGCTTGGCCACGCGTTCCACCTTATCGGCCACCGTGCCCAGCTTTTCGTGGAACGTGATCCGCTCCAGCTTCTTCGCCTGATCCGCCAGCGTGGTCTTGCGGTCCTGCTGCCAGAAGAAGCTGGCGTCGGACAGGCGCGCGGCCAGCACCTTGCGGTTGCCCGCGACAATCGCGGTGCCGCCATCGGCAGCGGCGATGTTGGCGGTGCAGACGAAAGCGTTGGCGAGCTTCCCGTTCGCTTCGCACACGAAATACTTCTGATTGGTCCGCGCGGTCAGCTGGATGACTTCGGGCGGGACCTCCAGATAGGCTTCATCGAACCGGCCGAGCAGCGGCACCGGCCATTCGGTGAGGCCCGCATTCTCGATCACCAGCCCTTCGTCCTCGACCAGCGTCAGGCCTTCGGCGGCAGCGGCAGCCTTGGCGGCGGCGCGGATCAGGTCCTGCCGCTCGGCGTGATCGACGATCACGTGCGCGGCGCGCAGCTTGGCGGCGTAGTCGTCCACGCCGTCAATCGTGATGTCGCCGTCCGAATGGAACCGGTGGCCGCGCGTCACGCGCCCGGCGGCGATTCCGCCGACTTCGCAGTCCACCACTACGCCATCGAGCAGCGCGACAATGGCCGAGAGCGGGCGAACCCAGCGCAAGGCTTCGGTGGAGATCGAGGCGGCGCCCCAGCGCTGCGACTTGGGCCAGGGGAACGCGCGGACAAGCGCGGGAATGGCTTCAGCCAGCACGTCGGCGGTGGCCCGGCCCGGCTTTTCGGACACGGCGAACAGCACACCATCGCGCTCAACCAGTTGATCTGCGGTCAGGCCGGTCTTCCGCAGGAACCCTTCGAGCGCCTGCGGCGGCGCACCGACGCGCGGGCCCTTCACTTCCTCGCTGACGGCGGCGGTCGCGGCGGGCAGATCGCGCGCGATCAGCGCCAGACGGCGCGGGGTGGACCACACGGTCACTTCGCCCAGCGTGACGCCCGCGTCGGCCATCGCCTTGCGGAACAGCTTTTCCAGATCGGCGCGCGCACCGGCCTGCATCCGCGCGGGGATTTCTTCCGAGCGCAGTTCGAGAAGAAAATCGCTCATACCGTCCACCCCGGAAACTTGGCTTCCCATTCGGGCGTGTTCTTTTCGATCCACGCCTGGCAGCTGCCCTTGGCCAGATCGCGCACCCGGCCGATGTAGCTGGCGCGTTCTTGCACGGAAATCACGCCGCGCGCTTGCAGCAGGTTGAACAAGTGGCTGGCCTCGATCGCCTGGTCATAGGCGGCGAGCGGCACGGCGGCATCGATGCAGCGCATGCATTCCGCCTCGGCCTTGGCAAAGCCGTCGAACAGGCTGGCGGTGTCGGCCACTTCAAAGTTGTACTTCGAATGCTCCTGCTCGTTCTTCAGGAACACGTCGCCATAGCTGACGCCGTGGTCGTTGAAACGCAGGTCATAGACCCGGTCGACGCCCTGAATGTACATGGCGAGGCGTTCCAACCCATAGGTGATTTCGCCCGCGACCGGCTTGCAATCGAACCCGCCGACCTGCTGGAAATAGGTGAACTGGGTGACTTCCATCCCGTCGCACCAGACTTCCCAGCCCAGCCCCCACGCGCCCAGCGTCGGGCTTTCCCAGTCATCCTCGACAAAGCGGATGTCGTGGGCCAGCGGATCGATGCCGATGGCGGCGAGGCTTTGCAGGTACAGTTCCTGCAGGTTCGCCGGGTTCGGCTTCAGGATCACCTGATACTGATAGTAATGCTGCAACCGGTTGGGGTTTTCGCCATAGCGCCCGTCGGTCGGGCGGCGGCTCGGCTGGACATAGGCCGCGCTCCACGGTTCCGGCCCCAGCGCGCGCAGCGTGGTCGCCGGGTGGAACGTGCCCGCGCCCATCCGCATGTCATAAGGTTGCAGGATCAGGCAGCCCTGCGCGCTCCAGAAAGCATGGAGACGCAGGATCATGTCCTGAAAGCTGAGCGGTTTTGCCGGGTCTGACATGGCTGCGGCCTTTGGCGCACCGGCCTTGCAGGGTCAATATCCGCTTTGATTCATCGACGGACGGGAAAGCCGCGCTATATGCAGCGCATGAACAGGATTTTCCGGACATTTTCCGCCGCGCTGGCGCTGGCTGGCGCACTTTCACTGGGTTCGGCCACGGCAGCGCAGCAGGCCGGGCATGGGCTGGAAGCGCTCGATCCCGCTGGTGCCGTCACCATCCAGGAGGCGCGGCCCGCGCTGTGGAAAGTCGCGGATGCGGACACCACGATCTATCTGTTCGGGACGATCCACCTGCTGCCGCCGGGGATCGAGTGGTATTCCGGCCCGGTGGCGCAGGCGTTCGAGGCATCGGACGTCCTCGTGACGGAAATTCCGGAACTGACCGCCGGGGAAACGCAGGAAGTGGTCGTGCGGCGTGCGATCCTGCCCAAGGGCAAATCGCTGCGCAGCGGGATGCGCAAGAAGGAATTGGCGAAGTTCGACACGGCGCTGATGGGCTTCAACCTGCCGCTGACCGCGTTTGACACCTACAAGCCGTGGTATGCTGCGGTGATCCTGTCCACCCTGCCCTTGCAGCAGCGCGGGTTCGATCTGGCCAACGGGGTGGAGGCGCAGCTGGCCGCGCGCAACAAGGCGCGCGGAGCGCCCCGGATCGGGCTGGAGACGCTCGATTACCAGCTGGGCCTGTTCGACGGCCTCTCGCCCAGGGTGCAGAAGGCATACCTGCTGGCGGTGGTCGATGCCTTGCCGACGATCGACACCGAGGTAGGCAAGATCGTCAGCGCGTGGAGCGCGGGCGATGCCGAGGGGCTGGCCGGGCTGATGAACGCGGATCAGGAAGACCCGGCGATGATGCGGGCGCTGCTGACCGACCGCAACAAGGCCTGGGCGCAATGGCTTAAGGCACGGCTGGATACGCCGGGGACGGTGTTCGTGGCCGTGGGTGCGGGCCATCTGGGCGGCAAGGACAGCGTGCAGGACTATCTGGCGCGCGGTGGGATCACGGCGCAGCGTGTCCAGTAAGCGATTCTGGTTTTCCGCCGCGCTGGCGCTGGCGGCAGCGGCGTGCAAGCCCGCGCCGCAAGTCACCCCCGCGATGTGGGAAGTAACCGGGCCGAATGGCCAGCGGGCGTGGCTGTTCGGCACGATCCACGCCCAGCCTGATCCGGTGGACTGGCGCTCTGACAAGGTTGAGGCGGCGCTGGCGGCGTCTGACCGGCTGATGCTGGAAGTCGCGAAGATCGACGATGGCGCGGCGCTGGCGGGAACGTTCGCTCGGCTGGGTCAGTCATCCGGTCTGCCGCCGCTGCCCGCGCGCGTTCCGGCGGGTGAGCGCGCAGGGCTGGAGCGGGTGCTGGCCAACCTGGGGCTGACCAACAAGCTCGACGGGCTGGAAACCTGGGCGGCGGCGCTGACGCTGCAACAGGCCATTTCGGGGAAGTCCGGGCTGGACAGCGGCAACGGCGTCGACCGGGCGCTGGTGGATGATTATCGCAAGGCGCTGGGCGAATTCGAAGGCGCGGAGGGGCAGCTGGGCATCTTTGACCGGCTGGCCGAAGCCGACCAGCTGGAACTGCTGCGCGCGGTGGTCCGCGGCGCGGGGGCATCGCTGGACGATGCGCGGCGGCTGGAACAGGCCTGGGCCAGCGGCGACATGGCCGCAATCACTGCCGAGACGAACCGCGACTTCCTCACCGATCCGGAACTGCGCGCGGCGCTGCTGACCGGCCGGAACAAGGCCTGGGCGCAGCGGCTTCGGCAAGTCATGGCCGCGGGTGAGCAGCCCTTCGTCGCGGTCGGCGCGGCGCATCTGGCCGGGCCGGAGGGCTTGCCAGCTTTGTTGACGGCGCAAGGGTACGCGGTGCGGCGCGTGCAATAACTTGCTTTTCCCCCGCATTGCCGGTAACGGCCCGCGCTTCCCCGGCATGGTCATCCCTGGAGGCGTGACCGGAGGAAATGGAATAATCTCGTTTTGAAAGGCACATGCAATGAGCGAAACTCTGCAACTGCCGGCCGAGGCGCGCGAACGGGCTGGCAAGGGAGCCTCCCGTGCACTGCGTCGTGAAGGCCGCGTCCCCGCTGTCGTCTATGGTGGCAATGAAGAGCCCCTCTCGATCCACGTCGAGGAAAAGGAACTGGTTCGCCTGCTGGGCACCGGCCACTTCTTCGAATCCGCGATCGAGATCGAAATTGGCGGCAAGACCGTGAAGACGCAGCCGAAGGACGTCGCCTTCCATCCCGTCACCGACCGCCCGCTGCACGCAGACTTCCTGCGCGCCTGAGCGGACAGGCGGCGGTTGCTGGTCTGATGGCCAGAACCGATGCCTGACAACCATTGCCGCCCCTGCCTGGGCAGGGGGCCGAAGCCGGGATGCCCGGCCACGCCCCCGCCCGCGCAGGGGTCGCTTGTTTCCAAGGATGCGCCGCGATGCAACTCTGGGTCGGACTGGGCAATCCGGGGCCGCAGTATGCGCTGCACCGCCACAATGTCGGCTTCATGGTGCTGGACACGCTGGCGGAGTTCCACAATTTCGGCCCTGTCCAGAAGAAGTTCCAGGGCTGGCTGCAGGAAGGCCGGATCGGCGGCGAGAAGATCCTGCTGCTGAAACCCGCCACCTATATGAACGAAAGCGGCCGCGCCGTGGGCGAGGCGCTGCGCTTCTACAAGCTGGCCACCGACGCGCTGACCGTGTTCCATGACGAGCTGGACCTTGCCCCGTTCAAGGTGAAGGTCAAACAAGGCGGCGGCACGGCGGGGCATAACGGCCTGCGCTCCATCGACCAGCACCTTGGCCCCGATTTCCGGCGTGTGCGCCTGGGCATCGGCCATCCTGGCCACAAGGACCGGGTGACCGGCCACGTACTGGGCAATTTCGCCAAGGCCGAAATGGACCCGCTGGCCGACATGCTGGGCGCCATCGCGGGCGAAGCCGGATGGCTGGCCAAGGGCGACAACGCCCGCTTCATGAGCGACGTGGCCCTGCGTCAACAAGACTAGGGTCAGGACTAAAGTCCGCTCGACAGCCAGGTTTCACGGGATATTCTGGGCGCAAACCGTAACGGGAGAGCGCCTTGCCTGATCTGACCCGCCGTTCGCTGCTGGCCGCCACCAGCGCCGCCGCCGCCGCCGCCGCCACCCTGCCCGCCCGCGCCACCGAGGCCGCTGCCCCCAGCCTGAAGGGCAAGTCGGTGCTGATCACCGGCGCGTCGAGCGGCTTTGGCCGGATCGGCGCGGAGTATTACGCCCGGCTTGGCGCGAAAGTCTTCGCCACGATGCGTGGCCTGCCCCGCCCCGAAGCCAGCGAACTGATCGATCTGGCCGCGCGCGAACAGCTGGACATCACGGTCCTGCCGCTGGATGTCCGGTCCGACGAACAGGTCGCCGCTGCGGTCCGGGATGCCGAGGCCATGGCCGGCGGGGCGCTGGACGTGGTGATCAACAACGCCGGGATCGGGATGACCGGGCCGGTCGAAGTGCAGGACCTGACCGCCACCCAGCTGGCGTTCGATACCAACGTGTTCGGCGTGCAGCGCGTGCTCCGCGCCGCCCTGCCCGCGATGCGGGCGCGCAAGTCGGGCGTGATCTTCAACATTTCGTCCCAGCTGGGCCGCGTCATCAGCCCGGCGGGCGGGCATTATTCCGCGACCAAGTTCGCGCTGGAGGCGCTGAGCGAGCAGCTCGCCTATGAACTGGCGCCGCACGGGGTCGAGGTCTGCATCATTCAGCCCGGCGGCTATCCCACCAAAGTCTGGGTCAACCGCAACCGCTATAACCTGGAGCTGAAGGCCCGGATCGAGCCGGAACGGGCGGCGGGCTATCCGGAACTGGTGGCGCGGATGGGGACTGAAACGGGCGCCGGCCGCACGGCCGATCCCGCCGACGTGCCGCGCGCGATTGCGGAAATTGCCGCGATGCCCGCCGGCCGCCGGCCGCTGCGCCGCGCGGTGCATCCCGGCAACAAGCCGCAGGAGGCGATCAACCGCGTCGCGGCGGAAACGCAGGTGGCCTGGCTGGGCAATTCGCCAGTCGGAGCGTGGATCAAGGCGGTGCACGATTAGGGTCAGGACCGATTAACCACGAAACTTGTCGGCCTGCTTTACAATGACGGCGCGGGCGGCAGGCCGTTAACCACTGTGTTGCGCAGGATTCCCCGGTTGGCACGGGCGTTGCGTGGTATTTCGCAACGCTTTCGTCAACCATTCCGCTGGGGATCGACATGACCATGACCGCCAAGCTACTGCCCGCCCTTGCCGCGAGCCTGATGTTTACCGCGACGCCAGCCATGGCCGACGCGATCACGCTGGGTTCCACCGACCTTGGCAAGTCGTTTTCATTCAACTTCAACGGCTTTGCCGACAGCATGACGATCGCCGACCTGATGTCGACTGCGACGTTCACGCTGACCGGCGCGACCAACACCAGCTACACTTTCGCCTATTCGCTGACCAACACGACCAGCGATCCGCTGACTTCGCGGGTGTCCTCGTTCGGTTTCAACACCGACCCCAACATTTCCAGCGCTTCGTCGACCGGTGCGTTCAGCTATACCACGCTGAATTCCAGCTATCCCAATGGCATCGGTGCGATCGATGTCTGCTTCAAGGACGCCAAGACCGGCAGCTGTGCGGGCGGCGGCAGCGGTGGCCTGATGGACGGGGCGACCGGCACCGGTTCACTGACTCTCAGCTTCAGCCAGCCGCTGACCTCGCTGACGCTCAGCGATTTCTTCGTGCGTTATCAGTCGATCACCGGCGCGGGCAATGTCACGTCGGCCAGCGGCGCGGGTACGCTCACCTCGACGGGTGGTTCCACTTCGGGCGGCAGCACGTCGTCGGGCGGCACTTCGGTTCCGGAACCGGGCATGGTCGGCCTGATGGGCGGCGCCCTGCTGCTGCTGGCGATGCGTTCGCGCCGTCGCCGGGTGGCGTTTGCGGCAGCCTGATCGCCGCCGCCAGTTATGACGGCCAGAGCGCCGGGGTGGTTCAGCCGCCCCGGCGTTCGGCTTGTTCCAGGTGCGCGCGAATGGCCGCGTTACCGGGCGCCTTCTGCACCGCCTGGCGCAGCAGCTGCTTGCCCTGCTCAACATCCTTGCCGGACTGGACCCGCACCCAGCCCGCCGTATCCAGCACCGAGGCGTTATCCGGTGCCAGTTTCAGCGCCTTGTCCGCCAGGTCGCGGGCGCGGCCAAAGTTGCCCAGCATCGCCTGGGCATAGGCCATGTTGTTCAGCACCAGCACATTGCTGCCATCCGTAACGGCCAGGATGCGGTCATAGGCCACCACCGCCCGCGCCCAGTTGCCGGCCTTCATCGCGGCATCGCCTTCGGCCAGGTCCGCGCCCAGCGCTTGCGGGGATGGTCCCTTGGCACGATCGGCCAGCGCTTCGGCATCATTCGCCCCGGCCGCCTTGGCAAACCGGGCATAGAGCGCCAGCTCTTCAGGCCGGACCGCGTTGCCGCGCACCACCGGGGCATAAGTCTGCATCGCCGCGCGCGGATCGCCAGAGCGCAATTGGGCCTCGGCCAGAATGCGCAAGGCTTCGCGGTTGCCCGGATTGGCGCGGGCGATCGGGGCGGCCTGCGCAATCGCGAGTTCCGCCTGCCCCAGATTGGTCAGCGCTTCGGCATAGATCAGGCGGGCCGGGTCTTGCTGGCCCAGTCCGGCCTCGACCGGCGCGATCGCCTGACGCACCCCGTCCCAGTTCTTGCGCGCGGCGGCGTGGCGCGCCCGCAGATAGGCAACGACGGGATCCTTCGGTGCGGCGGCGGCCAGCGGCTTCAGCACCGCTTCCATCTCATCGAAGCGGCCAAGATCACCCAGCACGGCGGCCTTGCCGGTCATGGCCGCGATGTTGCCTGGATACGTCTGGTCCGCCTTGGAATAGGCCGCCAGCGCTTTGGCCAGATCACCCTGGCGCATCGCCAGTTCGCCGCCGCTCAGCAGCGTGGCGAGCAGGTTCGGCCCCTGCGCCTGCGCCGTGGCATGCATGGCGGCCGCCCCGGCAACATCGCCCTGCAGCAGCAACAGGCGGGTGTAATCGGCATAGACGGCCGCGCTGCCCCCGGCGGCCATGGCCCGGTCCAGATGGCGGGTCGCGGCGGCGGCATCCTGTTGTTGCAGGGCGGCGGCGGCGCGCAAGCGGTCGGCCTCTACCGAATCGCGCCCGGCCAGCAGTTGCAGCGCCACGTCCGGCACCTTGCGCAGCAGCGCCGCCTGGGCCGCAAATTCGGCCAGTTCGCCCTGCGGCGGCTGGCCGCCCGCCAGGCGTTCCACTGCGCTGCGTGCGCCCTCGCCATCGCCCAGCGCCAGCAGGGTACGAATCTGGAGCAACTGCAAGTCGCGGTCGTTCGGCAGCACGGTCAGCGCGGCTTGCAGGCTGGTCCGCGCCGCGCTGTAATCGTTGGCGGCATATTCGGCACGGGCCTGCCGTGCCAGCTCCTCCGGGCTTTTCGCACAGGCGGACAGCAGCAGGATGGCAGCGATGGCGGCAGTGGCGGCGCGGGTGTTCATGGTGCCATCCTGCCAGCAGGCACTGAACAATTCGTGAAACTGGTCAAACCGCCCCGCCCCCGCTATGGGCCGCCGCAACAGTTATACCGGAGAATGAAATGGGTTTCCGCTGCGGGATCGTCGGTCTGCCGAATGTTGGCAAGTCCACCCTGTTCAACGCACTGACCGAGACGCAGGCGGCGCAGGCGGCGAACTATCCGTTCTGCACGATCGAGCCGAACGTCGGCAACGTCGGCGTCCCCGACCCCCGGCTGGACAAGCTGGCGGAAATCGCGGGCAGCCAGAAGATCATCCCGACCCAGCTGGGCTTCGTCGACATCGCCGGCCTGGTGCGCGGCGCATCGAAGGGCGAAGGGCTGGGCAACCAGTTCCTCGGCAACATCCGCGAAGTGGACGCCATCGTCCATGTCCTGCGCTGCTTTGAAAACGACGACATCCAGCACGTCGACAACAAGGTCGACCCGGTTTCAGATGCCGAAACGGTTGAGACGGAACTGATGCTTTCCGACCTGGAAAGCCTGGAAAAGCGCGTTCCCGCCGCCCAGAAGAAAGCCTCGCAAGGGGACAAGGAGGCGAAGCTGGTCGCCTCGGTACTGGGCCAGGCGCTGGAACTGCTGCGCGAAGGCAAGCCCGCCCGGCTGACCCAACCGAAGGACGAGGAAGAGGCCCGCGTGTTCAAGCAGGCCCAGTTGCTCACCGCGAAGCCGGTGCTCTATGTCTGCAACGTCGAGGAAGAAAGCGCGGCCAACGGCAACGCCTTTTCCGCCCGCGTGTTTGAAAAGGCGAAGGCCGAAGGCGCCGAAGCCGTGATCGTGTCTGCCGCGATCGAGGCGGAACTGGTGGGCATGGACGCTGAGGAACGCATGGTGTTCCTGGAAGAAATGGGCCTGCACGAAACCGGCCTCGCCCGCGTGATCCGCTCTGGCTATGAGCTGCTGCACCTCATCACCTTCTTCACCGTCGGGCCGAAGGAAGCCCGCGCATGGACCGTGCACAAGGGCGCCAAGGCCCCCGAAGCGGCGGGCGAAATCCATTCGGATATGCAGCGCGGCTTCATCCGTGCCGAAACCATCGCCTTTGACGATTACGTCGCGCTGGGCGGTGAAACCGGCGCCAAGGACGCGGGCAAGCTGCGCCAGGAAGGCAAGGAATACGTCATCGCCGATGGCGACGTCCTGCACTTCAAGTTCAACGTCTGATTTATCGGGGAGACGGCGGATGGATGACGGGCTGGTCTATTTCGAGGATCTGGAAATCGGGGCGAAAGCCGCGTTCGGCCGGTACGAGGTAACGCGCGCGGAAGTGATCGACTTCGCGTCGAAGTACGACCCCCAGCCCTTCCACCTGGACGATGCCGCCGCCGCCGCGACGCATTTCGGGCGCCTGTCGGCCAGCGGGTGGCACACTTGCGCCATGGTCATGCGGATGCTGGTGGACAACATCACCGAGCGCAAGCAGGCCGGACTTGGCTCGCCGGGGCTGGACGAGCTGCGCTGGCACCGCCCGGTCTTTCCGGGCGACGTACTGCGCGTGGAAACCGAGCTGACGTCCAAGAAGCAGAGCCAGTCACGCCCGGAAATGGGCAGCTTTCAGTCGCTCGTCCGGGTATTCAACCAGGATGACGTGATGGTGATGAGCATGAAATCCATCGGCCTGATCCGCGTGCGGGCAAGCTGAGCGCTACTTCCGCCCGAACAGTTTCTCGATGTCGCCGTGCGCCAGCTTGACCCAGGTCGGGCGGCCGTGGTTGCACTGGCCTGAGCGCGGGGTCACTTCCATCTCGCGCAGCAGCGCGTTCATCTCAGCGACCGACAGCGTGCGCCCGGCCCGGACGGAGCCGTGACAGGCCATCGTCGCCAGCACCAGATCGAGCCGTTCGCCCAGCAACAGCGCATCACCGTTGTGGGCAAGGTCATCCGCCACGTCGCGGACCAGCGCCTGCACGTCGCCCTTGCCCAGCACCGATGGCACCGCGCGGACCAGCATCGCGGTCGGGCCGAACCGTTCCAGCGCCAGGCCATATTCGGCCAGCTGGGCGGCGCGTTCCTCCAGCCGATCGCAGGACGGCTCGTCCAGTTCGACCACTTCGGGCAGGAGCAGCGCCTGGCTGGCGGTGACAGCACCTTGCGCCCCTGCCGCTTTCAGCCGCTCCAGCACCAGCCGCTCATGCGCGGCGTGCTGGTCGACGATCACCAGCCCGTCCTCCGCCTCGGCTACGATGTAGGTGTTTGCCACCTGCCCGCGCGCCACCCCCAGCGGGTGCTGCGCGGACGGTGCGGGTGCATCCTCAGCCACTTCCGCACGGGCGGCAGGCGGCGCCATGACCGCTTGCTCATAGCCCCGCCAAGCGGCACCGGCATCGCGTACCGCCCCGCCTGGCGGCGTATACTGTCGCGCGAACAGCGATGACAGCGCGGGCGCGGGTTCGCTGGTGCGGGTGATGGGTTCCGCCTGCCAGTTGGCCATGGCGGGCGCGGCAGGCCCCTGCGCGCTGCGTTGCCCCGCGCTGTCGAGCGCATGGCGCAGGCCCGACACGATGAAGCCGCGCACGAACGCCGGATCGCGGAAGCGCACTTCGGTCTTGGCCGGATGGACGTTGACGTCGACGTCTTCGGGCGGAATGTCCAGGAACAGCGCCAGCACCGCGTGCCGGTCGCGCGCCAGCATGTCGGCATAGGCCCCCCGCACCGCGCCAACCAGCAGGCGGTCCTTCACCGGGCGGCCATTGACGAACAGGTACTGGTGGTCGGCCACGCCTCGGTTAAACGTTGGCAGGCCCGCCACGCCAGACAGGCGCGCGGCCCCGCGCTCCAGCTCGATCACCACGCCGTCGTCCGCCAGTTCACGCGCGACCAGCTGCGCCACGCGGTGCGGCAGGGATTCGTCCGGCTGTACCGCCAGCACGCGGCGGCCATCATGCTCCAGCACGAAGCCAACCTCTGGCCGGGCCATGGCCAGGCGGCGCACCACGTCCAGACAGGCGGCATATTCGCTGCGGGCCGAACGCAGGAATTTGCGCCGGGCGGGGATCTTGCCGAACAGGTCCTCCACCCGGATGCGGGTTCCCGGTGGCAGCGCGGCAGGCCCCTCGACCGTTACCGTGCCGTGATCGACCACCCGCCGCCAGCCTTCCGTGCTTTCACGCGGGCGGCTTTCCAGAGTCAGACGCGAAACGCTGGCGATGGACGGCAGTGCCTCCCCCCGAAAACCCAGCGTAGCGACCAGTTCGATGTGCTCATCCGGCAGCTTCGACGTCGCGTGGCGTTCCAGCGCCAGCGCGATTTCGTCCGGCCGCATCCCGCAGCCGTCGTCTGTCACCTCGATCCCGTCCAGCCCGCCGCCGCTCAGCCGCACGGTCACTTGCCGCGCGCCCGCATCGAGCGAATTTTCGACCAGTTCCTTCAGCGCGGAGGCCGGGCGTTCGACCACTTCACCCGCCGCGATGCGGTTGATCAACGTCTCTGGCAGGCGGCGGATCGTGGGCATGGGAATTGCCTAGCGACGAGTTGCCGGAAATTCGAGATCAAGGGTGGAGAAACCCCCCGGATTCCGCACAAATTTTTGGCAATCGCCCATACCATGCGCTAAGGGGGCGCCTTCATCGCTCACCCGCTCCCCCCCGCATGGCTGCGAATCACTTGGCCTAAGGGGAAAAAATACGGACTTTTCAATGTCTTCGTTCCTGTCGCGCTTCCTGAAATTCGGCTCCCAGAACATGGCGATCGACCTGGGTACGGCCAACACGCTCGTCTATGTGCAGGACCGCGGCATCGTGCTGAACGAACCGTCCGTCGTGGCGATCGAAACCATCAACGGAATCAAGCGCGTCAAGGCCGTGGGCGACGATGCCAAGATGATGATGGGCAAGACCCCGGACAGCATCGAGGCGATCCGCCCGCTGCGCGATGGTGTGATCGCCGACATCGAAGTTGCGGAAGAGATGATCAAGTATTTCATCCGCAAGGTCCACGGCAAGAAGAGCCTGCTGCGCTATCCCGAAATCGTGATCTGCGTGCCGTCGGGCGCGACCTCGGTCGAAAAGCGCGCGATCCGCGATGCGGCCAGCAATGCCGGGGCCAGCGCGGTGTACCTCATCCTTGAACCCATGGCCGCCGCCATCGGCGCGGACATGCCGGTAACCGAACCGGTCGGCTCGATGGTGGTCGACATCGGCGGCGGGACGACCGAAGTGGCCGTGCTGTCGCTGCGCGGCCTGGCCTATACCACGTCGGTCCGCGTCGGCGGGGACAAGATGGACGAAGCCATCGTCTCCTACGTGCGCCGCCACCACAACCTGCTGATCGGTGAAGCCACGGCAGAGCGGATCAAGAAGGATTACGGCGTCGCCATGATTCCGGCGGACGGTGTGGGCGAAACGATCCAGATCAAGGGCCGTGACCTGGTCAATGGCGTGCCCAAGGAAATCACCATCACCCAGGCCAACATCGCCGAAGCGCTGTCGGAACCGATCGGCGCCATCGTCGAAGGCGTGCGGATCGCGCTGGAAAACACCGCGCCGGAACTGGCCGCCGACATCGTTGACCAGGGCATCGTGCTGACCGGTGGCGGTGCGCTGATCCGCGGGCTGGATGAACATCTGCGCGAAGAAACCGGCCTGCCGGTCAGCATCGCGGAAGATCCGCTGTCCTGCGTGGCGCTGGGCGTGGGCCGCGCCATGGAAGACCCGATCTATCGCGGCGTGCTGACGACGGCCTGAATGCACGCGCCTGGCCCCAGCATCGCCGGGCGGAAGGAGTAAGGCTGGCATGGTGCCGCCCGCAAACCGGCGTCCCGGCTATTCGCGCAGGGCGCAGTACGGCAATTTCCTGGGTTATCTCATCGCGTTCATCGGCTTGGCCGTTGGCGTCGGGGTGCTGCTGATCTCGACCGGGAACACCGGGGGCTTTGCCGGCGCGCGCATGGCTGCCAGCGATGCGACCGCGCCCGTGGGCGAAGTCGCCGCCACCGGCCGGACGGAAGCGCGCGGATTCTTTGCCGCCGTGGGCGGCTTTTTCACGTTCGGCAGCCGGATGGCCGAACTGGAACACGAAGTGCGCATCGCCCGCGTGAAGCAGGCCGAAGCGCAAGCGCTCAAGCATGAGAACGCCCAGCTGAAAGCCATGCTCAAGCTGAGCGGCGAGGAACCGCGCCCGATCGCGATTGCGCGCCTGATCGGTTCAACTTCAACCAGCACCCGCCGGTTCGCGACGCTGGGGGTCGGTTCCGCCCAGGGCGTAAGGGCGGGAATGCCTGTGCGCTCTCCGCTTGGCCTGGTTGGGCGCGTGCTCGAAGTCGGCAATTCCAGCGCGCGGGTGCTGCTGATTACCGACACGGAAAGCGTCGTGCCGGTGCGGCGGGTCAGCGATGGGGTGCCGGCCTTTGCGACGGGGCGTGCCGACGGGACGCTCCAGCTGCGCCTGATTACCCTGGGCATCAATCCACTGAAAAAGGGCGATGCCTTCGTCACGTCCGGTTCTGGCGGCCTGTACTGGCCGGGGACGGCGATCGCGGTTGTCAGCGAAGTGACCCGCGACGGTGCCATCGCCCGGCCGCTGAGTGATCCCGGCAGTACGGAATTCGTCGAAGTTCAGCCGCTGTGGACCCAGCCAGCACCTGGCGCCGCCGCGCCGGCCACCCCCGCGCCTGGCACCGCCGCCACCCCTTCGGCAGAGCCGCGCTGATGCCGGGACCATACCTGGACGAACGGCATGACTTTCCGCGTCAGCGGATCAACCGGGCGCCGTCGCCGGTGCTGGCGGTGGTCATGCCGTGGCTGCTGGTCATGCTGGGCAGCCTGGCCCCGCTCCTGCCGCTGATCGCTTCCGCGCCGGTCGTCCCGCCGCTGGGCTTTCTGTTCCTGATGGCCTGGCAGCAATTGCGGCCTGGGCTGTTCCCGGTTTGGGCGGGATTACCACTGGGCCTGTTCGATGACCTGTTCAGCGGTCAGCCGCTGGGTTCGGCGATGGCGTTGTGGTCGGTTGCGGTCATCGGCATGGACTATTTCGAGGCACGGTTTCCCTGGCGCGGGTTCGCGCTGGACTGGCTGCTGGCAGCGGTGGTGATTGCCGCTTACCTGGCGGCGTCGCTGTATGTGGCGAACCTTGCCGGTGGGTCTGCGCCGCTGCGCGTGCTGCTTCCCCAGATCGCGGTGGCCATCCTGACGTACCCGCTCGCGGCCCGCAGTGTCGGCGCGGTGGACCGGTTCCGGCTGATCCCGGTGCGGGCGGTCTGATGCTGGGCGGCGGTCAGCACGTCAGCTCCGGCACGCTGCGGAACAGCTTTGACCGGCGCGGGGTGGTGATTGGCGGACTGCAACTGGGGGTCGGGGTGCTGCTTGCCGCGCGCATGGCGTGGATCGGGCTGTTCCAGAACGAAAAGTACAGCACCCTATCGGAAAGCAACCGCGTCAACCTGACGCTGATCCCGCCCCGTCGCGGGGCTATCCTGGATCGCAACAACGCCCCCATCGCGGCCAACCGTGCCGATTTCCGCGTGGACCTGATCCCGGACCGGCTGACCGATCCGGATCGCACCCTGACCGAACTGGGCCAGCTGCTGAAATTGACCGACGTCCAGCTGCGCGACTTGCGCGACAAGCTGGAAAAGGCCCACGGCTTTCAACCGGTCGAGGTTGCCGCCGGGCTGGACTGGGACCGTTTCGCCGCGGTCAGCGTGCGGTTGCCGGATATGCCGGGCGTGCTGGCGCAGCGCAGTTTCTCGCGCTGGTACCCCACCGGCCCGTCGGTGGGCCACCTGATCGGCTATGTCGGCACCGCTTCGGCCGAGGATTACGAGAAAGAGCGCAACCCGCTGCTCATCACGCCCGGCTTCAAGGTGGGCAAGGACGGGCTGGAAAAGCATTTCGAACAGCGCCTGCGCGGTGCACCGGGTGCCCGCCGGGTCGAAGTGACCGCAGCGGGCAAAGTCGTGCGCGACCTGGAAATGCGCGAGGATGTTCCCGGCCAGCCGCTCAAGCTGACAATCAGCGCCCCGTTGCAGGACTATGCCGCGCGGCGGATGGGGCCGGAATCGGGCGCGGTGGTGGTGATGGATTGCCTGACCGGCGATCTGCTGGCGATGGTTTCGATGCCCAGCTTCGATCCGAACAACTTTTCCGACGGGATCGGCCGGATCGAATGGAAAATGCTGTCGGACGACGACCACGTTCCGTTGCGCAACAAGGTGCTGCGCGGGCTGTTTCCGCCTGGCTCGACAATCAAGCCGGCCGTCGCCCTGGCCTTTCTGGAAGCGGGCCTGGACCCGAATGCGGCGGTCAATTGCAGCGGCGGGCTGCGCGTGGGCAACCGCGTGTTCCACTGCTGGCAGCGGCGCGGCCACGGCCATACCGACATGGCCAAGGGCATCTATCAAAGCTGCGACGTCTATTTCTATCACTTCGCCCAGCAGATCGGGATGCAGAAGATCGCCGACATGGCTCGGCGGCTGGGCCTGGGCCAGTCGTTCGACCTGCCGGTGCTGGGGCAATCCTATGGCACCGTGCCCGATCCGGCGTGGAAGCAAAAGAAGTACGGCAAGCCGTGGGCCGTGTTCGATACGGTCAACGCCACGATCGGCCAGGGCTATATGCTGGTCAATCCGTTGCAGCAGGCGGTCATGTCGGCGCGGATTGCCTCCGGGCTGGAACTGCAACCGCGCCTGCTGTTCGATCCGAAAGCCCCCCAGCCCCGCCCGCTCGGCATTCCGCAAGAGCATCTCGATTTCGTGCACAAGGCGATGAGCGACGTCATCAACGGCCCCGGCACCGCTGGCCGCGCGCGGCTGCCGATCGATAACGTGCTGATGGCGGGCAAGACCGGTACTGCCCAGGTCGTCAGCCTCAACATCAGCGACGGCAAAAGCGGCGCGTGGAAGTATCGTGACCACGGGCACTTCATCTGCTTCGCCCCGTTTGACAAGCCGCGCTATGCCTGTGCGGTGATCGTCCAGCACGGTGGCGGATCGGGCGCAGCCTATCCCATTGCGCGCGACGTGATGACCTTCCTGTACGATCCGGCCAAGGCGATGGACGTCCTGCTGGAAATGGAAGCCGGCTGGGGCGGGACCCCGCAGCAGCGCCAGGCGGCCAAGTACCGCGATTATGCCAACCGCTATGGCGTTACCGCACCGCGCGCGGCCGACGATGCGGAACTGGCCCGCGTCCGCGAACGAGCCGAAACCGAAGCAGCCCGGCCGCAAGCAATCAACACCGAAGCCACGCAGCCCCGTCCGGAACCGGATGTGCCGGCGCCCCAGCCCTCACCCCGCGCGGATTCGCCCGCCAGCGCCCCCCCGCCAGCCAGCCCGGCACCAACCGCAACGCCGCAACCGGCTGAACAATAGGCTTATTTTCAATTACTTACGCCCGGATCGAAAAATTTTCGCGCCGAACCGGAAAAAAGTGCAATTCCCCCCTTCCCATCCCGGAAGATTCCGCTAAAGGAAGCGCTCCCCGACGCGTCGGGGTCCGCGGAAAAGCCGCCGTGTGGACGCATAGCTCAGTTGGTAGAGCAGCTGACTCTTAATCAGCGGGTCCTTGGTTCGAGCCCAAGTGCGTCCACCAATTTATCCATATATTTCAACGTATTAAATGGCCGTTGGGCCAACTGGATTTCCGCTCGCAGATCGCTAGGTAGCTCTCTAGGTAGCAGCGGATCCGGCGACGGTTGATCAAGGTATTGCGACGAAAAGCTGGCTCCAGCGTGTGCTCGAGCCTGTCTTGCTCTATCAACACTTGGGGTTCAGTAACCCGGATTGAGAATCGCGGCGTTTTCCGCAGTGCTTCGACAACTGTATCGGTCACTGCCCGCACTCTCGGCATGTGGCGCATGTCCACATGCACACCTATCCAGATGTCTCGAACAAGGTCAGGTCTGTCGGGGTACAGGCGAATTAGCCCGAGCTCCCCATCGGCACGATAGCGGGCGAGCGCCGCAACCCCGGCCCCTGCAAGAGTCGCGTGAACCTGCACTTCGCGGCTGTTGGAGCGAAAACCGATAAGCGCATCGGGAAAGGCATCCCGCAGCAGTCGGGTTAGCCCTGTTTGCCGCGAGAGGCGCCGAACGGGCGATCGGTGCCGGCGCAGGTCCGGTCGCTTCTGTCATCATGGGCATGATAACGGCATGCTTTGGCGGCATCGTCCGTGACACGCTGAGCCAGGAGCGGTCCATCATCTTTTCCTACGAGATCTACGTGACCGCCGCATTGGCCGCTGCAATCACTTTCGTTTGCACCAACGCGCTGGGCATTGACCGGGAAGTCGGCGTGTCCGCGGCATTCATGGTAGGCTTCGCACTGCGCGGAGGCGCAATCAGGTACGGCTGGTCATTGCCACGCTATCGGCCACGCCAAGGCCGCCTCCGCGCGAATGACGGTGCCTGACTGCGGTGTTCGACTGGTCTGGCGATCCAGCCCGGCCGAACAACAACTGAGATTTTCATGATTAATGGACGGAGGAGAGATCCACGGACAGCATATATCGTGTGGTTATAATGTGATAAGTTTTCCGAAACCCCCACCACTATCCCCAATATGGGTCTTGCGACCAGTCGATTGTAGCTCGCGACAAGCCCATTCTGGTAGCCGGTCTGGGCCTTCATCGGCACCCGTTTTTGCGATTTTTGCCGATTCACTGCCCTTGCCCACTGGCTCACAGCAGCAGGTGACAACTCGCTTAAGCAGCGATATGCGAGCACACGACGACCATCCCGAATTCCGCCGCACGTGCTTGGTGTTTCAGTTCTATTGTCGCTCCGTGGCCGTATATCAGGCACTTCAGTCGCGAACGACGCTGGCGCGAAGTCGGAATTTACAGACGGATTTTGACCGATGGTAATTCCAGGTAAGTGTCAAAGATTTATCGTAATGAGGCATCTTGGCCTAATTTTTGCGCAATGTGGAGGAAGTCATGCCGCAGAACGACCCATTGACGTCATCGGTGGAAACTGAACCCGGACCAGCTTGGGGATGGATCCTGGCTTATGGCGTGCTTGTTGTCCTGATCGGATCGCTGGCGTTGGGCAACCCGCTGGCGACGGGATTGGCCACGGGTTTTTTGCTTGGTGTGATGTTGCTGACCTATGGTCTCGTTGCCCTGATTTCTGGCCTGTCTTCGCTTTCGAAGCGGGGGCGCTGGATTGAGGCGCTGCTGGGCCTGCTCGGGGTCGCGGCAGGGGGTTTCGTCCTCTTCGCGCCCTTTGCCGGTGCCTTGTCGCTGGTCTGGGCGATCGGATTCTGGCTGTTCGTTGCCGGGATTCTCGAATTGGTGAGCGCGATCAAGGGATCCCATGATCGGGGATGGCGCTTTGCGCTCGGCCTGCTCGACATCGTGCTTGGCGGATTCCTCCTGTTTTCAGGCCCGGCGAGCAGCCTTGTGTTCCTGGCGGGAATCGTTGGGATCAGCTTTCTCTTCCGCGGTGTCTTCCTTATCATCCTGGCGCTCGGCTTGCGCCGCCTGTCCCGGAGTCTTTAAGCGTGCGGCGGCTGGCGTTGATCCTTCTGGCGGTGGCGGTGGCGGTGATGGCGCCGCAATCTGTCGCGTATGCGAGCGATCAGTCTTTCGGGACGTGGAAAAACCCGCAGAACAGCGTTCATGTCCGGGTTGAGCGCTGCGGCGAGCGCATGTGCGGTGTCGTGATTTGGGCCAACGAAAAGGCACAGGCAGATGCGCGCAGAGGTGGCACCGATCCTCTTATCGGGTCGCGGCTTTTTCAGGATTTTGCGCTGGAGAGGCCCGGCGTCTGGCGCGGCAGGGTTTTTGTGCCCGATATCGGCAGGACGTTTGCGGGAACCATCAGCGTGATCGATGATGACACGATAGTCGGCAGAGGGTGCCTGGTTGGACGGGTCGGTTGCAGGTCGCAACAGTGGACGCGGCTGAGGACTGATAATTGGCCATAAGCAAGAATGTGAACACCGCATCCCCGAGGGTGAGCGTGTTCCTCATACTTCACGGGAAGTCAGCGCAGGACCCGCGGGTACGAGAGGCAGTTCGCTCGGTCCGGGCCGATGGTCATGACGTCGAGGTTCGCGTCACATGGGAAAATGGCGATGCGGGGCGGTTCGCGAACGAAGCTGTTATGAAGGCGCAGCAAGGCCGCGTGGATCGCATCGTCGCCGGTGGCGGAGACGGCACCGTGAACGAGGTCTTTGCTGCCGCCTTTCGGGCAGGCTCGTTCGGGCACTGTTCGTTCGGTATCCTGCCGCTTGGGACGGCCAACGATTTCGCGCGTTCGACGGGAATCCCCATCGACGACATGACTGCGTCGTTGCGCTTGACCCTTGTCGCACCAGTGTGCTGGATCGACATCGGTGTTCTGGACGACAGCCCCTTCGTCAATCTGGTGACGGGCGGATTCGGGTCACAGGTCACGGCAGAAACCGATCCGGCCCTGAAACATACGCTCGGTGGTTTCGCCTATGTCCTGACCGGCCTGCGCCGCGCACGGGAACTTACCGCTTGCAGAGGCCGCTTCACGGCCCGGCACTTTTCCTGGGAGGGATCGTTTCTGGCATTGGCCATCGGCAACGGCAGACAGGCCGGCGGTGGCATCCAGCTATGCGCCGAAGCGTTGCTGGATGATGGCGAACTCGACCTGATGATCCTGCCGGAATTAGACCGGAACGCGGGGCTCGATGCCCTTGGCCGCTTCCTGCACGAGGGTGCGGGCAGCGTGGATGGTCTCAAGATTACCGCGCGGAGCCCGTGGGTCACGTTCGAAGCCGAGGAGGATATTTTTATCAACCTTGATGGTGAAACCCGGTCGGTTAGCCGCTTTCGAGTGGGGTGCCACAGAGGCGCGCTGCCGATACACCTTGGCCATAATCTGCTGCTCGGAACAACAAACCCAACCGATGACGGTTGATGGAATGGGCGCAGCTTCCCCACAAGGAACCTTCGTTCATCCCTTGGTGGTAACCTGCGCTCAAATTGACGATCGTCCGCGCTGCATTGAGTACGGGAGCTTTGCGCCCGGAGCCGGGTGGTTTTCGGACCCGACCATCCCAAACCATGTCAAGCTTCGCTTTCCGGAGCGCCGCCAAGGGCCTGGTATAATGCGACATGGGCCGTCAGGCGATCGCTGCGCACCTGCAGGATCGCGAGCTCCACCGAGAGTAACGCACGCTGTGCGTCGATCTGCTCCAGATAGGGCGAATAGCCCGCGCGATAGCGATTGGTCGCATGGCGAAGTGCATCGGCGACCGCTTCGCGCTGGGCCACAAGCGGGTAGCGTCCGAGGAGCTGGTGTAATTTCAGTGCCGTCCACGGTGTGATCCTGGGTGGCCATCGAGGTGTATGGTCGAGGTGGAGTTTGCCGACTTCAACCCCGGACCACATGGAGACCCCGATGA
>JAYRDH010000039.1:25899-26557 GCA_041909515.1 Novosphingobium sp. | reverse complement strand
ACAGGGTGTACGCCCAAGTGATGCGACAAACGCAATCGCCCGCGATGACGACACCACTTTCGGCATTCTGCATTCGAAGTTCCATGAACTCTGGTCGCTGCGCATGGGCACGTTCCTCGGCGTCGGCAACGATCCTCGCTACACTCCGTCCACTACGTTCGAAACCTTCCCCTTCCCCGAAGGCCTGACCCCCAACATTCCCGCTACCGATTATGCCGCCGATCCGCGCGCGCAGGCGATTGCGGCGGCGGCGGCGCGGCTGAACGAATTGCGGGAAAACTGGCTGAACCCGGCCGATCTGGTCCGGCGTGAACCCGAAGTCGTCCCCGGCTATCCCGACCGGATTGTGCCGGTGGATGAAGCGGCGGCCAAGGAACTGGCCAAGCGCACGCTCACCAACCTGTACAACGCGCGGCCCGCATGGCTGGACCATGCCCACCGCGCGCTGGATGAGGCAGTGGCCGATGCCTATGGCTGGGGCGCTGATTTCCGCGCCGGGACGCTGACCGACGACGAGATTCTGGCGCGGCTGTTCCACCTCAACCAGCAACGCAGCGCGGCGCAGGCGGGGTAGCGCACACCTCTGCCCCACGGCGGGAGGCCAGTTTCCGGGAGCGCGAGGGCAATGGCCCGCGCACCCTTCGCTCTTCTCCCCTTC
>JAYRDH010000039.1:0-25889 GCA_041909515.1 Novosphingobium sp. | reverse complement strand
GGGGGCCCCCCCCCCCCCCCCCCCCGGGGGGGCGGCCTTTTGCGGGGCGGGGGTGGCCACCCCCCCCCCCACCCTTCGCTCTTCTCCCCTTCCCCACCTCTGCCCAACCCCGGCTGCGGCTGATGCCTTGCCGCGCGAACGCGCAAACCATTTTCCTACAGCCCCCGCCTTGTGTCAGGGTGATCTTCCAAGGGGGAATCCAACACGCTGGATGGAGCATGGTTCCTTGGACAATCCCGATACCTTTGATGAGAAGACCCCGGCGCTGTGCCGGTCGCTGCGCCCGTGGAAGCGGACCAGCCGCACCGCCTTTGCCGACTTGCCGCCGGAGCCGGACGATCCCTTGCTGGGGTTCGCGCCCTATCTGCACAAGCAGCCGCGCCGCAATTCGATCACGCCGGATCGGCAGCGCGAATTTATCGCGGCGCTGGCGGCGACGGGGATCGTGACGCAGGCGGCGCGGCGGATCGGGGCTTCGCTCGAGGCGCTCTATCGCCTGCGCCATCAGCCAGGGGCGGAAGGCTTTGCCGCCGCATGGGAGCTGGCCATCGACCGGGGCATCGCCCGGCTGGAGGATTGCGCGCTGGAACGCGCGATCGCAGGTGAGGAGCGCCCCATCGTGCGCGGGGGCGAAGTGGTGGGCACCTGGCGGCGCTATGACACGGCGCTGCTGTTGTTCCTGCTGCGCCAGCGCCGGGGTCAGCGCTGGGCGGCGGTGGGTACGCACTATGCCGCGCTGCGGCCGGGCCATCCGGTTTACGAGCGGCTGCGCGGCGAATGGGAGGCGCAGGACGCCGCCGATGCGCAGGCGGTCTATGACAGCATCGACGCGATGATCGACCAGATGCGCGCGAACTCCATCGCCAACGCCGCGCTGCTGGCCGGGGATGATCCGGAAGAGGAGGAGGAGGAGGAGGACGGAGAGGACGCGGCTAGAGACTGAAGGCGGGCCGCTCTGCCAGCCGGGCGCGCCAGGCGGCGAGGTTCGGGCGGCCCTCGGCCGGGTCGATCCGCAGGACGCGGGCGAAATCGATCGCGACGGAGGCGGTGATATCGGCCACGCTGAACCCGCTGGCGGCCACATAGTCGCGGGTGGCCAGATGGGCATCGAAGCGATCGAGGAAATCCAGCAGCCGCGCCCGCCCGCGTTCGGCGAGCTGCGGGATCTGGGCATAGTTGACCGGGCCGGGCAGCGCGCGGTCCTTCATCGCGGGGGCGGTATTGCGCATCGCCTCGGCAATGGCCATGAAGCATTCGGCCTCGATTCTGGCGTTCCAGCTGGCGATCTCGGCCTTGTCGAGCGGGGTGGTGCCCAGCAGCGGCGGCTGCGGCTTTACCGCTTCGGCCCAGGCGAGGATCGCGGCGTTGTCGGTCAAGGCAGGCACGCCCTCCGCCACCACCAGCGCGGGGACGGTGCAGGCCGGGTTAACGGCGCGAAAGCCCTCGCCCAGCTGCTCACCCGTGGCCAGGTCGACGATCACGGTGTCATGGGCAATCCCCTTTTCCGCCAGCACGATCCGCGCGCGGCGCGGGCTGGGGGCGCGGGGGTAGTCATAGAGAATCGGCATCGGCATCTCCCGTTTTGCCCAGCCTAGCACCATCCGGATCGATTGCGATCCGGGACTGGCTGCCGTTACGGCATACGCGATTCGTTCATTGACGGTTATGTTATGTTGTAACATACCTGATGTGTCGCCCCGGTGCGACTCGGACAAGCAAAAGCCGCCGGGGCGCCGTCACCAGAACGGAGGGTGCCACCATGGCTTATGTCGATACTCACACTTCCAACCACCGGATTGCGACGCTGACAAGCGTAGCGCTGATCCACGTCGCGGCGGGGTTTGCGCTGGTCAATGGCCTGGCCGCGAGCTTCATGCCGCAGGCGCGCGAGATCTTGCGCACGTTCGATATCGCGCCGCCCAAGCCCAAGCCGGTGCCTACGCCGACCGAGCCGCCCGCCGCGCAGGACCCGCGCCCCGCGCCAGACCGGCCCGCGCCGACCCCGGCTGATCCCTTCGCCTTCACCGCCACCGGCCCCGCGCCAACGTTCCCGACCGGCCCGGTGGGCGAAGTGGGCGGCGGGGGCGTGGGCGAGGCGTTGTTCCCCACGCCAACCCCCGCCCCCGCCCCCGCCCCCGGCGTGGCCCCGCGCGCGGCGCGGCCCAAGGGCAATCCGGGGCTGTGGGTATCGACCAGCGATTACCCCACGGCAGGCCTGCGCGGCGAGTTGGAAGGGCTGGTCAAAGTGCGCCTGACCATCGGCACAGATGGCAAGCCCAGCGATTGCACCGTCACCGCATCCAGCGGGCATGACGTGCTGGACGAGGCAACTTGCGCCAAGCTGCTGCGCCGCGCGCGGTTCGATCCGGCCAGCGACCAGACCGGCGCGAAAGTGACGGGAACCTGGAATACGGCGGTGCGCTGGGACATTCCGGACTGAGAGGCGGCCGGATCGGGGCCGAAACGGGGTGGGTGCCCGCGCCTACCCCAACGGCATCACACGGGTCAGAAATTCGATCACCGCGCTGTTGAATTCGTCGTTCTTGTCGCCCGCAACCATGTGGCCCGCGCCGCTGATGTCGGCGATTTCGAGCGCGGGGATGCGGCGTTTCAGGTCATCGACGCCGTCTTCGGTGACGATGTCTGACTTCATGCCGCGCACCAGCAGAGTCGGCACGCGGTCGGTCCAGTCGGCGGCGTCCATCAGGTCGAGCAGGTAATGCGGATCGCGCCGGAAATCCTCCATCATGCGCGGGTCCCAGTGCCAGTGCAGGCGGCCATCGGCGCCTTCGCGCAAGTTCTTTTTCAGGCCCGACACGTCCTTGGGCCGGGGCCGTTCGGGGTAATAGGCGGCGACGGCATCGGCGGCTTCGTTGAGGTCCGCGAACCCGCCCGGATTGGCCGACATGAACGCCTTGATCCGGCCCACGCCTTCCTGGCTCATTTTCGGGACGATATCGACCAGCACGATCGCTGCCGGTTCCAGCCCGTGCGAGGCCGCGACCAGTGAAGTCACCCCACCCAGCGATGCGCCGACCAGCGCGACCGGGCGCGAACCAACGGCGGCGACCTGCTCCAGATCCTTCGCGCGCAAATCGATGCTGTAATCGCCATCGGGCGACCAGTCGCTGTCACCATGCCCGCGCAAGTCATAGTTGATCGCGAAGTAGCCGGCCTGCGCCAGTTGCAGTTCGGCCTTGTCCCAGCTGTGGCGGGTCTGCCCGCCGCCATGGCCCAGGATCACCGTGGGCGCGCCGCGCGGACCGGCGATATCGGCGGCGATGGTCAGGCCTTCGCCAATCGGGATGCGGATCGTTTCAGGTTTCATGTTGCAACCGGGATGCCCCCGCCGCGCGGCCCGGTCAATCACGGATTTAGCCGCGCGGTTAAATTGGGCCGAGGCGGTTCCGGTCAGGCCCACACCTCGCCTGTTTGACCCGCGCAGAAGGACGGTGCTTCGACAAGCTCAGCACGAGCGGGTTTGGGGGGTGAGGTAGTAGTTTACGCTGGCGGTTGAATGAGGCGGAACCAGTACGTGGACAGCATACGCGCACACTCCGAACCGTCACCCTGAACTTGGTTCAGGGTCCATCCCTCCACCCGCACAACCCTGCGATTGGGGCACGATGGATGCTGAAACGAGTTCAGCATGACGATGAGGGGATAAGTTGGCGGGCCCCTCACTCCACCAGTTCGAAGTCCTGCTTTTCGCTGCCACAATCGGGGCAATACCATTCGTCGTCGATATCCTCGAACCGGGTGCCGGGGGCAATGCCCTCGTCCGGCCAGCCCAAGGCCTCGTCATAGATGAACCCGCAGTTGCGGCAGCGCCATTGGCGAAAACCTTCGGCCATGTTTCCTGCCCTTCCCGACTCAGTTCGCGGTGAAGCGGATCGGCACGTGCTTTGGCCCGCACACGAAGTTGGAGATGGTACGCTCGCACGGCCCGGCCAGTTCGACCGATTCCAGCCGCTTGAACAGTTCTTCCCACAGGATGCGCATTTCCATCCGCGCGAGGTGCTGCCCAAGGCACACGTGGACGCCGTACCCGAACGCGATCTGCGGATTGCTGTCGCGATCGATCCGGAATTCGAACGGGTCGGCCCAGATGCTCTCGTCCCGGTTGGCGGATTGATAGGACAGCATCAGCCAGTCGCCCGCCTTGATCTGTTGCCCGCCGATCTCGCAATCGGACACGGCGCTGCGCATGAAATGCTTCACCGGCACTTCCCAGCGGATCGACTCTTCGATGAAGGCGTTGATCAGCGACGGGTCCGCTTTCATCTGTGCCAGCATTTCCGGCTTTTCCGCCAGCGCCCACATGGCGCCTGCCGTGGTGTTCGACGTCGTGTCATGCCCGGCCGTCGCGGCGATGATGTAATAGCCCATCATCTGCCGGTGGTTGAGGTATTCGCCGTCGATCTTCGCGTTGGCGATCAGGCTGTTGATGTGGCTGGTCGGGTTGGCGCGGAATTTTTCGGTCACGGCGGCGAAATAGCGTTCCAGTTCCATCGTGGTTTCCCACAAGGACTTGAGCATGTCCTCCGGCGACAATTCGGCGCGCGCGCGGTTCAGTTCCGGGTCGGCGTTGTTGAACAGTTCCTGCGTCAGCTTCAGCATGAACGGCTCATCCTCCTGCGGCACGCCCAGCACGGTCATGATGACGCGCAGCGGATAGAGGAAGGCGACGTCGGCGGCGAAATCGCATTCGCCGTCAAAGCTGAGCATGTGGTCCACAAATTCGCGGGCGATGGCGCGGATCTGCTCTTCCAGCGGCTTGATCGCGCGCGGGGTGATGTGCGGGAACACGATCCCGCGCAGATCCTTGTGCTCCTTGCCGTCGACCGACACCAGGCTGCGGATCAGGTTCGGCTCCCCCCCGGTCAGCATCTTCACCCGCGCGTTGCCCTCGATGTTCGACAGGAAGGTGGACTTGTCGCCGTTGTGGAAGATGTCGGGCTGACGCTCGATCTCCTTGATGTCGGCATGGCGGGTGACGACCCAGAACGGCTCAAACCCGTCCAGCTCCGCCTTGGCCAGCGGCGCGGTGGCGCGGATCTGGCGGAAGGCTTCGTCCACCAACTCGCGCTGCGAATAGGCCTTGGGGTCGATGATGGTCTGCGCGAGTTCGGTGGGCAATGCCATGGGGGAAGCGTCCTCTGCTGAATCGGTGGCTCATGCACCGGTTATGGCGTGAGGGTATTTTACAGTTGGTATACAATCAACAACTAAGTTAGAGTTGCAATGCAACCCGGCTTGGGGATTAAGAACGTCGATGGATATGCCCGTGCGCGATACCCCTGCCCCTGATGCGACGGCCCCCAAGCGGCGCACTCAGGCAGAGCGGCGCGCGGAATCCGAACATCGCCTGCTGGATGCCGCCGCACAAATCATCGCGACCGAGGGTTATCTGGCCGCCACGCTGGAACGGGTGGGGGAACGCGCGGGCTTCAGCCGGGGGCTGGCCAGCCGCAAGTACGGGTCGAAAGACGGGCTGATCGAGGCGGTGATCTGGCGCGTCTCCGCCCATGTCCACGAACAGGCCGATGCCGCGATTGCGGGCATCCCCTGCCCGCTGGAGCAAGTGCTGGCGCTGGCCGACCGGTTTGTCGAACTGGTCCAGCGCGACATTTCGGTCCGGGCCTATTTCGTGCTGTTCAGCGCGATGATCGCCAACCGGCTGGAAACGCGCCCCGTGTTCGAAGAAGTGCAGATCCGCTTTGGCGAGCGGCTGGAAGCGCTGATCGTGGCGGCGCAAACGGCGGGCAAGGTATCGCCCGCACTGCCCGCCCAGCACGCCGCGTTCATGGTGGGATGCCTGCTGGCCGGGGTGGCGATCGAAACCACGATGGGCTTCGACCGCCTTGCCGACCCTGCCGCCGTCCGGACGGACCTGACGGCGATGCTGCGGCGCGCCCTGGGGGGTTAACCCCCGAACGCCACCCGCAGGCGCAGATAGGCCGAGCGCCCCGCCCCCGGCAGCCGCGCGCCCACGGCGACATCGCCAAAGCCGTTGCGATTATAGCCGGACAGATGCTCGACGTAGTGGCGGTCGAACAGGTTCTCGACCCCGGCATCGATCCGCACGCCGTCCCTCAGCACGACATGGCCGTGCAACGCAGCGGTGACATAGCCGGTGGAGCGCTGCTCACTGTTGGTCACCGACACCCGGTCCTGCGCGGCGACACCTTCGCCTTCCAGCGACAGCCCCCAGTTCGGCCCGTCCCAGCCCAGCGCCAGCCGAACCGAGGCAGGCGCGATGCGATAGAGCGGGTCGGCAATATCCACGCGTCGCCCGCGCACCCAGCTGGCGACGCCGTCCAGCCGCAGCGGCCCGGCGAGCTTCGTGCCGAACGCCACGTCCGCACCCCACAGCTCGGCTTCAACATTGGCGAAGCGCAGCGGGGTGGCATCGCCGCTGGCCGCCGCGACCATTTCCACTGGCGTATCAAGCACCCCCGGCGTCGCGTCATAGGCGACGCCCTGGATGTAGTCGTGGACGCGCCGCCAGAACACGGCGGGGCGGGCATAGGCGGTGTCGTTCGACCAGTCGAACCCCGCTTCCGCCAGCCAGGCGCGCTCGGCCTTCAGCTGGACATTGCCGACGTAGATGTTGCCATCGGCCAGCCCGCCGCTTGCCTCGGTCGGCAGCCAGCTGAACCGCTCGACCAGACTGGGCACGCGGGTCTTGTGCGCCAGCGTCAGGCGCGGGGTGAACGCCCCCAGATCGGACCACACGCGCAGCGCGCCGTCGACCGTGGTGCCGGTCCATTCGCGGTCGGCAGCAGCAAAGGCGCGGGCGAGGTTGGCCGGGCCCATCGGCACGCCGGGGCCAAAGCGCGGGGCATCGGTTGCGGCCATATGCGCATCAACGCGCCCGCCCGCTTCCACTTCCACCCCGCCCACTGCACCGCGCAGTTCGACATAGCCGCCAACCCGGCTGGAGCGCGCCTTGTCCAGCGGGAAGATCGAAAACGTCGGGCTGTTGGGGTTATAGAGCTGGTACTGCTTGTCGACGTGCTCGAAATCCGCCCCCAGCCGGAAGTGGCGGGCCTCGGTCCCGATCTCCAGCGCCAGGCCGGTGCCGAGCGTACGCGCGGTGGTGTCGGACTGGCGCGTCATGGTGGGCAGCGGCGCGGGGCGCAGGCTGTAGTTGTTCATCCGGTGCTCCACCCCGGCATAGTGCGCGTGAACGTCCAGCTTCACGCCGTCGGCCAGATCGCCCTTGAACCCGGTGCGCAGGAAATCGGTGTGGAAGTACACGATATCCATCGCAAACGGCGGATTGCCCGCGCGGCCGGTTTCCTGCCGGCGGTATTCCACGCTCAGCTCGCCCGGCCCGGCGCGCAGGCCCGCCTGCACGCCATAGACCGAACGGTTGTAGGACGTGCCGCCGATCCGCCCGCCGGGAAAGCGGGTGTCATCGCCTTCCTCGCGGCTGGCGAAGACGCCAAGGCGCACTGTGTCATTGGCAAGGCCTGCCAGCCCGCCGACGGCAAAGCTGTCATCGACAGAGCGGTATTGCGCGGTGGCATCCAGTTGCGGGGCCAGGCTGCCCCCCTCGCCAAAGCGCACTTCCTTCAGCGCCACGTTGACGCCGCCGCCCAGTCCCGGCCCGTCGCGCACCGGGGAAATCCCGCGCGCCAGTTCGATCCGGTCAACCAGCACCATCGGCGCATAGTGCATCGCCGGGTCCATCGCGTTCGGCCCGCCGCTGGCGAAGTGCTGGCCGTTGATCCGCAGCAGGATGCGCTCGCCAAACATCCCGCGCAGCTGGACCTGACCAGACAGCACCCCGTTATCGACCAGCGCAGCGCCCGGCAGGCGGGCAATGAACGCGGCGGCATCGGGCGCGGTGGCGGGCTGGCTGTCCGCCGTGACGGCTTCAGCGGTGGGCGTGGTGGTCAGACGCGGGGCGGTAACGACGATGGTGCGGGCATCGGCATCGGCCTCATCGGCCAGCGCGGGCGCGGCGGCTGCCAGCGCGAACAGGCACGCCGAAGCGCGCAGCAGGGAATGGAATTGCATGAACAGTATCCTGATAATCGCATGAACGCAGGCCCGCGCGGCGGCGGGCCAAGGGAGGGTTCAGGCGATTGCAGGCGGACCGGTCTGCGGCGGGGGCGGCGCGGCCAGCCCCTGGCCGATGGCAGTTTCGGCCGATGGCTGCGCGGGTGCGACCCTGACTGGCAACGGCTGCACGAGCGCAGCGGCTTGCGGCAGATCGGCCAGTCCGGCCAGCGCAGTGAAGGAACACGGGGCCTGCTTGCCCTCATGCGGGTCGGGCGTGTCATCGCCCAGCGGGATCGTGACGAAGACCTGCCCGCCGCTGGCATCGGCGCAGAGCGCGACGGTCAGTTCACCGCCTTCGCGCTCTACCATCCAGCCACCGGGCACGGCCACGCGCAGCGCCAGCACCGCCGCCAGCAACAGCGCTGCGGCGGGGCGGTGGTGGTGCAGCAAGGCGCGCCAGAACGTCATCGCCCGCGCCCCTACGCCTGCCGCGCCGCGCTGTCACCCCTTATCCGTTGCGGTGCCTGCGTAGCGGCGATAGGCTGCGCGCAACATTCGTTCAGCCGGAGAAATCATTCATGCTTCGCCCCGCCATCGCCTTCACCGCCGCGCTGCTGTCTGCCACCAGCGCGCTCGCCGCGCCGACGTATATCCATGCGGGCCGGGTAATCGCGGTGCCGGGTCAGACGCCGCGCGGGGCGACGACGATCGTGGTGGACGAAGGCAAGATCGTCGCGGTACAGGATGGCTATACCCCCGCCCCGGCCGGCGCGGAGACCATCGACCTGAAGGCCCGCACGGTCCTGCCCGGCCTGATCGACAGCCACACGCACCTCTCCTCCGACCGCGCGGGCAACGAAGGCATCACCGCCTTTGTCACCGACAGCCTGCCGCTCAACGCCCACGAAACCTATTGGAACGGGATGAAGACCCTGCGCGCGGGCTTTACCACGGTGCGCAACCTGGGTGACAGCGACGGCAAGGTGCTGGCGCTAAAGGAAGCGGCCCGGCGCGGCTGGGTCATGGCCCCGCGCATCATCGACGCGGGCGAATCGATTTCCACCAGCGGCGGCCACATGGACGGGCGCGTTGGCATGGCGGACCATGTCCACGGCCTGATTGGCACGGAAAACCTGTGCGACGGCGCGGACGATTGCCGCCGCGCGGTGCGCCGCCAGGTCGGGCGCGGGGCGGACGTGATCAAGTTTGCCACCACTGGGGGGGTCAATTCCGGCACCGGTCTGGCCACCCGGATGTTCGAGGACGAAGCCCGCGCGCTGGTCGATACCGCGCATGCCTATGGCCGCAAGGTCGCGGTCCATGCCCACGGCGCGGAAGGGATCAAGCTGGCGGTGCGGGTCGGCGCGGATTCGATCGAGCACGGGACGATGATCGACGACGAAATCGTCAAGCTGATGAAGGAATACAAGACGTTCTACGTCCCCACGCTCAGCACCGTGAACGGCTATCTGGAACGGCTCGCCGCCAATCCCAACGCCTATCCGCCCGCGATCAAGGCGCAGATCGACTGGCGCATCGGCGTGACCGGCAAGTCGCTGGCCAAGGCCTATCCGGCGGGGGTCCGGATCGCCTATGGCACCGATGCGGGCGTATCGAAGCATGGCCGCAACGCCGATGAATTCGAATTGCTGGTGAAGTTCGGAATGCCCCCGGTCGAGGCGATCAAGGCCGCCACGGTCAACGCCGCCGAACTGCTGGGCGTGGACAAGGAAACCGGCACCATCGAAGTCGGCAAGGCGGCCGACATCATCGCGGTGGACGGCGATCCGCTGAGCGACGTCAAAGTGCTGAAGGCGATGAAGTTCGTGATGGCGCGCGGCAATGTGGTGGTCGCGCCTTAAGCCACATATGAAAACGGCCGGGAATTACCCCGGCCGTTTCAGTTTGATCCGCTCGGCGGTCATCGCTGGCCCTAGGGCGAAGTGAATCCCGCCGCCGCCTTTTCAAGGTCGCGCACCTGGCGCGCCTCGGCGGTTTCGGCGGCGCGGGCGGCCATGGCCTCCCACGCTGCCGCGGAGCGCAGAGCGCGCTCGCGGACATTATCGAGCGAACAGACTTCCGCTTCGGCCCTGGCCTCACCGGCGCGGGCAAGATAAAATTCCTGCGTGGCCATGATTCAGCCTTTCAGTAGAGCCGCGCGGTAGTGCTGCGCGCGCTGGATCAGGCGGCCGGGCGCAGGTTGGTTGCGCTCATCTTGCCACGGCGATCTTCGGTCAGGTCATAGCTCACGCGCTGATCCTTATCGAGCGTGTGAAGACCGGCGGCCTGCACTGCGCTGATGTGGACGAAAGCGTCGTTGTTGCCGTTGTCGGGCTGGATGAAACCGAAACCCTTGTCCTGGTTAAAGAACTTGACCGTGCCGGTGGTGGATGAATTGTCGGACATAAACTCTATTCCTTGCGTCGCGAACCCGAACGCCGGGTCGCTGGGCTACAAGTTAGCTAAGGCAGGAAAGAGGAGCGTCTCGGCACCAAAAACCGTCAGTGGCAACCGATAGCCTGTCCGCAATGGGCGCTTTATGGACAAATAGCAAACACCATCTGCACAATGGCGGAAATCAGCCGCCGGTGAGGAACGCGACGAGCGCCCTGACCTTCTTTTGCCGCCATTGCGGCAGCGGCGCGACCAGCCAATAGGCCCGGCGGCAGGGTACCGATTCGGGTAGCTCTGTCAGCCGACCCTGCGCGTGCCAGCTTTGCGCCAGCAGCGCGGGCACCCGCGCCCGGCCCATGCCCGCAATGGCGGCGGCAAACGCCTGGCCCGCATCACCCACGGTCAGCGGGGCATCGGCCCCGTCGCCGCCCGGCGCGGCATCGCCCGGCCAGGCGATCCAGTCACCCGCGCCGATGGTGACGCGCGCGGCCTCGGCCAGTTGCACCCCTTCCAGCTCGCCCGGCCCTTCGGCCCAGCGCACCGCCAGGTCCAGATTGGCCTCGGTAAAGTCGGCTTCTTCGCCGTCGATCAAGCTGTAACGCACTTCGGGATTGGCGGCGCGAAACTCGGCCAGGCGCGGCGCGAGCCAGGCGGCGAAGAAATCGCGCGGGGCGGCAATGGTATAGACGTGGCTGGATTGCCCGGCCTGCATCGCCTGCACCGCATCCTCGAAATGCAGGAACCCGGTGCGCAATGCCTCCAGCCCGGCCGAGGCCTCATCCGTCAGTTCCAGCCCCTTGGGGGTGCGGCGGAACAGCACCACCCCCAGCACATCTTCCAGCGCGCGGATCTGCTGGCCGACGGCGGCCGGGGTCACCGCCAGTTCGTCCGCCGCGCGCGTGAACGACAAATGCCGCGCCGCTGCATCGAACACGCGCAGGGCGTTGAGGGGCAAGTGCGTGCGCTTCATGCGCCCTCCCTATGGCCGGCAGCGCGGCGGGGCAATGGGGTTTGTTGGCCCGCTCGCGCCGACGCCGTCAGCCTGCCGTCGCGGGGGCCGCGAGCGGGAAGAAGGGGATTGCCGCCTGGAACAGCGAACCGTCCGCGCGGCGGAAGGTATAGTGGCCTTCCATGCTCCCATGCGGCGTCGTCAGCGGGCAGCCGGAGACGTAGTCGTGGCTCTGCCCCGGCTGGAGCAACGGGGATTCGCCCACGACGCCCTCACCCTCGACAAAATTGACCATCCCGCGCCCGTCGGTGATCCGCCAGTGGCGGGTGAGCAGCTGAATCGGCTGGTCGGAATCATTCTCGATCCGGATGTGATAGACCCAGAACCACTTCCCCGCCTCGATCCGCGATTGCTCAGGCAGGAAATTGACCGCGACCCGCACGGTGACGCCATCGGTCATGGCAGCGTGTTGGAACAGCTCCTTCATACGGCCAAGCTAGCGATTGGAACGCGCGGGGACAATGGGGCGAAAGGGCAATTCACCGCGGCGCACACCGTATGATTATCACGGCCAGCCTCAATTGATTATTGCGAGTCATTCTCAATAGCGTTAGCTTGCAGGCAACAATCACGGAGACTCGCCATGGAACATGCCGCCCAACCCCGGACCGATGCCCCAACGGCCACGCTGCCCTTCCCCCTGCCCGACGATGCCATGCAGCGGATGGTACTGGTCGCGGTGCGGCGGATGGCCGCGCATGGCATCCGCGATGCCCACGCGGCGATGCTGTTTCTGAATGCCTTCGGCGCGGGGTTTCGCCAGCCACTGGTGCTGCTGCGCGCGTTCGTGGTTGAACTGGCCGGCGTATCGCGGCGCACGATCAAGCTGGCCCCCTGCTGCGCGCTGCGCATGACACGGGACGAAGCGCGGATCGTCGGCGTGCTGGCGGCGGCGGCCAGTTCCCCCGCCTGCGCGGCACGGCACTTGCGCGAACTGGCGGGCGGCGGCTGCATCGGCCATCCGCTGTCCACCGCAGCGGCATTCAATGACGCGGCGGCAAACCTGGGGCGGCCGCTGGTGATCTAGGGTCAGGACCTATTACCTGCGCCTTCGAGGCGGCTGAATGGCGAACATATCGGACGGAAATTTACGCAGGGAAGGCTGATTGCCTTTCCAAGGGAATTTCCGTTCGAGATGGAAGCCATTCAGCCGCCCCGGAGGGGTTTGGCCAAAATGGCCCAGTGCTGCGTCTGGAAGCCTTGAAATATCGACATATTCCTGCGCCTTCCTTCCTTGCACTGAGCCATTTTGACTCAAACCTCGAAGGCGCAGGTAATAGGTCCTGACCCTAGGCGTTAAAGCCCCGCCTTGCGCAGCGCCTGATCCAGATCCTCGATCAGGTCCTGCGGATCTTCCAGCCCCACGTTCAGGCGCAGCATCCCGTCCGTCACGCCCATTTCGGCGCGGCCTTCGGGGCTGACCGAATAGTGCGTGGTCGAGGCGTTGTGACACATCAGCGAGCGCGAATCCCCGATGTTGTTGGAAATGTCGATCAGCGCCAGCCCATCGAGCAGCGCAAACGCCTGTTCGCGGCTTTCAACCTCGAACGAGAAAATCGAGCCGCAGGCATCCATCTGCTTTGACGCCAGCTCATACTGGGGATGGCTGGGCAGCCCCGGATGGTTGATCTTCGGCACGCGCCCTTCCAGGAACTGGCCGACCTTCAGCGCGTTCTCGCTCTGCTTCCTGACCCGCAGGTCCAGCGTTTCCAGCCCCTTCAGCACGACCCAGGCGTTGAACGGCGACAGGTTCGGCCCCGTGTTGCGCTGAAACGGCAGCAGCACGTTGTTGATGAAATCAGCCGAGCCGGTGACCGCCCCGGCCAGCACCCGGCCCTGCCCGTCCATCAGCTTGGTCGCCGAATAGGCCACCACATCCGCGCCGAATTCGATCGGGCGTTGCAGGGCAGACGTGCAGAACGCGTTGTCGACTACCGTGGTGATCCCGCGCGACTTCGCCAGATCGCAGACGAACTGCAGGTCGACGATGTCCATCGTCGGGTTGGCGGGGGTTTCAAAGAAGAACACCTTGGTGTTGGGCCGGATCGCGGCTTCCCACTGGGCGTTGTCGCGCGCGTCGATGGTGGTCGATTCGATCCCGAAGCGCGGGAACAGCTGATCGACCAGCCAGCGGCACGATCCGAACGCGGCGCGCGCGGCAACCACGTGATCGCCCTGGCTCAGCTGGCACAGCAGCGCGGTGGTCATCGCGGCCATGCCGGTGGCCTGGACGCGGCACGCCTCGGCCCCGTCCATCAGCGCGATGCGTTCTTCCAGCATCGCCACGGTCGGGTTCTGGAGGCGGGAATAGGTCATGCCCTGCTCCTCGCCCGCAAAGCGCGCGGCCACGGTCGCGGCGCTGTCGAACGAGAAGCCGGAGGTCATGAAAATGGCCTCGCTCGTCTCGCCCTGCTCGCTGCGCCAGGTGCCGGCGCGCACGGCCTGCGTTGCGGGGCGCCAGGTGCGGGTGATCGAACGGTCGGTTCCGGTGGTGCGTTTCATAGTGATCTGGGCTTTAGGCGGGGGCTTGGCGGCGGGCAAGGGGAAGACGCCATCCCCTCACCACCACCCCGTCATCCTGAACCCGATCCCGTCATCCTGAACCCGATCCCGTCATCCTGAACCCCAGGCCGTCATCCTGAACTTGTTTCAGGATCCAACCCTCGGTTTGCGCAGGTCCGGCAATTTCCGCGCCTGTTAGCCCGATGGATCCTGAAACAAGTTCAGGATGACGCAAGTCGGAGGGAATTGGGTTGCCCCACCCCATTGCGCTGCCTGCGCCCGCACTCTAATCCCGCATCCCATGGGCCGCAGCATCACCGCCGAACGGGATCCCGCCGACTGGAGCGCGGTGATAGCCGTGTTCTTCCTCGCGCTGGTATGGTGGCGCCTCGGCATCCCGTCGCGGATCTATTTTGACGAGGTCCACTACGTCACCGCCGCGCGGCACTTGCTGGACGGCACCCGGTTCAATCCTGAACATCCGATGCTGGGCAAGACCGCGCTGGCGGCGTCCATTGCGTGGCTGGGGGACAAGCCGCTGTACTGGCGCGTGCCGTCGGCACTGGCTGGCGCGATCGGCCTGTTCGCCTTCGCGCGGCTGATGTGGTTCGCCACCCAGCGCCGCGCGGTGACGCTGGCGGCGCAGTTCCTGCTCGCCACCAATTTCCTGTGGTTCGTCGAAAGCCGGATCGCGATGCTCGACATGGTGATGGCGATGCTGGCGATGGTCGGGCTGTGGCTCTGCGCCAGTGCAGTGCGGCGGCCCGCAACGGCGCGCTGGCGGCTGGCGGGCGGCGGGATCGCGCTGGGGCTGGCGCTGGGCGCGAAGTGGAGCGTGGCGCCGCTGCTGGTCGTGCCGGGGCTGGTGTTCGCGCGCTATAAGCTGGCAGACACCGGCAAGCGGTTCCTGTGGGCACGGGGCGGCGGCGCGGTGCCGGGGATTTCCCTGCCCGAAGCCGCGCTGTGGCTGGGAGTGGTGCCACTGATCGCCTATTGGCTGACCTTCTGGCCCGCGTTCCACTGGACCAAGCTGCCGGTCAATCCCTACGATCCCATCGGCTGGCACCAGTACATGCTGCAATTGCAGGACAGCGTGGTGAAGCCGCACCCCTATCGCAGCGAATGGTGGCAATGGGTCATCAACCAGCGCGCGATCTGGTACCTTTACGAGGTCGTCGACGGCGTGCAGCGCGGGATCGTGCTGATCGGCAATCCGCTGACGATGCTGGCCGGGCTGCCCGCGCTGGTCTGGTGCCTGTGGACCGGGATCCGGCACGACCGCCGCGACGCGCTGGGCTTTGCGCTGCTCTATCTGGTCAGCCTGGCGTTCTGGGCGCTGTCGGGCAAGCCAGTGCAGTTCTATTACCACTACCTGCTGCCCGGCACCTTCCTGATGGCCTGCCTGGCACTGGCGCTGGAAGACGCGTGGAGCCGCGCGGACCGCTGGCGCTGGCTGGCCCCGGCGGTGCTGGTGGGCAGCGCGGCGTTGTTCGCGTGGTTCTATCCGATCATCGCCGCCGCGCCGCTGCATGACGGCAAGATGAGTTACGAACAATGGATGTGGCTGCGTAGCTGGCGCTGAACAAATTGATCCCCATATTGCGAACCGAACAGGAGGATTTCGCAATATGACTACCCCCGCAGCTCCGCTGACCTTCACGCGCGGCCCGGCGATGGCCAACCGCATGATGCTGGCCCCGCTGACCAATCTGCAAAGCCAGCCCGATGGCACGCTGTCGGACGATGAAATCAACTGGCTGACGATGCGCGCGAGCGGCGGCATGGGGCTGGTGATGACCGCCGCCGCCCACGTCCAGCGGCAGGGCCAGGGCTTTCCCGGTCAGCTGGGCATCTGGTCCGACGATCACCTGCCGCGCCTGACGCAGCTGGCCAGCGCGATCCGCGCGGGCGGCGCGTTGTCGTCGGTACAGCTGCACCACGCGGGCATCCGCTCGCCCAAGGACCTGATCGGCGAGGCGCCGCAAGGCCCGTATGCCGATGAAGCGACCGGATCGCGCGCCCTGACCACCGCCGAGGTCGAGCAACTGCGCGATGATTTCATCGCCGCCGCCGTCCGCGCCGAGCGCGCCGGGTTCGACGGAGTGGAGATCCACGGCGCCCACGGCTACGTGCTCGGCCAGTTCCTCGATGCCGAGAACAACCACCGCACCGATGGCTATGGCGGCAGCTTCGCGGACCGCAAGCGGATCATCCTGGAGGTAATCGACGGCATCCGCGCCGCGACCCGGCCTGATTTTCAGTTGGGCCTGCGCCTGTCCCCCGAACGCTTCGGCATTCGCATGGCCGAGGCGCTGGAACTGGCGCAGGAGGTGATGACCGGCGGCCAGCTCGATTACCTCGACATGTCGCTGTGGGATTGCTTCAAGGCGCCCGAAGAGGCGGAGTTCGCCGGGCAGCCGCTGATCAACCACTTCACCGCGCTGGAACGCGGGACCACCCGGCTGGGCGTGGCGGGCAAGATTATGGATGGCGCCAAAGTGCAGGCCTGCCTCGACGCAGGAGCGGACTTCGTCCTGATCGGGCGCGGCGCGATCCTGCACCACGATTTCGCCGCGCGCGTGCTGGCCGATCCGGCCTTCGCCAGCACGCCGACGCCGGTGACGCGCGCGCACCTTGCCGCCGAAGGGCTGGGCGAAGCGTTCCTGAACTACATGGCGACGTGGAAGGGATTCGTGGAAGGCTGAACGATCAGGCCCTTCCCCACCGGGGAGGGGCCGCCAACTGCAATACCCGGCGCCCTAGTACTTGCCCCAGACGAACTTGTTCGACAGCGCAAAGTTCCACACCGAACCCAGCACGATCCCCGCCACCACGGCGACGACATCGTTGATGCCCATTTCCTTGAGCACCGCAGCCGACCCGACATTGGTCAGCAGGCCCAGCGAACAGGTCAGCGCAAATTGCGCCCAGCCCTTCAGCACGGGGCCAAGCCCGCGCAGGCGCTTGTCGGAATAAGTGAGTTCGTTGTTCAGCACGAAGTTGAACGTCATCGCGACCACCGCCGCCACCGTGTTGGCGACGTTGAACGTCGTGCTTTCGTCCCAGTTGCCGTAAACGAACCGCTCGCCAAAGACGAGGTGGAGCATCACCCACAGCATCCCCAGCTGCACGAACACGCCCAGCGCGCCGACCGTGCCGAACAGCGCAAACCGCGTGGGGATGATCCGGCCCAGCCACTTGTCATAAAGGCCGACGAGGAATTCAAACACGACCGTGCGGTCCAGCTTGCTTTCCCCCTCGGCGCGGGCGGCGAAGTTCATCGGGAATTCCTTGATCCGCAGCGGCGCTTCGACCGTGGCGAGAATATCGAGCAGGATCTTGAAGCCCACGCCCGACAGGCGGTGGGCATCGGCGCGCAGCACTTCGGTGCGCAGCATGAAATAGCCGCTCATCGGGTCGGACAGTTCGACGCCGGTCACCTTGTTGGCGATGCGGTTGGCCAGATTCGATGCCTTGACCCGGTCCGGGCGGCCCCATTCCTCGGTGCTGGACCCTTCGGCAAAGCGGCTGGCATAGGCCAGGTCATGTTGACCGCTTTCAATCGCGGTCAGCATCCCCGCCAGCAGCGCCGGATCGTGCTGGTGATCGGCGTCCATCACCGCGACGACCGGGGCGGCGGTGGCGCACATCCCTTCGATCGCGGCGGAGGACAGGCCGCGCCGCCCGATCCGCTGGATCACCCGCACGCGCGGATCGTCCTGCGCGATGGCGCGGGCTTCATCGGCCGTGCCATCGGGGCTGTTGTCGTCCACCACGATCACTTCCCACGGGATGCCCGCCAGCGCGGCATCCAGCCGGTCGACCATGCCGCGCAGGTTCTTGCGCTCGTTGAAAGTGGGAAGGACGACGCCGAGCCGCAGGGTCATGGTTACAGTCTTTCGAGAACCGCGTCGCCGATGGCCGCCGTGCCATGGCTGCCGCCCAGATCGCCGCCCTTGATACCATCGGCCAGCGCCTTGGCAACGGCGGCTTCGATCCGCGCGGCGGGCGCTTCCAGCCCAAAGCTGTGGCGCAGCAGCATCGCGGCGGACAGGATCGTCGCCATCGGGTTGGCCAGCCCCTTGCCAGCGATGTCGGGCGCGCTGCCGTGGATCGGCTCGTACAGCCCGCAAGTTCCTTCAGCGAGGCTGGCCGAAGCGAGCAGGCCGATCGAGCCGACGCACATGCTGGCCTGATCCGACAGAATATCGCCGAACAGGTTGCCGGTGACGATCACGTCGAACTGGCCGGGGTTCTTGACCAGCTGCATCGCCGCGTTGTCGACGTACAGGTGGGTCAGTTCGACGTCGGGGTATTCCGCCGACACCTCGATCATCACATCGCGCCACAGCTGCGAGGTTTCGAGCACATTGGCCTTGTCGACCGAGCAGAGGCGCCCCTTTCGGCCCTGTGCGGCCTTGAAGCCGACATGGGCGATGCGGCGCACTTCGTCTTCGGCATAGGACATCATGTCCCAGCCCTGACGGCGGCCATCGGGCAGGGTGCGGATGCCCTTTTCCCCGAAATAGACGTCGCCGTTCAGCTCACGCACGATCAGCAGGTCAATCGCGCGGGCGACTTCGGGGCGCAGGCTGGTCAGGTCTTCCAGGCCCTCAAACACGGTCGCGGGGCGCAAGTTGGCGAAAAAGCCCATTTCCTTGCGCAGGCCCAGGATCGCCTGTTCCGGCCGCAGGTGGCGTTCCAGGTGATCGCAGTCAAAATCCCCCACCGCGCCGAACAGGATCGCGTCCGAGGCATGGGCAATGGCGATGGTTTCAGGGGGGAGCGGGTGGCCCATCGCCTTGTAGGCGACACCGCCGACCAGCCCTTCGGTCAGTTCCAGACCCGGCAGGTCCAGCGCGTGCAGCACGCGCACCGCTTCACGGGTAACTTCGGGACCGATGCCGTCGCCGGCGAAAACCGCAATCTTCATGGGAGTTCCAACGCTAGATAAGGTGCTAGATAATCCGGGCCAGCCGCTCGCGCAGCATGGTGCGCGCCCCCATAACACCGCCGCGCCGTTCGGCAAGCGCATAGCGCTCGATCAGCGGCCCCAGCGCATCGAATCCAGCCAATTGCGCGCTCCAATCGGCATCCCCCTCCGGCCTTGGGACAGCGCCATAGCCCAATTCGCGCAGCACCAGCCCCTCAAACGCGATCATACCCGGCAGCCAGCCGCGCGCCGACGGGGCATGGCATACTGCATCGAGCAGCGCAGTCAGCGCCGCGTAAAGTGCAGGATAGGGGTGCCGTTCCGGCAGCGCACTGGCAGTAAGCACGCAGGCCCAGCTGATGGCTGCGGCGGGCAGCGGCTCGTTCAGCCACGGCCCCCGGCTGGCGACCAGTTCCAGCCGTGCGAACGGCAATTGCGCGTCAGACCGGGCGCGCAATTCGGCCTCCACCACGTTGCCGGGGATCAGCACGGGCCGCAAGTTTCGCCCCCGCCCGCCCGCGACATAGCCCGCGACCAGCCCGTAGTCAGCCGTCAGCAACCGCGCGATAGCAGCGGTTTCACCGTGGGCGCGGACGGCGCAGACAAGGGCTTTGGCGCGCAAGTGCATCGGCGCGGTGTGGCGGGTTTTGGCGCCTTACTCAAGGCGCGCAGCCGGAACTCAGGAGCTTACGCCTGCTTGGCCAGCGCCGCTTCCAGCGCGGCCAGCCGTTCAGCCAGCTTTTCGTTTTCTTCCCGTGCCTTGGCGGCCATTTCCTTGACCGTGTCGAATTCCTCACGGCTGACGAAGTCCAGCCCGCCCAGCCCTTCCTTCAGGCGTTCACGGGCGGCATCGCGGGCTTCGCGGCCCATCCCGGCCACGGTTCCGGCAGCGCTGTTCATCAGCTTGGCAATATCGGCGAGCAAGGGGTTTTCGCTTTGCATGGGCGTCAGATGGTCCTGTTTGCGGGCCGGTTCAAGAGCCTGCCTATTCGAATTCCACCGACGTTACCGCTTCACCGCCGAAAGCGCCATCGGCATCAGGGTTGAGTTGCAGGAACTGCCAGTTCAGCACGCTCGCGAACAGGACCCAGCCCAGGTAGGGCAGCAGGAGGTACGCCGCCAGCGGGCGGACCTTGTGGAACAGGAACACCGTCCCCGCCAGTGCCACCACCAGCACGCCCAGCAGCGCCAGCGCGGCACTGATTTGATGCGCACCGAAAAACAGCGGCGACCACGCCAGGTTGAGCAGCAGCTGGAACACGAACGCGCCAATCGCCACGCCGCGCCCCGGCGCGCCGCGCGCGGTAACCACCAGCGCCAGCGCGAAACCCATCATCACATAGAGGATCGACCAGACGATCCCGAAAGTCGCAGGCGGCGGATAGATGTCCGGCTTGACCAGATCCGCGAACCACGGATTGCCCGGCCCGCTGTTGGCAGCCATGCCCGAAAAGAAGCCCAGCAGCAGGACCCCCGGCACCAGGAACAGCGACCAGCGCAGAAATGCCGCTCTCAACTGGCCTGGCGATGCAAGCTCACTCATCGGACACCTTCGATTCGGATTGCGACCTCTGGCGATATTGGCGGGCGGATTTCCCTTAGGCAATGGGAGGATAGCGGCGGTTATTCCCGTTTTGCGGCAATCAGGAACTCCACGTTGCCCTCTGGCCCGGTGATCGGGCTTTCGACGATCCCCTGCACCTGCCACCCCAGCCCCTCGATCCAGGTGCGGACTTCATCGCAGACGCGGGCGTGGAGCGCTGCGTCGCGCACCACCCCGCCCTTGCCCACTTCCTCGCGCCCGACTTCGAACTGCGGCTTGATCAGCGCGACCAGCTGGCACTGCGGCGCGGCCAGCTTCAGCGGCACGTCCAGCACTTTGGCCAGCGCGATGAAGCTGGCGTCGCACACCACCCAGCTGCACGGCGCGATGATGTGGTCCGCCGTCAGCACCCGCGCGCTGGTTTGTTCCAGCACCGTCACACGCGCGTCCTGCCGCAGTTTCCACGCCAGCTGGTTGGTCCCCGAATCGACCGCGAAGACATGCGCCGCGCCCTTGCTCAGCAGGACATCGGTGAAGCCGCCGGTCGAACTGCCTATGTCCATCGCGGTGACGCCTGCGGGATCAAGCCCGAAGTGGTCGATCGCGTGGGCCAGCTTGATCCCGCCGCGCGAAACCCACGGGTGGTCGCGTCCGCGCACGTCCAGCACCGCGTCGGCGGGGACCGTCTGGCCCGGCTTGGCCAGCTTTACCTCACCCTGAAACACCAGCCCGGCCAGCACCAGCGCCTGCGCGCGGGCGCGGCTTTCCACCAGTCCGCGCTCTACCAGCAACTGGTCGACGCGGATTTTTCCGGGCTTTTTCGGGGGCTTGCCGGTCATGCTTGGTCAATCGGATCAGGCGCCCCATCGCGCGGTTGGGGCGCGGTTGGGGCCGGGTTGGGACTTGTGATGCCCGGCGGCTCATTCCATAGGTAGGCGATGAAGGCAATCGCACCCGCCAGCCGGCCCATGTTCCTGACGCTCGCCGTCGCCGCGATGGCGCTGCTGGGGTCATGCGCCGCGCCGCCGCCCCCCACCGCAGCTCCGCCGCCTGCCCCGCCCCCCGTGAGCAAACCCGCGCCGCTCCCCCCGCCCGCTCCGGCGGCCAACTGGCGCGACGTGCCGATCACGCCGGGCGACTGGCGCTGGAGCATGGCGGACGGCAAATCGACCGCCACGTTTACCGCCCCCGGCGGCGCGGTGCTGGTGCGGCTGACCTGCGAGAAGTTTCTGGGCGAAGTGCGCCTGTCCCGCGCGGGGACCGGCACTGGCCATGTGCCTATGGCGCTGACCACCACGACCGGCACCCGCCCCTTGCTGAGCGAGCCGACGATCGCCGCCCCCGGCTGGATCGTGGCGCAGCTCCGCGCCGCCGATCCGGTGCTGGATGCCGTGGCCTTTTCGCGCGGGCGCTTTGCGCTGGATGTGGCGGGCGCGGCGCCGCTCTATCTGCCCAGCTGGCCAGAGATTTCGCGCGTGGTCGAAGATTGCCGCTGAGGGGAAATTGCCGCCTGCCGAAGCAGGCCCGAAGCGGCGATACTGACGTCAAAATAAAACAATGCAAGACTTGTTGTGCAGTGCGGAATCGGTATCCCTAGACCCAAGGTCGGAGCGGGCAGATCCCCACCGGCCGAGCTTCCGAGAGGGAGCGGCTCTTGGCTCTAACAGCGCGAAAGGAGGTGACCGATGTCTCATGGTTCAGCAAGGAGGCCGGTAATCCGCAGCGCGAGGCATTATCGCTGAGTTTTTTGCCCAGGCGATAGAGGTCTCGTGAGCGGCACTTTCCCGCCGCTGACCATGCGAAGGGACGCCCCCAGCGGCGCACCTTCTCATTCTCAGACTTGAATGGGGGCTGCGTCCGGCTGTGCGGGCGCAGCCCTTTTCAATTCGGCGAATTGGTCCTATCGAGGGACTTGCACAGCTTCCTTTTCGATTATTACGCAGCGCTTGCATTCTGCGTAATTTTCGTTCAAAGGCCGCGCTCCATAGTTCAAGAGGACCGATCCCATGGCGACTGCCGCCCAGTTCACCCGCCTGCCCCACCCCGCCCCCACGGCGGTTGCGGACCGTGCGGCGGTGCTGGCGGACCCCGGCTTCGGCAAATGCTTTTCCGATCACATGGTCTGCATCGACTGGTCGGAGGACAAGGGCTGGCACAACCCGGTGATCGGCCCGCGCGGGCCCATCGCGCTCGATCCGGCGGCATCGGTGCTGCACTATGCGCAGGAAATCTTCGAAGGGCTGAAGGCCTATCGCACCGCCGACGGCGGGATCGCGCTGTTCCGCCCGGAAGCCAACGCCGCGCGCTTCAACGCCTCGGCCCGGCGTCTGGCCATGCCGGAACTGCCGGAAGACCTGTTCATCGGCGCGATCCGCGAACTGGTCGCCGCCGACAGCGACTGGTTCCCGACCGTGGAGGGCGGCTCGCTCTATCTGCGCCCCTTCATGATCGCGACCGAGGCGTTTCTGGGCGTCCGCCCGGCCAAGGAATACAAGTTCCTGGTGATCGCCAGCCCGGCGGGCAATTACTTCAAGTCCGGCGCCCCCGCCGTGTCGATCTGGGTCAGCGACTATACCCGCGCGGCCCCCGGCGGCACCGGCGCGGCCAAGTGCGGCGGCAACTATGCCGCCAGCCTGGTCCCCACCGCCGAAGCCTTTGCCCACGGCCACGATCAGGTGCTGTTCCTGGATGCGGCCGAGCACAAGTGGGTCGAGGAACTGGGCGGCATGAACCTGTTCTTCGTCTTCGCCGACGGCACGCTGCGCACGCCCGCGCTGACCGGCACCATCCTGCCCGGCATTACCCGCGACAGCCTGCTGCAACTGGCGCGCGAGGAAGGCCTGACGGTTGAAGAAGGCCGCTACAGCCTGGACCAGTGGCGCGCCGATGCCGCATCCGGCCACCTGGTTGAAACCTTTGCTTGCGGCACGGCTGCCGTCGTCACCCCGGTCGGCAAGGTCGCGGACCGGACCAGCGAGTTCACCATCGGTTCGGGCGGCCCCGGCCAGTTGACGCAAAAGCTGCGCGCGCGGCTCGTGGCAATCCAGCGCGGCGAAGCACCCGACACCCACGGCTGGGTCACGCGGCTCGGCTGATCGGCTGATCGTTTCATAACAACATCCGCGCGGCGCTTTACGCCCGCGCGGCAATGCTGCACATCCGCGCGCATGACACACCCTGCACTCAATCGCCGCCGTTTCCTGACCGCCACTGGCGCCGCCTTTGCTGCGCTGGCCGCCAGCGGCTGCCATGCCCGCCTGCCCGGCACCGCCCCCGCCCCCGGCTATGGCCCGCTGCGGCCCGATCCAGCGGGCTTGCTGGACCTGCCAGAGGGGTTTTCCTATCGCGTGATCTCCAAACTGGGGCAAGCGATGAGCGATGGCGGGCGCGTGCCTGATGCGGCGGATGGGATGGGCTGCTTTGCCCTGCCCGGCGGCAAGCTGGCGCTGGTCCGCAACCATGAACTGCGCCCCGGCAAGGACAGCGGCGGCGCGACGGGGGCGACGTTTGACCGCGATGCCAGCGGCGCACCGCTGCCCGGCGGCACGACCACGCTGGTACTGGATGCGCAAACCTTGACGCTGGAACGCGAATTCCGCTCACTCACCGGCACGATCCGCAACTGCGCGGGCGGGATTACGCCGTGGGGCAGCTGGCTGAGCTGCGAGGAAGACATTTCCCGCGCTGGCAGCAAGGTTGGGCAGGACCACGGCTGGGCGTTTGAAGTGCCCGCCGCCGCGACCGGACCGGTCGATCCGGTCCCGCTGAAGGCGATGGGCCGCTTCAACCGCGAGGCGGCGGCGGTCGATCCGGCCACCGGCATCGTCTATCAGACCGAGGACCGCGACGACGGCCTGCTCTATCGCTTCATCCCCGCCGTGCCGGGACAGCTGGCCAAGGGCGGGCGGCTGGAGGCGCTGGCGATCGATGGCGGCAACGCGGCGATGAAGCCCGGTGACTGGCGGAAGGTCCGCTGGGTGCCGCTCGACAACCCGGAAAGTCCGGACGACGACTTGCGCAAGCGCGGCGCGGCGGCGGGCGCGCTGCCCTTCGCGCGCGGCGAAGGCATCCACATGGGCGATGGCGAGCTGTTCTTCGCCTGCACCTCTGGCGGCGCGGCCGGGCTGGGGCAGGTGTTCCGCCTGAAACCCGGCAAGAACGGCGACCGCCTGCAACTGTTCTTCGAATCGACCGACCCGCAGCAGTTCAACTATGGCGACAACCTGACCATCGCGCCGGACGGCCAGCTGGTAGTGTGCGAGGACCAGTACACCGCCGTGTCCGACAACCACTTGCGCGGGTTGACCCGCGATGGCCGCCCCTATCCGCTGGCCCGCGTGGTGCAGCAGACCGAACCGGCGGGCGCGTGCTTTTCGCCCGATGGCAAAGTGCTGTTCGTCAACCTCTACAGCCCGGCCGCCACACTGGCGATTACCGGGCCGTGGGCGCACTTGCGGGGGTGACGGCAAGCCCCTTGCACAGCAGCGCGCGGCAAATTAGGCGTAGTAACTTACAAAACTGAACGAGAGGAAACCACCCATGTCCGATGCCGAATATACGCCGCCCCCGGTCTGGGTATGGGACAAGACCAATGGCGGGCAGTTCGCCAACATCAACCGCCCCACCGCCGGGGCGCAGTTTGAACGGGAACTGCCGGTCGGCCAGCACCCGTTCCAGCTCTATTCGCTCGGCACGCCGAACGGCCAGAAGGTGACGATCCTGCTGGAAGAGCTGCTGGCCGCCGGTCACGCGGGTGCGGAATATGATGCCTGGCTGATCAACATCGGTCAGGGCGACCAGTTCGGTTCGGGCTTCGTCGCGCTCAACCCCAACAGCAAGATCCCGGCGATGCTGGACCAGTCCGGGCCAGAGCCCCTGCGCCTGTTCGAATCCGGCGCGATGCTGCTGCACCTGGCCGACAAGTTCAAAGCCTTCATCCCGCAGGACCTGAAAGGCCGGACCGAGACGATCTGCTGGCTGATGTGGCAGATGGGCAGCGCGCCGTTCATGGGCGGGGGCTATGGCCATTTCTACCACTACGCCCCGGTCAAGATCCAGTACGCGATTGACCGGTATGCCATGGAAACCAAGCGGTTGTTCGACGTTGCGAACAACCAGCTGAAGGAAACCCGGTTCTTGGCGGGCGATGATTACACCATCGCCGACATTGCCGCCTATACCTGGATCGGCAACCTCTATCGCGGCGAAGCCTATGGCAACACGCGCGAATTCCTGCAGTTGCAGGAATACGAGGCGGTCGGCCGCTGGGTCGGCGAAATCGACGCCCGCCCTGCCGTCAAGCGCGGCCGGCTGGTCAACCGCCCGTTCGGCGAGGAAGGCACCGTCCTGCGCGAACGCCACGACGCAGGCGACTTCGACGCGCTGAAGCCGGGTATCCTTTGACCATCTGATCCGAAACTGCGTTTCGGATCGTTCGGCACCGGCCCGCTGCCCCGCCCGGCCACCCAACGAGATGGTATGCTCTGGGTGGCCGG
>JAYRDH010000038.1:0-27131 GCA_041909515.1 Novosphingobium sp. | reverse complement strand
GGGTGCCCCTCCACCAGCTGCGCTGGTCCCCCTCCCCCAAGGGGGAGGAAGATTGGCTATCACATGTTCGGATAGTTCGGGCCGCCGCCGCCTTCGGGCGTGACCCAGTTGATGTTCTGGGTCATGTCCTTGATGTCGCAGGTCTTGCAGTGGACGCAGTTCTGGGCGTTGATCTGCAGGCGCGGGTTGCCTTCCTCCACGCCGAGGAATTCGTACACGCCCGCCGGGCAATAGCGCGCTTCCGGCCCGGCATAGTGCTTCAGGTTGACCTCGACCGGGATTGCCGGGTCCTTCAGCTGCAGGTGGCAGGGCTGGTCTTCTTCATGGTTGGTGAAGGACAGCGCCACCGAGGACAGGCGGTCAAAGCTGATCACGCCGTCCGGCTTGGGATAGTTGATCGGCTGATAGAGGTCCGCGCGGCCGATCGCCTCGCAGTCGCGGTGGTGCTTCATCGGCTTCCACACGCCGAACCCGAACAGGGTGCGCAGCCACATGTCCGCACCGGCCAGAATGGTGCCGAGGTCCCCGCCCCACTTCGCCACCAGCGGCTCTGCGTTCTGAACCAGCTTCAGTTCCTTGGCGATCCAGCTGTCGCGCACGGCGGCATCGTATTCGGCCATCGAATCGTTTTCGCGGCCCGCAGCGATGGCGGCGGCAATGGATTCGGCCGCCAGCATCCCGCTCTTCATCGCGGTGTGGCTGCCCTTGATGCGCGGCACGTTGACGAACCCGGCCGAGCAGCCGATCAGCGCGCCGCCGGGGAAGTCCAGCTTTGGCACCGACTGCCAGCCGCCTTCGTTGATCGCCCGCGCGCCATAGGAAACGCGGCGGCCACCTTCCAGAATGGCGCGGATTTCCGGGTGCTGCTTCCAGCGCTGGAATTCCTCGAACGGGAAGACGTAAGGATTCTTGTAATCGAGCGCGGTGACGAAGCCGAGCGCGACCTGATTGTTCGCCTGATGATACAGGAACCCGCCGCCCCAGCTGTCGCTTTCGGTCAGCGGCCAGCCCTGGGTGTGGATCACGCGGCCCGGCACGTGCTTGGCCGGATCGATGTCCCACAGTTCCTTGATGCCGATGCCGTAAACCTGCGGTTCGCAGTTCGCCTCAAGGTCATACTGCGCCTTGATCTGCTTGGTCAGGTGGCCGCGCGCCCCTTCGGCAAACAGGGTGTACTTGGCGTGCAGTTCCATGCCGGGCTGGTATTCGCCCTTGTGGCTGCCATCCTTGGCCACGCCCATGTCCTGGGTGGCGACGCCCTTGACCGAGCCGTCCTCGTTATAGAGCACTTCGCTGGCCGGGAAGCCGGGGAAGATTTCGACGCCCAGTTCCTCGGCCTTGCCCGCCAGCCAGCGGCACAGGCTGCCGAGGCTGCCGGTATAGTTGCCGTCGTTCGACATGAACGGAGGCATCGGCCAGTGCGGAATGGGGATGTGCTTGCCCTTGGTCAGCACCCAGTGCCAGTTGTCCGTCACCGGGGTTTCCGCCATCGGGCAGCCGTCGGTCCGCCAGTCAGGCAGTAACTCGTCCAGCGCCTTGGGATCGACCACCGCACCCGACAGGATGTGTGCGCCCACTTCCGAGCCTTTTTCCAGAATGCAGACCGAAAGATCGGCGTTCAGCTGCTTCAACCGGATCGCCGCGCCAAGGCCGGCCGGACCGCCCCCAACGATGACGACGTCATAAGGCATCGATTCGCGTTCGCTCATGGCGGATTCCGTCCCCTGCATAGTCAACTGTTTCTGTCGGAAAGCCTTGATTGCTGCGATGCGGCAGGTCAAGACCGCAATGTGGATGCAATGACACATTCTGACGCCCCCGATGGCCTGACCCCGGCACAGTTCGCCGCCGTGGTGGACTGGTGGCGCGATGCCGGGGTGGACCTGGAATTCGTCGATGACCCGCGCGATTGGCTGACCCGCCCGGACGCGGCCGCACCAGCAGGCAACACTCCGCAATTCGTGGTGCCACAGCCGCCCCCACCCCCGCCCGCGCCGAAAATCGGCGGCGACGGGGCAGACCTGCCCGACACACTGGCCGAGTTTGCGCAGTGGTGGCTGACCGAACCCTCGCTCGATGGCGGACAGGTGTTTGACCGCGTGCCGCCGCGCGGGCCAGCCGGGGCGGACCTGATGGTGCTGGTCGACCATCCCGAACAAGGCGATTCGGCACGGCTGCTGGATGGGCCGCAAGGGCGGATGCTGGATGCGATCCTCACCAGTTTTGGGATCGCCCCCGATGCGGCCTACGTCGCCAGCTGCCTGCCGCGCCATATGCCGATGCCGGATTGGGCCGCGCTGGCCGAGGCCGGATTGGGCCGGATCGTGGCGCATCACGTCAAACTGACCGCGCCAAAGCGCCTGATCGTGCTGGGGCCGCACATCTCGTCGCTGCTGGGCCACGATCCAGCGAAAAGCGCTAATCCTTTACCGCGATTTAACCATGAGGGGGGAAATCTTGCGGTACTGGTTGCGCCGGGGCTGGTTCGCCTGTCTGGCCGACCGCGCGACAAGGCCGGCCTGTGGAACGCCTGGCTCGACTGGACGGGATAATTCGGGACGTGACATTGCGGATGACAGCACGGCTGATGGGATATGCGCTGACCGGCGCAGCCGTCCTGCTGCCCGTCGCCGCACAGGCGAACAGTGCGGCGGTGGATTACTTCCGCAACCGCGCCAGCCGCACCGCCGTGCCCAGCCTGCTGACGCAGGAAGAACGCGCCTATTATCAGGATTTGTTCGCCGCAATCGACAAGGCCGACTGGGCCAAAGTGCAAGCGCTGTTTGAACAGAAGGCCGATGGCCCGCTGCACCAGGTTGCCCGCGCCGAATACTTCCTTGCCCCCACCTCCCCCAAGATTGAGGCTGGACCGCTCAGCGACTGGCTGGCGCGCGGCACTGACTTGCCGCAGGCGGTGCAGATCGCCGCACTGGCGACCAAGCGCGGCGTGGCCGAACTGCCCGCGCTGCCCTCTGCCAACCGGCTGGTATCGATGCCCAACCGGGCCAAGCGCATCCGCCCGCGCGAAGTGAACGACGGCACGATGCCCGCCGCCGTCTCCGCTGGCATTCAGGCCAAGATCAAGGCCGATGACCCCGCCGGGGCCAAGGCCCTGCTCGACGGGATCGACACCCAGCTTTCGCCTGAAACGCGGGCCGAATGGCGCGCCAAGGTGGCGTGGAGCTTTTACATCGAGAACGATGACGCCAATGCCTATGCGCTGGCACAGACCACTGCCGATGGCAGTGGACCGTGGGTGGCCGAAGGACTGTGGACGGCGGGCCTTGCCGCATGGCGGTTGAACGATTGCGCCGGGGCCGCCGACGCGTTTGGGCGCACCGCGCAAACCTCCGACAATGCCGAACTGACCGCCGCCGCGCATTTCTGGCATTCCCGCGCGCTGGTGCGCTGCCGGCAGCCGGAACGCGCCGCCGCCCCGCTGAAGACTGCGGCGCGGATGGACGAGACGCTCTACGGCATGCTCGCCGCCGAACAGCTTGGCATGAAGCTGCCGGAAACCCACACCGCGCCGGACTTCACGCAAGGCGACTGGCAGAAACTGCGCGACGTGCCGAACATTCGCGTCGCCGTGGGCCTGGCCGAAGTGGGTAAGGACGGGCTGGCGGATGAAGTGCTGCGCCATCAGGCGCGGATCGGCGCGTCGACGCATTACCAGCCGCTTTCGCGCCTCGCGCGCGATCTGGGGCTGCCTTCAACCCAGTTGTGGATGGCCTATAACGCGCCCGCCGGGGGCAAGGCCGAACCCGCCGCGCGCTTCCCCACGCCCAAGTGGACACCGACCACCGGGTGGAATGTCGATCCGGCGCTGGTCTATGCCCATGCCTTGCAGGAATCGATCTTCCGTACGTCGGTGACCAGCCCCGCCGGGGCCAAGGGCCTGATGCAAATCATGCCCGCCGCCGCGCGCGACCACGCCGCCGCGCTGGGCGTATCCGGCACATCCAGCGATCTGGCCAAGCCCGAAGTGAACCTGGCCTTCGGCCAGCGCCACCTGCAACGCCTGAAAGACAGCCCCGCCACGCAAGGGCTGCTGCCCAAGGTCATGGCCGCTTATAACGCGGGCCTCGTGCCGATCAGCCGCTGGCAGAACGAAATCCGCGATTCTGGCGACCCGCTGCTGTGGATCGAAAGCGTCCCCTATTGGGAGACGCGCGGCTACGTGAACATCGTGATGCGCAATTACTGGATGTATGAACGGCAGGCCGGCGGCCCATCGGAAAGCCGGATGGCGCTGGCGCAAGGGCTGTGGCCCACCTTCCCCGGCCTGACCGGATCGCAGGCGGTGCGGCTTTCCGCCAGTGGCACGGTGCTGCGCACGCGGTGATCCTACGCCGCGCTTGCGGCAATGTTCCAGTTATGTTCTAACCTGGAGATGATTCTCCACCCCATCCACGGGCGCGGCGCGCAGTCAGCCGCGGTGCCGCAACGCTTTGGCCTGTCCGCGCGCGAGGCGGATGGGGATTGGCTGGACGTACGCGATGGCGTGGACGGCCCCGCACCCAAGCTGCGCACGACCGTGACGGAGGAGCGCGCGCGTTCAATCATCAGCTTCAACCGCTCGCCCGACATTCCCTTCGACCGTTCGATCAACGCCTATCGCGGGTGCGAGCATGGCTGCGTCTATTGCTATGCCCGCCCCAGCCACGCCTTTCACGACCTGTCGCCGGGGCTGGATTTCGAAACGAAGCTGTTCGCCAAGCCCGACGCCGCCCGGCTGCTGCGCGCGGCGCTGGCGAAACCCGGCTACCAACCCGCCCCGATCGCAATGGGGACCAACACCGATCCCTATCAGCCGATCGAGGCGCGGTACCGCCTGACCCGTGCCGTGCTGGAAGTGTGCCTGGAAACGCGCCACCCGGTAACAATCACCACCAAGAGCGCGCGGGTGCTGCGCGATCTGGAACTGCTGACCCAGCTGGCGCGGCTGAACCTGACGGCGGTCAGCATCTCGGTCACCAGCCTCGACCCGCGCCTGTCCGGCTTGCTGGAACCGCGCGCCTCAGCCCCGGCCAAGCGGCTGGACGCGCTGGCCCAGCTTGCCGCCGCCGGGGTTCCGGCGCACGTCTCGGTCGCCCCGGTCATCCCGGCGATCACCGATGAATACATCGAAGGTATTCTTGAGGCCGCCGCCACGCGCGGCGTGCAGACCGCCAGCTGGATCATGCTGCGCCTGCCCCACGAAGTCGCCCCGCTGTTCCGGGAATGGCTCGACGTCCACTATCCGGACCGCGCCGCCAAAGTCATGGCCATCGTCCAGTCCGTGCGCGGGGGCAAGGACAACGACAGCCGCTTTTTCCAACGGATGAAGCCGAAAGGCGTCTGGGCCGACGTGTTCCGCACTCGCTTTCGCCTGGCCTGCCAGCGGCTGGGGCTGAACCGGGATCAACCAGCGCTGGATTGCAGCCGGTTCGTTAGGCCTGAGGTTGGCGGACAGTTGCGGCTGTTATGACTAACTACGGCCCCTTGCAACTCGTCACCCTGAACTTGTTTCAGGGTCCATCTTTCCTCCTGCACGGACAGTGCGGACCGAGAAATGGATGCTGAAACAAGTTCAGCATGACGGTTTAGACTTTACGGTGGCGAAAGGGGATAAGCGCCTAACAGGTTCAGTGTCACGGATTGATAGTCCGAAACCGAATGGCCCTACCCCCGAAACCGGATCAACCGGCTGTCCGCCAGAGCCGCCGTGCGGTGCGGAACGACGTCGCGGATGTATTCCTCGTTCTTGACCATTGCCATGAACAGGCCGCTGTTCGGGTAACCCATCACGAAGGCCTCGTCCCATTCGCCCGCCGGGCCGGTGACGGTGCATTCCATGGGCGCTTCCCAGACCATCGCCGCGCCATCGTTCGCGACCACGCGCTGGAACCCTTCCTTGTAGATCGCGTAAGCCTCACGCCCGGTCAGCCCCTTGCCGTGCAGGGGGTGTCCTTCCGGGTATTCGGCCAGATCGCGGAACTTGATCAGGTTGAGCATATGGATCGGCGTGTCGCGCGGCAAGTCCTTGAAGGCCTGCCAGTTCGCGCGATCGGGATCGATGTAAGCGGTCATAAAACTCTCCAGTCCTCCCCCTCCCCGGTTCGGGGAGGAAGTTAATCGGCCAGCTTGTAGTTCCGGAACTGGTCGCGCAGGTCCTTCTTGCTGATCTTGCCGGTGCCGGTGTGGGGGATGTCGTCCACGAACTCCACCGCGTCGGGCAGCCACCACTTGGCGACATGCTGCGCCAGGTAATCGCGGATCTCCTCGGCAGTGGCGTCGACTCCGGCCTTTTTCACCACCACCAGAATCGGGCGCTCATCCCACTTGGGGTGATAGATGCCGATGGCTGCGGCTTCCGCCACGGCAGGGTGGCCGACAGCGGCGTTTTCCAGTTCGACCGAGCTGATCCATTCGCCGCCGGACTTGATCACGTCCTTGGTCCGGTCGGTCAGTTGCAGGGTGCCGTCCGGATGGATCAGGGCAACGTCGCCGGTATCGAACCACTGATCGGCGTCGGTCGCATCCTTGTCCGCCTTGAAATAGCGCTTGATCACCCACGGCCCGCGCACCTGCAATGCGCCAGAGGTCTTGCCATCGCGCGGCAGGACTTCCTCCGGGTTGTCCAGACTGACGCAGCGCAGTTCGACGCCGAAGGGCACGCGGCCCTGCATCTGCTTGATGTCCACCTGCCGTTCGAACGGCAGCTCGTCCCAATCGTGCGTTTTGGCTCCAGTCGTGCCGATCGGGCTGGTTTCGGTCATGCCCCAGGCGTGCGCGATATTCACGCCCGCCTTCATCAGCCGTTCGATCATGAAGCGCGGCGCGGCGGAGCCGCCGATGATCGCGTGGCGCAGCGTCGGCAGGGCCGCGCCGGTCGCGTCCATGTGCTGGAACATCGACAGCCACACCGTCGGCACCCCGGCGGAATGCGTCACTTTCTCACGGTTCATCAACTCGCACAGCACGGCGGCATCGTTGACGGCGGAGAACACGAACTTGATGCCCGCCGCCGCCCCGCCCCACGGCAGGCCCCAGCTGGCGGCGTGGAACATCGGCACCACCGGCAGCATGACCGAACGCGCATCGAAATCGAAGATCGCCGGCTGCAGCCCGCTGATCGCGTGCAGGAACGTGCTGCGATGCTGATAGAGCACGCCCTTGGGGTTGCCGGTGGTGCCGCTGGTGTAACACAGCATGCACGGATCGCGTTCGTCCCCGGTGGCCCATTCGGTCTGACCATCTTCCGCGCCGATCCAGTCCTCGAACTGGCCATCGTCATAGCAGATGTAGTGACGGATCGTGGTCCAGCGCGGCTTCATCCGGTCGATGATCGGCTGGAACGCCTTGTCATAGAGCAGAACCTGATCTTCCGCGTGGTTGGCGATATATTCCAGCTGATCGTCGAACAGGCGCGGGTTGATGGTGTGCAGCACCCCGCCCACGCCCACCGCGCCGTACCATGATACCAGGTGGCGGCTGTGGTTCATCGCCAGCGTCGCGATCCGGTCCCCCACTTGCACGCCCAGCTTGCGCAGCGCCTGGGTCATGCGCAGCGCATCGTGGCGGATACCGGCCCAGTTGGTGCGGGTTTCGCTGCCATCGGCCCAGCGCGTCACGATTTCCCGCGACCCGTGTTCACGCGCGGCATGATCGATGATGTGCGTGACCCGAAGGTCGAAATCCTGCATCGCTCCCAGCATTCTCAACTCCCTAAAACGTTACCCGGCCGGATCGGCGCGGTTCTTCCGCGCTCTCGCCCGTCCGGCTTCAACTGATCAGGCTACCAGGCGCAAGTGGCTTGCCCCGCGCCGTGCCGTCAATGACACATTGGCAATCCCTTCGATGCTTGCCAAGCGCTCTGCCAGCTCGCCATCCAGCTGAAAGTCCGTCCCCAGCCGAAATGTCGGCTGTTCCTCCTGCCCGGTAATCAGCCGCGCGATCACTTCGCCGCGCCCGCTGGCCCCGCGCACCAGCAGCATCGCCAGTTCCGGCAAGGCATCGATCCGGGCGATATCCAGCCGCAGGACCATGCTCGACGCGCTCTTGACCTCGCTCAGCGGGCGGGCACCGCGCACCGTCACGCGCGGGGGTTCCTCAGGGCTGGGCGCATCGAGTTCGACGTTGAGCAGGATGCACGTCCCCTCGCGCGCCCATTGCAGCATCGGTTCAACCAGCGATTCCTCGAAACAGGCAGCGCTGAACTGGCCGGAACTATCGGAGAAATCGGCCCGGACAAAGTCGTTGCCCTTGCGCGTCTTGCCCTTGCTGACGCTTTCCACCATCGCCGCCATCACGGCTGCGGAGCGCCCCCCGGCCACGCCCGATTCCATCAGGCTGGCATAAGACCGCGCGCCATTGGCCGATGCGACCGCGCGCCATTGTTCCACCGGATGCGCGGCGAAGTAGAAGCCAAAGTTCTCGCGCTCCTTCGCCATCTGCTCCGACCGGCTCCACGCCTCTGTCTCGGCCAGCCGCAGCACTTGCGCGGCGTGATCGTCGCCGCCGAAAAGGCCCGCCTGCCCGCTGCTGCGGGTGCGCTCCGCCTCGTCCGCGACGGCCAGCAGCATATCGGCATTGGCCATGACTTTGGCGCGGTTCGGCTCCAGGCTGTCGAACGCTCCGGCGGCGGCCAGCCCTTCCAGCTGGCGGCGGTTCATGCTGCCTTGCGGCACGCGGCGGAACAAGTCCTCAAGGCTTGTGAACCAGCCGTGCGCCTCACGCTCCGCGACAATGGCGTCCATCGCCTTTTCGCCGACGTTGCGGATGCCCGCCAGCGCATAACGCACCGCGTGGCCATCGTCGGTGCGCTCCACCGTGAATTCCGCCTCCGACCGGTTGATGTCCGGCCCGGCCAGCGCGAGGCCCGCGCGGCGCATATCATCCACAAACACCGCCAGCTTTTCCGACTGGTGCATGTCGAAACACATCGCGGCGGCGTAAAACTCGTGCGGATAGTGCGTTTTCATCCACGCCGTCTGATAGGCCAACAGCGCATAGGCGGCGGCGTGCGACTTGTTGAAGCCATACCCGGCGAACTTGTCGATCAAGTCGAACAGCTCATTCGCCTTGGCCTTGTCGATCCCCGACACTTCGCGGCAACCATCGACGAAGCGCTGGCGCTGCGCGTCCATTTCGGCCTGAACCTTCTTGCCCATCGCGCGGCGCAGAAGGTCTGCATCGCCCAGCGAATAACCCGCCAGGATCTGCGCGGCCTGCATCACCTGTTCCTGGTAAACGAAGATGCCGTAGGTTTCAGACAGAATGCCCGCCAGCTTTTCGTGCGGGTATTCAATGCTTTCCAGCCCGTTCTTGCGGCGACCGAACAGCGGGATGTTGTCCATAGGGCCCGGCCGATAGAGCGAGACAAGCGCGATAATGTCGCCAAAATTGGTCGGCTTTACCGCCGCCAGCGTGCGGCGCATCCCTTCGGATTCCAGCTGGAACACGCCCACCGTGTCGCCGCGTTGCAGCAGGTCATAGACCTGGCTGTCGTCCCACGGCAGGGTATCCAGATCGATCTCGATCTCGCGCCGCTTCAGCAGGTCGGTCGCCTTGCGCAGCACCGACAGGGTTTTCAGGCCCAGGAAGTCGAACTTGATGAGGCCCGTGTCCTCGACATATTTCATGTCGAACTGGGTCACCGGCATGTCGGAACGCGGATCGCGGTACAGCGGGATCAGCTGTTCCAACGGGCGGTCCCCGATCACTACGCCCGCCGCGTGGGTGGAACTGTTGCGCGGCATCCCTTCCAGCTGGATCGCCAGATCGACCAGCCGTTTCACGTCGGGATCGTTGTCATACTCGCGCTTGAATTCAGCCATGCCGTTCAGCGTGCGCGGGACGGTCCACTGGTCGGTCGGGTGGTTGGGGACCATCTTGCACAGCCGGTCGACCTGGCCATAGCTCATCTGCAAGATGCGCCCGCAGTCGCGCAGCACCGCGCGGGCCTTCAACTTGCCGAAAGTAATGATCTGCGCCACCCGGTCCGCGCCGTATTTCTGCTGGACGTAGCGGATCACCTCGCCGCGCCGGGTTTCGCAGAAGTCGATGTCGAAGTCGGGCATCGAGACGCGTTCCGGGTTGAGGAAGCGTTCGAACAGCAGGCCCAGCCGGATCGGGTCCAGATCGGTGATCAGCAACGCCCACGCCACCAGCGAGCCCGCGCCCGACCCGCGCCCCGGCCCCACCGGAATGCCGTTGTCCTTGGCCCACTTGATGAAGTCGGCCACGATCAGGAAGTAGCCGCAGAACCCCATGCGGGTGATGATGCCGACTTCGAAATCCAGCCGGTCAAAATAGACCTGCCGCTCCTCGCTCGAAAGCTCGCCATAGGGGGCCAGCCGCCGTTCCAGCCCGGCGCGGGCATGCTCGGCCATCATTGCGGCCTCGCCTTCCTTGTCGCCCGCCAGGCTGGGTAGCAGCGCCTTGCGCTTGGGCGGCGAGAACGCGCAACGCTGGGCGATGACCAGCGTGTTGGCGGTCGCCTCTGGCAGATCGGCGAACAGCTCGGCCATCGTTTCGGCCGGTTTCACCCAGTTTTCCGCCATCGAGCGCGGGCGCTCCGCCGCATCGACGTGGGTCGAATTGGCAATGCACAGCATCGCGTCATGCGCAGCGTGAAAACCGGCCTCGGCAAACTGCGCAGGGTTGGTGGCGACCAGCGGCAGATTGCGCGCATAGGCCAGCTCAATCAGCGCCTCTTCGGACGATTCCTCCACCGCCTCGCCGCGCCGGACGATCTCGACATAGAGCCGCCCCGGAAACAGCGCTTCCAGCTTTTCGGCATAGGCCTCGGCTCGCTCGTGCCGTCCCTCGGCCAGCAGCCGCGCCAGTGCGCCCTCGCCGCCGCCGGTCAGAGCGATCAGCCCGTCGCTGTAGCCGTCAAAATCCGCCAGCGTGACGTGCGGGTCCAGTTCCAGCGGGCGCTCCAGATGCGCCCGGCTGACCAGTCGGCAGAGGTTCATCCAGCCGGCATCGTTCTGCACGATCAGCCCCAGCCAGTCGATCGGCCCGCCGCTTTCGCGCTGCACCGCCAGATAAGTGCCCACCAGCGGCTGTATCCCTGCGTCCTTGCACGCGGAGGCGAACGACATCGCACCGTAGAGCCCATTGCGATCGGTCATCGCGATGGCGGGAAAGCCGCGTTCCTTGGCCAGCTTGGCAATGGCTTTGGGATCGATCGCCCCATCGAGCATCGAATAGCTGGAAAACACGCGCAAGGGGACAAACGGAGCATAGGCCATGGCGCTGAAACTAGGGACCGCGCCGGGATTCGGAAGGGGGCAGGCGCGCCTTATCCACCAGCCCCTGCACCCTGTGGAAAAGGCTAGGCTTTTCCGGGCGGTTGTGGTCTGCTGCCTCCGTTACAGTCGCCGCCGTCAGAGCGGCCGGGTCGGGTTCCAGTTTGCAAGAGGGGTTTTGCGATGACCGATACGAGCAAGTCCGCATTTGTCGAACGGGTGAAGGCCATGGTCATGCGGCCAAAGGATACCTGGCCGGCCATTGCCACCGAGAACACCACGCCGGGCGAGTTGCTGACCGGCTATGCCGCGCCGCTGGCCGCCATCGGCCCGGTCGCCGGGTTTGTCGGCGGCCAGCTGTTCGGGATGTCGCTGCTGGGGATAACCTACAAGCCCGGCTTCATGGAGGGGTTGAGCAGCGCGGTGCTGACGTTCGTCGTCAGCCTGATCGGGGTGGTGATCCTCGCACTGCTGGCCGATTGGCTGGCCCCCAAATTCGGCGGCACGGCCGACCGGCGCGGGGCGTTCCGGCTGGTGATCTATGGCGCGACGGCATCGTGGCTGGGCGGCATCTTCGGGCTGATCCCGGCGCTGTCGGTGCTGGGGCTGCTGCTGGCGCTCTATACGCTCTATGTCATCTACACCGGGATCGGCCCGGTGATGAAAGTGCCGGATGACAAGCGCGCGGGCTATGCGGCGGTCACGGTGATCGCGGCGATCCTGCTCAACATCGCGGTCGGCGCGGTGGCGGCAACGGTGACCGGCGCACTCGGCTTTGGCCGCAGCGCCGACAGCGGCGAGATGTCAGGCGAGCTGAAGATTCCCGGCGTCGGCACAATTGACGCGGACAAGCTGGAAGAAGCGAGCAAGCAGGCCGAAGCCGCCGCCAACGGCCAGCAGGTCGCGGTCAAGGCGGCAGACCTGCAAGCGCTGCTTCCCGCGTCGATCGGCAGCTATCAGCGCACCGCCATCGAAAGCGCCGCCGTGGGCGGCATGGGCAGCACCGCCGAGGCAACCTATACCGCCGGGGACAAGAGCTTCTCGCTCAAGATCGTCGACATGGCCGGGCTTGGCGCCATCGCCGGGATCGGCGCGGCGATGGGGGTCGAAGAAAGCAAGGAAGACGCCGACGGCTATGAACGCGTCACCACCAGCAATGGCCAGATGCAGATCGAGGAATGGAACAAGACCGACAGCCGGGGCAAGTTCGGCCAGATGGTCGCCAGCCGCTTCATGGTCGAGGCCGAGGGCGATGCCGCCAACATCGACGAGTTGAAAGCGGCAGTGGCGGAAATCAGCGCGGACGATCTGGCCGGGCTGGCGAAGTAACCGAAAGCCCCCTCCCCACCGGGGAGGGGCCTTTACGCTCCCTTACAGCAGCGCTTCGATGTCCCGTTCCAGTGCTTCGGGCTTGTCGGTGGGGGCATAGCGGCGCACCACCTTGCCATCGCGGTCGATCAGGAACTTGGTGAAGTTCCACTTGACCGACTTGGTCCCCATCAGCCCCGGCGCTTCGGCCTTGAGCCAGTCGTACAGCGGGTCGGCCTTGTCGCCGTTGACGTCCACCTTGGCCATCAGCGGGAAGGTGACGTCGTACTTCAGGCTGCAAAAGTTGGCGATTTCCTCGGCATTGCCGGGTTCCTGTGCGCCGAACTGGTTGCAGGGAAAGGCGATGACTTCAAAGCCCTTGCCCGCATACTTGCGGAACAGCGCTTCCAGCCCTTCGTATTGCGGGGTGAAGCCGCACTTGCTGGCGGTGTTGACAATCAGCAGCACTTTGCCCGCCTTTTCCGACAGGTCGAGCGTTTCCCCGCCCGGCAGCTTCGCCTTGAAATCGGCAATCGTCTTCATTCCAGCACTCCCTCGTGCAGCCGCACCACGCGGTCCATCGACCGGGCCAGCCGTTCGTTATGGGTCGCGACCAGCGCCGCGCTGCCTTCATCACGCACGAGTTTCAGAAACTCGGCAAGCACTTTGTCGGCGGTTGCCTCATCCAGGTTGCCGGTCGGCTCGTCCGCCAGCACCAGCGCGGGCTTGTTGGCCAGCGCGCGGGCGACGGCGACGCGTTGCTGTTCACCGCCCGACAACTGGCTCGGCCGGTGATCCAGCCGCTGCCCCAGCCCCAGCGCGCCCAGCAACTCGCGCGCCCGGTCCTGCGCGGCAGCGAGCGGCTTGTCCGCCACCAGCTGCGGCAGGACGACATTTTCCAGCGCGGTGAAATCGGGCAGCAAGTGGTGGAACTGATAGACGAACCCGACCCGGTCGCGCCGCAGCGCGGTGCGCGCGTCGCCATCCAGTGCGGAGGCATCAGTCCCGGCAATGTCGATCCGCCCGCCAAAGCCGCCTTCCAGCAGGCCCACAGCTTGCAGCAGGGTCGACTTGCCCGAACCCGACGGCCCCAGCAGCGCGACGATCTCGCCCGGCTGGACCGCCAGGTTGACGCCGCGCAGCACGTCGATCCGCACCCCGCCCTGTTCGAAGCTGCGGGTCAGGTTGGTCAGCTGGACAACGGGATCATTCATAACGCAGCACCTGCACGGGATCGGTGCTCGCCGCCTTGAACGCGGGGTAGAGCGTGGCGAGGAAGCTGAACAGCAGCGCCATGACGCTGATGATGGCGATCTCCACCGGGTCGGAGCGGCTGGGCAGCTCGGTCAGGAACCGGATCGACGGGTCCCACAGGTTCTGCCCGGTCACGAATTCCACCGCGCGCACCACCGACTGGCGGAAATAGAGGAACGTAAAGCCCAGCCCCAGCCCGGCAAACGTCCCCAGCGCCCCGATCAGGAAGCCGGCGGTCACGAAAATCTTCAGCAGGCTGCGGCGCGATGCGCCCATCGTCCGCAGGATCGCGATGTCGCGGGTCTTGGCGCGGACCAGCATGATCAGCGAGGACAGAATGTTGAACACCGCGACCAGCACGATGATCGACAGGACAACGAACATCGCCACCCGCTCCACCGCCAGCGCCTCGAACAGGCTGGCGTTGATCGCCTTCCAGTCGGTCACCACCGCCCGGCCCGCCAGCTTTTGCGCGACCGGGGCCAGGATTTCGGACACGCGGTCGGGATCGGTGACCTGCACTTCGATCATGCCGACGCTGTCACCCGCCAGCAGCAGGGTCTGGGCATCGCGCATCGGCATGACGACAAAGCGTTCGTCAAAGTCATAGACCCCGATCTCGAAGATCGCGGCAACTTCATAGGCAATCTCGCGCGGAACCGTGCCGAACGGGGTGGAGCGGCCCTGCGGGTTGATGATGGTGATCGAATCGCCCACCCGCAGCCCCAGGTTCTGCGCCAACTGCGATCCCACCGCGACCTTGCCCGCATCGGGCTGAAGCGGAGAGAGCGCGCCTGCGATCACCTTTGGCCCCAGCCGCTGAATGTCTTCCTGCGTGTTGCCGCGCGCGAACACCGCCTCGACCCGGCCATTGAAGCTGCCCAGCAAGGGCTGCTCGATCAGCGGAGAGGCGCTGGTCACTTCGGGCGTGGCCTTCACGTCGGCCAGCACTTCGCGCCAGTTATCCAGCCGCCCGCCATAGGCCTGGACGATGGCATGGCCGTTCAGGCCGACGATCTTGTCGAACAGTTCGGCGCGAAAGCCGTTCATCACGCTCATCACGATGACCAGCGCCGCCACGCCCAGCGCGACCGCGACCAGGCTGATGCCGGCGACCAGCGCAATAAATGCCTCACCCCGTCCGGGCAGCATGTAACGCTTGGCAATCGTCCATTCGAAAGGGGTCAGGATCAAGCTTCGGTCCCGTCAGGTTGGCCCGGCGCGCGGGCAGGATCGTGGATTTAGGGGGATCGGCCGCGCAGGGCAATGCCCCCGCTTGCTTTCCCCCGCCCTTGCCTTCCCCCAACACTTGCTTTCCCGCGCGCATGGGGCCAAAGCGGCGCCAGCACTGGCCGGGCGATTCAACATGAATGTGACACACCCCTTTTTCGACGCGGATGGCGACAAGCTCCGCGAGGAATGCGGCATTTTCGGCGTCATTGGCGCGCGTGATGCCGCGGCAATGACGGCGCTGGGGCTCCACGCGCTCCAGCATCGCGGGCAGGAAGCCTGCGGCATCGTCAGCCTTGATGGCCGCGAATTCTATGCGCACCGGGGCATTGGCCACGTGGCGCAGGTCTTTTCCGACAACAACATTTTCGAACAATTGCCTGGCTCGGTCGCATCGGGCCATGTCCGCTACTCCACCACCGGCGGATCGGGGCTGCGCAACATCCAGCCGCTGTTCGCCGATCTGGCGGCGGGCGGCTTTTCCATCGCGCACAATGGCAACATTTCCAACGCGATGACGCTGAAGCGCGAACTGGTGTCGAAGGGGTCGATCTTCCAGTCGACGTCGGACACCGAAGTCATCATCCACCTGATCGCGACCAGCCGCTTCCACAAGCTGCTGGACCGCTTCGTCGATGCGCTGCGCATGATCGAAGGGGCCTATTCGCTGATCTGCATGACGCCCAAGCGCCTGATCGCCTGCCGCGACCCGCTGGGCATCCGTCCGCTGGTGATGGGCAAGATCGGCGATGCCACCGTGTTCGCCAGCGAATCGGTCGCGCTGGACGTGGTTGGCGCGGAATTCGTGCGCGAAATCGAACCCGGCGAAATCGTCGAGGTGCGTACCGATGGCCGGATCACCAGCCACCGCCCGTTCGGCGAAACCTCTGCCCGTCCCTGCATTTTCGAGCACGTCTATTTCAGCCGCCCGGATTCGGTCATGGGCGGCAACTCCGTCTATGAAGTGCGCCGCCAGATCGGCGCGGAACTGGCGATCGAAGCCCCGGTCGAGGCGGACCTGGTGGTCCCCGTGCCGGACAGCGGCGTGCCCGCCGCCATCGGTTACGCCCAGCAAAGCGGCATTCCCTTTGGCTTGGGGATCATCCGCTCGCACTATGTCGGGCGCACCTTCATCCAGCCGTCGGACGGCGCGCGCCATGCCGATGTAAAGCGCAAGCACAACGCCAACCGCGCACTGGTGGAAGGCAAGCGGATCGTGCTGATCGACGATTCGATCGTGCGCGGCACGACCTCGATGAAAATCGTGCAGATGATGCGCGATGCGGGCGCGGCCGAAGTGCACATGCGCATTGCCAGCCCGCCCACGGTTCACAGCTGCTTTTACGGCGTCGATACGCCGGAACGCTCCAAGCTGCTGGCCGCGCGGATGAACATCTCGGAGATGACGCAGTTCATCCATGCCGACAGCCTGGCTTTCGTCTCCATCGACGGCCTGTACCGCGCGGTCGGGGAACAGCAGCGTTCGGCCGCTTGCCCGCAGCATTGCGATGCGTGCTTCACCGGGGAGTATCCCACCAGCCTGACCGACATGGCCGATCGTGACAGCACGGCCGGCCAGCTTTCCCTGCCAGTCGGACAAGTCGCGTGACCGATCTGGCCGGACAAGTCGCGCTCGTCACCGGGGCGAGCGGCGGGATTGGTGCGGCCACGGCCGAAGCGCTGGCCGGGGCCGGTGCCCACGTGGTGCTGACCGGGCGCGACACCCGCGCGCTGGAAGCGGTCGAGGAGCGGATCTTTGCCACTGGCGGCAACGCCACCATCGCGCCCGTCGATCTGGCCGAGGCGGACGGCATCGCCCGGCTGGCGCAGGCCGTCGCCGGCCGCTGGAGCGCGCTCGACATCCTGGTGCACAGCGCCGCCACCCTGCCCCAGCTGACCCCGGTCACCGCGATTGACCAGTCCACTCTGTCCAAGGCGCTGACGATCAACGTCCTCGCCACCCAGGCGCTGATCGCGCACTTCGATCCGCTGCTGCGCAAGGCCGCCGATCCGCGCCTCCTGTACCTGACCACCAGCGTTGCCACCGCCCCGCGCGCGTTCTGGGGCGCCTATGCCGCCAGCAAGGCCGCCGCTGAAACGCTGGTGGACTGCTATGCGCAGGAAGTGCGCAACACCAGCAAGGTGCGCGTGGCCATCATCGACCCCGGCGCAACCCGCACGGCGATGCGCGCCAAGGCCTATCCGGGCGAAGATCCGCAGACGGTCAAGCTGCCCGCCGTGGTGGCGCAGCGTTTGGTAACCCTGCTTGGTGAACAGTTTGCCAGCCCCCACCGCGAGCGGGTTAACCAGTCTTCATAAATCCCTCGCAACCAGACTGCGCGATACTTTGCAAAGCCTGTCGGGAAAGACAGCGGCAAGCAAAGCAGCAGGGGTTGCAGACGATGAGTGATTACCTGATCCAGACACGGGATCCCTATTTCACCGCAGCGCAGGAAGACCGCAGCGCACCGCGCACCCGCATTTCGATTCCCGCCACGCTGCGCATGTCGGGCGGGCGCGGATTCCAGTCGGTCGTGCACGATCTGTCGCTCAGCGGGTTCTGCGCGGCGGCGGTCAACCGGATCACGCCGGGTACGGTGTGCTGGCTGACGCTGCCGGGGCTGGAATCGCTGCAGGGCGAGGTGATCTGGTGGGACAACAGCCTGGTCGGCTGCGCATTCAATCAGATGCTCAGCCCGATCGTGCTGGACAACCTGTTGACGCGCTGGCGGCCCGATACGGCGTTTCGCCCGCTGACCTGACGCCGGTTCAGAAGCCCCCCGGCGGTTCCCGTCCGGCCAGCCAAGCACGGATCGCGCGCCCCACCCGGAACGCACCGATGGCCGGGCGGGAACTCGCGCCGGACAGGTGCGGCGCCTTAATGGCGGCGCATCAGGTTTTCCAGAATCACCGGGTTCAGCGGCTTCATGAATTCACAGCCGAATTCGAATTCGGTCACCCAGGCAACGCGTGCCTCGATCGATTCCAGCCCCGGCAGGGTCAGGAAAAAGCGGTCGCCTTCGTGAACCAGATAGACCCCGGATACCCGCGCGCCCAGCGTTGAAATATCGCGCACTTTGACCGTGGCCTTGCGTGTCCCGGCGCGGAACACCACGGCCGCGTCAAACGGCGCCCGATCGGTACGCCGGCCGCCAGTCGTCTGAAATTTCGGTTCACCTGCATATGCCATGGCGGCCACCGGTTTGAGTGCCTGTATCACTTGGCAATTCTGGCAAAATGCCGTGAACGAACCGTTAAGGCTAAATTGCTTTTTCCAAACAGCAGCGCAACGCCCCGCCCGACGCAACAAGGGCGCGCAATTGCTGCGCGCCCTTGCCGGATTTCCGTGATTGGCGGGCGTGCTGCCCGCCTTGATCGATCAGAACTTCATTTCCGCTTGCAGGATGAACGAACGCCCGCGCGGATCGGCCACGCGCGGCTCCCACGAACTGCCCGCGCCGGTGTTGCCGTCATACGTGATGGCGAACGGCGGATCGGTGTCGAACACGTTCTTCACGCCTGCGGTCAGCTTCAGCCCCTCGATCAGGCCCTGATAGCTGACGGTCAGGTTGTAGATCGCATAGTCCTTGACCATCGGGTTATAGTCAGGCCGCGTGATCGTGCCCGCCGCGATGCCCGGAAGCGCCTGGTTCTTGTACCCCTTGCGGAAGATCTGGCTGAACGTGGCCGAGACGTTGTCGTTCGACCAGGTCAGCCAGGCGTTGTGCTTCCAGCGCAGGCCCAGATCGCCCGCAAAGGTGAACACGCCGATCTGGCTGGCGCTCCACGCCGCAGTCGGGGTCAGCTTTTCCTTCTTTTGCAGGAGCATGGTGCCATCGGCGCCCAGGTTCAGCTGGCTGTTCCCCGGCAGATCGAACCCGCCCCGCAGCGAGATTTCGAGGCCTTGCGTCTTGCGCGCACCGGCGTTGATCCAGCGCTGGTCGATCGTGGTGATGACACCGGCGCTGTCACGGATGAACCGGTCGGGGAACAGCGCGGCGTTATCGATCAGCTGGCGCAGGGTGAGCAGCTGAATCGTGTTGTCGGCGCGGATGCTCCACCAGTCAACCGAGGCGGTCCAGCGCGGCGCGGGCCGCAGCACGACGCCCAGGCTGGCCATCTTCGCCGTTTCAGGTCCCAGGTCGATCGTGCCGCCGGTCCAGATGTTCGGACGGATGAATGCGCAGGCCGGGTTGGTCGCGTTCGGCACACCGCCGGGGCACGCCACCGGATCGGCCAGATCGCTGCCCGCATAAGGGCTTTCGGTGATCCCGTTGAAGATCTGGTTGAAGCTCGGCACGCGGAAACCGGTGCTGTAGGAGCCGCGGAACATCAGCCATTCGGCCGGCTGGAACTTGGCCGACACCTTGGGATTGGTGGTGGTGCCAAAGCCCGAATAATCATCGATGCGCACCGCGCCGGTCAGTTCCAGCATGTCAAACACGGGGACGTTGATTTCGGCATAGGCCGCCTTCACGTCGCGGTTCTTCGGCGTCAGCGCGTTGACGTTGTCGAACGCCGCCAGGAAGATCACCGGCGCGGTCGCCGCCGCAGCGGGCGAGCCGTTGAATTCATACGTCTCGCGGCGATAGTCCACGCCGACCGCCATCTGCACGTCGCCGCCCGGCAGCGCGAACAGCGGCCCGGAGAACGAGGCATCGACCTGCTTGAGCTGATAGCGCCCGCCATAGAGCGTCGCGCCCTTGGCCGAGACGGCTTCCAGTGCGGCGAGGCCGGCTTCGGTCTGGGTCAGCGAGAACGGATTGATCAGGCCGCTGTTGATCACGCCCACCAGGCCCGGCGCGGTCGCGCCCGGCGCGGTCGGCGCGTTGGTGTCGGACGAACCGTTGTTGAGCGTGCCGCGATAGTAATAGCCGCTGCCCAGCACCGACGAGCTTTCGCTGCGGGCATAGCTGGCGCCAACGCGGTAATCCCACCCGGCCAGCGGCAGCGGGCCGTCGATCCCGGCGGCGACGCGGAAGGTCTTGGTATCGGTCACGTATTCACGCGGGCCGCACGGGGCGCAGCGCCAGCGGAACCCGATCGGGCGGCCATAGCGCGCATCGAGCGCGGCGACTTGCGTGGGATTGCCCGCAAACGTGCCGCGAATGGCGTTGAACACCGAATCATAGGTCGATTGGGTGAGGCTGTTCAGCGGCATCCCGATCGGCAGGTTGGTGGTGTTGGCCGAAAGCTGCGCATTGGAGAAGCTCTTGGCCGAATGGGCGTCGGACCCGGTCAGTTCGACCGACAGCTCGCTTGCCCCCAGCGCCACCACGCCGCGCGCGAAATAGGTCAGCGTTTCGATCGGCTGCTGGATCACCGCCGCGCGGCCCGTGTCCCACGCGCAGGCGTAGTAAGCGGTGGGCGAATTCCACAGGGCATAGTCATAGGCCATGCCGCCATCCATCGTCTCGCAGCCCGCCCCGCCCGGCAGGTTCAGCGGGTTGATCCCGCCCGCCGCCGCGTTGGCGCCGTTCGGCGCGGTCAGCGTCAACCCCTGAAGCAGGGTGCCGCCCGGCTGCTGGAACGCGTTCGCGCCAATGTTGAACGCGGTTGCCAGCGGAGTGCCGCGCGTATCGACCGAGAGGCCGCGCTGCGACTGGTTGCCGTTCACGAAATCACGCTGGCTGCCGCGCAACATCTTGTTCCAGCGGTAGGACACCGCCGCCATGATGTTGAAGCCCTGCTCCTTCAGGTCGCCATACCCGGCGATGCCCGACACGTTATAGATGTTGCCGCCGCCCACTTCGGTCAGGTCGGCAAAGCCGCTGACGCCAAGGCCGGTATAATCCTTCTTGGTGATATAGTTGATCACCCCGCCGATGGCATCGGTGCCATAGATGGCCGATGCGCCGTCCTTCAGCACTTCGACCCGGTCAATCGCCGCGAAGGGGATCTGGTTCACGTCCACCGCGCTGCCCGACAGGCCGTGCGCCGCCACGCGGCGGCCGTTGAGCAGCACGAGCGTCGCGGCGGAGCCCTGCCCGCGCAAGTTCGCCGCCGACAGCCCGTTGGTGCCGCGCTGAGCGCCGCTGGTGACGTCGGCGTTGGCGGCCAGGTTGTCTGCCCCGGTGCCGTTGGTCGACAGGTACATCGTCAGCTGTTCCGGGCTGGAAATGCCGTTCTGCTGGATTTCCGCGTTGCTGATGACGGTCAGCGGCAGCGCGCTCTTGGTCGGGTCCTGCTTGATGCGCGAACCCGTGACGATGATCGCCGTGCTGCCGCCCTCTTCCGCTGCACCCGTTCCCGACGTGCTGCCTGGCGCGGTTTGCGCCAGCGCGGGCGAGGCCAGCGCCCCCAGTGCCACACCGCTGGTCAGCAGAATTCGGGAAAAGTCGCGTACGTTCATGGATAACCCCCAACTGAAAACGAGTCGGCCCCCCCAAGGGCCAGAACCCAGACAGTATCAATGCAGCGTGTCAGCGCCAGAGTTGAAACCTTGTTCAACTGCTTGTCAGGCACGGTTTTTCGCCGCTGACGCAATTTTGTTGCAAGCGCGCAACAATTTCGTTGGAAGCGATTTCAATTCGTGGCGGCGATCAGCAGCAAGGCTGCGTCCATCGCCGGAACTGCGCGCCCGTCTTCCGGCACGTCATTAGCCAGAATGGAGAACGTCAGCTCGCGCCCGCTGGCGGCGGTGAGGTAACCCGACAGCGTATTCGTGGCGTTGAGCGTGCCGGTCTTGGCGCGGATTTTCCCTTCCAGCGCGGTGCCTTTGAACCGCCGCCCCAGCGTGCCGTCCACTCCGCCAACCGGCAGCGAGGCATCCCATTCGCGGCCCCACGGCTGCCCCTTGGCCCAGCGCAGCAGGGTGACCGCCGCGCGCGGGGAAATGCGGTTGTAGGTCGACATGCCGGAGCCATCGGAAAAGTCATAGCTGCCCCGCGCCACGCCCGCCGCCGCCATCACGCTGTGCAGCGCGGCAATCCCGTCCGCCAGCGATCCGGTGCCCTCCAGCTTGCCCACGCGGCGCAGCAGCAACTCGGCATAGAGGTTCTGGCTGTCCTTGTTGACCACCCGGATCGTGTCGGCCAGCGGCGGCGCGGTGTGGCCGCCCATGAATGCGGCGCGCGGCATCCGCACCCGCACATCGCGCCCTTCACGCGCCTTGGGCTCGTCAATCAGGCTGACGGGGCGATGCTGCGCGCGCACGCTGCCGCTCACTTTCACCCCGCGCGTCTCCAGCATCCGGCGCAGCTGCCAGGCAGCATAGTGCGCCGGATCGTCAATCCCCAGCCGGTCACGGAACGGCGGCGCGCCGACCGCGATCTCGCCATAGATGCGCAGGTCCGTGCCATTTACCGCGCGCTCGAACCCCAGCCGGGTCTGGCCGCCCGCCGCAATCGTCACCGCTTCGTTGCGCACCGTGTAATAGGGTGCGATTTCGACCAGCGGCGGCTGGCCTTCCGCGCCGGGTGCGATGGCCACCGGCACTTCGTTGTTGTCGAGCGAGAGCGCCGAAATCGCGGTGCCGGAATCGCTGCCGATGTTGTTCCAGCTCATGCCGGGGCTCCAGCGCTTGTCCGGGAACCAGCTGTCGTCGCCCACGACATCGCCCACCCGCCGCGTCTTGCGCGCGATGAAATCGGCCAGTTCGGACAGGCAATCCTGCTTGCAGTCTGCCGCGCTGGAAAGCTGCGCATCGCCCCGGCCATAAAGGATCACGTCAGGCGCAGCGCCCTCGCGCTCGGCCAGACCGATGAACGCGCCGGGGGCATAGCGACCGAACCCTTCCGTCCCCAACTTCGCCCCCGCAACCTTGTCGGCCAGCAGGGCATAGGCGGTGGCGGTGGTGAACAGCTTGGTGTTGGAGGCCGGGATAAACCGGTCATCGGGCCGGATCGCCAGCACTTCCCGGCCCTGATCGTCCACCACCAACACGCCAAAGCGCGTGCCCGCCGGGGCCAGCGCCAGCGCCTGCTCCACCGTCTGTGGCGGCGCGGCAGGCGTCTGCGCGGAAAGCGGAACGGCCAGCAGCAGCGCGGCGGAAAAGGCAAGAGATGACAAACGCATGGCGCGTTGTGCCGCGCGGGCGTGCTTATCGCAAGTCCACGAGTTCAATCGGAGGAAGGGGTTCCGCCCCCGGCTGTTCCGTCCAGTGGCGCGCGTTCAGCACGCCGCCATCGGCGCGCAGGTCCGCCACGCGGGCGAGGTCCACCTCGGCAAAGACCCACTGCACCGCGTCCATCTCCCCCAGCGCGACCACGCCATCATCGGGAAAGCCCCGGTCGGGCGGACCATAGATCGCCGCCGCACCGCGATTGCGGTCCACCGCCGGGGACCAGTCGGCCTGCCCCACGGTCGGGCTGTGGACCGCATAGCATTGCCCCTCCAGCGCGCGCGCCTGCGTGCCCAGCCGCACCCGCCAGTATCCCAGCGCAGCTTCGGTGCAGGACGGCACCAGCAGCAGCTCCATCCCCGCTTCCACCAGCGCGCGGGCGAGTAGCGGGAATTCGCTGTCATAGCAGATGGTTATGCCGATCTTGCCAAGTGCTGTCTCAAACAAGCGCAGCGGCGCGCCGCCGTGGATACCCCACTCCTCGCGCTCGAACCGGGTCATGATCAGCTTGTCCTGCACGCCCACTTTGCCATTCGGCGCGAACAGCCGGGCGCGGTTGACGAAGCGGCCATCGGCGCGCTGGAACGGCGCGCTGGCGGCGAGGATGTGGAGGCCGTAGCGTGCCGCCAGTTCGCTGTGCAGCGCATCGACTTGCGGCAACAACGCCGAGACGGTCGCAATCGACCCCCGCAGGTCGCTCATCGTTGCAGGATCGAGCGAGGCCAGTTCCATCGCCCCGTATTCCGGAAACACCGCCAGCGCCGCGCCCCCTGCCGCCGCGCGCTCCACCCAGCCGGTCAGCTTGGCCACATAGGCGTCCCAGTCGGCCAGTTCCTCAATCGGATACTGCGCGGCGGCGATGGTGAAGGCGGTCATAAGTTGCGCATCCAGAATTGCATCGGCTTGGGGCTTTCCTGCGCCTCGCCGTGTTCGGCCCAGCTGAACGTGCCGGTCAGGCCATCGATCGGGCTATAACCCCGCCGCCGCCAGAAAGGGTCCAGCGGCGAGTAATCGGCAGGCCGGGCCGGGTGATCCTCCGCCCGCACCACGGCGCAAAAGCTGGCCTGCGCCGCGCCCCACTCCCGCGCGGCGGCTTCGCGGGCGTCGAAAAAGGCATGGCCGATCCCCTGCCCGCGATAGTCCGGCAGCAACACGCTTTCCCCGAAATAGAACACTTGCGCCGCATCGATCCCGGCGCGCCCGAACGGTTCGCGGATATAGTCCTCCTGCGCGATCAGCGGCGATGCCGTGGCCGCGCCGACGATCCGCGCGCCATCGAACGCGGCGACCAGCACCGCAGCGGGCGCGGCCGTGAACTCGGCCAGATATTCGCGCTCATATTCCGCCGATCCGTCATACAAATACGGGAACGCCGCAAAGACCGCGATCCGCAGGGCGGCCAGATCGTCCAGCGCCGCGCGCAGGTCCGCGCCGGTCAGTGGGCGGACGGCAACGCTCATCCACCGACCTGCGCGGTCCAGTCGGCCAGGTTGTAATAGACCGTGACCCGCGTGATCCGTCCGCCCGCGATGCTGAAGAACGCGCCGGCTGGCAGGGTATAGGTCTGCCCGCCCGCTTCGGGCAGGCCTTCATCAGTCGCCAGATATTCCCCGTGAACGATGAATTCCGCCGCGCCGCGCGTGCCATCGTCGCTGGCCATCAGCACGATGCCGTCCAGCCGCTCGCGATAGCAGCGCTCCATGTGGGCCAGAAAATCGCGGAACGCGTCCTTGCCGCGCTGCCGCCCGCCCTGGTTGATGTCGTGGATCACGCCGTCATCCAGACAGTCCAGCATCCCTTCCCAGTCGCCCGCGTTGAACGCGGCGTAATAGCGGGTCAGCAGGGCAAGCGCTTCGGTGCGGTCCATCGGTGTCTCCTTATGACACCCGATCTAGCGCAGCGGCGGGCCGTTGTCAGCGGTTCGTCGATAAGCCGGTTGCCTCTCGCCCCTGCCCCGGCCAGTCTGGGGACATAGTTCAATAACGGGGACCCCATCCACCATGCGCAAACTTCTGCTGGGCTTTACCGCCCTGACCCTGTCGATGACGCCTGCGCTTGCACAAGACGCCGCGCCGGTCGCGCCCAAGCCCGCCGGCATCGAGGCCGACGGCGTTCCCGCCGTGCCACAGGCGCTGGTCGATGCGACCCGCCCCTACATGGAATTCCGCACCGCCGCGTTCCTCGATTGGGACCCGGTAACCCGCGCGATGCTGGTGTCGACCCGCTTCGGCAACGTCGCGCAGCTGCACACGGTCGCCGCTCCCGGCATGGCCCGCCGCCAGATCAGTTTCGAGGCGGAGCCGCTGGGCGGCAGCTATGTCGGCAAGGACGGCACGCTGGTGGTGCGCAAGGACAAGGGCGGCGATGAATTTTGGCAGCTTTACACGCTGAAGGATGGCCGCCTGACCCTGCTGACCGATGGCAAAAGCCGCAATTCGCTGAACGCGATCAGCGCCGATGGCACGCTGATCGGGTACAGCTCCACCCGCCGCAACGGCACCGACGGTGACCTTTACGTGGCCGACCCGCGCAATCCGGCGAGCACGCGGATGGTAGCAGAGGTCAAGGGCGGCGGCTGGGCGCTGGCCGATTTCGCGCCCGGCAACCAGACGGCGGTCGTCGCCAATTACGTCTCGGTCCAGAAGTCGGACCTCTACACGCTGGATCTCGCCAGCGGCAAAATGACCCCCATCGGCAATCACAAGCTGGCGATTTCGCACGGCGGGGCAAAGTATGCGCCCGATGGCCAGTTGTGGGTGACCAGCGACGTCGGCAGCGATTTCCAGCGGCTCGGCACACTGGACGTCAAGACCGGCAAGTTCACCCCCCGCTCGCCCGAACCGAAGTGGGATGTTGACGGGTTCGACATTGCCCCGGACGGCAGCTTCATTGCTTACGTGGTGAACGAAGCGGGCATTTCGAAGCTGAAGCTGCTCGATCCGAAAACCGGCGCGGTGCGCGAAGTTACCGGCCTGCCCAAGGGCGTGATCGGCGGCGTAAAGATCGCACCGTGGGGCACGATTGGCGTCACGGTATCCTCGGCCAAGGTGCCGACCGATGCGTTCTCGGTCGATCCGGCCAGCCTCGCGGTCACCCGCTGGACGGAAAGCGAAACGGGCGGGCTGAACCCGGCGGTCAATGTCGATCCCGAACTGGTCGAAGTGAAAAGTTTTGACGGCGAGGCCGTGTCCGGTTTCCTCTATCGCCCCGATCCGGCGAAGTTCCCCGGCAAGCGTCCGCTGATTGTCAACATCCACGGCGGGCCGGAAGGGCAGACCACCCCCAGCTTCCGGGGCCGCGCCAACTACCTGTTGAACGAGCTGGGAATGGCGATCTTCTATCCCAACGTGCGCGGCTCCACCGGGTACGGCAAGCGCTTCGTCAGCCTGGATAACGGGCCGTTCAAGCGCGAGGATTCGGTCAAGGACATCGGGGCGTTTCTGGAGCACTTGCAGGCCGATCCCGCCATCGACGCGGGCCGTATGGCGGTCCAGGGCGGCTCCTATGGCGGGTACATGTGCTATGCCAGCGCGATCCGGTACGACGCGCAGTTCAAGGCGGCGGATTGCATCGTCGCGATTTCAAACTTCGTGACGTTCCTCGAAAACACCCAGAGCTATCGCCGCGATCTGCGCCGGGTTGAATACGGCGATGAACGCGATCCCAAGCAGCGCGCCAAGCTGCTGGAAATCTCGCCGCTGACCCAGATCGACAAGCTGTCGATCCCGCTGCTGGTCGTCACTGGCGCGAACGATCCACGCGTGCCGAGAAGCGAGGCCGATCAGGCCGTCGCCGCCGTCCGCGCCAAGGGCCGCACCGCCTGGCATCTCGTCGGGCTGAACGAAGGTCACGGGTTCGGCAAGAAGGAAAACCAGGACTACCAGTTCTGGACCGAGTTGCAGTTCTGGCAGAAGAACCTGCTGGGCGAGAAGTAAGGGACGGCGCCGCTCCCCTCCCCGCGTCGCCCCGGACTGGGTCCGGGGTGACGCGGGGAGAGGTTGATAAACTGGCGGGGGGGGGGGGGGGCGCGCCCCCCC